>NZ_JACJFJ010000003.1:219611-579037 GCF_014164545.1 Shewanella sp. SG41-3
TGCATCCTTGCCGCTTTATTGTTTCACCGTTAGCCATTAAGGATATTGGCTAACATTACAGTTAAGGCGTTATTGGGTCCCCAGACTCTATTATCCAATAACGTCATTTTTATTCCACCCTGTGGCTGACAAGCTCAAAAGAATAATAATCTCCAACTCAGGGTTGGTTTTACAACAGCAAACATAAAAACAATAACAGACAATGCAAACAAAGGCCCCAAAGCAAAGGATGCAATGGGGCCTTTTCATATAGGATGACCCAGACTTAGCCAAACAAGCTTAAAATAACTTCATAATCATATAAAACGCTAACTTAAAAAACTAATATCATTACAATAACGTGTACTCGATTAGCGATTTATACTGCAGCCTATTACGAACAGAAAATGAGCACTTTGATATAGAATCGGCTAAATATGCTGATTTTAGCTGAGTTGTCTGCCCCATAAATTCATCTTGAATTTAGATGTAATAACTTATTGAATTAAAAAATAAAGATTAAAAAAAGAAAATATTCCCTTACCCGTTCACAACATACCTCTTAATTGTCACTTATCGTTAAAACTAAAAAAGTAAAACTATCGACTGATACGATAAAAAAACGGCTTTTTTTGTCACATTCCCAATCAAATAGTTATAAATTCACTACACTTAGTATCATTAACTCATTATTGAAGTGTCCCTATGGCCAAGGTGTTAAGCATTTGTTTTTTTATCTTTATCATAACCAGCATCATCAGTTGCGAACAGAGAACACATCAATCCACTAAGATTTCACCTACATATAAAGCATCCATTAAAATTGCGGTTTCTAGCACGCCACTTTCGTCGCCTGTTTTTATTGCCAAACAACTTGGTTACTTTGAAGCGAATGGTGTTAACGTTGAATTAGTTAAATACGACAGCGGGGTAAAATGCTTTAACGCCCTTAATGATAAGCAAGTCGATCTGGCTACCGCCTCGGAAACTGTCGTCATGTTTAATAGCTTTAAACAGAGCAACTTTTCAGTATTAACTAGCTTTGTGGAATCAGATAATGATCTTAAATTACTCAGTCTAACGCCACAAAAATATCATCGGCTGAATAACCTGCAGCACGCCAGAATAGGCATAGTCAAAGACAGCGCTAGTGAGTTTTTCTTTGATAGTTTACTGATCATGTACAATAAAACGGCACAGCCTATCACGCGAGTATATTTGCGGTCAGATGAACTTATTCCAGCATTATTAAATAATGAGGTTGATATTATTTCAGCTTGGGAGCCATTAAGTTATTTATTAACACAACAAGTAACCTCAGATACCAGCGTCATTAATAGCCGCGGCCTATATCACTTATCCTTTAACTTAATTGAGCTTAAAGAGACGACGTTATCCACCACCGAAAGGTTGGCTATACTTAAATCAATTAGTGATGCCACTGACTATATCCATACTAACCCAGAACTTGCTCAGCAAAATATTAGTCGTATTTTGAATATCGATCCATCGCAACTCCGTTACTCATGGAATGACTATACTTTTAGATTATCACTCAGCAATGCGCTATTTTCTAACATCCAAACTCAAAGCCAATGGGCTATTGATAATCAACTGGTCGATAAAGAAAACAGTGTCGATTTTAGACAGATTTTCGATCGAAAATTATTTGAAACCTTCATGAGCTTAGAGGCAGGATGGTAAGTTATGATGTTATCTAAGCGTCTTAAACTAACCGCTGCACTTTGCTCATTACTGACATTGATCGTCGGTTTATCGCTGATACAAGCTCACCATTATCAACAACAAATATACCGGCAACTCAATTACTCAATGAAATTGCAAGTCAGCATTGATAGTCTTCGCAGTCAGCTATGGCTTTACCAAGAGTATAGCGATGATCGAGGGCTTTCAGAGCTTAATCTGCGCCAAGCCGAATTGGCCAAAGATCTCTCAGAAGATATTCAGTGGGCGACACAGCAAAAACTCATCATTAGCAACATCAATAGATTAAATACCAATATAAGATCACTGATTAATACTCAACATGACTTCCACAGCAAACAAGTTAATGTGGCATCAACACTGACTGCTGAACGATTATTTAAAGCGAAATACAGCATGATTATTGAAGAAATGACCGAAGAAATGTTTCGGCTTCATCAATTCTCGATAAAAAAAGCGAGTCAAAAACAACAAACATTATTATTAATGGTCGGAATGGTCTTATTTCTGTTAGCGATTATGGTAACAGCTTGGTCTATTATGACACTAATTAGGTTTAAGAAAGGGCTAGCCTCACTCAAGATAGGTATGGAAGCGCTCGCAGCAGGCGATCTCGTCAGTCAAATTAATTCTTTTGATACCGATGAATTATCTGCACTCGCGGATGATTTTAATGAAATGAAACAATCATTAGCCCAAATCACGATAAAAAAAGAAAAATTGAAACAAGAAGTTGATATTCAAACCCGCAAATTGATTGAACAGCAAGATAAGCTTATTTTTTTAGCCGAACATGACGAACTCACGGGGATTTATAATCGCCGCGCATTTATTAAGCAAATTGATGCCGCAATAGCACGTGATTTACGCGGAGAACAGCAAGCTGCATTACTGTTTATAGATCTTAATAAATTTAAAGAGATTAATGATTCTCTGGGTCATAGCATTGGTGACGAAGTGATCATGACCATCGCTAATCGTTTGGTTAATAATCTGCGTACTACTGATATTGTCGGTAGATTGGGAGGCGATGAGTTTATCATTTGGCTCGATATGATCACCGAACCTATCGATATCAAAAACAAAATAAACCAATTATTGAGCAGTATTAAGCAACCCATAACCATCGGCGAGCACACTTTACAAGTTGGGGCGAGTATTGGTATTAGTGTACTGCCTGATGATGGTTTAAACAGTCGTGAACTTATCAGTGCGGCTGATACAGCTATGTATCAAGCTAAGGCTGACCACAGGACTGAATTTTGTTTCTATACTGATGATCATCGAGTATCCGCTTTGGCTACTTCATAGGTTTGAGTATTCCAATCAAAATAATATTCTACCCCTTGCCACTCATAAACAGTGCCATTGTCACGCTGAATCACTTTGGCATTTTCGGGTAAATGATTCAAACCTTGAGCATATTGAATGCTAGTTGTAGTTTGTTGCCGTGGCGCGACTGCAACAGGCTCTAAAACCTCGATAGCTTGTGGCTGGTAGACTGCGTTCAACTGATTTTCATAGGGGTAGCGACTAGGATAATCATTATTTCTCCAAACCGAATTGTATCGCAAGTTATTAGCATTGCTCCAACTAACGCCAATACTCGGTCCCCAATATTGGTTACCTCTCCAGCCTTGATCCCAACCAATCCCCCAACGCCAAGGGTCACGATGTCGATAATGATTATAATGTTGGCGATGGTTATTATGTTGAGAGCCGACAGAATGAGAAACGCGCTGAGAATACTCGTTCGCTAACAGCGGCTGAGCACTGACCAAACTCATCACAGTTAAGGTTACACTTGCACTAAGCCCTAATAACGGCATCAAAACCCACGGTTTGTTCACCCACATAAGTCACCTCCACAATCTGGTTCACAACATCCAGTTTACGCTAAGTATCACTAAAGTCGATATCAACAATATAGGTCTATCAAATGGCTTAACCCTATATTAGAAAAATGCTATAGTGCGCGCCATAGTGGTTTGGATTTGATTTACAGGCGGTAAACATGAGTTTTAAAGATTTACGCAGCTTCATCGATCATTTAGAAGCAAATGGAGAGTTAAAGCGCATTAGCTATCCTGTTGATCCTCATTTAGAGATGACAGAGATTGCTGATCGAGTTTTACGATCAGGTGGCCCCGCGCTGTTATTTGAAAATCCGACCAACCATACCATGCCGGTACTGGTTAACTTATTTGGTACGCCTAAACGTGTTGCTATGGCATTGGGAAAAGATGACCCTTTAGCATTACGTGAAGTCGGTGAATTATTAGCATTCTTAAAAGAACCAGAACCACCGAGTGGCTTTAAAGATGCCATAGCTAAAATACCCATGTTTAGGCAAGCGTTAAATATGCCGCCGAAAACAGTGCGCAATCCACCTTGTCAGCAAGTAGTCAAAAGCGGTGATGATGTCGACTTAACCGCGTTGCCAATCCAGCACTGCTGGCCAGGCGATGTGGCACCATTAGTCACTTGGGGATTAACCATCACCAAAGGGCCGCGACAAAAAAGACAAAATCTAGGTATTTATCGCCAACAGTTATTAAGTAAAAATAAACTGATCATGCGCTGGCTGGACCACCGTGGCGGAGCCCTAGACTTTAAAGACTTTAAACAGCTTCATCCAGGTGAACGTTATCCTGTCGTAGTGGCATTAGGTAGCGATCCTGTGACTATTTTGGGTGCTGTAACCCCAGTACCAGATTCGATGAGTGAATATGCCTTTGCAGGCTTGTTGCGCGGCGAACGTACCGAGGTCTGTAAAGCCATTAGCTGCGATCTTGAAGTACCAGCCACCAGCGAAATTATTCTTGAAGGCTATATCGATCCTGATGAAACCGCAGTAGAAGGTCCATACGGCGATCACACGGGTTACTATAACGAAACAGACTCATTCCCAGTATTCACCGTGACCCATATTACTCACCGTAAAGATGCCATATATCATAGTACCTATACCGGCCGTCCACCAGATGAACCGGCTATGTTAGGCGTGGCATTAAATGAAGTATTTGTTCCTATCCTACGTAAACAATACCCTGAAATTATTGACTTTTATCTGCCGCCTGAAGGCTGCTCTTATCGTATGGCAATCATTTCAATCCGTAAACAATATCCGGGTCATGCCAAGCGTGTCATGATGGGAGCATGGTCATTCCTTCGCCAATTTATGTACACCAAATTTATTGTTGTGGTTGATGAGGATGTCAATTGCCGTAATTGGCAGGATGTTATTTGGGCTATTACCACACGGATGGATCCTACTCGCGATACCATGATGGTGGATAATACCCCTATCGATTACCTTGACTTTGCATCACCCGTTGCCGGTTTAGGATCGAAAATGGGTTTAGATGCCACCAATAAATGGCCAGGCGAAACCACCAGAGAATGGGGTACTCCCATTGTGATGGATGAGACAACAAAACAAAGAATCGACCAAATTTGGGATGATCTCGGCATAGAAGATGTGCCAACATTGTAACCATAGTGATCCGGTTAGGTCGTAAATAGCTATAATTAACTGATTGATAAAAAATTATAAAAGGGTTTAAAGGACGTTAGATGAAAACCATTCGTTGTCAGATTGAAAAAGTCACCCCGTTTAATGACGCTGTATATCAAGTGTTCCTTAAACCCGAAGCAGCCTTTGATTTTAAAGCTGGCCAATACTTATCTGTGGTCATGGGTGAAAAAGACAAACGTCCTTTTTCCATTGCTTCTGCCCCAAATGCTGCCTTAATAGAATTGCATATTGGTGCTGCTGTGAGTGAAAGTTATCCCATGCAAGTCGTTGAACGACTACAAACGGCAAGCCATATTGATATTGAAGCACCTGCTGGCGACGCTTTTTTACGTAGCGAAAGCCACAGACCGCGGATCTTAATTGCGGGTGGTACTGGATTTTCATATATCAAAAGTATCGTTGAAGCACAGATTGCCAACGGCGAAACCATTCAGACTAAATTGTATTGGGGCTGCCGTAACGAAGAAGCCATGTACTATCAAGACATCGCCCGTCAATGGCATGCCGAGCATTCTTGGTTAGAGTTTATTCCAGTAGTAGAACTTGCTGACGGTAACTGGGAAGGTAAAAAAGCCAATTTACTCGAGCAGATTAAGCAGGACTTTGTCAGTTTGAATGGCTACGACATCTACATTGCTGGCCGTTTTGATATGGTTGGCACGGCACGAGAATTGTTCCGTGAGCTTGGGATTGAAGAAGCCCATTTGTATGGTGATGCTTTCGCATTTATAAAATAGGCTTAATTTCAATACCAGCATTTATGCAAAATTGAATCCATAGCTCAATACTAAAACCGACATATATGTCGGTTTTTTTATTGCCAAATTAAATATTTATTTAATCTCTGGTAATGATAATAGCTATTTACTAATATGATCTATATCTTGATATCCACTATAATTGTGAGGAAAGCAGCACAATGACTTTCCCGTTAAAAGTCGAACAATAATGGAAGTATGCCAATGAGACACAAGGACGTAATCGATAAAGAAGTCAGTCTTAATGCTAATGACGAGCTGGTATCAATTACAGACAAACGCGGCATCATTACTTACGCCAATGAGACGTTCATTAAAATCTCAGGGTTCAGTGAGCAAGAACTCGTCACTCATAATCACAATATTGTCAGACATCCCGACATGCCAGCAGAAGCTTTCAAAGAATTATGGGATAAACTCAAAGCTGGTGAATCGTGGCGTGGAATTGTTAAAAATCGCTGTAAAGACGGGAGTTACTATTGGGTTGATGCCTTTGTCTCTCCCCTGTATGAAAAGGGCCAAATTACTGGATACCAATCGGTACGCATTAAAGCAAAGCCTGAATACATTACTAATGCCCAAAAACTTTACAGCCAAATAAAACAAGGAAAAACGGCCAGTTATGTCATGACTAGCCAACATAAACGCTGGTTAGGCGCGTCAATAACCTTGGCTGCAATCATTGGCTGTGGTGTAGTTTTTAATTGGACCATGGCAGCAGTGATCTTCTCTTTAGCACTGGTTAATACACTATTATTTACCAAAGAACTCTTTTCACTGCCGAATAAGATCAACCAATATCAACAACAATATGATTCAGTTAGTCGATTAGTCTATTGTGGTAACGACAGTATTTCAGTATTGGAATTTCAACAGGTTCTGAATCAGGCGAAAATGCAAGGGGTACTTGGTCGCTCACAAGATCAAGGTAACAACTTACATCATATCGCCAATGAACTGGTTCATTCTGCTCAAGAAGCTAATCATAGTATTGAGCAACAAAAAAATAAAATTGATGAAATCGCCAGCGCAATTGAAGCGATGAACTCCTCTGTTGCAGAGATAGCCCAACATGCGATATCGACCTCAGATCATGTAAACAAGGCACAGCAAGTGTGTCTTGAAAGTAGAACGGAAATGCACGCTAACCGTAATAGTATTGAGCGATTAGCGACTTCAGTTTCGGCAGCGGCATCGAATGCGCACTTATTAAATAAAGAAGCAGATAATGTGTCTAATGCCATGCAAGAAATTCAAAGCATTGCTGAGCAAACTAATTTGCTTGCACTTAATGCTGCCATTGAAGCCGCACGTGCTGGCGAGCAGGGGCGTGGATTTGCCGTCGTAGCAGATGAAGTTCGAACCTTATCAAGTAGAACTCAGCTCTCAACAGAGCTCATCTCTAAAAGCGTGCAATCTATGCATGCTATGCTTATTAATTGGACCGACGAAATGCAAGCCAGTAAACTTCAGGCTGATACTTGCGCAAGGGACATAGGATTTGCCTCGACAAAATTTGAAGATATCTATCAAAGCGTGAATGAGATAAACCAGTTTACACAACAAAATACTGTTGCAGCAGAGCAACAAAAACGGGTTACCGCAGAGGTAACCAATAATATCCATACGATTACAGAATTAAGCCACAGTAACTTGGCAAGCTTAAATGTGATTGAAGTTGCTGCATTAAATATTAAAACTCACGCAGATAAAGCCAAAGAACTCCGCCACACTTTCAGAGTATAAAAAAATGATTGCCTACTGCAAAAAACATTAGGCAATTTTTTGTATTCTGCTGATCAATTCTTTAAAATTAGCTTACATTATTTTTCGCAGGTAAGCCCATGCAACTCAGCCAATTAACTCAACCAATTTACGATCACTTATACCGCGATATCTTTGAGTTTCGCAGCACATTTGACTTACCCGTCAACGACGAGACCAGTCTTGATCATAAAGCAGACACTTTGCATACATCACTGATTATCGAAGAAATGACCGAGCTTGCCGAAGCGGATTCTCGTATTGAACAAGCTGATGCTATTGTTGATTCTGTCTACGTGTTAATGGGCCGTTTAGTGCACTTAGGAGCGACTCAGGTAAGCGATCGTTTAGAGATAAGCTATCTTGTCGATTTATTGCTTAACGTGGCTAAGAACCGTGAAATAGACTTTATTAAATGTTGGAATGAAGTGCATTCAAGCAACATGAGCAAAGTGTGCCGCAACCAGCAAGAATTAGCTGAAACCATTGCCCACTATGCCAAACAAGGTGTTGAAATTGTTGGTAGTACTAAAGGTGAGTTTATTATCGCTAAATGCGCTAAAGACGTTGATATGGCCGGTAAAGTGGTTCGTCAAGGTAAGGTATTAAAGTCAGTTTATTACCGCCCGGCTGACTTAACCACATTAGTGCGAGACTAATCGACAAATTAGCTCGTGGGCTTAGTTAGCCAGTACTGATTTACTCACAAAAAAATGCGCTTTCATCAGCGCATTTTTTATGCGTTTTTGAAGATTACTCAGCCACAGTAACTCTACTATTGTTAAGCGCCTGAATGAACCGCTGCGGACTATCCACACTCAAATACACCGTTTTCATGGGTTCAGGTAACTGACCCATACCACCATGATAAATAACCGCACGGTTTAGAGTAATAATGACATTACATTGTCCGCGGCCAATCATAATCGTTTCTGCTTGATCTTTATTTAATTCGATTGATTCTTGATGCGTCACACTGGCTATATCGGTCATGCTTATCACCATAAATCCCCACAAGGAGTTATTGATAACTAGGTTGTCTCGCATAAAATATAAAGAGTAATAGCGTGACAGTCGATGGTTAGCCACGATAGACATCAAGGTATAGGCAATGATGCTTGAGACAATAATCGCCACCCACTCACTCCACGATGCCAGTAATACGTAACTCAGACTCGACGCACCAACACAACCGATAAGCATTAACCACACATGCCAGCGTGTAGCGCTAACAAGATTGATATTGGCAATTACTGGTGGATGATGACGTGAAAACCATGGGATAGAATAAAACCAGTTAGTCGCTTCACTGGCCATAATAAGCGCGATAGTTAAGCTTTTATCATCACCATCTCGATAGGTTTCCACCGCCCCAACTCGAGGATCGCCCTTTAACTTTCGTACCTTAATCAAGCCACGAGCGACGCTGACAATTAAGTACAGTTGGATCACTAATAACACGGCAATAATTGGGTAGCGCAGCCAGGCCACAAACTCAAAGTAATGGGCAATTTCTGCAGGAAAACTTAGCCGTGCAACCAAGCTGCTTAAACTGAAAATAACTATTATTTTCCACAATTTCTGGGCGCCCATTTTAATAATGCAATACCAATAACACAGTGGTAGCAACACAAAATAAAGCGCTGAAATAATACCCAGCATCAACTTGTCAGCATGGCTCGTTAACGACGCTGGGGTTAACTGAACGCCTAAGAAAAAACTGCATAGCATTAACACTAAAAAAACTAACCGGTACTTAACTGTTGCTCTCATTCAATACTCATCCTTGGGTAATCTCAGTTTAATTAATGCTGCGCTGTAGAAATTGATATGGGGGTAAATAAAAATAAAACAAGTTATTAACATATCAGCAAAAATGAATTGTACGCAGATTGATTGCCACAAAAATGGTTACAGGAAATGATTACAGGATATAAAGGATCGACAATGGATCTTAGCTAGATGCTTCGTTTAAACAGCCAAGATAAACCGTGTATTGCCGTGGTTGGAAAAGCCATTGAATGGTCTGCTTCAGGGATGAGCAAAAATTTAAGCTGTAATGTACCTGCTTGAGCAGAAGGGTGAGATTGGAGTAGTTTAAAAAAAGCGCGCGCATCGGTAATCATCTGATGACCATCATGGGTGTAAGGAGGTTTTTCTAATTCGCCAATGCCAATAAACACCTTGGCAGATATTGCTGGCGTTTGCTGGAAACGCTGAGCAAACTGCTGCAATAATTGTTTATTATCAAACCATAGAGATGGGCTACCCAACACGTAATACGCAAATAGCTTTGGCTGTTCTAATAAAATATATGCGCCGAGTAACCCGCCTAACGAATTACCCACAAAGGTGTTTTGTTGGGTGTCGACTCGATAGTTTTTTGCAATAAAGGGCATAACAACCTGGCTGATAAAGGCAACATGGCGCTTAGCCTCGCCAGTAGGTAGTTTCCAACTCGCATCGTGACTTGGGGTATAGTCGCGGATCCGACTCGCCGAACCTTCACTTGGCCTCTGATAGCCAATAGCGACCAAAATAGCTTGCTGCATCATATTGGTGTTCATTGGAAATCGCGTCGCACCAGACACCACTTGCAAGCTATACATAGAATCCGTCATATAGACGACAGGGTAACGATGAGTGCTATTGTGGCGATAATCTTTTGGCAATTTGATCATCACTTGATAGTGGCGATCACCATCTTCAAGCACAAATTGACGGGTACGAGGAATATTAACTAGCGCAGCAGAAGAATGCACATCAGCAGTGTTGTTTGGTAAGCCAGCCAGTACAGCATCATTGTGAGTTGACGCACTGGCGAGGGATAACCAACAACACATTATCGCGACGATTAACCAAACAGTTGTTTTCATGCATCCCTGCCACAAGATAATAAACCACAAACCTTAAATCATATAATCTAGTGCAAGTGCAATAAACACTACCATGCCTGCCCAGTTATTATTTAAAAAGGCTTTAAAACATGGTGCACGTTCACGACCAAAGATTAATCGTTGCTGGTACACACCAAACCCAATGAAGCTGATAATGCCCAAGCCATAAATAACTCCACGATCGGCCACCAGCCCAGCCATAACAAAACACCCTAGGGCAGCAAGTTGAAATATGCCGATAATCTGTCGATCAAAGCGACCAAACAAGATGGCGGTTGATTTAATGCCGACTTTTAAGTCATCGTCACGATCGACTATGGCATACATGGTGTCGTACGCTACCGTCCAACACCAATTCGCCATAAATAACCACCAAGCTTCCACTGGCACTTCACCAAGTTGAGCGGCATAGGCCATCGGAATTGACCAACTCCACACAATGCCTAAAAACATCTGTGGCATGTTGGTCACCCGTTTCATAAACGGATACATCACTGTTAACACAATCCCGACCACAGATAACTGCACGACTAATGGATTGAGTAATAACACTAAGCTAAACGCAAGCAAACCTAAGACTGTAAATAAGCTCAGTGCCTCTTTAACAGACACTTCTCCCGATACTAAAGGACGCATACTGGTGCGCTCAACATGAGCATCTAAATTGCGATCAGCAAAATCATTAATAATGCAGCCATTAGCACGCATAATGACTACGCCAACCACAAAAATCACCAGTACCTTAATATCTGGTAACCCTTGAGCAGCTAACACTAAGGCCATTAAACATGGCCAAAGCAGAAGTAAGGTGCCAATAGGTCTATCAATCCGCATCAGTCGCGCATAAGCATGCAGCTTGTCTTGCAATAACATTGGTTTCATCTCTCCCTGATTTTGCCAGCGAAACACCTTAACAACGCTCTAATTTTGCTAATGACACTAACAGCCATTTACTGCCAAAATCGACAAAATTAACTTGTACACGGCCTTTTTCACCAGAACCTTCAAAGCTAGTCACAACCCCTTCGCCAAACTTAAAGTGCTTCACTTTAGAACCCACTTTATGGCCTGTATCATTAAAACCATGAGGTTTTTTAGTCACAGTAACCGCTGCTGCACGAGCAGGGAAACGCTGACTAATTGATGGCGTGACCTGCGCACGAATGCGAATTTGCTCAACAAATTTCTCAGGAATCTCATTAATGAACCGCGATGGGCTGGCATAATCTTCACGACCGTAAATACGACGAGATTCAGCATAACTGATATACAGTTTTTGCATGGCACGGGTCATTCCGACATAACACAAACGGCGTTCTTCATCTAAACGATCGCCTTCGTCTAATGCCATCTTGCTCGGGAATAATCCTTCTTCAACGCCCGCCATAAACACCATTGGAAACTCAAGTCCTTTAGCAGAATGCAAAGTCATCAACTGAACGGCATCGGTAAAGGCGTCAGCCTGACCTTCGCCAGCTTCTAATGCAGCATGAGACAAAAAGGCATTTAACTCGCCCATGTCTTCAAGCTCTTCAGGCATTTCGAAACTGCGCGCGGCGGTGACTAATTCATTTAAGTTTTCAATTCGCGCTTGGGCTTTCTCGCCTTTTTCAGCCTCGTACATGGTACGCAAGCCAGAACGATCAATCACGCTATCTGCCATGCGGTACAGCAACATATCTGCCGTATCCGTACGCATTGCAATAATCAGTTCCATAAAGCCATTGATGGCATTAGCCGCACGTCCAGCAAGGACCTTTTCTTCAATTAAACTCACACAAGCTTGCCACAGAGTCAGCTCATGCTGTCTTGCGGTTGAGCGGATAATATCCAAAGTACGATCGCCGATACCACGAGCTGGGGTATTCACCACACGCTCAAATGCCGCATCATCATTTTGGTTATTAATCAGACGCATATAGCCCATCGCATCTTTAATTTCTTGGCGCTCGAAAAAGCGTAAACCACCGTAAATACGGTACGCTAACCCTTTGTGTAAAAAAGCCTCTTCTAATACCCGTGATTGCGCATTTGAACGATATAAAATAGCACATTCGCTCAAACTACCGCCTTTGTCATGCCAGTCGCTAATGCGACCAACAATAAACTTGGCTTCATCCATCTCATTAAAGGCGCAATAAACTGAAATCGGCTCACCATCTTTATCTTCGGTCCATAACTCTTTGCCTAGACGGTCAGGGTTATTAGAGATAACCGCGTTAGAAGCATTCAAAATATTCGCGGTTGAACGATAATTTTGCTCTAAACGAATGGTGGTCGCACCGGAAAAATCTTTTAAGAAACGATGTAAGTTTTCTATTTGCGCACCACGCCAGCCGTAAATAGACTGATCGTCATCACCAACTATCATCACATTGGCAGTATTACCGGCTAACACCCGGATCCACGCATATTGAATCGCGTTAGTATCTTGAAACTCATCGACTAAAATATGACGGAAGCGCTCTTGGTAATGGGCCAGTAAGTGTGGCTTATTGAGCCATAATTCGTGAGCACGCAATAAAATCTCAGCAAAGTCGACCAAGCCCGCGCGATCGCAAGACTCTTGGTAAACCTTATAAATATTCAGTAAATTTTGTTCAATCGGAAAACCACCCGCATCAATATGCTTAGGGCGCAAACCTTGGTCTTTTTTACCGTTAATATAGCCTTGGGCCTGACGAGGAGGATATTGCTTCTCATCTAAATTAAGGCTTTTAAGAATACGTTTTAATAAACGCAACTGATCGTCTGAATCGATAATCTGAAAGCTTTGCGGTAAATTGGCATCTTGATAGTGAGTGCGAAGTAAGCGGTGAGCTAAACCGTGGAATGTACCTATCCACATGCGCCCCATATTTGTGCCCACAACCTTTTCAACCCGTTCACGCATTTCTGCCGCGGCTTTATTGGTAAAGGTCACTGCCAAAATAGAATATGGACTTTGTTGTTCTACTTGCATTAACCACGCAATACGATGAGTTAATACACGGGTTTTACCGCTACCGGCACCCGCTAACACCAACATATTTGAAAGTGGCGCGCCGACTGCCTCACGCTGCTTATCGTTTAGGCCGTCTAATAATGATGATACGTCCATTCTTCCTCCCAGAAATCTGCGGGACATTATATCTTAAATAGCGGCTTAATGGCGTGCAATACTTCAGCTATTTTATAACAACAATTCACTGCTCTGGCTGAGATAATCTAGTCAGCGGAGTAATATCAAAGCCACTAAAATCATCGGGTTGTGATGTTTAACTGCGACAATGAGGCCTAAATTGACAAAGTCGTAAGCGAAAATTACTATACAAATAAAGGTGTTAATTAATTTTAGTATTAGCCAATAGCTCTGATAGTTGCTAAAACGCACTAAATAGATGACTAAAAACAGTAGATTGATTTTTTATACTTGTGGTAAATAAGCTGGGTAATTGTGCTTGTTTAGGACCATTTATTTTAAGTAACCTGTTTACTATCCTTGTTAATACTCAAGCCGATTAAAAATGCATTTATTACCCACAGCATGCGCTGTATAGGTTGTCATATTGGATATCAAAGATTTAGAGTTATTCATTGCGGTAGCAAAGTTAGGCAGTTTTTCTAAAGCTGCAAAATCTTTTGATACTCGCAGAGCATTAGTCAGTCGTCGTATTGGGGAAATAGAAAAACAACTCGGGGCACCTTTATTTACCCGCACCACAAGAGTAATGACTTTAACCACCGCGGGTCGGCAATACCTTGCTCAAATCGAACCTTTGGTGAATCAATTAAATCATGCTGGTTATGTGTTCAAACATCGTCATGACGAAGTGCAAGGCAAGTTGCGCATTGGCTTACTGCCGTTTGTCGACAAGCTTATGGATAAATATATCGCTCGTTTCATTCATGCTTATCCGCAAGTGCAATTAGAAGTATTAATTGTCTCCGGTGGCAGCAAAGAGCTCAATCGCTTAGGACTCGATGTGATTATTGATGCTAATGAGGTCAATGGGGCCAACCTTGCGGTTCATAAACTGACAACCTTCGAGCGTAAAATCTATGCTAGCCCAGGTTATTTAGAAAAATCATCACTGATAGAGAATACCGATGACCTGCAATATCACTCTTTATTGGGCTTTAGAGATGCCCATGGCCAACTTGAGCAAACTTGGCATTTTCAACACGCTAATGTGCCCACGCACTACAAAGTTATTTGCAGTGATTTTAACTCCCTGTACCACTTCTGTTTAGCGGGAGCGGGTATCGCATTGTTGCCACATGTGATCGCTGATGAAGCTGTCGAGCTGGGGCAATTGATTAACATTTTACCGCAACACAGCATCGGCTTTGCTGATATCAGCTTGGTATACTCCACCAAAAGCCCTCAATCTTCTGTGGCCAAAGCCTTTTGCGAACATTTGTTTACCGAGATGACAGCGAATTAGAGTACTAAACAACTCACGGTAATATGTAATGAGCCATAAAAAAAGGTTAGCGAATTTGCTAACCTTTTTTGTGTCAATGTTCACTGCCCTGCGATCAACAGCGCTTAACCGAGATCACTATTTCTGATCGTCTTTCAAGCCAATACTGTCCATCCAGTATTCAAAATTCACTAAGTTACCCGGTAACACAATGCGGCTATCAGGTTTGCTTAAGCCATCAAGTTGTCTCATATATTGCTCACCGAGTTGCATCCGCAAAGCACTTTGCCCACCTTCAGATGAAATCACCACAGCTAAGCGCTCAATTGATTCAGCCGTCGCTTTAGCTAACGTCAAAATCTCTTGAGCTTTACCTTCGGCCTCATTGATACGGCGTTGCATTTCACCTTCAGAGCGGTTAATGGTTTCCGCCATCACACCTTCTGAACGGTTAATTTTGCTTTGCTTATCACCTTCACTTTTAGCCAGCAATGCCCGACGCTCACGTTCGGCATTCACCTGCATTTCCATGGCATTTTTAACCGTTTCAGGTGGGGTAATATTTTTAATCTCATAACGGTGAACGCGAATCCCCCACATAGAACCAGCTTCATCGAGCACTTCCACCACTTTAGCTGAAATCACATCACGCTCTTCAAAGGTGCGATCAAGATCTAGGGTTCCGATCACTGAACGTGTTGTTGTTTGGGCTAGCTGAATAGCAGCATAACGGTAATCAGTAATACCATAACTGGCTTTAACGGGATCGGTAACCGAAATATAAATCACCCCATCCACTTCAACATTCACTTCATCACTGGAAAAACACTCTTGCGGCGGTACATCAATGGTTTCTTCCTTTAAGTCGTGGATATAAGCCACTTTATCAAAGAAGGGGATCAGAGCATGGAAGCCTGCATCTAAAGTACTGTGATATTTACCTAAACGCTCAACAATATAAGCTGATTTTGTCGGAACCAGGCAAATAGATTGAAATAATTTCAGCACAAAGATAGCAAAAATAATGCCCCAAATCGCCATCACGATAAGATCGGTATCAATTCCATTAAACGACATTAGCGTGCTCCTTTTTCTGATGAATTGGATACGGCATGAGTCACTTGTTCCATGCCTTCAAAAAAGCCTTCTAACTTAGCCATTTCTGCAGGCACCACTGAGACTTGAGCTTCAGATAAAATCTTACCAACTTGACCAATAAACTGCTCTTTTAACAGCATATTCATTGCATCATTGCCACCATTAACCGTTAAAGATTTACAGATCATCTCCATGCCTTCAGCCTTGGCATTAGCAATAATCGAAATTTCTTGTCCGGTACCTAAAGCCTCATTAATACGTTTCTGTTTTTGACCTTCAGATAAATTAATCGCTTCTTGGCGTTCGCCTTGCGACATATTAATCATTGCCGCTTTTTCAGCATTGGCTAAGGTGATTTCAGCTCGCTTACGACGCTCTGCTTCCATTTGTTTTTCTAGGGTATGAATCACTTTTTGCGAAGGTGAGATATTCTTTATTTCATAGCGTAAGACTTTGATCCCCCAAGGATCGGATGCTTTATCAATTTCACGCACAATCGATTCATTTAAACTGTCACGCTCTGAAAACGTTTGTGTCAATGTCAGCTTACCAATTTCTGAACGCATAGTGGTTTGCGCTAAGTTAACTGCTGCACGGCGATAATTTTCAATACCATAACTGGCAAGCTTACCGTCCATCACCTTAAGGTAGACCAAGCCATCAACCTCTAATTGGGTGTTATCTTTTGAAATACAACTTTGTGGTGGCACATCAAGCACTTCTTCACGCGTGTCGTGTCGATAAGCAACGCGATCGACAAACGGAACAAGAAAATGAAACCCTGGCTCGAGTACGGTACGGAACTTACCTAAACGCTCAATGACATGTACTTCTCGCATTGGCACGATTAACATTAATTTGTACAAAATGAATAATACAAATAAAAAAACAATGGTTAACACAAACATATCTGCTCCCTTTTAATCTGACTTTCCTAGATGACGCTTAATAGCTATCACAGCACTATATTATTAGTTTATTAAATAAAAATGTTGGTTAAGTACAAATCACAATACTCAAAATCACTATACTGAATCAATTATAGGCTCAACAACAAAAGCAATATTATCTCGACAAATAATCCTAACTTTGGTGCCCTTTTTTATCAGAGTACCATCACCTAATGCAGTCCAATTAGAGCCTAAGCAGCTAATTCTACCGGTCTTTTGACCTGGGCCTATGGCTTGCTTTACGATAGCGACCTGATTATAGAGGTCCACTTCTTCGTCGGTATTATCCACATGAGAATCCCCTCCGACCAAACGCTGGGTCACATGACGAAAACTCAATAACAACACCATAGAGGCCATAAACCATAGTGTCAGACTTTGCACCAAGCCTTCGACAATGCCAATAGCCAGTGCTGATGCGACGATAACACAAGCCGCACCCAATAAAATAACAATGCCCCCAGGAATGACAATTTCCGAGAGCATTAATAACAGCCCAAGTACTAGCCAGACTGCAATGGGATTTGAAAGTTCCATATTATCCTCCATACAATGAGAATGACCTTAAATTTACTATAACAGCTTTATGAATCATTGCGACATATTATGTCAAATTAACTTGTTTTATTAAATATGATACGCACCTCATCAACTCAACATTGTCTGCAGATAAACGAAAAACATTAACTTATATAGCTAGTGAATTAAGCCTCAGTGACCAGTATAAAAATGACACGTTACCTTCACCATAACAGTGCAAACATATCATCGCTGTGTGTCACATCATATTGGCAGTGTTATTAAGCATTACATTATTATATTAACCACGAAAACAATGAAATCTGTATATTTGGCTCAGTTTTAATTGTGATTTATCACAATATTGAATATATTGCGCCCCATTGTGCACCAACAGAAATAATAGCTCACAAATTTACACTCAAGCGAGCTACAATTAACTCTAAAATGCTCCATTGTGGCGTACTTGGCCACTTAACTAACCGGAAGAAAAATGAAAAAAATCTGCCTATTAGCAACACTTATACTTTCTCAAAATGTTTTTGCTGATGACTTAGTGCAATGGTGGGATGTTAGCGCAACTGTCTTGCATGGCGAAAACTATGACTTAGCACCATCAGAAAGGCAAACCACTATTACGCTGGAAACCGCTGGTGGCTGGAAATATGGCGATTGGTTTGTCTTCCAAGATTTTATTAATTTTAATGGCAATAATAACGGTGTTGATAGCACCACTTATGGCGAAATTTCACCGCGTTTTAGTGCGAGCAAAATACTAGGTCAGCCAGTTGGCTTTGGTGCGATAAAAGATGTCTCTTTAGCACTGACTTTCGAAGAAGGTGAAGGCCCAGTTAACAGCATGCTTTATGGTATTGGTTTAGACATTGACGTACCATTTTTTAGCTACTTACAGCTAAACACCTACCGTCGTGATGCCATAAGCAATGGCAATATCAGTGATGGTTGGCAATTCACCCCGGTATTTAGAATCGACATGCCTATCGGTAATGCCAATATAATTGTTGATGGTTTTATTGATTGGGTATTTTCTGCCGACAATAACGGCTATGACGAAAACCTACACATTAATCCGCAAATCAAATATGACTTAGGCAAAAGTTTATTTGGTGATCACAAACAAAACCAGCTGCTAGTCGGTTTTGAATATGATTACTGGCAGAGTAAATATGGTGTTGCTGGTATTGATCAAAATACCTATTCAATCATTGCACAATATCATTTCTAATCCGCGTAGCAATTGATAATAATCAGCTAACAAAAAAGGTGCCTAGGGCACCTTTTTTAATAGGTATTTTTACGTAATCGCTGATTAAAAGCGTTAACTTACGCTAGCAATTTTTTCGCTGCTGCGACAACAATAGAAACAGCACTCACTTCAGTTTTCTTCATTGTTGCTTCATCAGGAATTTCTTGCTGTGTACGGTTAACAATAACACCCGCAACACATGCTGCACGCCAACCTTGAGTCGCACACATAGTAAATAGTGTCGCTGATTCCATTTCATAGTTCAGCACGCCCATTGATTGCCATTCTTTCATAGAACCAACAAAACGCTGAGTAATGCGACCAGACACAGTATCGTAACGCTCTTGACCTGGATAGAAGGTGTCAGAAGAAGCAGTGATACCAACATGTGGTTCTACACCTGCATCACGACATGCTGCAACCATAGCTGTAGTACATTCAAAGTTTGCTGCAGCTGGGAACTCAAGCGGTGCAAAATGTAAGCTCGCACCATCTAAACGTACAGAAGCTTGAGTGACAATAACATCACCTACATTGACGTTTGGTTGAATGGCGCCAGTGGTACCTACGCGCAAGAATGTTCTTACACCTAGTTGTGCTAATTCTTCAACGGCAATAGACGTTGATGGTCCGCCGATACCTGTTGAACAAACAACCACAGCTTTGCCATCGATATAAGCTAAATAGCTAGTATATTCACGATGACTTGCTAAGAATGTTGCATTGTCCATTAGCTCGGCAATTCGCTTAACACGTTCTGGATCACCAGGAACGATTGCTAAGGTTGCGCCATCTAACATTTTTTTAGTTAATCCTAAGTGAAATACATCGGACATTATGAAAACCCCTTTCATTTTTGAATATTAAATTCTTATATCACAGACTTTAACCTAGTCTTTCGAACGATAAGGTTAACTTGATCACATATAAATTCATAATAGATAATATTGATTCGTTAAATTATTACTAATAAATGACCATAACCCACCAAATACATGGACTTCAGCATAATGGAGGACAGGCATAAACAACAATCTATTTATCTAACCCAAAAAGCATTAACGTGATTTACATCAAGTTAACCTAACAGCAATGATTCTAGGCTGAAGCTAACCACCATCACAGAGTGTCACGCGCATACAATAGTCGCTTTAATATATGCCATCTTTGGAAGAGCTGTTGATACTGCTGCAGGGACTCATGATTTTATACAATCAATGTCAATTACCATAATGCCATTAATCTGTTCGATATGAGATCGGCATTGTCAACTTAACTTATAAGGAGTCACGTATGTTTCCAGAGTACCGAGATTTAATTACAACACTTAAAACAACTGATAATCATTTTTTAAAAAAATTTAATGAACATAATCAGCTTGATGCAGAAATTACCGAATTAGAAAAACACAGTAGCAGCGATGCTACACCAGAGCTAAAACTAATGAAAACTAAGCGATTACATCTTAAAGAACAAATATTTGAGATGTTAAAAAGCCATCAGGAATAAAACTAAGTTCAAGTCACAGATAAAAATAAAGGACGCACTAGCGTCCTTTTGTCTTACAAAGAATGATATTTAAAACCAATCAGTTAAAGGTAATAATCTTTAAGTGGCGGAAAACCGTTAAAACAGACTGCCGAGTATGTGGTGGTGTAAGCACCTGCAGTTAACCAATACATGCGGTCACCAATAGCAAGATCAACCGGTAAACCATAACTGTAATGCTCGTACATAATATCAGCGCTATCACAGGTTGGTCCGGCAATCACACACTTATCTAACTCCCCTCTGCGGTCAGTGTAGATAGGGAATTTAATGGCTTCGTCCATGGTTTCAATTAAACCAGAGAATTTACCCACATCAGTAAATACCCAACGCTCTAAAGCGGTGTGCGACTTACGTGAAATCAACACCACTTCAGATACCAATACGCCGGCATTTGAAAGTAATGAACGACCCGGTTCTAAAATGATTTCAGGCAATTCATCACCAAAATCTTCTTCTAGGAAATGCTTAATCTGCTGTGCATAAATGCCTAACTCATTAGTTTTATCCATGTAGTTAGCAGGAAAACCACCACCTAAGTTAATCATTTTAAGTACGATGCCATGTTCTTCTTTTAAACGGTCATAGATACTTTTTACTTTGCCGATAGCAGAATCCCACGCACCGATATCACGTTGTTGTGAACCTACATGGAACGAAATACCATGAGGTTGTAAGCCTAACTCTTTTGCTAACACTAATAAGTCATAAGCCATTTCATTTTGGCAACCAAACTTACGCGATAAAGGCCAGTCAGCGGTGTGGGTACCTTCAGTTAAAATACGTACATATACTTTTGAACCTGGAGCTTCTTCAGCAATCATACGTAAATCAGCTTCAGAATCTGAAGCGAACATTCGAACGCCTTGCTTATAGAAAGAGCGAACATCTACACGTTTCTTAATAGTGTTGCCGTAGCTAACACGATCAGTAGAAACGCCTATCGACGTCACCATTTCAAGTTCGTAAATGGATGCAATATCAAAGTTTGAACCTTTATCTCGCAATAAAGTTAAAATCTCTTTGGCCGGATTTGCCTTAACCGCATAATAAATATTTGCGAAAGGAAAATTGGTAACCATATCATCGTATTGTTTCGCAACGATTTGGGTGTCAATAACGACAAATGGCGTTGGCTTATCTTCAGCAAATGCCTTAATGCGGTCAAACGTGTCCTTGTCATAATAATCTGCAACATCAATCGATTGAAATTGGCTCATTAGGCCAGTGCCTCCTGTTAGTTGGGCGAAAAAAGTGTCAATGCTATTGTGTAAAAACATGCGCAGTAAACGATATTTCTAATCATTACGCAACGAATTTTTATGCAGGAAGTGTAGTTTTTTATTCTTTAAAGCAATTTAATCAAAATGTCTAAATTGCCAACCCACTTATCCGCATAATTGATTCGCTTTTGTGCATAAAAGTATAGTCATTCGTGAAGATAATGCGCATGAAGCCGGTAAAATATTTCACTATGATGGCTTTTACACTCGCCTCAGATTTAGCCCTGAGTATGAAAAGTTGTTATTATCTAGGTTGATATCAACTCAATGATCTTCAATAAGGAACATTAAATGAACGAACCCAGTTTAGATCAAGAGCTCCAACAACTGCAAAATGTTTATAGTCTCATCACTGAGTTTGTCATTGAATATAGCTTTCAAATCGCAGGCGCAATTATTATTTTCTTATTGGGGCTTTGGCTTGCCAGTAAAGCTGCCAGCATAGTCGCCGCTCAACTGCAAAAACATAACATTGATATCACCCTCAGTAATTTTGCCTCAAACTTAGTCAGAATAATTATTATCGTAATGGTCGCGGTAATTTGTTTAGGCAAACTGGGAATTAGCGTAACACCTATGGTGGCTGCAATTGGTGCCGCATCTCTAGGTGCGGGCTTGGCATTACAGGGCATGCTAGCTAATTATGCTGCTGGCGTTACAATTATTGTTACCCGCCCTTTTGTGGTGGGCAATACCATTGAAATTAAGGATGTTAGTGGTGTTGTCGAGACAATAAAATTAGGCCAAACCATTTTAACGAATGAAGAAGGTGAGCAGATCAGCATCCCCAACAAACATATTATTGGCGAGATTTTACATAACTCATTCGCTTATAAGCTGGTTGAGAATAAATTTAATATTGATTATCAAGCCGATGCCGATCACATTATCCAATTAATAAACGCTGTACTAGCCGCCTCACCTGCGATTTATCAAGAAAAGAAACCCTTGGTCGGCATTAATGGCTTTAATGCTATCGGTATTGAGATTGGCGTACGCTATTGGGTGCCAACACAACGTTACTATGAAGAAAAATATCACACCAACTTAGCCATTATGAAGGCGCTAACGGCAGCAAACATTACTATCCCATGTCCTGTGAAGGAAATTCATTTACAGCGCTAGTATTAGCATTTGGGCGGTTAGTCTTCAGCGCTATGGAGGCCAGCACATAACGCTTAGCCCCTCTCGTTGCAGCATAAGCTAACGTCTAACTAAAAGTCGCGAGGGTTACACCCAATATAACGAGTCTGCATGCTATGCAATTTTTACATCGCAGTGGCTCAGCCGGCACAAAACAGCCAAAAACAGCACCGTTATCTGAGTAAATACAACTGCACTTTTACGTTAATTCACTAACTGGATGGTTTCAAGCGTGCGGCATATTCGATGATACTGCTGCGATATAACTCCAACAACTCGAGATTTTTTACTGCAACACCGACCTTTTGTGAGGGCTTACTCATCCATTCATCATGCATATACACACGGCTATCTAATTTCTGAATAGTCATTCCTTCAGCGACTCCATCGGTCACGACCCTTATTGGCCCTTCTCTGAGAGTAAAAAGCGCTGGATTAATCACATAGGCAATCGCTGATGGATCGTGTACATGGCAAGCCTCGAGGCCAACTTTTTCACTGTAAAACCGTAAATAGAACCGGCTAATATCCCAAATAAACTGGCCTACCTCACCAGCATCATCGCGCAACTTATCAAGATACTCTCGGGTAAAGAAACTTTGCTCGGTGACATCTAAACCAATCACCACCACAGGCCAAGAGGCGGTTAAAACCATATCAGCCGCATGAGGGTCATCATGAATATTGGCTTCAGCAAATGGAGTCACATTGCCACTGTGATTGTTCTCACCAAAGGCCCCACCCATGATGACCACTTGTTTAACTAAATCAACAATCGTGGGATCAGCCTGAAGCGCGAGTGCAAGGTTAGTTAAAGGACCGATAGCTACCAAGGTAATTTCACCTGGCTCGGCTTTTACTGTATCGATAATATATTGATATGCAGGACGAGGATCCGCTTGCCCCTCGACCTCAGAAGGAACCATGACATCACCAAAACCACCTTCGCCATGAACAACTACTGTAGGTCCTAGCGGAGATCGTACGATAGGTTTACTCGCACCTGTGACAATATCAGCCTGTAACTGATATTTTTGCTTAAGATAAAGCGCATTATGGGTCGCATTTTCAATGGTCACATTGCCATAAACCGTGGTGATCGCTTTTAGTTCAATTGCTGGATGCGCTTGGGCAAATAGAATCGCAAATACATCATCAATACCGGGATCTGTGTCTAATATAATTTTAGTTATCATGGGGATAGCTGTCCTACTCAATTTAGGTGAATTGATTAAAATGATTTTTACTAGCTATTTGGCGATTATACTCATAGACACTTCTATGTATATCAACAAGATAGTCGACACTTTAGTCCAATATAAATACACAGAGGCTCATGAGTGACTTAGCACTATACAAAAATCATCATGATGTAAGTGTGATAGCGCCTAAACTTGCAACTAAAAGTGCCCTCAGTTATGCGCTTACACTCATATTTAATCACTCATTTATTCATTCGCTAAAAACCATAAATAAGTTCATTCATCACTCGAATGACACAAGGTGATGCTTAGTTAAGGGTTTTGCTTCTATCATCAATTTAAGCCACGACTAAAAGTAAAGTGTGCTTGACATTTATTGTGAGGTTGCGTTAACTTAAGTCAAGCTTACTTTACTTAATGACAAACAAACACGACCAAAGGAGTATTAATCATGTCATCACAATCAGATCCACGAGACTGGAAAAACGCCAACAAACAAAACACTGCTCGCTTAGCAAAGTGGACCTTCGCTTGGGTGATCACTATGGCCATAGCAAACTTTGGCCCAATATATCTGTGGCAACAACAAGCTATCACAGCTCTGGCCATTGGGATTAACTTTATAATTGGTATTGGGATGATTATGGCCAACCGCCGCCAACTACTTGGCCTAGATGAGCTACAGCAAAAAATTCAATTACATGCGATGGGACTCAGTCTAGGGGTGGGGTTAATAGTTGGTTTGAGCTACTCAAATTTAGACACCACTAACCTAATAAGCGGTCATGCTGAGATTTCACATTTGGTCATTATCATGAGCCTAAGCTATTTAGTTGGCATAATTCTAGGTCATAGGAAGTATCAATGAAAAATCGCTTAAAAGTGCTCCGAGCAGAGCAAGGCTTTACCCAAGCACAGCTAGCTGATTTACTTAATGTTTCTAGGCAAACCATTAATGCGATAGAAACCGGTAAGTTTGATCCCAGTTTACCATTAGCCTTTAAAGCAGCCAGATTGTTTAACTTACCCATTGAAAGCATTTTTGAAGACGAAGTCTAGCTAGTAACATTAAAAATAAACATTATAAAATACCCATATTATGCAAAATCAAACTTATGTTTAACAGAGGATATTTTAGGCTTTATTGAGTTAAGTTGGATGCATAAAACCGCATAAAACCGCATGAAAGACAGAGATAAAATTAGCATTGTGACGCTAATTAAGCTTATTGAACGCTAATATTTAACTCTTCGGTTATGGATTAACGTCATTTTATTGGGTATGTGAACATCATTAAAACAGTGGGCAAACAACTAGAGAGGTAAGACAACTCACCCTTAACGTTAACTGAGTTTGACTATTTAGCCTGTATATTTCAAACGTAAAATAGGCCTTTTATATTAAAAAGGCCACTGTGACGCTTAAGAGGAATAATCCATATTCTCTACAATACATGTTAAACACCCCAGCGGTCGATTCAACTCAAGCATTGACCAGATTTACAGTATTAACCCTAAAAGCCCTACTGACTGATATAAGATTAATCCCCTTTATGTCAGCGCAGGTTTGGTTTTTGATTTGAGAAGACCAATGCCAAAGGCGGCCATTGCCACTGCTATGATGGCATTAAGGTAGTTGAAAAAAGCATAGGGTGCGTAGTCAAGTACGTTTACCCCTAGAGTGGCAGTATAAAAGGCACCGGCCGTGGTCCACGGAATAAGGCCTGTGGTCATAGTGGCCCCTTCTTCTACTGAGCGCGAAAGAATGGCTGCCTCTACATTTTGTTGCTCATATTTGGGCTTAAACAGTTGGCAACTTAGAATAATCGAAATATAAGCCTCACCCATAGCAATGTTACCTAAGAAGCCGGACATAATCGTCGTCGCAATAAGTGTGGCGGTGCGCTGCACTCTTTTTATAATACCGGCCAATAGTGCGCTGAGAAATCCCGCGCCGTGCAAAATTCCGCCTAGCGCGATAGCCATTAACGCCAGCAGTAAGGTCCAGCTCATGCTGCTAATGCCACCGCGACCAAGCAAAGCATCTAAACTGGCAATACCGGTTGATTCGGGCGTATTTTCCCACAGCGCATTTAGCACAGAGATAGCACTTTGTTGCTGATAAAAAATCGCAATTAACACAGCAAGTATAATACTGCATGACATAGTCACTTCAGCGGGCACTTTTTTAATGCTCAGTACCGCGAGTAAAATCAGGGGTAATAAGGTGATCAGCGGCGTAAGGCTGTAATTGTTAGCAAGTGCTGTTTGAATTGAAGTGACCTCTGCCAAGTCTATATTTTGCTCGCCATAGTTCAATCCGATCACTAAAAATATTAAGAAAGTGAGGATAAAGGTCGGCGTTGTGGTGAACAGCATGGCATAAATATGTCGATAAAGATCGGTGCCAGCACTCATAGCGGCGAGGTTTGTGGTATCTGAAATCGGCGACATTTTATCACCGAAGGTGGCACCGCAGACAATCATACCTGCAACCAAAGGCAGGGGAATATTCATGGCAGAACCAATGCCAATAAAAACCACGCCTAAGGTGCCGACGGTACCCCAAGATGTTCCAGTTGCTAGCGACATCAAGGCGCACAGTAATAAACCGACAGCCAGAAACAAACTCGGACTCAGCCAACTAAGGCCATAATAAATCAGCGTGGCGATGGTGCCACTGTGCATAAAACTGGCAATCACCATGCCGATCAATATAAATATATAGATGGCAGGCATGGCTCTGGTGAGGGCGTTAGTCATCAACTCACGTATATGTATATAGCCGTAACCAAGACTAAAAGCGTTGAGTCCTACCCACAACAGACACAGAAACATCAATGTATGCAGGCTGATCCCTAGACCAAAAAGCCCACCAGCAATGGTGATGATAATCACGCTAAAACAGATAAGAGACTGCAAAAAACTAGGGCTACGGGGTAAGTTGGGAGTGATTACAGACATTGGCACACATTATGGTAACAATTGAGATAAAGCTGAGTATATCAGTACAGATAATTGGGTAAACTATAAACAAGCAGGATATCAAAAATAAACCTTTCATCTTTTAGCCGCAATGGTTTAGCCCCGAAGCAAAAGCCAAATCAACAGATATATCATCATAGATTGCTGTACATAATCTGTTACGTCCTCTATATCTTCCACACACTCAAAAAGCGGTTGTACTTGTCGGGGTGAAGATTATGGTTGCGAAGTAAATTTATCCTATTGCCTTAAAAAAACATCTAGTCTGGTATAAATGACGTATCAAGGATGACCACATACGTTTTTAATCAATATTAACATGGTAAAAATTACCCATTCGTTATCGATTCGTAAGCTATTGTTGCGATATATAATGTATTTGCGCGTGTTTTATTCCATGTAAAAGAGGCATTACCATGGATCACAACCCTTCTCAGCCACTTCGCGTTACCTGGGCACTTAAAACAAGCTTTATTGCTGATGCTTTAGCCATGCCAGTGCATTGGTATTATCAACCAATGGAAATCGAGCGTGCTTTTACGGGTGGTATTCAGCGCTTTGAAGCTGCACCTGAGTGTCACCCTTCATCTATTATGTCATTGCACTCAAAACACAAAGGAGGGCGACAATCCAATGCTCGGTCGTCTAAGGGACATGCAGCTCACGATCAGCCGCCGCAAGTAATAGGCGATATTATTTTAAAAGATAAGGCGCAGTTTTGGGACAGACCGAATGTGCATTATCATCAAGGCATGCAGGCGGGTGAAAATACCCTTAACGCCCATTGCGCTCGCGTACTGATGCGCACTCTGGCGAGTTCGCCACAACGCTACGACCGACAAGCATTTGTTAATGCCTATATTGACTTTATGACAATGACTCCCGCCGCTCATCCCGATACTTATGCAGAGTCCTACCATAGAGGATTTTTTGCTAACTTAGCACAGGGACGCAAGCCTGAAAATTGTGGGATGATAACTCACGATACTGCATCCATTGGTGCATTGGTAACCATAGCGCCTTTGGTGTTTTCAGAACGACTTAAGGGCATAAGCGAAGCCGAAATAAAGATTACCTGCCGAGCGCATCTGGCCTTAACCCATCCTGATGAATCCTTAATGCAGGTGTGTGATAGCTACGTACAACTCTTGTGTGCTCTGATGGAAGGGCCGGATGAGACCAGCACTAAAGCACTTTTACTTGAAGCAAGTAAAGGCTTAACGAGTACTCATTTAGCCGGTCTGTTAAAACGTAATGTGCCCGACAATCAGGTAGTCGGCCAAGTGTTTTCAAGGGCATGTTATATTTCAGATTCTTGGCCTGTGGTCTTGTATCTGGCCTGTAAATACCAACATGATCCTTGGCAAGCACTGCGAGTGAATACTAACTTAGGCGGCGACAACGTACATCGTGGCATAGTGCTGGGAACCTTGCTTGGATTGCAAAGCGACATTGTGGCCACCAGCTGGTTTGAACAACTGGTAGACCACAAATTGATTGCAGAGGAAATTGAGGCGCTTATCAGCGAGGCAAGCGCTCCCAAACCGTAAGTTCAGACAAGGTATGCTGAAACTTGTGCTGAGTTTCACGGATCACAAACGGCACTTTGCGCGGCTCACCGATCAACTTAAAGTGGCTTGATAGTTGATCTTTCAAGCCATCTAACGTGCTGTAGTTTTCACCATCTTTTTTGAAACCCCCTATCCATTCTGCCTTGGGTGTATGTTCTTCCAGCCAAGTGTAAGGCGATGCAATAATAAGCAAACCGCCGTCATTGATACGCTGTGCCATATCCGCCAGAAAACGGCTTGGCTGGTAGAGCCTATCAATCAAATTAGCTGCTAGCACTAAATCATAAGCAGTGAATTGGGGTTTGAGGTTACAGGCATCACCTTGATGAAATGCGACACGGTTTGCATAAGCTTCCAACCCTAGTTCTTGCAGGGTTCGAGTATGATAGCTCACTAATTCGCCTTCTTCCGCTCGGGCATAACGCACTGCACCTTGCTGTGCCATTTTAGCCGCTAGGCGAGTAAAGTTGGCAGAAAAATCAATACCGTCTACTTCATCGAACTGACGCGCCAACTCAAAACTTGCTCGACCACAGGCACAGCCTAAGTCAAGGGCTTTAGCTGTGGGTTTACCCTTCATTGCCTCAAGTGCAATATCAGCTAAGGCCTTAGGAAAATTCTCTACGCCATACCAGGTGTCACCAAAGTGAAACTCTGCATATTCTGACAACAACTGGTCACTTTCGTAGTAAGCCTTATGAGACGTTGCCTCCACTTCAGAGGCAATATAGCGAAATCCTGCGTGCTGCAAAAAGTGACGCCTAAATGCATAACGTGCACTAAGGCGTGCTTCATTACCACTTGAAATCCATGAACCACCTTTGATCAGGTTGTGTTTACCATCAAAAGTTGGCGTGGTGAAATCGTCATACAATGGGTGTACTTTAAAGTTATCGAACGGGTAAATCGGCGTTTCGGTCCATTGCCATACATTGCCCACCACATCAAACCAATTACCATGTTGATAGCGCGTTACCGGGCAGCATGAGGCAAAATGGTCAAGATGCAAGTTAGCATTGGCGGCACTATTCCCCAACTCTTCGACGCCCGCTTGTGCACACAAGCGATACCATTCGTCTTCAGTTGGCATGCGAATTTGTTGCCCCGTTACTACTGTTTTCCATTCACAAAACGCTTTCGCTTCATGGTAGTTAACTTCAGCAGGCCAATCCCAAGCCATATCAACTTCTTCCGTCATCAAGCGCAAATACCAGCCATTATGCCAACGCCAAAATGCTGGGTGTTTCGCCTCAGTAAATTGCCGCCAAGCCAGGCCTTCATCGCTCCAGAAACGATTTTGCTCATATCCACCGTCCTCAACAAACTCGAGAAACTCCTGATTACTGACTAAATATTGGCTGGCTTTAAATTCAGCGACCTCGGCCTGATGTTGGCCATATTCGTTGTCCCAGCCATAGAAGCCACTATTAAGTGATTTGCCAAGATTTACTGAGCCAGCGGCAACGCTGATAAGTTTATTTTTTGGAGCTTGGCCAGTATCTTTGCAAGCTTGCCATTGAGGTAATGGCTGGACTTTGGCCAATTCATGTTGGCGAATGAGTACCGATGACGTCTCAAGGTGGATACGCTCATGCTCAATACCCATGACGATAGGCCACCAGGTGTTGTCCCAATCAATGGGTAGCACCAGGTCCAAGGTATCAATTAATGTTAATACTGTGGCACGTACTTTAGCGCGATAGTCTTTTACCGCAGCAACACTGGGCCAGTCATAACTGTCTTCAGACAGATCATCCCAGCTCATTTCATCAACACCCACCGCAAAAATTGATTCCATATGAGGATTAATCCTATCGGGTATCAGTTTTGCCAATAGTAGCTTGTTGATGAAAAAAGTGGCCGTATGCCCAAGATAGAAAATAAGCGGGTGGCGCAAGGGGATAGGTTTTTGATAAAAACCGGCATCATCGCGCAAACAATCAAACAGTTGCGTATAGGTATCAAAGGTGTTGGTGAAGTAAAGCGCTATTTCTTGGCGCTTATCATCCACGGTGCCACTGTTGAGCTTAGGGGTTCTGCGCAATGATCCAGAGTCAACAAACGTTGTCGATCGTTTAGCCATTTCTTGAGCGTTTTGTATAGGTAATGTCATCGTGGAACACGTTCCCTTAATTCTTATTCTACATTTATACGAGTAACTACTGGATGAAGGGTCAATTTTTTTACTTTATATTGATATTACCCGTAAAAAAACAAAAGTTTTGCCGGCGGTTAAACGTCTCTGCCCTGCAGTTTTTTAATGGCTTCGACTAAATAATCTCGTGAACAACCGAAGTTCAAGCGAAAACAGTCTTTATCACCAAAGTCTTTGCCCGCTGATGGGCCGACACCTTTGGCTTCACACCAGGCTTGCGTATCGGTAACTTGCAACCCGCTGGCATCAACCCAGAGTAAAAAAGTCGCCGCGGGTGCGATAGCTTTTAAACCGTCGATTTTGTTAATTTCAGTGACTAAATAATCGCGATTTTCTGTTAAATAAGCCACTTGTTGTTGATGCCACTCATCACAATGTCTGAAGGCTGCATTGGTGGCAGTAAGGCCTGTCACAGTGACCGATGGCATAATTCCACGGGCGGCATGGTTAAAGGCGGCTCTTAATTTTGCGTTGGGAATAATAGCAAAAGACGTACCTAATCCCGCAATATTGAAGGTTTTACTCGCGGCCATCAATGTCACTGAATGCTCAGCCAACTCTGGGTGCGCACTGGCAGGTAAATGTGGCACGTCATCTAAAATTAAATCACAGTGTATTTCATCGGAACACAGCATGACGCCATGCTTTGTGCAGATTGCTGCAATTGTGTCGAGTTCTGCTTGGTTTAAGACTGTCCCAAGCGGATTCATTGGATTACACATAATAAATAAGCTGGCTTTAGGATCCGCGGCCGCCGCTTCTAAGGCATTAAAATCGAGTGTCCAGCGCCCTGCCACTTTTATCGAGCCTATACAGGTTCGGTTGAGATGATTAATACCCGCTGCAGCTAATATAGGAGGATAATTGGGTGTTTGTACGATAACCGTATCCCCTGCTTGGCAATATGCTTTTATAGCCACATTAAACGCCGGCACTACACCCGGAGTCCACACTAGCCAACTGGGATCAATCTTCCAGTTATATTGACGTTGACACCACGCCACAACGGCCTCACAGGCATCGGTATCGTGAGCCGGTGAGGTATAACCGAACAGACCATCATCAATGCGCTGATGTAAGGCAGACAAAATAGGTTCTGCACAGCGAAACTCAGTATCAGCAATCCACATAGGCAATATATCTGTACCTTTGTATTTTTCCCATTTATGGGCTTTTGACCATCTGCGGTCAGGTTTATCACTGAAATTCATTGCGGATCCTTTGATTATTCATGTGGTAGCCTACAGAAAATAGCTGACTTAGCCTGTTACTATTAACCCTTGGTTTGGCCTTAGTTATGCTCTTACTCTACCTGTACAGCTAGACTCGGTCCGTGAGCTGGCACATTTAGCGGCAATTTATGCCTACGCTGAAATCGATTTGTGTCCACCGATAACGCTTAGAGCATAACCCTTATGCCCTCCACTACAATGACTTAACAAACTATTGAACCTAAAAAACCTACAGAGTATATCGGTAGGTTTTTGGGGGCATTGTTATGATTTTCGAGTCAATTTATACACAGCTTCATTAAGCCAAGGCACCTGTTTATAAACAAACCTAGAGTTATCGGCCAACACGTCAGCACACTCAAGTAATTCGACCGTAAAATAAGCTGTTAAGTAGGTTTCAATCCAGGTTGGACTCACAGCAAACGGTGGTCCTTTTAGAGTTTCTTGTGGGTAATCAAGGGTAATGAGTAAACCACTAACATCAGCAGGCACTAGTGCAGCTAGTGTATGAACATACTGTTGGCGCATTTCTTCAGGCCAAGCAATCAGTGCCGCGCGATCATAAAAGCCGCTAATCGATGATGTTAATTGGGAAGGTAGAGTAAAAATATCACCTTGATATAAGGTCACTTGCTCGGCAGAGAATACCGCGTGATCATTAATACGAGACTCTTGATACACTATATCGTTATCAGTAAAAAAATCTTTTACCGCGATTAAGCTTAATTCACAGCCTAACACTGTATGACGCTGTTCGGCCAAATAAAACATATCTAACGATTTACCACATAAAGGAACAAACACCTCACTATTTTCAGGTAAGCCCAAATGCGGCCAATATTTTACTAAAAATGGGTTCACTTGGTTTAGATGAAAACCGATTTGTTGTAATTGCCATTTTTCATGCCAAAAGCTGGGTTCCATAATGCTATTCTTCAGTCAAGTTGCTAGTGTTGTGCAGGCTACTTTAAAGACTAAAAAAAAGGGATGCAACTGCCGTTACTGATTTAGCAATATGCGACCTAAACTTTGCCGTCTAGAGTCATTTGTACTTGTCTTAACCAACGACAGTTTTCACATTGGCACTTTCTTCGCGACATATGGTGTGGGCTTAAATTAGAATCGATGTAATCAACTGCGATTAATAATTGCTGCTTTAATTCGTCGATTGACTTCAACTCAAGTGCAACCATTTCATCATTATGATTAATCCACACACATTCTTCACCCTGATGACATGTTATGCATTGCTCATCACTTTGATTAAAAAATACCGCATGAGGACAATGGGTCACTTCCATAGACTGTAAAATTCGCTGCCGAGGAAAATTAAACAACTGAATTAATTCAGCTTTATTTATATTATGCATATAACCTCTCACAAAAAACATTCATTAACTGCTGCAACCATAATACCCAGTGTTGATTCATTTTGATTTGATATAGGTCAAGGTTTACATATCGGATTTTTTTAGATAGGAAGCCGCTGTTAATCAATTAAAAATAGCGACTGATATGGGCTCTTTGAGTGATTTGCAGCTAAAAAGGTTAAATAGACTTTATGATATATCAATGGAATCGCATGTTTTAAATAACCAGCACTTGCCGTCGTAAGGTTAATCAAGGTTTAATGAGTTAACAGTCAATGGAGGCTAACCTTTGCAAACACCGCAGCTGCAGCACTTTTATATTAACGAAGAGCAGTCTATCTATCTGCTAAGCGCTAATGACGCCCGTAAGCATAAAGCATGGGTTCGTCTGTGTAAGCAACAGCTCAGCAAGCTGGGATATCAACAAATTGAATTTATTGGTAAAGGCGCTTATGGTTTTGTGTTTGCAGGAGTCAATGAGTTTAACCAGTCGCATGTGTTTAAATTCTCAAGAGTAAATTTACCCCAAAGTGTTCAAGATAGGCTGGAAGAAGAAGCCTATATGCTCAGCCAAGTGCATCATCCTAACGTGCCTGGAGCGATTAAATTTGAACGCGTAGGTAAGCAGGGAATATTAGTCATGGAGCGGGCTCAAGGCGAAGATTTAGACAAAATTTGTCAGCGATTAGGTGCCTTACCCCCTGTAATGGTGGTGAGTATTGCCAGGCAATTGGCTAATATTTTATATTATCTGCGCAAAGGCAAGCCTCTAGTACACGGCGATATTAAGCCATCGAACTTAGTTTATGATATTGAAACCGACAAGCTATCATTAATCGATTGGGGGTCTGCGGTATTTGCTCAGCGAGATGAACACAACCGCGCGGTTGATGACAATGTTATGTCCTTATTATCCAGCGATCAGCAGCATACCAATGCTCGCATGGGAGATGTTTACTTTATTGGTGACGAGCAACTGAGTGGCGCATTATCAACACCAAGATTTGACGAGCAAGGCGCAGCGGCAACCCTGTATGCACTCGCATCAGGCCAAATCAGTCGTTTCGGCACCAAAGTCATTCCAGCCACCAGCATAGGATTGCCCATAGAACTGGCAAAAACACTCGATGCAATGCTCAGCGACGATGTAGAACGGCGCAATCTTGCTGGTGATTATTTCCTCAAAAGTCTGCGTCACAGCCATAGAATGCATTTACCGATATTATCGACTCCGCCGTTAACCCCCGACATTCCAGTGTGGGCCCAACCGCGCTCAAAAACGGTTGAAACCGTGAGTTATAGTTCACGAAAATCATTTTTAAAAGAGCACAATACTCAAGATCCCATTGCTAAAATGGATGATGTGCAACTGGATAAATATTATCGTAACTTTATGGCCGGTATGGCTGATACCGAAAAAGGCTTTATTGCTGCAGTAGGCCGTTTAGCACAGTATCCGATTGTCGGTGGTCTCGTGATCCATTGGCAAGAATCAGGGGTATTTATTGACTCCAATTTAGCCATTTACGATCCCGACAGCAAAGCACCGTTAATATTAGCGGTGAATAACATGGTCACTATGGCGCGGGGAATTAAACGAATCGGAGTATTTAAAGCTTGTTTCTTCAATGCTAAAGATACCTTGCATCTTGAGCGAAAAAGCACCGAGCACCAATATAAAATAACCGGTGAACTGCAAATGCCTTTTGAAGTCGGTGATGTGCCCACTTTAGAAGACAAATCTCGGCTGCATTCATACTTTGAAGACGGTAAAGATCCAGAAGAAAACTTAGAACTACCAGCTGAAATCATGACAGAACTTGGCTGGTTAAACCAAATACATCATACAGGTTGTATTATTTTTGAAGCGCTACCAAACCACTTAAAAATTCATAGCTATTTACGGTTATTAAATCCACGTAAACAAGCTTCGTTTCGGGCCTGTTTAGATCGTATTATCGCTCATGCCAATAAAATTCAAGGTCATGGGATTTCAGGCTTCATGAAACTGCCCTACAAGAATACCCGTCAATTTAGCCATATCGATCGTAAAGCAGATAACTTCTATCCTAAAAACCCTAAAGAGATTGATCATCAAGTTGCGCATAATGAGTGATGAAACTATATGCCATCATCCACTTTAATATTTTTAACCACATAACAAGCATGTTTTAAAGCTGCCACAAGCTAAAACGCGACCCGATAGGGTCGCGTTTTATTAGCCGTTAAAAATATTTGCCGTAAAAATAATGGGCTATGTTAAATCGGCGAGCCAGGTGGCATGTCCACAGGCTTAGTAATAAGTCGATAACTTGAGTCATCCATCCCTTTGGTTATCCCTTGAAATAACCAATCATAATGTGCTGATTGATAATCGCTACCACGATTACTGCGGCGTTTAAGCTGCTTAATAATATAATCAACTCTTGCCGCCAACTGGGCTTTCACTTCAGGGGCTGTTTTAGGATTATGATACGTCGCTAATAGGCCATCAATCACCACAGTGTTCACCCGCATTTGCTCTGCTAAACCTTGTCCACTAGGTAAATCTTGGTACAAGGTTGCGCCAACAAGTTTATCAATTAATTTAACCACCGACAGCTGCTGACTATCGCCCATATAGGCCTGACTGACTCGATTTAAACGCTCTGGCGCTAATAGTTGAGTCACAACATGACGGCTCATGACTTCAGCCATCGCAGCAGGATCGGTAATCACACCTAAGTTTGATCCAAAACTTTCACGGGTTTTAGCATAGTTTCCCGCTTTAGGAACCAAAGCTTGCAATACATTATTCGGTACTAATAAACTCTTGGTTTGCAAACTCATCAACAAGGTATCGAGTGCAGCAAATTGCATTTCAGGGCGAATATAATTCCAACGTACACCAGCGCCGACTTGTTGATAACTGTAATCTGTTCCGCCGATCCACTTTGCTGCGGCGTCGATTTGATAACGAGTCAGCAAGTAGATAGGCACAAACACATCGGCTAATTCGCCATGGGGCTCATCGGCTAATAATGCATCTGAATTAAAATCGTCAATCGCTTTACGGCGCACGGTTTCTAAACGCACTAACTCAGCAACAGCATCGTTACCACGATCCCATAAACTGGCATATGCATTACTGGCGCTAACACTGCGAGAATCTGCTTCACCAATATAACGAAAACCTTTAGTCAAGGTCGATGTTAACAATGCATCCGTTTGTTTTATATCACCATAACCATACGCTATGGTGTATTTATCCCACTCACCAATACCTTCACGATATGGGGTGGCGATATCGATTTTATCGTTTTGAATACTGGCATATGGGTGCGGATAATCCATCACCGAGGCATCATCATTTGTTGACGCGGCAAAGTTATGATCCAGTCCTAAAGTATGGCCCACCTCATGCGCGGCTAACTGACGAATACGAGCAAGTGATAATGCCATTGCCGCGTCGGCTGCGGCTTTACGATCTGGCCATCCAGCAATAAGTCCCCTAGCGATGAGGTGATCTTGGCGAACTCTCAAACTGCCTAAAGTGACATTACCTTTTATAATTTCACCCGTTCGCGGATCGGTAACCGCTGCGCCATATGACCAGCCTCGGGTGGCGCGATGTACCCATTGGATCATGTTATAACGCACATCTTGAGGGTCAGCACCTTCGGGCAGTAATTCCACCTTAAAACCATCGATAAAGCCAGCGTCAGTAAAGGCCGTTTCCCACCAGCGGGCGCCTTCGAGTAAGGCGCTGCGGATCGGCTCTGGTACACCGGGATCAAGGTAATACACAATGGGCTTAACCACTTTGCTAGGCGCATCCCCAGGCGTGACCTTCTGTAATCGGTGGCGTAATAAATGACGTTGTATCAGCGGTTGATCAACCGCAGTAGAATAATCGGCATATTGATCAGACAAATAACCGCTCATAGGATGATAATTGCGGGCTTGATAACCGGCCTCTGGCAGTTGTACAAATGAATAACGCACCCGTACAGACAGCATTTTACCGTCTGGAGTGACTTGCTCAACTTGCTTACCCGATTTGCTAGCCGTAAAGGTTAAATTAACATCAACATCTGCATTTCGTGCAAACGATTTAATCCCTTGCGGTAAAATGACGGAACGGCTGCGGTCTAAGCTATAGGTGCCTTGATTGGTTGCCGCCAACACATCAGTTACACCATGCAAATCATTAATCACTAGGTCATTAATTGCAACGATTGCCGTTTTACCTGCCACAACTTTACCGCGCCATAAAATCGACTCAGCAAAGGCTTGTGTAACCGCTTGGCGTTCAGCGACATTATCACTAGAGGCGCGAAAATTAGGATTAAGCTGCTTTAAAATAATGAAAGGGCCGTGCTGTTCAAATTGCACCATGCGGGTTTGGCCTAATTGGCCACGATCTAAACCAATATCATTTGAACCCACACCATGAGGTAAGCTGGTCAGCAATAAAAAGGGTTGATTGAGTTTATCTGCTTGTAGGTATAACTCAGCGGATTTAGCATCGTAAAATAGATTGATAAAGCCTGTTGCAGCCTCAGCATTGTTGATTATTGTTTGGGCTGAGTCGCTAGCCGCTATTGCGGCTGTAGAAAATAATGTTGCTGGCGTAATCGCCAGCAACAGTGCCAATGAAATACTACGGCGGACCATAATTAATCTCCTTGTCGGTAATGTCCTATCGTCAAAAGACTACTCGTCTTTATGATTGTGTTTATATGTAATCCAATGCGATAAGGTTTCAAATAATTCAGTAAGCACAATTGGCTTAGTGATATGGGCATTCATGCCTGCGGCTAAACTTTTCTCTTTATCACCGGACATTGCATGGGCAGTCATGGCAATAATCGGCATTTGTTCTTTACTAAAACGTTTTCGTAATTCTGCGGTAGCGGTTAATCCATCCATTATTGGCATTTGAATGTCCATTAACACGGCATCAAACGGCTTAGAATCGATCACATCTAACGCCACTTGGCCATTATCGGCAATCACCACTTCATAACCGGCACTTTTGAGTAATTCAGATGCCACTTGTTGATTAATAAAGTTATCTTCAACCAATAGCACTAAACCGGATGCTTTAGTAGGTTCGGCTTCAATAATAACCGGCATAGCATTAAGCTTTGGCTCTTTGGCAAAAGCATTAATAATTTCATCAAACAAGGCCGAAGCTTTGAACGGTTTTTGTAATACTGCATAAACAGAATCTTTTTGTAATTCATGGTCTAATGGTTCTGCTGCATAAGCTGTCATTAAAATAATAATCGGACGTTTTTCTAAGCTGCCGTCTTCAATCATTTGATCAACGGCTTTAATCACGTCACAACCGTTCATTTCTGGCATCATCCAATCTAGCAATAATAAATCGACCGGCTTTTTACGTAAAATCTCCAGAGCCTTTTGGCCGCTGTCGGCGGTATTCACTCCAAAGCTGAAATCTGTCATTAATGTAGAGTAAATCTGTAATGCACTTGGGTTGTCATCAACCACCAGTGTAGTGAGATTATTTAATTGTTCTGGCACCACTAATGGCTCGACGACTTGTTCTTCGGCAATTTCAAAGCTAATGGTAAAACTGAAGGTACTGCCCGATCCTAGCTCGGACTCTACTTGCATGGTGCCGCCCATCATCGACACTAAATGTTTACTGATCGATAAACCTAAGCCAGTGCCGCCATATTTACGTGTGGTTGAACCATCGGCTTGTGAAAAGGCATCAAACAGCATTGCTTGTTGATCTTTACTGATCCCAATACCGGTATCGCGTACCCAAAACTTCATGGTAATGCGGTCGTCACGCTCACCCACATCTTCACAACCCAGCTCAACTTCACCCGTTTGGGTAAATTTAACCGCATTAGACAATAAATTAACGATGACTTGGCCTAAACGTAGCGGATCGCCGTACAGGATAAGTCCTGCGGTGACAGGCGCATACAGCAGTAATTCAACGCCTTTTTCTTGCGCTTTCATGGCATTAATATCAATAACATGATCAAGCACTTTATCCAGCGGGAAAGCGACTCTTTCTAACTCTAATTTACCGGCTTCGATTTTAGAAAAATCTAGAATATCGTTGATAATGCGCAATAACGACTGCGCCGAGAAGCCAGCTTTATGAAGGTAATCTTGCTGTTGCGGGGTTAAATTAGTCCGTTGCGCCAACTGCAGCATGCCAATAATCGCGTTCATTGGCGTGCGAATTTCATGACTCATGTTAGCCAAAAACTCACTCTTATACATATTGGCCAATTCAGCATCTTGTTTGGCTTCGAGCAAGGCCACTTCGTTACTCTTCTGACGGGTAATGTCTTTGTGAGTACCTAGCATCCGCTTACTGCAACCGTCCTCAGAAAATTCGACGGCGCGACCTCGGGATAACACCCAGTAATACTGGCCATTTTTACCGCGCATTCTGAACTCAATTTCATAAGTACCAACCGGATCACGCACATACTGAGAGCGATATTCCTGCACCCGGTCACGATCGTCAGGATGATACAATTCATCGATTGATTCGAGTAATGGCGGAAATTCATGGGCTTGATAACCCAACATCGAATAGAAGGCGGGATTACAAATAATCTGTTCCGAATCAATGTACCAATCCCACAATCCATCTTCTACCGCATCCATAGCAAGATGATAACGTTGCTCAGACATCCGCAATTGTTCAGCTGCCTCGTACTCACGAGTAATATCACGCCAAACGGAAATCAAACCTAATAGGTCGCCACGGCGATTATAAAATGGCAGTTTAAAGGTATCGAGTAATACTGGTTTACCTTCAATATTTACCCGCTCTTGGTAACGTAATGAATGCTGTTGGGTCAATACTTTGTTATCTTCCTCACCAATGCGCTGGCCCTGCTCTGGGCTAACCACTTCTGATGAGGTTAAGCCAATAATCTCATTTTCGCGGTAACCCAGCATTCTTTCTGCTGATTTGTTACAGCCTAAATATTTACCCTCTTTGTCTTTAAACACAATCGCTTCAGGGATTGAGTCGATTAATGACCGCAGTAGTGCAAATTCACGTTCACGGCGCTCAGTCGTTTCACGTAAACGCTGAGTTCGGCGCGCCACTAAATTATCTAGGCGTTTATTTTGTTCGGCTAGATGATGAGTATATTGGCGGTTTTCTTCAAAAATACGGCTCACCAGTGCAAACCACGGCTCCCAGCCATGAGTCATTTTTTCCGGCGGTCTAATTGGTGTTTGAGAACACGCTTCCAAGTGTGTTAGCAAGCGTGAAGCTGGGCTAACGAATGCACGACGCGTTTGCCAATGCACAATAGTGACCAGCAGTGACAAGGCCAACACCACTAACAAAAAGCTCAGTTGCAGCTTGTCCCACGAATCTTTAAATAAATCATCTTCATCTTGCAAATACAGCAAGCGCCATGGGGCGTTATGCAGTGCAACGCTGTGAATATAATAGCCGTTACGTAAAATGCCTTCGTGGGCATCAAATAACTCAGATTCAGACAACGAATGTAACTCTGCCGGAATGCGCTGGCTAATGTGATAAACCTTATTCATCTCATTAGAATCAAAGTCACTGTGAGATAAAATATTGTTTTGCTGATCAAGCAAAATCACCGTACCAGGCATTTTAAAGTAAGTACGAATTTGCTTATCTAACGACGACAAGGTCATGTCTAAATTAATTGAACCAATAAACTCATCGTCTAAATATACCGGTAAACCTAGCGTAGTAATTAAGCCTTGGTGGGCTGAGTCAATGTAGGCCTCACTCCAAAATACGCTGCGTTGCGGGTTCATTGAAGGGGTCGATAATTGAAACTGTTTCTTATTGAGTAATTCATCTCTAAAGCGTAAGTCATTACTTTCCCATGGGTAAAATGACATCATTCGACGTTTAGAAATATAATAAATTGATGAGGCTTTAGGGGCTGCTTCTTTGGCAACGGGGAAAGATAATGATAGTTCAAACAGCATTTCCAACTCTTGGTAGAAGCTCTCACTACGTCCTTCTAGTGAGCCCGCACCAGTAATCCTGCCCATGTTAGTAAATGGCAAGCCGCTGTTAGCGTAATTGGGTTCTAAGGTAAAATACTGGCCATCTTCGTTAAACTTTTCATATTCTGGTAAGCGTTGTTTACGCACAAACTCACCTAAGCGTAGATGATCAACAGCCACATCACGTAAACTTTTCACGGCGCGAATACTCGACTCGAGCAATAAGTCGATTTGCATAACATGACGGGCAACCTGCTCTTCTCGCTGTTGAATTTGCTGCTCTTTTTGACGTTCAAACATAATGCCTGCCGTCAGTAACGCCATCACAATTACCCCGATATAAGTGTAGAACACCGCTCGGTTATAATTACGTTGAATAGGAGATTTTAGTTGTAAATCTGGCTCAGTCGGTTTCATTAACCACCCTTGATACAGCGTAAAAAAAGACCCGCTGTCGAACGAATAACACCAAAAAATTCGGTAATATAAAACTATTGATTATGATATCAGGAACATAAGCTCAAGCACATGTATTAATAGCCCAAGGGACTTGCCCAACCTGCGGCCAGTAAACATCACAGACCTTAAGACTTATTTAAAAGAGTGATAATACATAAGGTTACCCAATGTAACCTTATGTATGTATGAGAATATCAGCTTCTTTGGTGCAGATAACGCTTTCTATTGGTTAACCGATTACAGATGCTCCTCAGCAAATTCAGCTAATCGTGAACGAACCACACCATTGAGATAAATATTAGCGCTGCCTTCAAAGTCTTTAAAACGCTCGACTATGTAGGTTAAGCCTGACGTCACTGCGGTTAAGTAAGTCGAATCTATTTGGGCTAAATTACCACTGCAGATAAGCTTAGTACCCTCACCCATTCGAGTGATCATGGTCTTAATTTGTGATGCGGTGAGATTTTGGCATTCATCTAAAATGACCACTGAGTTTTGAATCGAGCGACCACGCATAAAGTTAATCGACTTAAATTGAATGTTGGCCTTTTCCATTATGTAGTTCACGCTACCGCTAGGGTTAACATCATTTTTGTGGAGTACTTCTAAGGTATCGGTAATTGCGGCTAGCCAGGGAGTCATCTTCTCTTCCTCGGTGCCAGGTAAAAAACCTATCGACTCAGCAATTTCGGGGGTATTACGAGTTACAATGATTTTGTCGTAACGTTTACGCTCAACCACCAGCTCTAATGCAGCAGCCATGGCTAATAGTGTTTTACCGCAGCCAGCGGGCCCCGTCAGAATAATCAGTTCGATGTCAGGATCCAGCAAGGCATCAAGTGCCATGCCTTGATAAATATTCTTCGGTTTAACCCCCCAAGCTTGATGATGCAATAAGCGATCGCGGCCACGATCAATGATCTCTAGGTATTGATCTGTTTTACTGGCAACACGGCCGCAAAAATCGGAACTGTCGTCAATTAAATACTGATTAAGATAAAAATTTTCATTACCAAGATGCTCCAATGGTACTTGATGAACCGTATGGCGGTCTTTGCGATCGGTAGAGACTTTATCGATATTTTGCCAAAAATCACCCGGGAACTGGTAAAAGCCTTTAGCAAGAAAGCGCACATCATCAATCAATTGATCAGTACGATAATCTTCTACTCGCTCAATACCCGCGCCTTTGGCCTTTAAGCGCATGTTAATGTCTTTGGTAACGAGCACTACGGTGCGGGGAAAATGAAGTTTTTGTAAATGCAGCGCGGTATTAATAATGCGGTTATCGTTATTATCGCCCGGGAGTGAGCCGATAATAAATTCTATTTGATGATCAGGAAAAATCGATAAATGCCCCGATACCTCAGCATGCTCCTCGCGTGTAGGTAATGGAACGCCTTTTAAAATTTGCTCCGGAGTAGTGGGTCCCCCCAAAATATCTTCTAATGCTCGTATGGCAACCCGAGCATCACGACTCACATCTCGCTTCCTGTCCTTAATACTGTCGAGCTCTTCTAACACAGTCATGGGAATAATTACGTCATGTTCTTTAAACGAATATATCGCTAAAGGTTCATGCAGTAACACGTTGGTATCCAGTACAAACAACTTTTTGTCGTCTTGTTGCATGGTGCCTCCAGAGTGCTCTCAATGAATAGAATCAGTATCACTTAGCTAAACGTATAACATTAAAGGGATAATTAAAGTCTTTATTGAAAACAGGCCATTGCCATAACAATGCTGCCTTCATAAAATATGCCACTGGCTGAAGAAAAACTCAATGTCATCATTAACGCCTTTGTTTCACACTATGACGTCAATGTGACGCTAACATGTCAAGATGGTGTAAAAATGAACATCTACACGATAAATCAATGCTAGAATTTCAATCTGGATGGGTTTGGTTTAACATACGCCCCCTTTTTTGTTTCACGCAATAAATGAGAGTAGAAGATGCCGTTTGCCTTAGGTCAACGCTGGATAAGTGATACCGAGTCAGAACTCGGATTAGGAACAGTCGTTCAAGTTGAAGGCCGCATGGTTACGCTGCTATTTCCTGCCACTGGAGAAAACCGGATGTTTTCTCGCAGTGAAGCTCCCTTAACCCGGGTTATTTTTAACCCCGGAGACACTGTCGAAAGCGGTGAAGGTTGGAGTATCACCATTGAAGAGCTTGAAGAAAAAAATCAATTGGTGATTTATCACGGGATCCACAGCGAAACCAAAGAAAAGGTCAGTCTTCGTGAGACGATGCTGAACCACAATATTCGTTTCAATAAGCCCCAAGACCGTTTATTTGCTGGTCAAATTGATCGCTTAGAACGCTTTGGTGTACGTTACCAATGTCAGTTATTACGCCACAAATTAGCCACATCAGACTTACTCGGTCAGCAAGGCCCACGAGTAGGCTTAATTGCTCACCAACAATGGATTGCTCATGAAGTCGGTAGTCGCTATGCGCCGCGAGTATTATTGGCCGATGAAGTAGGGTTAGGTAAAACCATTGAAGCGGGTTTAATTATTCATCAGCAGTTACTCACTGGTCGTGCTGAACGCATTTTAATTATCGTACCCGATACGCTACGTCACCAGTGGTTAGTTGAAATGTTACGTCGCTTTAATTTACGTTTTTCAGTATTTGATGAAGATCGTTGTGTTGAAGCTTATGCCGACAATGATAATCCGTTCTATACCGAACAATTGGTTATTTGTTCACTTGATTTATTGCGTAAGAAAAAACGTCTTGAACAAGCTGTCGATGCCGATTGGGACTTAATGGTTGTCGATGAAGCTCACCATTTAGAATGGTCAGAAGATGCGCCAAGCCGCGCCTATAAAATCGTTGAAGCGTTAAGTGAAGTCGTCCCTGGCGTATTGCTATTAACTGCAACACCAGATCAACTGGGCCATCAAAGTCACTTTGCTCGTTTGCGCCTACTCGACCCAGATCGTTTTTATGACTACGATGCTTTTTTAGCAGAAGAATCAAGCTATAAGGATGTGGCAGAAGCGGCTGAAGCATTAAGTAAAGACAGTAAATTACCCGACAGCGCCATTAATAGCTTAACCGAATTGCTGAGCGAAAAAGACATCGAGCCAAGTATCCGCTTGATCCAGTCAAAGGATGTTGATGCCGAATCACAGCAAGCGGCACGTCAAGAATTACTGCAAGAATTACTCGATCGTCATGGTACCGGCCGCGTTCTTTATCGTAACAGTCGCGCCTCAGTGAAAGGCTTTCCCAAGCGTTTGTTTAATGCCTATCCACAAGACATGCCAGCACAATACGTTACTGCGGAACGTGTCAATGCCATGATGGGCAGCGCCAAACAACCACAAGATAAAGCCGCTCAGGCATTGAGCCCTGAAAAACTATATCAAGCTTTTGAAAGCGACAGTGCCAGTTGGTGGAAATTTGATCCTCGAGTAGATTGGTTAATTGAGTTTTTAAAGTCTCACCGCAGCAAAAAAGTACTGATTATTGCCAGCCAAGCTGAAACGGCTTTAAGTCTTGAAGAAGCATTACGTACTCGCGAAGGTATTCAGGCAACGGTTTTTCATGAAGAAATGTCGATTATTGAACGTGACAAAGCCGGGGCGTATTTTGCCCAAGAAGAAGGCGGTGCTCAGGCATTAATTTGTTCTGAAATCGGTTCTGAAGGTCGCAATTTCCAATTTGCTAGCCACCTAGTACTGTTCGATTTGCCGCTTAACCCTGACTTACTAGAGCAGCGGATTGGCCGTTTAGATCGTATTGGTCAGCTAAACGATATTCAAATTCATTTACCTTACCTGCGCGATACCGCCCAAGAAAGATTAATGCGTTGGTATCATCAAGGATTGAATGCGTTTGAACTCACTTGCCCGAGCGGACATGTGTTATTTAACGAATTTGCTGATGAGCTGATTAACGTGCTGTGCGACGATGATGAAGAGATAATGACCCAATTACTCAATCATACTCAGCATCGCTACAAAGAGCTTAAGCAAGCAATGGAGCAAGGCCGCGATAAACTGCTAGAGATCAACTCTCATGGCGGCGAGCGTGCTAATGCGTTAATTAAACGCTTGTCAGACAGTGATAATGATATCCATCTAATCGGTTCAGTGATCCGTTTATGGGACATTATTGGTGTTGATCAAGAAGATCGTGGTGAAAACTCGATTATCTTGCGCCCTAGTGAACACATGATGTTCCCAACGTATCCTGGACTGCATGAAGATGGCATCACAGTCACCTTCGATCGCACCACGGCGTTGGCACGTGATGACATTGCCTTTATTTCACAAGAGCACCCTTTAGTACAAACTGGCTTAGATTTAATCACCGGCTCAGATACCGGCACCACCAGTGTGGCCATTCTAAAAAATAAGGCGTTACCTGCAGGTACCCTGTTTTTAGAATTGATTTACATGGCCGATGCTTCGGCGCCAAAGGCGAGTCAGCTGTACCGTTATTTACCACCCACTCCTATTAGAGTGTTGCTGGATAAAAATGGCTTAAACATGGCAGACAAAGTGGATTATGCCAGCTTTGATAAGCAACTTAGTGCGGTTAACCGTCATATTTCCAGTAAGCTTGTTAATGCATCGCAGCCTATTTTGCACCCTTTATTGGCCAAAGGTGAAGAGTTTGCCAAGCAATCGCTAGCACAGTTAGTGGTCGATGGCCGCGCTAAAATGACTCAGCAACTCACTGGCGAATTAGAAAGACTAGAAGCCTTAAAAGCAGTTAATCCGAACATTCGTGAAGACGAACTAGAATATATTCGTAATCAAATGGTCGAATTAACGGGCTACATGGACAACAGTCAATTACAGCTTGATGCAATACGTATGGTGCTTGTTAGCCACGTATAACGCTTAACTCGTTGTAGCAATAATGTCGTGTAAAAAATGCCCTGTTTATCAGGGCATTGTTTTTACTCATCGTTATACATTAAGCTAATCATATTAAGTGTTTTTTACTGAGAGGTTATGGTGCAATTAGGACGACTAAGTCTGTTATTAATCGTAACAGTAAGCTTATTAATGGCCATGCCGAGCGTAAAAGCGCAGCAACCTTATGCTTACCTATCTGCTGATGAAATAAAATTTATCACTATTGACGGTAAACAAAGTGAGATTCTGGTCCGGTCTTGGCAGAGTAAAAAACACTTTGGCTCGGCGGTGATTGTGGCCGCGTCAGACACAGATGCAGATGCCGCGGGTTTAGCTAGCTATCTGCGGACTAATATTAATAGCCTCGGCTGGGCGAGTATTAGCCTCACACCAGCAAAAGGCTTATATCGACCAAACTATGCCACTAAACCTGAAGAAATTACTAAAGCAGGCACAGAACAATTACAATTAAGTAGTGACAAAAGCGTTCCTAAATATGAATCATCTCAGTTACTTGAACTGAGAAATTTTCAACAAACCAATCTAAATGAAGCCCTAAATCAATTACCCGCAACCACCAGTTTGTTCCCTGGCGGAAAGATTATGATTGTGCTTGATGACAGCGCCGGCATGATCATCAATTTGCTCTATGACAAAAAAATTCCTACGCCAGATGTACTGGTCATCATCAACCCTTATCGCGAGTACGAATATTTAATCGATCCGCAAAGTCAGCGTAAATCAATTGCCGAGCAATTAGTGACTATGTCGATTCCAATACTCGATATTCAATCGGCTGATGCACACCCTAATTCGATTGAACAAGCCACTACTCGACTTAATTACAATCAAGTTAAACCGGCTCGATACTATCGCCAATATCAGATGAGTTTAGATTTAAGCAATGCTAGTGGCTGGGAAGAAGCCCTGAATCAAATTGAAGGCTTTTCCCGAACCGTTATCGGTAGATAGTCATTGCATCGATACATTAGTGCTAATCGATTTACTTACCACCAAGACTGACGAACGCGATAGGCCTTATGTGGATTTTTAGTTTGTCTAATCGCAGCAATCACCCGGTTTTCCCCCAATAATAATCGAATTTGGCTCAACGATTCCCGGGCTAATAAACTGCGTACAGAGGCACTCCAACTTTGATTGATACTGCGTTTAATGGCGGCATTGGCATCGGGCGAAGTACGCATAATTTTTTGAGCTAATGCCGTAGCATACTCATAAGCGTTATCACTTATTTGAGTCACCAAACCTAGCTCAAGCGCTTGCTCAGCAGTTAAAATATCCGCGGTATAGGTCAACATCAACGCTTTGTCTTTCGGCATAATTTGTCTTAATGCCACCAAACCAGCCATATCTGGCACAAGCCCCCACTTTGCTTCCATTATCGACAACTTACAATGTGGCGTGGCAATACGAATATCAGCACCTAGCGCTATTTGGGTGCCACCGCCATAACAACAGCCGTCTAACACCGCAATAACAGGAATCGGTAAACGCTGCCAGCCCAAAGACACCCGCTGAGCTAAGTTTGCATTACCTGGCAACCACTTAAATAATAGCTTCAAGGCACTGGTGGGTGAACTCGCCACACTCTTCACATCTAAGCCTGAACAGAAATTGCCTTCGGCGCCGGATAAAATCACCGCATTAATCTGTTTATCAGCTCTGATCTGCTTAATAAGCGCATCTATCGCGGTAAACATCTCAACATTAAGCGCATTTATTTTACTGGGTCTGTTTAGGCAAACATGGGCAATACCATGCTCAACCCTGAACTTAATTAACTCTTTTTCCATAAAGCACCCTATTACTGGTCAGTCCAGTTTTTAGACTAACATATCTGGACTATCTGCCGAATAGTAATAACATGACAAATAATCAGCATTGGTCAAAATGTTGCCACGCTTTATTTTGAACAATATTCCATTGAGTGTTAGCCTGATACAGTATTAATTTAGGCATAACCATCCAATCTTCATGCTTCTACACGAAATATAACGCCAGATTGATATGACATTGATGACATTGTGGTAACAGCCATACAAATGTTACCAACTTAATTAAATGTTAAAACTAAGTTATCAATATAGTAAGCAAATACGTATAATGAGCTAACGAACAAAAAATCGCTGTAAATAGTCTTATAATTATAACTATCCGCCTCATACCACTCGCGGTTGCATAAATGAGTGTTTTTTTCTTAAAGGCGAAATAAGGAAGACCCGCAACAATGACCATTCCAATATTAATATGCGACGACTCTGCACTCGCCAGAAAACAAATGGCAAGAACTCTCCCCAAAGACTGGGACGTTGAAATTAGCTACGCCACCAATGGTGCCGAAGGGCTTGAGGTCATTCGCGCAGGTAAAGGTGAGATTGTCTTTCTCGATCTCAACATGCCGGTGATGGATGGTTATGAAGTACTCCAAGCGGTACAACAGCAAGATTTACCCGCGCTGATCATTGTGGTGTCAGGTGATATTCAAATTAAGGCCCATGAGCGAGTCAAAGCTTTAGGAGCTCTGGACTTTATTCAAAAACCCGTTAGTGCAGAAGCTATCAGCCATATTTTACAAGAGTACGGCATTTTAACCCTTACTCAGGGTAATAAAGCTGACGACACTCCAATGATGAAAGTTGATATGCGTGACGCATGCCAAGAAATCGCTAACGTCGCTATGGGTAGAGCCGCAGACTTACTCGCTAAGCTTTTAGATGTATTTGTATTATTACCAATCCCAAATGTGAACGTGCTAGAAGTTAGTGAATTAACCATGGCCTTAAAAGCCACCGAGCGAAACTCAACTGTATCAGGGCTGTGCCAAGGATTTATTGGTGCAGGAATCGCTGGTGAAGCGTTATTGCTGTTCCATGACTCTAGCTTTGAAGACATGGCCAAATTGATGGGCTTAGATAATCCAGAAGACATCACCACAGAAATAGAAGTGATGATGGATACCGGTAACGTGCTCATAGGAGCATTTCTAAATGGTATATCTGAACAACTTGACATGAAATTCAGTCAGGCACATCCAGTTGTACTTGGCAGACATTGCAGCGTCAATGAACTCATTCACGACAACTCAGACAAATGGCAACGAACTCTAGCGATGGAAATCAACTATCGAATCGAAGATTACAATATTCAATGTGATCTTTTGCTGCTGTTTACTGAAGACTCTATTCCTACGCTTAACTATAAGCTTGGCTACTTACTCGATTAATGTTGGATACTCTTTATGTCAAATGACCAAAGTGCGATGAATGAGCTTCACTGGCTAATCGATATGGTGCAAACCATTGAGGTAGGCTTAGTTGTGCTCGATCGCGACTATAATATCCAGCTTTGGAATGGTTTTATGGAAAACCACAGCGGCGTATCACCGAACTCCATTAAGGGTAAAAATCTGTTCGAACAGTTTCCAGATTTACAGGCTGATTGGCTGAAGAAAAAAATGGAATCGGTATTTGTATTAAAAAATCGCACTTTTATTAGTTGGGAACAACGTCCATACGTATTCAAGTTTAAAAACTATCGGCCAGTAACGGGACGAGCTGATTTTATGTATCAGAACATTACCTTACTGCCATTAGCGTCATTAACAGGGCAAATCACCCACATCAGTATTATTGTCTATGATGTAACCGATATAGCGGTAAATAAACTGCAATTAAAATCGGCCAATGAGCAACTGGAGCAATTAAGCCAAACCGATGGCTTAACCCAGCTACATAACCGTCGCCACTGGCAAGATTGTATGGAAAAAGAGTTTGATCGCTATTCACGTTACGGTGATGCGGCATCTTTAGTCATGATTGATATCGATAATTTCAAACTGATTAACGACAAGTATGGTCACCCTGCTGGCGATAAAGTTATCCAACATATCGCTTATCTGTTAAAACAAGCATTACGTGAAACCGACTGTGCCGGCCGTTATGGTGGTGAAGAGTTTGGCGTGGTGTTATCTAAAACCACAGCCGAAGATGCACTGAACTTTACCGAACGGTTACGAAAACGCATTGAAGAATCTGAAATAGCATTCGAAAATCGCCTGATAAAAGTCACTATAAGTATAGGGATTAATGATTTAGATTCAGAAATAGACAATAGCTCTACCTGGTTATCCGGTGCAGATAAAGCACTATATCTTGCTAAACAACAAGGTCGTAATCAAAGCGTTATTAATAAATAATAGGTTATCAATAATTGCTATTCAGCCATAAAAAAACGCTCATCATGGATGAGCGTTTTTTACGGTATTCAGCAAATGATTACTTAGTGAAATTTATCATCTGAGTCATTGTCATCTTCGTATTCATCATCTTCAAATTCATCGTCTTCTTCGTCGCCTTCAACTTCATCACCAACAAAGTAAGTTCCCCAACCGTCATAGTCTACTTTTTGCTTGGCGGCGAGTTGAATTAACTGTTCACAGGCTTTATCCAATAAAGGCACTTCTAACTTATGCTTAGCGATAGCATCAAAACAGAAAATAATCGAGCCATCTTCAAGCTCCATTTCTTCGGCATCGTTCACTTCAAAACCGAGTTTAAATGCGTCAACAGCGGCTTTTTCTAAACGATCAAAATTGGTCGCAGAAAAATGATGTTCAATAGTATATTCCGCATCAGGCTCTGAACCATCGGCAAGTAAGGCATCAACAATTTCAAGATTTTCAGCAAATTGTTCTTTTAACTGACGCTCAACAGACATGGATTACTCCGTAAATAGGACCTGTAAAAATTTATTCAATTATACCCAAACTGACACAAGTTGCGAGTTTATGAGCGATGTTAGGCGACCGATAACAATATTATTGCGCTTGTAGCATTAATGCTTGTGCTTCTTTATTCAATTCGACCAAACGTGCTGACATTAATTGATGCACTTTAGCATTTAATGCTTTCACATCATTTTTATCTAAACCTGCCGTGGCTACTGGCGCCATCATTTCTACAATCACCACACCGTTGTTCCAACGATTTAGGTTTATATGATTCTGACAAGACGCTAAGACTGGTACTATGGGTGCTTGGGCAGCTATCGCAGTGTGAAAAGCACCCACTTTAAAGGGTAATAATCCACGACCACGAGAACGAGTTCCTTCAGGAAATATCCACACTGACAGGAGTTTATTTTTCATCTTATCGACTGTTTTCGCCATAGTATCAAACGCACTATGACGGTTTTTACGATCAATAAGAATATTGCCCGATAACCAATAAATTTGCCCGAATAACGGCATCCATAGCAAACTTTTTTTACCTAAGCTCACTGTCGCTTTAGGCACCACTGATGTATGGGTAAATAAATCAAAATTATTTTGATGATTAGCTAAGTAAATACAAGGTTGCGGAGTAGCACTCGCAGAGTGAACACGTTTAATGACTTTAATGCCCAATACTGGCGCAACGGAACCAAAAAAACGGGCCACAAAATGTACATTGTCGCGATGCATAGGCCGAAATAGGCAAATGACAACCGAAAATATAAAGGCTAAAAATAATAGCACGGCGAGAATGATTGAACGAGCGATAAGCAGCACAGCATACTCCTGCAATAAAATTGGCGTCAGTATAGCGATGCTAGTCTAGGGACTCAACGTTTTGTTTACATATGTACGCTGAAATACTCTGCCCCTGTGAGCAGGGGCAGAGTAACAAGCTTTCTATGAAAGATTAGCCATTGGGTTAACAAGTTAATTATTAGTGGCTTAACCAGCTAATACTGGCAATCGCAGTTTTAGCAACATTCTAAATAAAAATGCACTTAACGCTAATGTTGCCACTATGGCTGCACCACTGGGTAAGTCATAACTAGCAGACAACAGCAACCCAGCAATATAACCCACAATACCGACCCCATACGCCAAAGCGAGTTTGGGTTTACCATGATATTGGTTTAAGGCCAAAGCCGGCAAAATTAGGGTGCTAAACACTAAATACACTCCCACGAGTTCCACCGACAAAGTAATCACTAAGGCAAATAGAAAGTAAAACCCAGCACCATCTAATATTTGCGGTTTTGCGATAATAATCCCCAGAATACCAGCAGAAACCACTGCCGGTAGTGCTAACTGAGACCAACTCACCCACAATATTTGCCCCGACATTAATTGCTTTAATAACTCAGCACCATGAGGGTCGTTGGCTAATAACAACATTGCCGCCACCGCACTGAGCACATAAAAGCAGCCAATAAATGCCTCGAGCTCACCGACTAACCGCTTTGCCATCCAAGCAATAATGCCTGCACCGCCTAGAGCAAACAACGCAGGCATCCACACATGGGCATAGGGTAAATCCTCTAGCCTATGATCAATGTGCGATACTATCGCCCCTAAGGCTGCAACTTGAGCAATAGCCAAATCAATAAAGATAATGCCACGCTTAAGCACTTGTTGACCTAACAGCACATGGGTTGATAATACCAATAACCCTGCCGCTAACGCAGGCAACAAGATAGACAGTAACTCAACATCAAACATAGTGTTATTTCACCTTATTCAATAGGCTAAGTATGCTGTCGTATAAGCTAATCAGGTCTTTACTCTCTTCGTTGCCACCCACCGATATCGGTAGCACCAATACTGGCAGATTAGCGCGTTCGCCTAACCATTTTGCCCCACGCTCATCTTGGTATGACGCCACAATAATCGCCATTACATCGCCTTTTTCCGCACGAGTAAGCAAAGAGGCTAAATGGCTACTCGTAGGTGCGATACCTGGCTTGGGCTCGAGATCGGCGACTTGCTCAATGCCAATCCATTTGAACAAATAACGAAAGCTTGAATGGTAGGCGATAACCTTCTTACCAGCTAAATCCTTAGCCTGCTGTTGCCATTGCGGTATTTTAGCTTGCCAAGCTTGACTAAAATCGGCCAACGACTGGCGATAAAGACTGGCATTGTCAGGATCGATTTGAGTAAATTTGGTACTCAAGGCCTGTGCAACTATTAACATCCGCTGCGGATCTAGATGCAAATGGGGATTTCCCTTTGCATGAACGTCGCCCATTGAACGATCCACTGAGGCTAACTTATCCAAGGTATCAATATGCTCTGCAGCAAAAAATAAGCCCTTATCCGTCGACCTAACCTGAGGATTAGCCGACTTCATTTGCAGCATAGGCAGCCAACCTATTTCTAAGTCTGCCCCTGCACAAACCACTACATCAGCTTGACGCATCTTCGCAATCAGGCTTGGTCTTGCTTGTACTTGATGTGGATCTTGCATCGCTGTTGTTGCCGAATACACTTTTGCATCGGGTGCTAGCGCTAATGTCAGTGCTGCATATTCAGGTTCACATGCAAACACATTGAGTTCCGCTTGTGCTGTCGCGGTAAACAGCAGTGACATTGAAGCCACTGCTAAAAGCAATTTAGTATTGATGCGCACCGTGAGCTCCTAATGACATGACATATTGTAAAGTAAGGATATTATCATCTTCAAAACCATCGAAATTAGTCCCAGTCTGATGAGTGTATTGCAAGCGCACTGTCGAAAAATGACTACTGTGCCATGCTAAACTGACTTCTGACTCTTTCAATTGTTGTGGATGAAGGTGATCGCCATGGACTTCATAAGTATCCACTTGACCATAACGAATCCCAGCAGACCAACGAGGAGAAAATTGATACACACTACTGACATACCAGCCCTGGTGATAGTCATCACTACTAATATCTTCATGGTCGGCCTCAACAATATGACCAGGTTCCATAGCAAAAATATCAGTTACTCTAAAATATTCACCACTGACAGTTAAATTTTGGTATTTGTAGTTACCATTAGGTGCCCACTTATAAACAACATCAGCAATGTAGGTGTTTTTACCTGTATAAGAAGCACTATGGCTATGTCCAGCATGTTCTTCATCATGCCCCTCTTCTTCCTCATTATGCTCATCTTCGGCATAAGCTTGACCATTTTGATTGCGAAGATAACTTAAGCCTAACTGCCAAGAACTTTCTATACCAATATCACCCCCCATCTTGGTTAACGCACTGTACACCCCAAGGTTATCAAAATCGCGCTCACCATGTGCATCCGCAGCACGTAAACTTTCTCCCTTAAACGCTTCGACACCCAGAGTCCAGTAGAGATCGGTTGGCGCGACATAGTTTAAACGAATACCATCATCAAAATAATGTCCGCCTAAAAATGCACGGTAAGCAGCTGGACGATCAGAAAATGAGTCTGTGTGTAAATGTTGGTTATTTAAATAGCCAATGTCAGATAAAAAACGACCTGCACGAACCGATAAACCATAAGGCATAGCTAATGTTTGAATAAAGGCTTCTTCTAAATTAAGCTCTGTTTCACCGTCATGTGACTCAATAATGGCGGTCACTTTACCGTAAAACATTTCATCAATATTGGCACTCAAGGCCAACTCAGTTTCACCTAAACCAAAACCTTCTGCACGCTCAGCTAATGGTCGGTCACCTGTTTGATAGTAACCATCGAGCACTGCACTTATATTAGGGTTGGTTAAACTAGAATCTTCTGCCATGACAGAATAAGAACTCACAGCACAAGCTAATGCTAAAATTGACACACGGGTGTTTAACGCAGACATAAAATCTCCAAAATACAACAAATATCCGCCTATCGCTGTTCAATATGAACTATCCGATAACGGAAAAATTAATAAATGTATGTGTTGAATTACAGGGATTGTGGTGGCGCGCGACTGTGGTAATAGCGATGAAAAACCGATGAGAAAGGAGGTAGAGTATACTGCTGAAGTTCAAAAGTTTGCTTAGTAACGGCAAACACAAAACTGGAAAACTGCAGGGTTTTATTAAGATGAAGTTGGTGAAAACACAAGGTACAGTGATTTTTTACACCGTCATCGAGATGTCTAACTGAATGGGCTGACGCAGCAACAGACAACACAATCAAAATGGCACTAAGCCAGATTGCGATAGTTTGTTTTATTTTGATGCGGGAACTCACCAGTAAAAATCCATCAGGTTAATAAAAGTGGCCATTAGTGTAAAAGACCACCAATAAAAAGCAACACTTAGATTGTGATAAATCATGGCGACATATTGACAGTAAAATCATAAACTACCGACAAATAACTAAGTCGTTATTTTTAAGATAGTCTTAAGCTATTACCCATAACATAATGCATGAGTAAACATCATCATTACAGGACAAACACCATGGCACTATTTATTCGTGAAAACATTGGCATCATTTTAGTAATAGCCATTGTTGCTGTTGTTGTACTAGGCGGTATTTACTACGTTGAAGCCTCATTAGAAAGCCAAGTGATTGAGGTGAATTAACCTATTTTGCACCAGGTTCTGTACTAGGATCATTTTCAGGGGCTTCGATCAGCTGTAAATGGTCCATAATATGCGATAAACCAACAATGATAACCGCTAATATAATCAATGGCGTGGTGATCGACGCTACATTGTCAAAAAAATAACCGACTACAGCGGCAACTACACCACCATAAAACCCAAACATCTTAGCAATTGATAACAACTTGTTATGCCCAAGCCATGCAGCACAATGAGGGCATTGCACCTCAACCGACAAACCTTTACCACGACTGTCATTGACCTTCGCAATTGAAAAAGATTTATAGCAATGAGCACATTGCAGCGACATGATAATTTCCTCAGTTCAATAATGGCGGCAAGTGTAACAAATAACCCTAAGAATTGCTGTACTTGGCTACTATAGGCGTTTTCCACTATTATAGGCACAACTCAACGCCAAAGGACGACCTTTCATGCTACGGATTTTATTTACGATATTATTCACCTTAGTGGTGTTTATGTCGCCAACAGCTAGCGCAGAACAAGATGCAACAGCACCGATTGTCACCACCAGTCAGTTAACCGACACTCAAAATAAAATCAGCCGATTACAACAAACAATTGATCAAGATACCCGCCTACTGTTTAAGGCAAAAGGTGAATTACGTAACTTTACTGAATATAGGATCAAGAACAAGTCATCTGAATTACGCGATATAATTGCGCAGTTGATCAAAACTCCAGATGAAAACCCGCAATACCTAATCACTTTAGTTCAAAGTCAGCTGGATTTTTTAAACAGTGTAGGGAGTTATTTAGACGATCAAATTATGCTTATGCGTCTTGATATCAAGCAAGGTGATGAAAGTAAGGTTGTCTTAGCTATCTCACAACGAGAATTTGAACGAGACCACTATCTCAAGGCACAATTAACCTCGCTGCAATGGGCTAAAACCTTGAATATGGATGTCAGTATTCAACAACAGAAATTAACCGATTTTATGCTCAAACGCGCCGATCATTTCGACAGTTTAGTGCATTACACACAAGATGAATTACAAAAAGCCGTTTCAGAAGCTGAAAGCGCTGGGGCCGATATCACTGCCGAACAAAAAGCAGAGGTGATGGCACTAAAAGAACGTTTAGATCAAAGTAGCTCAAGCCTAGCTGTATCAGCGGGAATGCTCGAAACACTAGGCCAAGATGTCACGGCTTTTAAACAAACCTTGTTTAGCGTGTCAGGTGATATCACACAAGATGTATTGAACTTCAGTGTCGCGTCTAATCTGCTGCAAGGCTGGCTTAACGTCATCAAAGATCAAACCATTAATAATGGTCCTAGCTTAACCTTCAAAATTTTAGTCTTTGTATTTATTTTATTTTTAGCCAGTTTAGTGGCCAAAATTGTCACCAAAATTATCTCGAAAACAGTAAAAGCATCAAAATTACAATTTAGCCAATTACTGCAAGACTTCTTTATTTCCTTGTCCAGTAAGGTGGTATTTGCATTAGGATTATTAATTGCCTTATCACAGCTCGGGTTTGAGCTTGGGCCTTTGCTCGCTGGTTTTGGTATTGCCGGTGTGATTATTGGTTTTGCATTACAAGACACATTATCAAACTTTGCATCTGGGATGATGATCTTAATCTATCGTCCATTTGATGTCGGTGATCTAATTAATGCAGCCAATGTTACCGGTCGTGTGAGTCACATGAGCTTAGTATCAACAACCATCAAAACCCTCGATAACCAACGCTTGATTGTGCCAAACAATAAAATTTGGGGCGATACCATTAACAATATTACTGCCGAGCATCAGCGCCGCGTAGACATGATTTTTGGTATTAGTTACAGCGACAATGTTGAACATGCTGAAACCATTTTAAAAAGTATTGTTGAGCAACACCCTAAGGTGCAAGAACATCCAGAACCAATTGTAAAACTGCACACATTAGGTGAATCTTCAGTCGACTTTGTTGTCAGGCCCTGGGTTAACCCTGATGATTACTGGGAGGTTTACTGGGATATTACTCGTGCAGTGAAAATACGCTTTGATGCTGAAGGCATTAGTATTCCGTTCCCACAACGCGATGTACATATTTACCAAAAATAACCCAGTGCTTAAGCTAATCAATCTAAATCAATGGCATGCTATGTCGCCTAATGTAGTCAAACATTGTGTCAAAGTATGCTACAACAATGATTAACTGACCTCATCCATTTAGCGGATGAGGTAAATAGCTAAAAATAACACTGGCTCAGTGATTTTGTTCTGTCTTGCTAAGATTCGTTGGCTTTTGATAGCGAGTTGCTTATCAGTCAATGCCGATCTAAAAGTGCTTTAATAAGCATTTATTACCCCTAACTAAGGTTAAAATTAACTTATGACCCAATCTACTTTTAGATTTTCTGATTTTATCGCCGGATTTTGGCGTGCTGATGCTTGGAATATGTCGCCACAGCAACTGCTTGGCTTAATTGAGCATTATCTTGATCTTGGCGTCACGACCATGGACCACGCTGATATATATGGTATGTATCAGTGTGAAACCTTATTTGGTGAAGCGTTAGCCCTAAAACCACAGTTACGTCAGCAAATGCAGTTGATCAGTAAGTGTGGCATTAAACCCTTGTTTGATGGCTATGATGGTCGTTATGTTAATCATTACGACACAAGTAAAGCGCATATTATTCAAAGTGTTGAAAATTCACTTACTGAATTAAAAACTGATCACTTAGATGTGTTACTCATCCATCGCCCCGATCCATTAATGAATGCTGACGAAATGGCTGCCGCTTTCGAGCAATTGCATGCCCAAGGTAAAGTCAGCCACTTTGGTGTATCTAACTTTACCACCAGCCAATTTGATTTACTGCAATCACGCCTCAATGCTCCGTTGATCACTAACCAAGTTGAAATATCGCCTTTAGCCATGCAGAGCTTGCATGATGGTGTGCTTGATCAGTGTCAACAACACCGCATCACCCCAATGGCATGGTCTTGTTTGGGCGGTGGAGATCTCCTTTCAGCGAACACGCCCCAAGCACTGAGAATTCGCAATACCCTGCACGATATTGCTCAGCAAGTTGGCGCACAAGACATTAGCCAAGTGATTTATGCTTGGGTTCGTATGCATCCAAGTCGCCCAGCTCCTATTATCGGCAGTGGTAATCTAGAACGTATCACCAGCGCGGTAAATTCAGCTAACATTAAACTTGATCGTCAACAATGGTTTAGCATTTGGGAAGCGGCAATGGGCCACTCGGTACCTTAAGTCTGCCATAAAAAAGCTCAGGTATTAACCTGAGCTTTTTTATGTTTGCAATTGACTTACCACTGACGTTTAAGCCACCTCAGCGAGGTCTATCTGCTTATAAATAGGTAACATCACCCTGCAAATGCGGTCGACGACCTTTGACATCACGTATTTGAAAACGTTTACCATTCTCAGTACTTTCAAATGCAAATGTCACTTCAGACGGCATAAACACCGGTAATTTAAATTCAACATCAACCTGAAAAGGTCGATCACCGATATAAGTCATCAACTGAGATAATGCACGTGCTTTAGACCACATGCCATGGGCCAACACTCGCTCAAAACCAAAGCGTTTTGACAACAAAGGATGCAAATGGATCAAGTTATAATCGCCCGAAGCTTTGGCATAACGACGGCCTAAGTCATCGGTTAAACGCCATTGCTGGACATTTTCCCATGCCATCTCAGACGCTTTAGGCGGACGAGCCCGCCGCCCAGCAGACTCAATGCGATATAAGTATGTTGATAACGCTTGCCATACAAGCTCTTCACCAACCAACACTTTTGAAACTAAATCAAACTCAAGTCCAGCATCTGTAGTGCGACTCGCTGACAGTTCGCACTGCACAGTCAATATTTCATCAGTACGTACAGGACGAAATACACTAATACTATTTTTTAAGTGGATCATTCCAAGCAACGGAAATGTCACGGCTTTATGAGTAAAAATCATCGCATGCAAACGAAATGCCCACACATATAAATACGTTGGAGGTAACACCCTATCATCGTATTCAAAACCACATACAGCGGCATATTGCCGAATTTTCTCTTGCGACAGCACCACATTAGAAGCTTGCACATAAATATTCGGCAGCGGTTGTTGATCCCATCCCGGTTTACGACCAAATAGGATTTTTCGATACAAAGACAACAGCGAAGGCATCGCCTGTAATTCGATAGCGTAGTCGTGACTCACAATGTTGTACCCTAAATAGGCAGCAAAAAGTATGCGCTGCAAAGATGGTTAGTCGATCATTATACCTTAGACTCTTACTGTTGCTAAACCGCTAATTATAAAATGCGTTTAAAGTCGGTTGTCATTGCTGCTTATATTGATTAATCGATAAACTTTTATTTACCCTCTATACACAATCACTGATTTGTCTTTACCTTTTTCAGCCTACAGTGCGACAATTACGTTACTCCATATCAGCTCAATAACGTGATGTAACTTAAATCGTGCAAGATAAAAATTTCGATACTCTTAGTCAAAAGTTTGCGCAAAACATCTATGGCACCACTAAAGGTGAAATCCGTGCTGCAGTATTGTGGCGAGACTTAATCCCAGCATTAACTCGCTTGAATAAACCACGATTACGCATTTTAGATGCTGGGGGAGGATTTGGTTTTTTGAGCCAAAAACTGGCTGCGTTGGGTCATGATGTGGTGCTATGTGATATTTCTGAGCAGATGTTGGCCATAGCCCAACAACAGATTGCCGCCTCAGACACAGAATTATCAATCGAGTTAGTGCATAGCCCTATTCAAGCACTAACCGTGCAGCAGTTTGGTCTGTTTGATGTCATCTTATGCCACGCTGTAGCCGAATGGCTCACTGATGCTGAATCGACTTTGCATGGGTTGTTAAGCCTGCTAAAACCGAATGGGTTATTTTCGCTGATGTTTTTTAATAAGGAAGCCTTGCGCTTTCACAGTTTAATTTCAGGCAACTTTGACTATGTTAAGCGTGATTTTAAGGTTAAAAAGAAGGTTGGATTAACCCCCAACCATCCCCTGTATATTGCAGATGTTCGCGCTTGGTTTGCCCAATGGCAACTGTCGATGATCAGTCAGTCTGGGGTTAGGGTGATTAATGATTACTTAAAAAATAATCTCCCGCCCAACTTCGATAAACATCAGCTTATTGAAATGGAATTGGCTTATTCACAACGTGAGCCATATTTATCTTTAGGTCGATATGTTCATTTTCTTGGTCAATCAAAGCCAATATAAGCATAAAGTTATACTATTATTGGCCCTTATGGACGCACAACATTCTCCTTAACACTGCAAAAAGGTACAAGGGGTGACCGTTGCACCTTGCTGTTTAAGTAAGTCAGGAATGGCTTGCTGACCAACAATATGGCCTGCTCCAACCACAATAAACAGCTGTTTATAATTACGCTGTTGTAGCAACTGGATAATTTTTTGCGTCATGGTGTGATTGCGTTGCCACAGTAATTTTTCAAGCAATTCATCGGCATCGCCCGCTTGCGATTCCATAATGGTTGCCAATGCACTGGCATCGCCTTGGCGCCAAGCATAAATTAAATCAAGCATTTCGGCATCACTGACGTTGATCGAATCATCCAGCATTTGCATTTGGGTCGCGGTTGAAAATGATGAAATTAATTCAAATTGAAACTGCATACTTTCAAGTTCAACTAGGGCTTTGTCACTGCGATTGGCCATAAAATAAGCATCGACGCCTTGGTCTGCGCTATAACCCAATTGCGCATAACGGCCCATACTAATTTGTGCTGACTGTAACCAGGGAGCATATGGTGCTAATGCCTGACACAAACTTTGATGACTTTGGCAATAAACTTGGCGTGTCACATTAACGTCTGCGGCAATATCGGCAGACAACGCACCGTACTGCTGTAATAGCGCTCCCGTGTCACCTTGGCTAATATCGGCCTCAACCACGAGTGCATCTGCTTGTTTAAATGCCGACTCAATATGTTGTCCTAATGGGTAAAAATCTTGGCGACCGATATGAATTGAACCCAGTAAATACGCTTGCTGTTGCTGATACTCAATTTTATAAAATACTGGCGAATCCAATGCCGTTGCCGATGTAGAGCCAAAACACAGTAGAAATACCACTAAACTAAAGCTATATCGCTGTAAACGACGATAAATCATCCCTATATTAAAAATAAGCGGACTTTTCCTTGTTGCCAGCATAGCGGCTCCTTATAATTAGCTTTATTATTTACAAATGCACTATGAGGCAATTATGCCGTACACCAATGTTTTTCTACAGATAAAAGAAAACCTGCAAATAGCCTATAGACAAGCGATTGACTCTGATGCTCGCCTTGACGAATTGCGTAAAGCAGGACATGGTAAGTTTGTGGCTATCTTTACTGAAGATCAAGGATTTACGGAAAGTAGCAACCGTTTCTTGCCCTATGTACAAGAATTGGTAGCTGAGTTTGATGCGATGCAGAGTAGTACTCATGTCGCACCTGAAACTCTCGAAGCCTTTGTCAAAAAACTTGCGACTTTACTGCAAACGCTGCAAGTATTTAAACTGTCTAAATAATCTTTATGCTCCTGCGGAATCTTCATGCAGGAGCAACCTTAGTTGATATGACCTTTACATGTTGCGGCGACATGCATTGATAAAACCCAATGGCGACAATCAAGCGTAACCCGCGTCACTGGCACATTTGGTTATCAACAACGATTCATCAAGTCACTACAGATAAAACAGACAACCCCTGCGCTAAATCAACCTTATCGATATAATCCTAAGTACTGTCGCCAAGGGCTATAGTTTAGGTGCGACACTCTTTTGTAACCAATCGGTAAATAAAGTTGTTTCGTACTGAAATGGTCGGTCATTAAAGCGATGTGAGTTAGACATAAAACTCATATCTGTGATTTTTTCATCACCAACAATAATCACCTTGTCACCTTCTTTAATCGTGTAACTAAAGGTGGCTCTGGGTGGGTATAAATCTTTTACAACACGTAAATCACCCGGCGTGGCACCAAATGTTGGTCGCATGTCTCCCGCTAGATCAAAGTTAGTCACTGTCATTTGCAGTGTCTGTCCTGGCTTGAGGTTTTTTTCGGCTTCTTTATTGATGTTCTTGGTTAAAGTGTCAAATAAACGGTTTTCAAATCGTGACTGAAGCTCGTTAGAAGTTCTGATATCACTGAAATCTTTTGGATTTTGCCATTCAATTTTTACCAGCCCAACTTCAGTAACAGGATTAGGTAGTGGCGCATCTTCAGCCATAACAATCTGGGATACTAATACCGAAGCTAGCATTATATATTTTACATTCATAATAGACCTCCTGGGACTTAGGCGCTTGTGATAACACAGGTTTCAACGGCTGCTTCAGATAACGCTATTCAGCTTCTGTTAAAGCAACTTTGACCATATTTGCACGCCGATACTTATCATCAAATCAAATGTTAGCCATTAAGCTATCATCACTATAAATTGACTATAGTCCTCATAAGCTGAACCAAAGCTTAACAACGCCTAAGATCAAGCGGTCCACTAAAATGGAAAACGCGCACTCAATAAAGGATAGGTTTGACGCATAATTTTTGGCTTAGTGCTAAATTTTTTCCCTTCTGGAGTACTGTGTCCTGAGGGTAAGAATGGCAGCTCTAAGCCAGTGCGGTCTTCGTAGACTTGTCCTGCAATCAAATCATAATCTTCAACAAACGGGTAAGCATAATCGTCCACTAACGGCCAATGTTCTAATTCCCCTAAGCTATCTGGATTGGCGATAATCTTGTTGTACCATTGCTGACCTAACGACAATAAAAAACACCTAAACTCAGTAAAAGCATCATCAGAATCGCAACCTGTCACTATGTATGCTGCTCCCCAAATCGACCAGGAATAACTGCGACGTAATTGTTGGCCTAATATTTTATCGAATGCCTTGAGTGCTTCATCGTCCAAGCTTTCTAATTGCTGGCGTAAACTCAGGGTGAGATCTGCAGAAGACTGCTCAGGTTTATCGCGGGTCACTAGCGCCCAAAAATGTGTTTCTGTCATCAAAATATACCCATCTCTCTGTTTTGTGCGATATTCTACCTCAAATTCTCCAGTACTATGATCAATATGAACCAAAATTCAGCCCAACGAATGCCCGTTAGAGTGATGATCCTTATCTCACTGTATGTTGTACTCACTCTTGTTGCTATTTGGCGCGCGATCACCTTTGAAGCCTTTGACTTATTAACTCTGGGAGTGATACCGGTTTTTATTGGTTTACTAATACGTGCGCCATGGACAAAAGTACTGCTACTCAGCTATGTCGCCTTACAAAGCCTAGGGTTAGTTGCAATGACAACAACGGCGTTGATTGCCTATCAAATCACCCCTGAAGACGTCAAACTGGTATTTCGAGGCTATAATATTCCATTAATTCCGCTATGGTTATTACTGTTAAGTGTGGTGGTGTTTCAATGGTGGGTTGGTCTGTCGAACGCGACCAGAGACTATCTTGCTCAAAAATAAACACCAAGTGCTATAGGCCTAGCTTAACTATCATCTCTAGCATTTTTTTAGTGTACAATTTACTCACACATGCAACATTAAAATAATACTAATAATAAATATCTGTGGAACATGAATTATGACTAGCTTATCTCCAAGTGAATTATCCATCCTATTACTTGAGCCTTCCGAGACTCAACGTAAGATCATTATTACTCGCCTTCAGCAAGAAGGTGTCAGCAGCATCCAAACTGCCGCAACCATTGCTGAAGCGAAAGAGATAATCCATCGCCATAAACCAGACTTAATTGCCAGCGCACTGCATTTTATCGATGGCGAAGCCACTGAGCTATTGCAGTACATCAAAATGACTCCAGCATTGAGTGATATTCAATTTATGCTGGTTTCCAGTGAGTGTCGTCGTGAGCAGCTAGAAATTTTTAGACAATCAGGCGTGGTGGCTATTTTACCAAAACCATTTAATGCCGAACACTTAGCTACGGCACTTAACTCAACCATTGATTTACTCAGCAATGACGAGCTCGATTTAACCCACTTTGATGTTCACAGCATTAGAGTATTGGTGGTTGATGATAGCCGAATGGCACGAAATGTTATTAAACGCACCATAGGCAATTTAGGCATACAGCTAATTACTGAGGCTGTTGATGGTGAACAAGCGATTAGCCTGATGAAAGACAATATGTATGATTTAGTGATCACTGATTACAATATGCCCTCGGTAGACGGACTTGCACTGACTCAGTACATCCGTAACCACAGTCAACAATCTCATATTCCAATCCTAATGGTATCGTCAGAAGCCAACGACACTCATCTGAGTAATGTATTTAGTGCTGGCGTCAATGCGCTTTGTGACAAGCCTTTCGAGCCGCAGTTAGTTAAGAAAATTCTTTATCAGCTCTTAGAAGAGTAACAACAAGGCAAATAAAGACATTATTTGTGCTAATTTTGCTTTAAAACCATTACAGATACTGAATTTATGGGATAAAGTGCTTTTAAACCAGCATCGCTTGTGGCATGTTAATCATGTTTTAAAAAAACACTTCTATGGAAAGCAGAGAATATCAATATGAACAAAAGTGAATTAATTGCAAAAATCGCTGAAAATGCGGAACTAACAAAAGCTGAAGCTGGCCGCGCTCTAAAGTCTTTCGAACAAGCGGTAACTGAAGCCATGAAAAATGGTGATAAAATTTCTATTGTTGGCTTTGGTTCTTTTGAAACCACTCAACGTGCCGCGCGTACTGGTCGTAATCCACAAACTGGCAAAGAAATTCAAATCGCAGCAGCTACAGTGCCTAAGTTTAAAGCTGGAAAAACACTAAAAGATAGCGTTAATTAATTATTCGTTTACTCTTTTTTTGCTAGAAACCTCCTTTATGGAGGTTTTTTATTGCCTGCTTTTTATATTTATCCTCTGCAAACAATATTATCTCTTAATTCAACATCAACGAATATTAGGATGCTGAGCACTGTTGCACAAAAAAGGGGCGAGCTTGCATCATTAAGTTGCAACAAATATGCAACAAAATGATCCATAAATACATAAGCAACTGACTTTAATAGGAAAATAGAGTTGGCATGCGATTCGCTAATTAATCTTCAGACAAACCAACATTGAGTTCATTTAGTTACACATAAATGCCTCATTGATAATAAAACGTTAAGGGATGAAGATGAAAAAATCACTATATCAAGCAATTGCATTATCAACAGGCTTATTACTGAGTGGCTCTGCCCTTGCTGAAGTTACGGGTAATATTGGCGCAACATCAAACTATTTATGGCGTGGCACTACACAAACTAATGATGCGGCTGCGGTTCAAGGTGGCATTGATTATGCTCATGACTCTGGTTTTTATGCTGGCACTTGGGTATCTAATGTCGATTTTGGTGATGAAACCAGTTACGAGTTAGATTTGTACGGCGGTTATGGTGGTAACTTTACTGAAGACTTAACTTACGACATTAGCTACCTTTATTATGCTTACCCAGATGCTGGTGGCAGTATTGATTTTGGTGAAGTCGCGCTCACTCTTGGATGGAAATGGCTAGATGTTGGCTATTCTAAAGTAATTAATGCTGACTCAGGTGTTTCTGGTGCCAGTGACGAAACAGATTGGAGCTATATCCAGGCCAATGCCAGCTTCCCGTTAACAGAAAAGCTCAGCGTCGCATTCCACTATGGTTATTCACAAGGCGATGTAGTTGAAGATTTATTCGGTGACACTTATGCAGACTACAACGTCACATTAAGTGCTGAAACAGACATAGGTACCGTATCATTCATGGCGGCTGATACTGACTTACCAGACAATGATGCAAAAGTTGTTTTAGGCTACTCTTACGGGTTTACACTATAACGAGTAACACCATTACTGGCTCGCTTTATGAGTATATCAACGCCACCTCATTATCAGGTGGCGTTTTTCTATCTGTAGCAGATAGAAGCAGTATTCTCTGGCGACATCATGGCATAGATAATACTTGTTTAAGCACGCACTCTTCGCACTTGGCTTTATGTTTTACTAGCAAGAAATACATTTACTGCTAAGCTCAAAACGAAGGGTAAAAATAGCTGTCCAATTAAGGAAAAATATTTTACTTCCCTATTAACGTTTTTTTAGTTAGAAAATGCTCATTGAATTAATACCACGCTTTTATTTTACATGAGGGTTTTGTGATGGCTAATATTAGTGAAATAGTGCCTGATGACACAGAAATAGATGCGATGACGACGCCTAGAAACGTTAAGTCTGCCGAAAGTTTACAGCATAAACGCCAAGTGAAACGAAGATTAGAGGATTTTCTCGAACAAGCCCAATTACGCAAAGCAATTGGTGACGATGACTTTTTCTAAAAAATAGGGATAAACGCTTATATCGTTTATCCCTGTCTGTATTATCATCTTTATCTCAGCGGATGTTAGGCGCTGATCAATATGCTATACGCTTTTAATTTGTTCGCGCCGCATATGCTTACCCGCTTGGGTTTGGGTGAGCAGCAGCTCGGCTTTGGCCCCTAGATAGACATAGATTCCCAGCCCTACCAACAAGCCCACTACGGCTAACATCATTAAAATTGCTGGCTCAATATATTGCTTTTCCCCTAGCGACGCTTTAAACATAGTCAACAAGGCTTCTATTGAAATCGCAATCAAAATGGTCGAAATAAACCGCGTAATCGTTCGTCGAGTTGAACTGTGACGAAAAATATCTTTATGCATCAATACTTCTTCTTCCAAAATAGTTTTACCCAAATCAAAAATGGCTAATGCCAAGGTAAGAAAAATAATAATGCCGAAGGGTTGCAATGGATCATGGGTAGCAGAAATTTGGCTAAAAAGGGTATAAATGTCACGAACTACAGTCCACATTAGCACGCTCACTAACACAAAAAGGCCCAGTACAATTGCAGCATAAATACTTTTAAAAAAAGGCGACATTTTGCGTCTAGCACTGTCGCCCATCATAAACTCAATTAAGCGCGTTAAGTTGACATCAATAACCACAATTACCACTTGCCCAGACGCAGATTTAATCATTTGTGATGCTGACAAACACAAGCCACCACCAGAATTAGACAAATAAGGTCGAGTAATATGCACAGTATCAACCGCAGTCAATTGGGTAAAGTAAGGCCGCTGACTTCGATCTGCACGGTCACCGCAATTCATTAATTTAACCTGCTGGTTAATGACGCTGATATTGGGGCAAATCTGTATGCCCTGAGCATTCAATAAATAAATCAGTTCCACGAAGGGATAGCTTATCGCCATATCTTCAAAAATTTTAGCCGATATAGGTTGCTCGAATAAATTAATATCGCCTACACCAATCAAAATAGACTCTAGTAGCTCGTGCACTAAATGCTCATATTCATGATAACGCTCAATCACACTTAAATAGCTCATCGCTGCCATAAATTTTCCTTTTAATTATTACTACTTTAGGTAAAGCAGTTTTAATGCCAAGAAAATAATTGAATATTTTTAGTAACTTAAAAAAACCACCCTTAAAACATTGCTATACGCCATGATAAATTGCACTAAAATAGTGCTGACTAGATGGTTATTTTTTCATTGCAGTTTTATGATCAACATCTGCTAATATGGCCGCTAGCACTGCTAACAACTTCTCTAGATTAGGAAAAGACAATGTCTGACTCTTTATTGCGTTATCAACAAGATATTCGTCGTTTTTCTGATGAATTAATTCGCATCCAAGCGCCAATTAAAATTTTAGACTCAATAAAATGGCCAAGACAAATTGAAGATGATTTTTTAGCGCAAAAAAGTAAACAATTACCCAACGTTAGTAATGACTTTTATCAGTCAATTCCGCTATCGTTTAACGCAGATCAAACTCAAACAGACCTGCAAGGTTTAAAAACTGCCGTTGAGCGTGGTTTAGGTAAACGCGATAAATTAGGTAAAATTTTACTGGCCAATATTGATCAATATCGCATAGTAATAGACATGCTGCATAATCGTGGCAAGCCGATGTTTGGTAAACTGAGCCAAGAGCTTTACGGCAGTGCCAGCCACAAATTACATGGCGATCGCCATACATTACGCCAACTGGGCGATCGCTTAAGCCATATATTTTCTTTGCCAGCGGCGCGCCACATGAATAGCCGCCATCCTAAGATTGTAACGGCACCAGAAGCGGTAAATGTCCTCAGCGAACGCTTAGTGAAGTATTTTCATAATGATGAAATTCACGTTAAATTGAGTGATGGTATTGTGTCCGATGCCGCCGTCGGTGGCGATACGGTTAAGCTCAATACTCGCGCCATGTTCAGCGAATCAGATCTGAATATCTATGAAGTTCATGAAGGCTGGGTTCATGTGGGCACCACACTCAATGGCCGAGCTCAACCTCATGCCACTTGGCTCAGCGTTGGATCACCACGCGTTACCGCTTCGCAAGAAGGCTTAGCTGTGCTCATGGAAATGCTCACCTTAAGCTCAAATCCGGGCCGCGCTCGACGTATTAGCGATCGAGTATCTGCGGTAGACATGGCAGAGAAAGGGGCTGATTTTATTGAAGTGTACCGCTATTTCAGGGACCTTAATTTAAGCTCAAAAGACAGCTATCGGGTAACTCAACGGGTATTTCGTGGTGGCATGGTAGGCGGCGGTAGCTTTTTTACTAAAGACATCTCTTACGTGCGCGGTTATGTAGAAAATATTAACTTTATTCGTAGTGCCATCAGCACTGGGCTACCTGAGTTAATCCCTATGCTATTTTTAGGCAAATTAGCCATTGAGGATATTCCGGTACTGTACCAAGCTTATCAAGAAGGTATTATTGCCCACCCTAAGTATTTACCTCCGATGTTTGAAGATATTAGCGGGCTTTATGCTTGGTTTGGTTTTGCCTCAGGAATAGGCAATATCGACCTCAAAGGGGTGCAACGCCATTTTGCTCGCCAATTCAAAAATGTTGTTCCAAGTTCTGCCGTCGACTTATTTGAAGACTCAGAGTTTGATAACAATTTCGAATAAACCACAGTGATAATGTAATAGGTTAAGTGCGCGATAGTCACACTTAACCTATTAAAAATAAAAATAAACTTCTTTTAAATGATGCAGGTAACGCTCACTATATTGCACTAATAGACACTAAGTAACGAATCTATCTAAATGCCTCGGTCGATGACATACGCCTCACCATTACACTCTAAATACACAGCACACGATGGGTAATTAACTTTGCCGCATTGCTTCATAACAATGGCATTTCCACCACGTTGTTTCACTTGTAATTTGAGCGATTTAGTCATTGAAGACAAGCTAGGGAGATCATCTAACTTATCAGGATCCGATGAGACTTCACAATATGAAGTGGTCACATCGCCTAGAAACTTTGCTTTGAACCGGGATATTTCTCCAGAGGTATAAGTATCAATCTCTGCTATCTTGGCATTGCCAAGCGCAATGGTACCCGCATTTGTTCGCAGCGACAGATTAGAACACCCGGACAAGAGCATCACCATCAATAACGCTGCGCTTGATACAGCAAAAGTAAGATGTTTCATAAAAATCCTTTTAAGGAAGCATGTTCATCTATTTACCAATGAACATGCTTAACCACAATTGCGAAATATTAACGTGAGTCGTTAACTAGACGAGTTTAAGCGTTAGCTTTCAAAGCTCGTTGCTTAATAAAATACTCACGAGTTAAGCCAAACACCACAGGACTTAACAACACCAACGCAATTAAGTTTGGAATCGCCATCATCGCATTTAATGTATCAGCTAATAACCAAATAAACTCTAACGAACTGACTGCACCTATCGGTACAACTAAGGTCCAAATTAGACGAAATGGTTTGACGGCTTTATCACCTAAAAGGTATTGGACACATTTTTCACTGTAAAAACTCCAACCTAAAATGGTGGTAAAGGCAAATATAGCCAATGCAATTGCCACAATATAATTTCCCATAGGCAATGCATTTGAAAATGCCAATGAGGTTAACGCCGCGCCGTTTTCACCTGATGTCCACGCACCAGAAACCACAATAGCCAAACCGGTAATTGAACACACAATAAGGGTGTCAATAAACGTGCCTAACATAGCGACTAAACCTTGTTTTACAGGATTATTAGTTTGTGCTGCGGCATGAGCAATCGGGGCACTACCTAAACCAGCTTCATTGGAAAATACGCCTCGCGCTACACCAAATCGAATTGCAGCCCATACCGCTGCGCCTGCAAAACCACCTTGGGCTGCGACCGGGTTAAAAGCACTTTCAATAATTAACAGAAAAGCCGCGGGTACTTGCGCTGCATTAACAATCAATACCGCTAAACCCGCAGTAATATAAAACACTGTCATTAATGGCACTAGCTTACCAGCTACTTCTGCAATACGCTTAATACCGCCCATCAGTACCGCACCAACCAGCACCATTAACACAACGCCGGTCACCCAACTAGGCACGCCAAAATTACTGCTCATCGCATCCGCAACCGAGTTAGCTTGTACGGTATTACCAATACCAAAACCAGCAATAGAGCCAAAAATAGCAAATGCAGTACCTAACCAAGCCCACTTACTGCCTAAACCGTTTTTGATGTAATACATAGGGCCACCAACATGGTTGCCATTAGCATCTGTTTCACGAAACCTCACCGCCAAAACAGCTTCCGAAAACTTAGTCGCCATACCCACGAGCGCCGTACACCACATCCAAAATAGCGCACCCGGACCACCAATAAAAATCGCCGTTGCCACACCCGCAATGTTACCGGTACCAATAGTGGCTGATAATGAGGTCATTAATGCATTAAACGGGCTGACATCACCCTTTTCGCTATCATCTGTAACCTGACGACCCGCCCATAACAATCTAAAGCCTCGATTTAGCTTTAAAATAGGCATGAATTTTAAGCCAATCGACAGAAATAGCCCGACACCTAAAATCATAATTAGCATGGGAACACCCCATACTATACCGTTAACCATATTGACAAATTGTGTGACTGCTTCCATGTAAAAACCTCATAATGAGTAATGATTTATGTCTAAAGTTATAATTATTATTAACTAACCTCACCTCGCGGATAATAGACAGGATAAAACGTTTAAACGGGAGTCATACCAAATCTACAAAATCAAACCTACACTGTGCTTTACTCACCAGGCTGTTTGAAAACCGTTTATTATCCAAAACTGAGGTTAATTATCTTCTGATTCCCCCTCAACAGCCCAACTCCGTTGAAAAACAATCATTTTAGATTACCTCGATTTCGTTAATCATAGCAACCATGTATATGTGACTAGCGCCAACTTCAATAATACCGTCCTAAAGTCATCAGAAGATCCCCCTATTAATATAAATCGCGCATTGTTCTGCCATGACACAAATATGCATTCAGAGACGGTTATAGATAAGTACCAATATTGGTTTATAGGTCGATAAATAAAATATTAACTTACTTGGGAAGGACAAGAGCGAGGACATCAAAGCAGCTATTGATTGGCGTTAAGTGTTTATATGCCAAGTTAAGCCGCTTCGAAGCGGTAACACAAACCATCACTCAAATAGCATTGAGATTTCGCTAATGAGTAATCTAAGGTTAGGGTGAATAAATTTCAACGGCATCAATATCAGATTGTTGCACTAATTTAGCCATACAAGACTGACAAACACATTGATTATTGGGTAAATCAACCCCAGAAGATGTTGCGTTAAACTGCGCAATAACTGAGGGCATATCCACTGTTTGCTTAGCGCACCAACATGCATCTATGGCTAATCCTTGCTCCATGGCACAAGCATTATCTTGTTGGCACAGTGGGCACAATTGTGCAGCAAAGGTGAATAATGTCATTGCCCAACCTATGAGGTAATAATAAATAAAAGCTAAGATCAACATACTGCCATTTCTGATCGCTATGCTCAATAAGCTCTGTCTAAGTAATGTGTACACTTACAAAAAAGCCCATTAAGCGTTCACTCAATGGGCATCATTCATAGGTTTATCTTAATTCAGATAGATATCAAGGCTTAACTGTATTTTTAAGCGGAAAAACCGGATACGAATCAGTCCCTAAAATAGGCTTACCGGCAACCGATTGGCCATAATAGCCCTGGTGCTGATGGTATGTGGCTTGAGTCTTACTCACATCACCATCAAAACGAGGATCTTGTGGGCGATCAAACGAATTAACATAAGCGGCAACATCCCAAGCTTGCTGAACGGTAAGCTGGACACTTTTACCTAACGGCATATTTTCATAAATAAAATCAGCAGCCGTATTTACGCGATGCATTCCAGCGCCCCAGTTGAAGCTTTGAGGTCCCCATAATGGCGGCAAGGCAGCAACCCCAGCGATTATTTGTCCTTGACCATCTTCGCCATGACAAGTTTGGCAATGAGCTTGATAAACAATCATACCGCGCTCCGGCGCATAGGCTAATTCTGGATCTGGCGCTTTAGGAAAGCCCCGTCCAGGTAACTGACTTAGCGCTTTGGTATCTAAATTTTTGGCAATGGCCTCTGGCATCGGGAAATCATCCCGCATTGCACCTTTCACTAATTCAGCATCAGATAACTCAGGCACAGGGCCGCTAACGTTATATTGTGCCATTAATCCACTCATGCCTAACCAGTATGAATAAGCAGATATTGCCACTAACTCAGGAGAACCAGACTCGGGCGCTTTACCGTTCATTGAATAAGTAAAACAACCTTGAACACGCTCTTGAAAGCTGTTCACTTTATCATTTTTCTTACGATAGGCCGGATAGGCAAAATATGCCCCCCATAAAGGCGACGAATTAGCTTGTTGCCCTGCATTCATATGACAATTAGCACAACTGAGTTGATTACCAACGTACTTATCTCTAAGCGTTTGAGTATTCACGAACAATTGATAACCTAGGCGAACTTTGTCACCAAAAACTCCCGCAGGAATATCGGTTAATGACGCAGGTTGTAGATAGTTCTCACCCACTTTTTTAGGTACTGCAGGCAATGCCGCTTGGCGATCAGGTAGTGCTGCTGAAGCTGTAACAGGGACTTCAGTTAACATTTCATTGGCCTGTAAAGGCAAGCTAAACAGGACACCAATGCTCAATAGCGATAATAATTTCATAGCCATGTCCTTATTTTATATTGGCAAAATACTGCGATAATCCATCGATTTCGGCAGCTGTTAATTTCCGCGCAATATTACCCATCATATTGTCAACATCACCGGTTCGAGTGCCGTCTTGCCAAGCTAATAGTTGGGTCTTGATGTAACTGGCTTGCTGGCCTGCTAAGCGAGGGAAATTGCCTCCACCAATGGCCGATGGCCCATGACAACTGGTACACGCCGGAATAGTTCGCGACCAATCGCCTTGAAAGGCTAATCTTTCAGAGGGATCACTAATGGCAACCTTGTCACCGCGAAATTGCAGCGAAATATCTGCAACTGGCTGTTGGCTAAAATATTGTGCCACTAGGCCAATATTATCACCTTGTACCGTGGCAGCCATTGCTAGCATGGTGGGGTTTTGACGTTTACCGGCATGAAACAACTTGAGTTGATTGGTAATGTATTCAGCCGATAAACCAGCTAAACGAGGGCCAATGATATCAATTCCTTGACCTTGAGCACCATGACAAGAAGTACATAACTGAGCGGCGGGTGGAATGGCTTGTTGAGGTTCTGCAGCATTTGCTTGCACAATATTAACTATGGTTAAGCCAGCCAATACACTGAGTACATAAAAGGATGTTTTCATCATCACACCTTTTTAGTTATTAATTGTTGTTAATATACCATAGGCTATAAATATGAAAAAAAGAATACGGCAAACGTCGAATACTCACACAAAAGGCCATAAATATTAAACAAAAACCCCGCTAATGAAATCATTAACGGGGGTTAGAGACTATGACCACTGCGTCTGTTGGTATCGACTCAGCAGCCATTCTAATTTAACTTTTTTGAATAGGACGGCCTATTCAACGCTAAGCCATTTACGCTTAGTTCAAGGCAAAAGGCGCAATTTAATGGTTTAAATGAATGAGCATTTTTGCAACGATAAAATAGGCGTAGAGTCGTTACGCCTGTTTACTTTGGACGCACACCTAACGTATGGCAAATAGCATAAGTTAATTCGGCACGGTTAAGAGTATAAAAATGAAAATCTTTAACCCCTTCACGAGACAATACTTTTACCATATCAATCGCAACGTTGGCTCCAACTAACTGACGAGTTGCAGGGTCGTCATCTAAACCTTCAAATTGGCGATGTAACCAATGTGGAATCGCCACGTTAGTCATTCCAGCAAAACGTTTAGTTTGCTTAAAGTTAGTCACCGGCAAAATGCCTGGGATAATTTCAACATCTATGCCAGCGGTGACACAGCGATCACGAAAACGTAAATAGGATTCAACATCAAAGAAAAACTGAGTGATGGCACGGTTGGCGCCCGCATCAATTTTTTTCTTCAAGTTAATTAAATCAGCCTGAGCGTTACGCGCATCTGGATGAACCTCAGGATACGCCGCAACCGAAATATCAAAATCTGCCACTGAACGTAATAAACGTACTAAATCATTAGCAAAGCGAGTTGGTTTTGGGCTGCCTTCAGGTAAATCACCACGTAAGGCGACAATGTCTCTAATACCTGAATTCCAATAATGCTTTGCCAGTTCAACTAACTCTTCATCACTAGCATCAACCAAGGTTAAATGCGGTGCCGCTAGAAGATTCGTCTCTTTCTGAATACGTTCAATCACGCTATGAGTACGATCACGTACGCCGGAATTGGCACCATAAGTCACAGAGACAAATTTAGGGTTTAACGGCTCTAAACGACGAACTGAATTCCACAGGATCTCTTCCATCTCTGGCGTTGATGGCGGGAAGAATTCAAAAGAAACATTAATATCATTCAGCTCAGACAAGCTCTGATTTAACGACTGGGCATGTTGCGCATGATGAAAAGCCATAATGTATTCCTTCAACTTCTGTAAAACTTAGGAGCCAATACCAATTAACTAACTTTTAATTTAGCCGTTTGGACGTCTATATGTCCATATACTAGTTTAACTGCATCCTAAGTCAAGCTAAAATACCATCAATTAACCAATTTAAGTCTACAGCTCAATCGCAAGCAATAACGCGAGCAATAACGAAACCAGCCAAATCCTTTGAGTCACGATAAAAATGACTACAGACCGACTATAAGTGTTCACTGTATTCCTTTTAGTGCATAACAGCTCAAATCAGTTACGCAGACATCTGCATATGTCTGCAAGCCTTTATCAAATCACGGTGTGATAAACCATCAAACTGACAATAAATGAGTTTCTTATGCGGTTAATAAAAAGCGAGTGTTACTCTGATGAAGCTGGTTAGCTTATTTAATCAGTTGATATATTTTAAGTTTCTCTGCAAAAATGCTCAAAAGTAACCTCAGAAATGTTTCCCATGACATAAAAAAGCTACCATCTAGGTAGCGTTAAAGTAATACGGATATCGTTAAACAAATTACTCGTAATCAGTAGAGTAAGTTTCTTCATAGCTGTGCGAGTAAAGTTCAAACAAGTTGCCAAACGGGTCTTCTAAGTAGACCATTTGTGCTAGCTTACTGTCGTCTTCTGGGTGGTAGCGCATAATGTCCATTCTTACTTTACCGCCATATTGCTCCGTACGCGCAATAGCGCCTTCAAAGTCATCTGTTTGCAAACAAAAGTGGAAGATACCAAGACGGGTAAAATCAACTTCGTGACGTTGTTGACGATCGATCATTTCAAACATCTCCACACCAATACCGTCAGTCGTGACTAAGTGTGCAATGTTAAAGCCTTTAAAGCCTTCACCAAAAACGGCCACACACATTCTGCCAATAGCGGTTTTACGTTCTTCTTGAACCTTAGTGTTACCCATCACCACTCTTAGTCCCAGCGCTTTAGTATAAAACTCAACCGCTTTATCCATGTCGCCAACCATCAAACCTACATGATTCATTTTCATAACTTACTCCTAAATACTATTGATTCGTCTTTGTTCGATGGCGTAATCTTACGGCGGACAGTGAATGAATAAAAATTATCAAAACTTATCTAATTGATAATTTAAATTTATAACACTTTGATAATCACAAAATAGAGATTCTCAAGCAATGATATAGCTTTAGCCAACAAGACAAATTCAACACAGCAGAGAGCTTGAGAACCAACGAGTAGAAATCAAGCAACGGGTTTAATAGGTGAGTGATTAAGCGCAGAGGCAGTGCAGGAAACTTGATGACCCTAACTAATTGTCAACAAGCTTATTTATTTGGTCAAATAAGCTAATGTTGTTTATTAAATTAATTGGTGAGAGGCTCATATTCTTTAGGGAGATGAATGGCTCTGTCTTTCTATTTCGAGAGCAATTAATAATGCGCTATGTGCATCATTTGCGGCGTATCTTTTCTGATGATCGTGTAAGGGGAATATTGACCAATTGGATTGTTGTGCACTCTTAGATAGCCGTTGATTAAAAAACATCGCAACCGCAACTCTAGCGCCAACGCGTTGTTTAACTTGCGCAAAACGCATCACCTTTGAAGAGAGTTCTTCTGTATTGATTAATTTAATGCCAAATTTTCTAAAAAGAAGTTTTTTATCTTCTTTCAATCCAAAACCTACCTTCTTTATTGTCGGGTCAGATAATATTTCAGCGATTGCAGTAAAGTTTTCATAAAATTTTGTAGGAAATAAGAATACTTTAGATTTTGTGGCTATCTGGATTAAATGAGGTCCATCACTGACCTCACCTTTTACAAAACAAGGTTTGCTCTCTGTATCAAACCCTAAACAAGAATGAGTTCTTAACTCCGCTATTGCATTTATAAAGTCGGCTTTGTTTGTAACGACGATAATATTCTCTAAACTAATACCGTCATAAAGGGGTAAATCTCGAATTTGTTCCTTTGTTGGCCTTTGCATTGGATATCCTTTTGCCCAGAGAGTCAGTACTCATGTGTGGCGATATTGATAAGAGCATAAATCGCTAGTTGGCTTTATCCAAAACGGTAATGCTAACTAACATTGAGGCCGTTGAAAACTTCCCATAACAGAATACGTGAGCAGTAGGATAAAACCCTGTCGCGAAGTGTTAGCTTTCCAGGAAATGTTGATCGGGCGCTAAGGGTTTGCAAAAGAGTATAAGCGCTCTTCCCCTTTACTCTGTTATGAGCCAAGCACCACTAAGCTGGCCGCTGGCCATAAGTACAAAGCAATAAATAATAGTGCTGGATTCCGGCTCACAAGCATTGCCGGAATGACGAAATAGTGAAATATCAAAATGACTAAATAGTGAAGTGTCGGGCTGACGAAATAGTGAAGTGTCGGCATGACGTTGATGGCCGCAGGCCAAAAAAGCTAAACCCCGGCTCCAAAGCGTTACCGGGATGACAACTTAACTGACCTACTCTTGCAATAGGTCTTTGCAGATATGCACTAAATCGGACTGCACCGCTGCAGCAGTCACCTCACGCCCGGCCCCTGGTCCGCGGATAATCAAAGGGTTACCTTGATAAAACGTACTGCGAATAACAAACACATTATCGCCTGGGGTTAAATTGGCATAAGGATGATGATTATCCACCCACTGCAAACTCACTTCAGCTTGTAACTCACCTTCCACTTTATCCAACGAAGCCACATAGCGCAGTACTTTATGTTGCTCTGTTGCGGCGACATATTGCTGCAACAAACCATCATCTAATTCACTGATGCGTGATAAAAAGTCTTCAAGTGATAACTCTGCTAAGGCTTTGGGCACTAACGAGTTAAGACTGATATCATCTAATTCTATCGCCAAACCAATCTCGCGCGCCAAGATTAACAACTTACGTTGCATATCGCGGCCCGACAAGTCATCACGCGGATCAGGTTCTGTAATACCTAAACTTCGAGCGTGGAGTACTAATTCAGAAAACGGTTTACTGCCGTCATAATTTTCGAACAACCAACACAAGGTGCCGGAAAATATGCCACCAACGGCCTCAATTGTGTCGCCACTGTTACGTAAATCATTTAATGCATGTTGTATTGGTAAACCGGCGCCACAACTCGCGTTATAACGCCAAAACAAGCGACGATTACTGAGTTGCAGTTTTAATTCGCGATAAAAAGGTAATGGCCCAGAGCCGGCTAATTTATTCGCGCTCACCACATGAATTCCGCGGGCAAATAACTCTGGATATTGTAAGGTTAACGCTGCACTGGCACTGATATCGAGTGCGACAATTTCATCGCATGATAACAGTGCCAACTGATCAAACAATTTGTCATAATCCCATTCAATGCCGTGCTGCTGATAATCTTGTTGCCATTGCTCGAGATTAATTCCGTCATTAGAGATTAAGGCTTTTTTCGAGCCGACTAAACCCACTAACTCAACAGTAGCCTCAAGTTCATGATCCAATGCAGGGCTTGCGCGTTTAAATAAATCAATCCACGCCTCACCTATATTACCCACGCCCAACAATAACACTCCGATGCGCATTCTTGGCCCAGCGCAACGACGATGCACTTTCTGAGTCAATAAGCTCACTTGAGCTTGCGGCACTAAGGTGACTAAACTCAGTGAATCTTGATAAACAGGTTTAGCATCGCGGCTAAGTAATCGGGCAAAACTGCGTCTAAAGTGATGCGCATCAGCACTGACAAGGGCCACTAAACCTAAATCAGTTTGGGCACTTAACTCGTCAATACCAAACTCACTGCTGTATTGCGTCAATAAGGCCTGTACTTGTTTCTGGCACTCTAGGGTAAGTGCAAGTTCAATCTTATTCTGTGCTAGCGACCAATAAGCTAAAGGCGTAATGCCAACGTTATCTAAAATAGTCAGTAACGGCTCAATGTCAGCGTTCATTTTAAAACTAAACAACACCACTTCATTTAAGTTAGTCACAACGGGTGCACTGGCTGATGAACTCAGTGGAGCAATTAAGGTAAAGTCAGTGTGTGAAGCATAACTGGACCGCACGGCTAAACTTACGTGAGTATTAAACAATGGCTGTAAGGTACGTGAGTGCAACACAGGCGAGCCTAGACGAGCTAAGCGATCCGCTTCTGCTAGTGACATACTCTTAAGTAATTTAGCGTCATTAATTTTATTCGGGTCGGCGTTAAATACCCCTTCAACATCAGTCCAAATCGTCACACGCTCAATGTCGGCTAAACTGGCAATTAAGGTAGCACTAAAATCTGAACCATTACGGCCCAACAATAACGTATCACCATGACGATTAGCACAAATAAAACCTGTAATAACTAAACGCTCTTGCGGATGCAAAGCGAGTAAGGCTTGTACTTTTTCACGCGATTGCGCCACTAAAATATTGGGAATAGCACCTTCGTCTGCAACCAAAATAGAACACGCATCCACATGAGTGGCTGTTACGCCCATTTCTCTCAGCAATGCGGCCATAAGGCGTGCAGACCAACGCTCACCAAAACTGACCACTTGGTTTAATTGGTAGTCATTACGCTGCTCTAAAGACAATAAACTGACTAATTGCGATTTGTCAGTCGACAGGCGCTCACGTAGGTCACGAGCCAGCTCATTTGATAATAACTGTTCAATTAATGTCTGCTGATAACTAATCAGCACTTGAAGCTCTTCTTGCCATAACTGACCGCTGTCACGCAGAGTGAGTAATTTGTATAAAAAGTTAGTCGTCTTGCCGGCGGCCGATACCACAACTAAATCATCACTTTGACCATGTGTAAGCAAAATATGGGCAACACGGCGATAGCAATCTGCATCCGCTAAACTTGAACCACCAAACTTATGTAAATGACTTCGCGTCATTACTAACTCCTTAAACAACTAAGACTTTTATTGCGACGGCTATACTTCTAATTTGAAATAAATAGTGTGGCAAGTGCATATTTTCTATTTTACTTTATTTGGCCGGAACCACAGCAAACTTAAACTCGAATTAAGCCAACTCAAGCTGATTTTATCGCTGTAACAGCGGCGAGACCGGCTTGAATATCCGCGAGCAGGTCATCTGCATCTTCAATACCGACTGATAATCTCAGTAAAGTGTCTTTAATACCAGCCTGTTGCCTTGCCTGTGGGTCCATTGCACGGTGAGTCATGGTGGCAGGAACAGCAACTAAACTTTCCACTCCGCCTAAACTTTCAGCAATACTAAACAAAGATAATGCCTGTAAAAAGGCCACCACTTCAGCTTCACCACCGGTTAATTCAAAACTTAACATAGCGCCAAAACCTTGTTGTTGTTTTGCGGCAATTTCGTGACCCGGATGGTCTTTTAGACCTGGATAATACACCTTGGCAACCACATCACTGGCATTGAGTAATTCTACAATTTTTTGCGCATTACGTTGATGCTCACGAATGCGGACTGCCAGCGTTCTTAAGCCACGTAAGGTTAAATAGCTATCAAAAGCAGAACCGGTTAATCCAAGGGTGTTTGACCACCAATGTAATAATTCACCCACTTCAGCATCTTTAGCCACCACAGCGCCACCGACCACATCACTGTGACCATTAATGTATTTGGTGGTTGAGTGAATAACGATATCGGCCCCCAACAATAAAGGTTGTTGTAATATTGGCGACAAAAAAGTGTTATCAACCGCCACTAACGCGCCAACCTCATGGCAAGCGATACTGATCGCATTAATATCGACTACCCGCAGTAATGGATTTGATGGCGTTTCTAACCAGACCATTTTGGGATTTTGCGCTATCGCGTTGCCCAGCGCTTGCGCATCAGTTTGATCAACAACCAATAACTTAAATTGACCTTTTTTGGCCAGGTTAGTAAATAAACGGTAACTGCCACCATAACAATCGTGCGGCACAACCAATAAATCATCTGGGCCCAACAAACTGGTCACTAAGGTAATGGCCGCCATGCCGGTACATGTCACCACACCAGTTACACCTTGCTCAAGTTTTGCAATCGCCTCACCTAATATACAACGCGTCGGATTACCTGAACGGCTGTAGTCAAACTCGCGAGGATTAGTGTGGCCATCAAATGAATAATTGGTCGATAAATAAATCGGCGGCACAATAGCACCATGTTGTGTGTCTGTTTCTATACCCTGGCGAACGGCCAAAGTGGCACTTTGATACTGAGTCATAATTGATTCCTAAAAAGTCACAAACACACAATAGATGTCTAGACGTCCAAATTTACCGAAGAGTTCTCCCCGAGTCAACCAAAATAGCCGTTTAGACGTCTAAACATCGAGAAATCTATTTGCATCGGGATTAAATAGTAGCAATAATTTGACTAGAGATTGTAACGGTTTAAAATCTGCAGCGTATTTATCGTTAAGGGTAAGTTAATGACTGAATGGAATGGCGAATATATCAGCCCATATGCCGAACACGGCAAAAAAAATGAACAAGTAAAAAAAATTACGGTTTCTATCCCTTTAAAAGTATTAAAAGTACTGACAGATGAGCGGACGCGTCGCCAGATAAATAATCTGCGCCATGCAACTAACAGTGAACTGCTATGCGAAGCATTTTTGCACGCGTACACAGGTCAACCATTACCTTATGACGGTGATTTATCAAAAGATCAGCCTGATAGCATTCCAAGTGAAGCGAAAAAGTTAATGGATGATATGGGTATCGAATGGGAAGAGCTCGAATAACCTACAGGTTAATGAATCCCTCACCGACTTTAAAACTGCCCATTGATACCAATCCTTATTGAAGTTTGCTCTTTTAGCGAAAATGATTAGCGTGGTATTCGAGGCAGTCTTTTAAAGGCAAAGTTGCTGTACGCCTAAAATAGATCCAATTTCAATGTGGATTGCTATAAGCAGTAATATTTTAAAGAGAAATTATGATGTCATTTATCGATCCAACCACTTTGATACTGGCATCAATTATTGTATTTTTTGGCGCGCTAACCCAAAGCTTAATTGGCTTTGGGTTAGCCGTTGTAGCAAGCCCACTACTGTATATTGTTAATCCTCAATTAGTTCCTGTTCCTATTATTGCCATGGGTTTTGCAATCTCTGCAATGACCTTGTTTAGAGAGCGCGGCCACCTGCAGTTTAATGGATTACAATATGCCTTACTGGGACGTGTTCCAGGAGGATTTTTAGGTGCAGGGTTATTACTGTTTGCACCACAAGCCATACTAGGCTTGGTGATTGCAGCAATCGTGTTTATTGCCGTTATCCTAAGCGTCTTTCGCTTTACCGCACCAATCAATCGCATCAGTTTATTTATCGCTGGGGTATTTTCGGGCATATTTGGCAATATCGCTGCGATCGGCGGCCCACCAATGGCCATTTTACTTGCCGGTCAAGATGCCAGTCAATTTAGGGCGGCGCTATCAGCCTTTTTTGTCTTTAGCTCATTAATCGCATTGGCTATTTTAGCCGTTGTCGGCTTAGTTGAAGTAAAACATTTATGGCTATCACTGCTATTACTCCCCTCAGTCATTGCAGGCTACCTTGTCTCTGGTCGATTAATTGGCCGTGTCGATAAAGAGAAAACCCGGGCTGCGACATTAATATTGTGTAGCATTAGCGCAACAATATTAGTAATAAAGTCGACAATCGCATTAATTTAACGCCACTCACTGATTCTCTTTATCAAATGACCTTCCAACAAACAGGGCTGCACATTATTTTATGTGGCTGAATCCCTGTCACTAAACGTTAATTTATCCTCTAGCAAACTATTACCCTCTAGACAATAGATCTGCATCACACCAACTCCATTAGATTTTTATCAATTAACTTTTTTTCAATTAGTTTTTTCTCATGGATATGATCTACTTCAAATTAACACTAACTCCTTTTAGGTAACATTATTTACAGCAAAACAATAAATATATGTTGCCAAGGCACCAGCCATAAAAAGCTTTGTAGAGGATAAAATGATGAACATTTACGTTAAAGTTGGTATTGCAATCGCGATTGCATTTTCTCTTGGTAGCCAAGTAATGGCTGCAGAAGGTGGTAACCCTAAAAAAGGTAAACATCTTTATAAAAAAGAATGTAAAGCTTGCCACAGTGCCAATAGTGAAGGCAAAGAGCTCACCCCTATGACCAAAACCATGAGCCAGTGGGATCGCTTTTTCACCCGTGATATGCATAAAGCCAAACCTGCTGTTTTCGAGGCGCTATCAGAAAAAGACTTGAAAGATATTCAACAGTTTTTATATGACCACGCAGCCGATTCAGACCAACCAGCAACCTGTGGCTAAGTCATTACAGCTTAGGGCCTTGTCGTCTTAAGCGTCAACATCAGCCAATAACCAAACTGACAAAATAGTGAGGCTTAGCCTCAGGGATTTTTACACCAAAAATTTGCCACATCAGCTTATACATTTGGCAAGTTTAGGGGGAGAGAAAGATGATGAGAACTCTGATATCAATACTTGTAGCTAATGCGCTTTTCATGAGCGGCGCTAGCTTAGCGGCAGACACCGATGCACAAAAAATTGCCGATCTTAAACAACAACTGGCCACCATTACCGAAGATCTTGACGACTTAAACTCACGGGTTGATAAAACTGAGCGCCATACGGCACTGGACAGAGTGTCCATCACTGGTGACTTTAGAACCAAAGCACACTCATTACATTATCAAAATGTCACATGGAACCCTGCCATGAACGTTAACTTTTCTGATTTTGGCGCGAAAGCCATGTCAGGAGCATTTGGCGATCCAAATAGTGCCACCTCACCATTGGGCCAAATGATGATGGCTAATCCTGATTTAGCCAGCGCGTTTCAAAGCGGTATGCTGCAAGGCATTATGCCAATGGTGTTAGGCCAAAAAACCCAACAAGATATTAATAACGACATATTTTACACTACCCGGTTACGCCTAAACATTGATGCCAAAGTATGGGACAACGTCAGCTTTGCCGGACGCTTAACCATGTTTAAGAGTTGGGGAGACTCAGCTGGGGTTAAAGTATTCGACTCGTGGAACTCATTCACCATGGATGGCACCAGTAGCGGTAGCACCAGTGGTGATGAGTTAAAAGTAGAGCGCGCCTATTTTAACTGGAAAGATATTAACGATAGTGGCGTTTACCTCTCTATTGGGCGTCGTCCTTCAACCTATGGCCCACCAAGCCATTATCGTGAAAATGAACTCAGAGGCGGCACACCGTCAGGCCACTTAGTCAATTTCAACTTCGATGGTCTTACCTTAGGTTACAACTTAGGTGATATCACAGGTATTGAAGGGCAAACTGTACGTTTTTGTTACGGTCAAGGCTTTGAGTCACAGTACGGTAATGGCGAATTGTTTGGCGACATCATCACTAAAGACACCCACCTCGGCGGGTTTAATATCGACGTGATTAATGACGGTAACCATTTCTTACAGTTCACCTTATTCGGTGCTAAAGATGTCAATGATGGCTTTACAGGCACCATGGCATTCCCAACTCAACTGGCAGGTATCTTTGCCCCAACCATGTATCAAGACATGCAAAAATTTGACAACTTTAACTTCGTCACCCGCGTGCAACCAAGCGGTGTGATTGGTGATATGTACTTAGGTGGACTTGGTTATGCCTATGAATCCGATGACGATATGAAAGTGTTTGCTTCACTCGGTTGGACTCGTGCAGAACCTAACGGCAATGCCGGTTTATTCGGCGGCATGTTAAGCGATGCGGTATTTGAAGCCGAACTTAATAGCACAGGTACTGAAATCATTATGGTGCCAAAAGAAACCGTTGATAGCGACACCAAAGACGGTTATGGCATTTATGTGGGTATGCAAATCCCTGCCCCCTTCGGTAAATTCGGCTTGGAATATAACTATGGTTCTAAATACTGGAGTCCCTTCACCCAAGCACAAGACGACCCAATCGGCAGTAAGTTAGCCACCCGCGGTCATGTTGCCGAAGCCTATTATATCTTTGATATTAATCCAAAAATGTTTATCAAGTTAGCCGGTTTGTATTACGACTATGAATATACCGGAAGTGGCTCACCAGTGGGTGCCCCTCAGAAAATTGACGATGTGATTGCCGGTAGTGCCTACTCAATGTTGCCTGTGGTTGACACTGCTTATGACGTCAATGCCTCACTGACCGTTAACTTCTAACACTCACTTAACCTTCTAACTTGGCCCCCCTGAGCACAAGCTCAGGGGTAAGGACAAACACCATGAAACTATTATCAGCACTGGCTGTATTATTGTTATTAAGCAGTAGTGCGCAGGCTGCCTTTAACCACAAAGAGGCATTACAAGGGCCTTTTACCAGCGGCACCGAGGTGACAACACAATGCTTAACTTGCCATCAAGAACATGCCGAAGAATTTATGAAATCTTCGCACTGGACTTGGGAGTTAGAACAAAAACTGCCAGGTCTTACAGTTAAAAGAGGCAAGAAAAATAGCATTAACAACTTTTGTGTGTCGATCTCTGGCAATGAACCACGTTGTACCAGTTGCCATGCTGGTTATGGTTGGAAAGATTCTACATTTGATTTTAAAGACATGACCAAAGTCGATTGCTTGGTATGTCATGACACAACAGGGACGTACATTAAAGATCCAGCTGGTGCAGGTGAACCGTTAGCCAAAGTCAATTTAACGAACGTAGCACAGAATGTGGGAGCGCCCGTGCGTGATAATTGCGGCAGTTGCCACTTCTACGGCGGCGGTGGTGATGCCGTTAAACATGGTGATTTAGACTCATCGATGGCTTACCCAGACAAGGCAACCGATGTCCACATGGACACCGACGGTAATGACTTCCAGTGCCAAACTTGTCACGTCACTGAAAATCATCAAATCAGCGGTAACGCTATGGGCGTATCACCTGGTGGTGAAAACAAAATTGGCTGTGAAAACTGCCATGATGCCGCGCCTCACAAAAATAAAAAGCTTAATACACATACTGCAACAGTAGCGTGTCAGACCTGTCATATACCGTCATTTGCTAAAAATGAACCCACTAAAATGCGTTGGGACTGGTCAAAGGCAGGACAAGATCTTCCTGAAACTACAGACCAATATGGCAAGCACACCTTTATGAAAAAGAAAGGCAGCTTTATTTGGCAAAAAGACGTTCCACCACAATACGCTTGGTTTAACGGTCACGCAGATGCCTACATGGCGGGCGACAAAATTGATCCAACTACAGTGGTAAAATTAGCTTTTCCATTAGGTGATATAAAAGACCCTAAAGCTAAAATCTATCCATTTAAAGTGCATACAGGTAAGCAAATATACGACACCGAACTCAACATATTACTGACCCCTAAAACATACGGTAAAGGTGGTTACTGGACTGACTTTGATTGGGACTTAGCGGCCAAGCTGGGTATGGAAGCGAACCCAACCATGGTAGAAAAAGGACTTAAGTACAGCGGTAAACATGGTTTTGTTGAAACCGAAATGTGGTGGCGTATCAACCATATGGTGTCACCAAAAGATAAAGCATTACAGTGTAATGACTGCCATAACAAAGGCCAACGTTTAAACTGGCAAGCCCTTGGTTATGATGGCGACCCAATGAAAAACAGCAAAGGGATTAAGCACGCTAAAGCAGAATAAAGTCGCATAAATCTCTAGTGTAAAAGACGAGTATCAAACCCAAAACCGCCATCAACATATTGATGGCGGTTTTTTTAGTCGTTAAAAATGGACTAAAAAGCTAAACCTTGGCACTGGAAATCTTGTTCAATACCACTGACAGGATCAATAAAACGCAAGCGTTTAGCCAATAACTGTAATGGTTTATCAAAATTATCCGGCCCTTTAGGTTGTAACACCGGATAAAAGCGATCATTGATGATAGGCATGCCCAGACTCAGCATATGTACTCGTAATTGATGAGTTTTGCCAGTAATCGGGCTTAACTCAAATAATCCTAAATCACCTTTTACTGCCACTAAGCTGATTTCAGAATGGCTATTGGCCTCACCTTCAATCACCTGCATAGTAAAGCTTGGGTTAGCTGGGGCGATACGATTTTTCACCGTCCAGTGGATAGGTAATGCACAGCTATTATCAGCTAATTGAGTCAATAATTGCGGGGTTATCTTTGCAATGGCCTGATAGTTTTTAGTGATGTTGTCATCTAAAAACAATTGATGATAAGCATGCCGAGTTTGCGGATTGAGTGTCATTAACATCACCCCTGCGGTGTCCTTATCGAGCCGATGAGCGGGTGCAACAGTGTCAATTTGTGTCGCAATACGTAATCGATGTACTAGGCATTCGTTAACGTAATTACCACCTGGCGTTACAGGTAAAAAATGCGGCTTGTAGACGATAATGGTATGACTGTCTTGATACAGTACTTGCTCTGCAAACGGCACTTGCGTTTCGGCTAACACTTCACGGTAATAATATACCCGCGCAGTAGCTTGATAAGCACTGTCAGCGGTAATTAATTCACCATTTAGCCAATGCACTTTGCCATCGTTAATCCGCTGTTGCCATACACTGACATCGATTTGCTGAAAATGATCGACCAAAAACTCCAACACAGTTTGGTATTGCTTGCCCGCTAACTCAGTCGCGCGTGGTAACACAATATACGAAGGTTGAGCGGCAATGGCGGCGGTTGCTGTTTTGGAGGCTGATTGAGTGTGACTCTTGCTATAGTTTGCTGAATTAGGCATAAATAACTTGGCTATATGAAGATAACAAATGGCAAAATGATAACGCTATCTTATCAGGCTAGGCCCAGATTGTATCTTGATTATCACTATCTCAATAAGCCACGTAATGCGTCATACATCCACATGCGATTTAAGCAACTGCAGGACAAAATCCATGGTTTTATGGCAGTTAGGTTGCTCGACAAGAATCAACTTATCGCGATTATACATAGGTAAGACTTCTAACCAACGCTGACTAACCCAAGTAGCATCTTCTAAATGAGTTTGTGAATACAATTCCAGTAAATCTGGATTCACTTGATAAAATTGATCCAGTGCGGCACTGATAATTTCAAACTCGCCCGCAATGGGTTCATGATCCCAATTAGCACAAGGAAGCGCGCGGGCTATCCAGCAACCGTCGCGTTTTTTTGCTGCAGATAATATTTTAAGCCGCTGTAAACCTTCAATAATAATGCTTAAAGAGCCATCATCTAACTGGTTGAAATCAATGATATTACATTGGGTAACGGCAATGTAACAAGGCGGCTCACTATTGAGTTTCAATGGCGCGAATGCTAAGCCATAGTGGCCTTTGAGTAAATCGGCAACCATGCGTAAATCGCTCGGTGTCACCACTCGAATTTCAAGTCGACCACCTGGCAATAACACTCCATCTTGGATAAGTAATGCCACTTCTTTTGTTTGCATAACAGCCTCCTACACCATAGGTGAAGTTACTGAACTAAAGTCAAATCAATAAGACAAGTGTAGCAGTGGTTAATATTTCAACAACTTAAGCAGTGTAAATAATGCTTATTACCGACGGCACCAGCCATTTACACTTGGTCTTATTTCAATAGACCTAGTTCAATAAGACTATCTTTCACAAACAGCACAAAAAACACTCAGAGAGTGGCCACTTTACAAACGTTCAATACGATCCATTATCGTGCCAGAGGCGACTATCTCGGCAAATTCATCCGCTAATATTTGACTTTGTTGTACACTTTGCTGCCAATAAGCAATACGAGTTGGGGTATCTAAATGCTTAAAATCTTCACGGTCTGGAATTTTACTAAAGGGTAAACTGGCAATAAATTGCTTACTCGGTGCTAAAATTAAGCCATTGTGGTAATTGGCTTTGGCTTTGCGCCATAAAAGGGATTTATCAAACCAGCCGGGGCTCATATAAGGATAAAAGTGCGGATATAAACTCAAGCCAGTTGCTGCGGGTAATGGCATATCAAAATGGTAATCGGTAATGCCGCCATCGTAATAATGGCCTTTTGGCGATCCTTGCAGGTCTTTAACCGGATCAAGCAGCAACGGGATCGATCCACTGGCCAATAGTCCATGACGAATATTGTCTTGGGTTAATTCAACATGCTTAGTCGGCAAATCTTTTAAGCGCCTAAAAGGTGATGCATCATCTTTATGGCTCAGAATTACCCGCTCAAAATGCCAACCTAAGCTTTTACGATTAACCACATTACTCACAGCCGCCATCGACAGCCCAATCATTAAGCCAAACTTGGCCTGAATGCGATTTAAATGCCGAGCGCGGCACGCCACCATATGATGACGAATTAACGGATTAGCAATAATATCAGCACCTTGCTGCTCACCCAGAATACCATCCACAATGTGCAATACTTGGGCACTGACTTGTTCACGCGTTGGTTTTTTTTGGTAATCTTGATGGATATAAAAATGTTCTAATCTTTCATAAGCCGCTAAGGGATCTTGTTGTGCCATACAAGATAAGCGCCATGCGCCCGACGAGGCGCCCATGGTATAGAGTGGATCTTGGCGTTGTTTAAAAAACTCACTAAATAAATATTTATCTAAGCCCGCTATCGCCAACCATTTAGGCCCGCCTGAAGCAGCAAAAATCTGGGTAAATAATGATTGTTGCAAGCCGTTCGCTTCAAGTTGTTCGTAAGCAGTTGGTCCAGCAAGTAAACGTAATGCAGGCAATGTACAATCCTTCTTATATTTGTAATGCTGATATCTTGCTAAAACTGTATGCTTTAACGCTAACACGCTATGATGTTTTTGTGATTATTATCTTACGGAATTTTTATGATTGTTGATACTTTAACTAACCGTCACCTATATACGTCACTCAGCCCGAGATTAGCCAAAGCCTTAGCCCATCTTGCCGAGACCGACTTTAGCCAACTTGAGGTAGGAAACTACCCAATCGAAGGCAAAGATATTTTCGTTATCATTAATGATTATGAAACTAAACCCAAAGAAACAGAGCCATTTGAAGTTCATCGTCAATATATTGATGTGCAATATGTGGTTAGCGGTGAAGAAGAGTTTGGCTATTTACCTTTAGCCAACCAAACCCCTTCTAAGCCATATTTTGATAAGCATGATTACGCCGAATTCGATTTTCAATCGAACCAAGATGACGCAGCATTTATTCCGCTAAAGGCGGGGATGTTTGCGCTATTTTTCCCTGGTGACATTCATATGCCTGGTACGAGCGCAACCCCACAGAAAGTCCGCAAAGTAGTCATTAAAGTTCGAATTTAATGGCCTTACATAAAAGATAGCTAAGTTCATATGTGCTATTTTAGGTTATAGAATACAATAGGCCTTGAGACTCTTAGCTTGGGGCTTTTTATTAATGGATGACTCAAATCATTAGTAATAATACTCCGGTGATGCGCTAAACAACTCAAGTGGTATTTTTTAATGCTATCAGGATTAATCCTTGTTAAAATCATGGTAACTTTATAGGAGAGTGTTTCAATGGCAATGTATGTAGTGGGTCACAAGATCCCTGATTCAGATTCAATTTGTGGTGCAATCGCATTAGCATATTTAAAAAACCAAATCGGTGAACCAGCTATTGCTGCCCGTTTAGGTGAGTTATCACCAGAAACCGCATTTATTTTAGAGAAATTTGGTTTTGAAGCACCTGAATACAAAACCAGCTATGCTGGTGAAGAAGTCTACATTGTTGACCATTCAGAAATTACTCAAGCACCAGATGATATTGCTCAAGCAACTATCGTCGGTATTGTTGATCACCACAAATTAGGCGATCTCACCACTTCTACTCCGCTAGAATGTTGGATTCGCCCAGTTGGTTGTAGCAACACAGTAATCAAAATGATGTACGATTTTTACCAAGTAAAAATTCCAGCAAACATCGCTGGCATCATGATGTGCGCCATTTTAAGTGACACTGTCATTTTCAAATCACCAACCTGTACCACTGCAGACATTCGTTGTGTCGAAGCATTAGCTGAAATAGCGGGTGTTGAAGACTTTAAAGAAGTCGGCATGGACATGTTTAAAGTAAAATCAGCAGTTGAAGGCACGCCAGCACGTGACCTAGTTATGCGCGATTTTAAAGACTTCAACATGAACGGTAACTTAGTTGGTATTGGCCAATTAGAAGTGATCGACTTGTCTGTATTTGACGACATCAAAGCTGATTTAGAAGCTGATATAGCTAAATTGAAAGTCGAAGGCAATCGTCACAGCGTATTATTACTGCTAACCGATATCATGAAAGAAGGTTCAGAAATGTTAGTGGTTTCTGATTCAGCAGATTTAACCGAGCGTGCTTACGGTAAGCCTACCGTTGATGGCCGCGTGTGGTTAGACGGCGTATTAAGCCGTAAAAAACAAGTTGTACCTGCACTACAAGATGCATTTGCAAAGTAAGTCGTGGTAAAAAATTCAATAAAAAAAGCTGAATCAATTGATTCAGCTTTTTTTATGTCTAATACATCTTATCGGCATTGTTAACACACCAAACTCATACAGGTATATCACAGCCCCATAGCTCAATGGAGGGCTGTTTAGTGGTAGGCTCACCGACCCAAAAGCTCATTGGGTGGCATTGTTGCCCAGCCTGAGCCGATGAAACACATAACTGAAAATCCCCCGCTTCTGGAGTTCGGCCTAACTTTAGTATTGGCAAAATAGGTAAATTGGGTTTGTAGTGCCAACTGCCATCTTTTAACACCGCATCGGCAGGAATTTCCATCCCTGCACCACTGCCTTTTACCCTGGCTTGTTCTAAAATAAAACCTTTATTCGTTAAACGATAATCTTCGGCCCAACGAATTTTTTCAATCGTGTGCGTCCAAGACAGAGTCATTTGTTCAGCCGGCAATTGCGCCCAAATAGTGCCAGCTAACCCTAAACATAACCCTAGCATTATTCGTCCTGCGCTAAACGTTTGAGCTTACGAGCGCGCCATACGTGGTGTAAAATAAATGCCAGAGCTAAACCAAAGCCTAATTCATCACTTAATGGCGTCGCTAAAATCAAACAGCCACCAGCAACAAAGCCTAAAATACGTTCCCACCAATAAAGGTTTTGTAATAAGTAGCCGGTAAAAATCACCCCCCAAATACCAATAGCAACGGTTGCTTTAAGCACTACAAAAATAGTCTCTAGCACACCGCCACTTTGGAGCATTAACGCGGGGTCGTATACCGCCATAAAAGGAATAATAAACCCAGCAATCGCAATACGAATAGCCCACAAACTGATTTTTAAGCCTTTCTCTTTTGCTATTGGCGCGGCCGCGAAACACGCTAGCGCAACCGGTGGAGTCAGGTCAGCCATAATGCCAAAATAAAACACAAACATGTGCGACACAATTAACGGCACACCTAAGTCGAGTAATGCTGGAGCAGCTATTGAACTGGTAATAATGTAATTAGGAATCGTGGGGATCCCCATGCCTAAAATAAGACAAGTTATCATGGTCAATACTAACGATAAAAACAGATTATCTTGGCCCACCGCCAAGATATATCCAGCAAAAGTAGAGGCTATACCCGTAAGTGAGACGATACCAATAATCACCCCCACCAGCGCACAGGCAATACCTACAGGCACGGCATGACGGGCACCTTCAACCAATGCATGTAAACATAATATTAAGGTTTCTTTGCCGCCTTTAACAAACCAACACATCACCATCAGTATGGCAATGATGCCAAACATCACCCCTATGCCCAATTGAAAGAAGCCAGCACATAACACGCCAAGTGCTATCCAAAAAGCAAAACGCATCACAGCAGATGATACATTTAAAATTATCGCCGAACCTAAAATCACAATGGCGGTCAGTGCTAAACCTACCATGCCTGAAAACAGTGGCGTACGCCCAGAGAACAACAAGCCAATCAAAATAAATAACGGAATGAGTAAGTACCAACGTAACTTAATCGCCGCCCATGGATCAGGACATTGATCTTTGGGTAAGCCAGATAAATTGGCGCGTTTGGCCTCTAAATGCACCATCCAAAATACTGAGCAAAAGTACAATACCGCAGGGATCATCGCCGCTTTAGCAATTTCAATAAATTGCACGTTAATGGTTTCGGCCATAATAAAAGCCACAGCGCCCATAATCGGCGGCATAATTTGGCTACCCATACTGGACGTGGCCTCGACCCCGCCGGCAAAAGCTGAACGATAGCCAAAGCGTTTCATAAGCGGAATAGTAAACTGTCCAGTGGTGACCACATTAGCAACCCCCGACCCGGTAATGGTGCCCATGAGTGCCGATGACACCACAGACACTTTTGCTGGCCCACCGACTTTGTGACCAAATAAGCCCATGGCAAAGTCGGTGAATAAACGGATCATTCCGGCTTGTTCTAAAAAGGCACCGAACAAAATAAATAAGAAAATATAAGTCGCTGAAACATAGGTTGGTGTGCCATATAAGCCTTCTGTACCAAAGGCTAACTGGTTAACTATTTGGTCAAAACCATAGCCCCGGTGCATTAATTCACCCGGTAAATATTCGCCAAACAAACCATAAGCTAAAAACAAACCACAGATAATAGGCAGTGCAATGCCCATCACTCGCCTTGCCGCTTCAAACACTAACGCAACTAATACCACACCAATTATCATGTCATTTTGGGTTAAGTCACCAGAGCGTTGAATTAAGTCTGCTTCAAACACCCATTGATACACAGCAGTTGCCATACCCGCTAAACCGAGTAGCCACGCCAAAGGTTGCCATGGCTGACTCTTGCCCATACCGGGGTAACTGATAAACACCACTAATAATAAAAAACCCACGTGCACTGCGCGTAATACTTGGGTTGAAACCGGATGAAATGCAGCTGTGGTAATTTGAAAAATTGAAAAAATCAGCGCCACAAAAAACAATGCTTTTGGCCAATCGCGGGTATCTGCACTTAAGCCATGTTCAGACATAGTAGTCTGGTTATTGGATGGATCACTCATGGTACGCCTCTACACTTACTACAGCTAAAATCGGTGTGTCTAAAAAACAACTAAGCGCTTGCTTAAGGTTAAGCAAGCGCTCACAAAAAGAAGCATAAGATTACAGTGCATTCACTTCTTTGTAGTAACGTTCAGCACCTGGATGTAATGGGATGGGTAAGTTTTTAGTAGCCGTTTCTAAGCTTATGTCTTTCGCCGCAGAGTGCGCTGTGCCTAAACGGTCAAGGTTTTCAAACATCAACTTAGTCATTTGATAAGCAATTTCATCAGAGACCTTACTGTGGCTCACAAGTAAATTCTGAATCGCCACGGTACTGACATCTTCCGTTTGACCTTCATAAGTATTGGCTGTAATCACTCCGACTTGGTAAGCAGGATTATTGATTTTAGCCACCACATCAGCAGGGATCTCAACAAAGTTAATCGCCATTGTTGCTGCTAAATCTCGAATGGCTGCCATACCTAGGCCAGATGATTGCAACGTCGCATCCAATTGACGGTTTTTAATCAACTCAACAGATTCGGCATAAGGCAAAAACTCGACTTTAGCCATATCGTCATAACTTAAGCCGGCAGCGCTGAAAATAGCGCGTGCGTTTAACTCGGTACCTGATTTTGGCGCGCCGACAGAAATGCGTTTACCTTTTAAATCTGCAAGGCTATTAATCCCAGCGTCTTTATTGGCGACAATTTGAATAAAGTTTGGATAGGTTGCCGCAATCACACGTAACTTATCCAGTGGTTTGTTAAAGCCAGCGTCAGCATCACCAGCCCATGCTGCAGACACAGAATCACCTAATGCAAGGGCTAACTCACCTCGTCCCGCTTGTAATAAGTTAAGATTTTCAACAGAAGCTTTAGTCGCTTGAACAGAAGTTTTAGAGTCCTCAATACCCTTGCTATAGAGTTGTGAAAGTGCAACTCCAATAGGATAATACACACCACTGGTTCCGCCGGTGAGGATGTTAATAAATGTCGGCGCAGCCATAACAGCGGTACTAATAGACAGCGCAGCAGCTGCGCCAATCATGCAAAAACGTTTAGTTAATTTCATCCTGCAATATCCTTATTTTTTATATTGTTATCAGTATTATTGTGCTGTAACACTACCACTGTCATCCAATACTGCCTATATAGACTAAAGGCTAACAACATGGTTGTAGATTGAATTTATTTACTATTTCAGTCACTTCAATAATGCTTCGACACGTAACCTAGGCAATGATCATCACCCATTGTGTATCGCTAATCGAACCGTGAGTGATTAATACCGCACCATAACGAGTATAGTGAATAGAATAAAAAAGGTGCCAACAATGTTGGCACCTTTTAAGTCAATCCTGTTTACCCCATTTAAACGCGGGATAAGCATGCTGTTAAACATTACATATTCATGCAATTTGCATAATAAGTTACCGTTGCAGGCCAATCGGAAAACACACCAATAACACCAACATCTTTAGCCAGTACATCTAATAACTCAAAAGTGTCGCCTTCGTTATCTATAGCATCAGCAATGCTTTGATAATACCAACCGCCCCCACCTTGACTCAGTGGGCCAGAACGCTCAAGAGACCATGCGATAATTTTTAAGCCTGCTTCATTAGCCGCGTTGGCATATTCAGAAGCTATGATGGCCTTGTTATTATCTAAGGTGACTAACATCCATAAAGGTGGCGCGATAATTTTCACGCCATCAGCGGCTAAGGCATCCATACTCGGTGACCAAGTCGCGCTGTTTTGCGGATCAAATCCAGCCTGCTCATCGCGGCCATCAAGGTAAACCGCCTGCTCGGCAAACTCTGGCGCATTGGCTATCCAATATTTTACATCGTCTAAATTAAATGACTGCGGGAATACCTGTGATGCATCGACACCTGCGGCGGCATATTCATCTAGCATTTTTTGGGCATAATCTTGCTGAGTAAATCCATCATAAGGCATGCTCACACTGGCCGATTTAAGCTCAGGGGTCATCTTTACACCTGCGGCTTTAAACAAGGCTATACTCTCAGCATGGGTCATTAAGGTGCCATTACCCGCATATAAATCGGTGCGCCAGTTTGGTGTACCATCAATAAACTCTGCAACCGTGGTGGCCTTAGGATTAAAGCCATCCATTTTGCCTTTTAAGGTTTTAAATTCAGCCAGCGTAATATCACTTGTACAACAGGTTGCTGTAGCACTAACGCCATTAGCGGCATCGGCAGGTGAAAACGGCACCGAACATTTATTGGCAAGCTCAGGGATTGCGAGAATATTCGTCGTCGTTGCTAAGTCGCACTGTGAATGGCGACATACCAGCGCTTTGTCGGCTGTAAAAGTGACGTCACACTCAACAATACCGGCACCGGAATCAATAGCCGCTTGATAAGATTCTTTGGTGTGCTCAGGAAATTGCATCGAGGCACCACGATGGCCAATGGCAAAGTCAGTGCGGTAAAATGGTCCAGTCTCGCATTGGGCTAATTGAGTTTTTAATTCACTGTCTTGCATTTGATCGACTAAAAATAACGGCCTAGGGCCGACTTGCGCGACAACACTTTTATCTACCACTGCTGAAGCCGTGTCATTATTGTCGTTACTGTTACAGCCTGAGACCCATAACATACTGGTTAAAATAGAAATAATGCCCAGTGTTATACTTTTTTGCCCTGTCATTTTAGTACCTCCGTGTAGTAATGCTGTAATGCATTGTTTGTTAAAATTATCTTACGCAATGAATATGACTAAAATAGCGAACTAATATGACAATATTAGTATCTACTGTATTTAAGATAGATTGAGTTGCTAGGCTGCAAAGCAATTAATAAAGAGAACCATAATGTCAGATACAACACTCTATTATGTACACGACCCTATGTGCAGCTGGTGTTGGGGATATCGCCCCACATGGGACACCCTCCAAGCCCAACTGCTGCAGCAATTTAACCAACAACTGACAATAAAATACTTAGTTGGCGGTTTAGCACCCGATTCTGAACTGCCTATGCCACAATCCATGCAGCAAATGCTCCAACAAACTTGGCACAAGATAGCTCAACAATTGGGGACTCAATTTAATCACGACTTTTGGCAGCACTGCCAACCTAGACGATCAACTTATCTGGCCTGCAGAACCACTATAGTTGCACGCCAATATGGACTTGAGCAGCAAATGATCAACTCAATCCAACAGGCTTATTACCTGCACGCGCGCAATCCATCTGATATTGGCACCTTAACATCTATCGCCACTCAATTAGGCATCCCGGCAGATCTTTTTAACCAGCAACTAAACGCCAGTGAAACAGAAGAGCAATTAATCACAGAAATTAACCTTGCCCGCCAACTGCCTATTCAAGGATTCCCCTCGTTAGTATTGATGGTTGCTAACGACGCCTATCCTATTAGGCTTGATTACCAACAATGGCAAACGAGTTTAGCCGACATCCGTACTATTTTATCAAATCCTCCAGCTTGTTGAGGTTGTCATAAGAACACATTTTTATGCCATGGCTTACTGTTGTGGCTTAATCCAATCTGTACACTGAGACCAGATAATCTGTCTTTTAGATATATAATCTGCACGACATTGATTAGCATTTGGTATTGATGGTTAATATCCTATACTCTTGCACGTCGAAAACGACACAGACCTAAAGGCTAATGATAACAAGAGGCAGTGAATGGCAGATCGTAAACGAGGTTTTTTCGGTTGGACATGGTTTGTCATGTGGCGGTTGTTGCTATTACTGACGCTATTATTATTGCTGCTACGATTTGTGCCACCACCGACTACGTCATTTATGCTGCAAAGCCCTTATCCAGTTACCCAGCACTGGGTCAGCATTGATAAGTTGCCGTCGCAAATAGCGCTGGCAATGGTTGCCTCAGAAGATCAGCGTTTTCCAGAGCACTTCGGTGTCGATTTCACTGCTATCAGTAAAGCCCTTAACCAGTCAGACGATGGCGAAGGCCTTCGCGGGGCTAGCACTATAACCCAACAAACGGCTAAAAACCTTTTGCTATGGCCGGGGCGAAGCTTTATTCGTAAAGGTCTGGAAGCGGGTTTAGCCTTGAGCCTTGAGGTGATTTGGGGTAAAAAACGTATCTTAGAGGTGTATGTAAACGTGGCTGAGTTTGGCAAAGGAATTTACGGCGTAGAAGCAGCCAGCCAGCATTACTTTCATAAATCGGCACGCAATCTCAGCAGTAATGAAGCTGCGCGGCTGGCAGTGCTACTACCAAGCCCTCGTAAACGCGATCCCAATAATTTAACCCCTTACCTTCGCCAGAGAGTCGTCTGGGTTGAACGACAAATGAAACAACTTGGCGCAGGCTATTTACGCCCTATTATTAATTAACGCTAACACCTTAAAAAGGGTCAGATGAAGATTGAGTCCATCTGACTCGAGCACTTTATCGGCAAGCCTCAGTATCCTAATCGCATGATTCGCAAACTATTAAGGTCGACACTGACGACTATTCATCCTTGAGTGACGCTGCATATAGTCAATCCTGATGAATTAAAGAGCTGTTGCTCAATCAACCATTATCTAATTTACGGGGCTTTTTTACAGGCCATTTGTTAGAATTCATTATTATGTTGTGGCCGCAGTGTTTGCTGCCATTATTCTGCTTCGCAATAAGCATTCAGGTTTTACTATTTAAAGGCAGGTTATGACCGTTCTTCTAATGACTCCACCTATGACTCAGCTGAATACACCGTATCCAGCAACAGCGTATTTGACCGGTTTTTTACGCTCACGAGGCTATGAGGCGGTGCAACGAGATCCTGCGATTGAGCTGTTTCTTGAGATGATGACGGCGCCTGCGCTAGAGATTATTCGTCAGCACGTGGAAGAAAACTTCGAGCATTTTGAAGACGATGAACTGCCTGATGTTATCTTCAATTTTCTGGCTGAGTTTGAGCGTTATCATCTGACCGTAGAGCCCGCGATTCGTTTTTTACAGGGTAAAGACCCCAGCCTAGCGATGCGGATTAACTCGCGCCGCTTCTTACCTGAAGGCCCAGCGTTTGATGCAATTGCTCAAATGGAAGCCGTATCTGGCGATGTGTTGCAAGCGGCCTTTGGTAATTTAGGCGTACAAGATAAAGCTAAATATCTCGCGACACTGTTTATCAATGATCTGTCGAACGTCATCACCCAAGGTGTTGACCCGTATTTTGAAGTCAGCCGTTATGGCGAGAAATTAGCAGCGGCCAACCCAAGCTTTGACAACCTTTACGACACTCTAATGGGCGAACCGAGTTTCAGCTCTGAAATTTTGGAGCAGTTGGTCGAGATGTATCTGGAAGACACGCAACCGAGCGTAGTCGCACTAACCGTGCCGTTTCCCGGTAATATGCTCGGCGCGTTACGGATTGCGCAAACCTGTAAGGCCATTAACCCTGATATCCCTATCGTCATGGGCGGCGGGTTTGTTAATACCGAACTGCGCGCACTCAAAGACCCTCGGGTATTTGAGTTTGTCGACTATATCTGTCTAGACGACGGCGAACGTCCCTTAATCACCCTACTAGAGTACTTTGAAGGTAAGCGAGAGATAGACGAGTTAGTGCGAACTTACTTTCTCGCCGAAGATGAAAATGGCCAACCTTATGTCCACTTAAATCAGAATGATCAGCTGCACGATATTCCGCAAAGCGAAGTCGGCGCACCGATTTACGACGGCCTGCCACTGGGCGAATACCTGTCTTTGTGTGAAATGCTCAACCCGATGCACCGTATTTGGAGTGATGGCCGCTGGAATAAACTCACCATAGCCCATGGCTGTTACTGGCGCAAATGCAGCTTCTGCGACGTTAGCTTGGACTACATCGACCGCTACGATACCGCAGGCGCCGATGTGTTGGTTGACCGAATTGTAGAGCTTATCGAAGAAACCGGACAAACAGGTTTTCATTTTGTCGATGAAGCTTTACCGCCAAAAACCTTATTTGCGTTTGCAAAACGCCTTATAGAACGTGGGGTCGTGATCAGTTGGTGGGGCAATATCCGTTTTGAGCGCACCTTTAGCCCAGACCGCTGCCAGTTACTGGCAGATTCTGGTTGTATCGCGGTCAGCGGCGGCCTTGAAGTGGCGTCAGACAGACTACTGAAACTAATGAAAAAAGGCGTGAGCGTTGAACGAGTCGCCCACGTGACTAAAGCCTTCAGTGACGCGGGTATTCTGGTGCATGCCTATTTAATGTATGGTTTTCCCACACAAACCGAACAAGAAACCATAGACTCATTGGAAATGGTGCGTCAGTTGATGCAGCAAGGTTGTTTCCAGTCCGCCTACTGGCACCGTTTTGTCGCCACGATCCACAGCCCTATCGGCATCAACCCAGAGCAATTTGGCATCACCCTTGCTGAACGTCCTGAAATCTTATTCGCTGAAAACGATGTCGACTTCACCGACCCAACAGGTACCGATCATGACATGCTTGGCGAAGGGCTACGTAAAGCGCTTTACAACTATATGCACGGTATCGGTTTTGATCAGCCGATGAGCTTTTGGTTTAACCAGCCTCTCGCACGCACTACGATGAAAAAAGACCTGATATCAAAAGCTGTGAATAATTTTATTTTGAGCCATGAAGAGTAAGTTCGGGCTCTCTCATTGAAATAAGTCAACGCAACCTAAAGAATTGGCAGTTAAATTCAGCTTTACAGGCGCACTATGACCCTACTTATATAACAAAGGATAAGTGGGTCCAAGATTAGAATATTGAAGGTTGAAGGTTGATTTATCACTGTTGTGCATAGAGAATAGCAGCCAATTAAAGTGATACATAAAGCATAGGAATAGCAATAAGATGATGACAAAATGGGCGATACGCTTTTTACAAATGGCCGAGCTCGTAGCATCTTGGAGTAAAGACCCCTCCACCCGAGTTGGCGCAGTAATCACCGAAAACAATCGCATCGTCTCTTTAGGCTTTAATGGTTATCCTCACGGAATATCTGATAGTGCTGAAACCGATAACCGTGAAATGAAACTGCTAAAGACACTTCATGCAGAAGAAAATGCCATTCTCCATGCAAAACGAGATCTCAGTAGCTGTGAGATTTGGGTGACTCACTTCCCTTGTCCAAACTGCGCCGCCAAGATTATCCAAACTGGATTGCGCGCCGTACATAGTCCACAACCCAACGAAGATTACCTGTCACGCTGGGGAGATAAGATTAAAGTCAGCCAAGATATGTTTGAGCAAGCTGGCGTTCAAGTCGATTGGATGCAGCTAGATTAACTAAGCAGGGACTATGCTCATATAAGTGGGGTCAGAACGAATGAGCCAAGTGAATAAACTTAACCGTGGGTAGCTCGATGCATCAGTCGTTGATTTCGGGTAACAACTCACGTATTGCCTGATTCAGACGAGCCATAGTCTCTGCATCTACGCTTTTGGAACACATAAGGTAACGATTAAGTCCTGGCGGCATGTCAGAATAATACATTGGCAACAAACCCATGGCACTGATTTCACCCATTCGGTTGATATAATCATAATCTTCCCTGTCTATAAGCATATAGTCGGCCCCATGATTGAGTGACACCATCTTAGCCAAACTCTCCACGGATCGCGCCGAATCTGTTACAGAATGACTTTTACTCTCTATCACCAGATCAAGCTCAGGGCCATAGGACACGTGGGCAACCACGCCGAGCTTGAGTCGTGGGTCTTCGAACAATGAACTTAAGCTCTGGTGTTGTTTTACAAGCTCGATAACCCTGGGGGCCACTAGCACCATATGCGGCCTATCTTTATGGATCACCAGAGAAAAATTTGCATATAACTCCCGGTCGGCCAGCTTATACCAGCTGGGGGAGCAGATAGCTTCACTGTCGTTCTGAATATTAGCAAAAATACGCTTAACCGGGACTTCTGAATAAGTTGCTGCAACATCAGCACGGCGGAAGATCTCCTTGGTCATATCGATAATAAAGCCGCGAGGTTGACCACTTTCGCTATAAGTGTAAGGTGGCTTATCACGATACTCAACTCTTACCCTTGGCGTAGCCCAAGCTTCCAGAGTAGAGCAAACAAGAATTAGAAGTGCGAGCTTTCGCATATATAGAAAATCGAAGGTGAGGAGAGTCGTTGAACAATAAACGACAATGCTCATTTTCGCAAATAGAAACCAAGCTAGGGTAACTCGGTATAATTTTGCAAACTCACTAAGGTTGCTGTTTACGATGAATAAGTGACACAGTCCAACCCGTACTAGCCCGAATGGGCTAAGGATAAGGTTATCCGCATGGGGGTGACAATTGACAGGCACAGTGGTACGGAGTTCATTGGGGTACCCCATTCAAAAGAATGCATGCATAGCCTGCCTCTTTGATGAACATCAGCGCAGTACAATCGCTTATAGCAGGATGAGTCGCATCAAACGTAACAACAAGGGAGAGCAGTTAAATAGATAGCTTAGGCAATAGTCTTAGATCAAGAGCCTTCGGTGAGAGACGATGGTCTTAATTCACCGAAAGCGTCTATGTTTGAGTGACGATATATTGTCTTCAGTATCTTGCTCGCACAAGGCTGAATGGATGTAGAATGACTAACTATAGCGGCACACAATTACTGCCAATCACTGATCCCATAAGATGATAATATTTTATTGAATTCGCCCGATGCCCTTAGCTTTGCGGTTCCCTCATCAATCAACTTGATGTAGCCAGCAGACGTTGCCTTTGCCGGACTGCAGGCAATATACATTTCTGTCGCCTCGCCCAAAGAGCCCGCCGCAACTATGCCACTAACGCCCATATCTTTAAGTTTTGCTCCCATGACACTGGGAGATTCGGCAACAGCATTTACCCTTCCTGCCTGGAGTTTCTTAATGTTGTTTTCAAGGCCATTATTGGCACCTATGGCATCAAACACACTGGGGTTCTCTGTCACATATTTATCAAATTCATCACCGTAGGCATAACCTTTAATTATCGCAATCTTATTTCCTTGTAGTGATGACAGTCCAGTGTAAGTCCAGCTACCTCCTGCTTTAACAAAAAATACCGTACTGTCCATTCCCCAGGGTACCTGAGGATATATAAAATCTGGCGCGTCATCTTTGTAGGCACCCACCACACAGTCAAATTCGCCCTTACGTACTGAGTCAACAGCGCGCTCCCAAGGCATTAATTTGTAATCCACCGTATGACCTGCCGCAGTAAAAATATTGGTTGCTAACTCAATCATGTAACCTGGTTGCTTAGCATTGGGTTGGCCATTCATGGGAAACCAATTGTCGGCTCGAATGCTAATGGTATCCGCCAATACTGCACTACTGCTAAGAACAGAAACTAAGATAAATGACTTTGTAAATGTCTGCATAACACGTCCTTTGATGAGTTTTTTGTCTTGTCTTACTTTAAAAGTAGACTGGATAGTGACACTAAGCAATTTGGAGTCGATATAGACAAGTTTTAACTCGACAATGATATTTGCCAATAGATATCTATTTCACTGTGTTTAACGATGAAAAAGACATTAAACAAGCCTTGATACTGATTAGCAAACCAACCCTGAGCGGATTGTTACTCAAGCGAAAGGACAAATTGAAATATTGAGCAATTTACACAACCATTCACACAACAATTGCTCAATAATGAGATTCAGCAGCAGTGACAACAAAAATAGCCTGTGCCCGTTAGCTGCCAATTTAAGGATTGCTATCACTGGTATTAATTGCAGATAATTGCGCATATCCGACACGCTTAACTATCATCAATGATTAACCAGCTTAGCGGAAATTCGAAACGTGTTATTACATATTCAATCAATCTGAGGGATCCACATGAATATACTGCAACGCTATTGCGTACTGTCAGCTAGCTTATTGATCTGTTGTTTCTTTTTTAGTGCGCAAGTGTTCAGTGCGGATATGAACAAAGGAGGTAGCATGGCTCATATTGACACCAGTAAACTTGGCGACATAAAAGCGGTTAAATTTAATAACCAACAAGTGATTACCGCGGGTTTGCCCACACAGCAGCAATTTGCACAACTCGCTCAAGCAGGTATCAAAACGGTGATTAATCTCATTCCTAATGACAACCCAAATGCATTAAAAAATGAGCAGCAAATAGTGACTCAGCTAGGGATGAATTATCACAATATTAGCGTGGACTGGCAGCATCCTACAAAAGAAGATGTTGAGCAGTTCTTTATCCTGATGAAGCAAAATGGCGACGCTCCAGTGCTAGTCCATTGCGCAGCAAATTATCGTGCGTCAGCATTTTATTATTTATACCAGACCACACAATCTAAAGCGCCTTCAATGGCCGATGCGCTAACGCCTTGGGGCGACTTACAACAAAGCTTTGCTGAATATCCTCAGTGGCAAAAACTGATTGAAGACGTTAAACAGCAATATCAAGCCAAACAACAGTAATGTAAATATTGCGAGCACATTAGCTGAAACCGACAAACTTTTCGATTATCTCTTTGAGAATTCTTAGCTTCAAACCTATGAGAATACAATGGATTGAAGACTATTTATAAAAGAGAAGAATACTTGAGAATGACAAGACGTCAGGCTAGTTTTCGGTGGCAGGGTCGCTCTTTGGCACCTGACCCATATGGATATGGGGAATGTCAGTTGATGTCGAGAACATTATTGACCATGCCCCACGACATTCGAGATTCCATTCACATCAGCTCCCCGTGGAAAACGTTAGAATTTTCACTCGTTACAAATCAGATAGACCGAAGCTGACTACAAATGAAGTTAAAAGCGGGATCCATTTCGTCGCCATTTTTTCGCTGCTGCTGTTTGGTTAGATTGTGAAAATATTGCAGGTTTTAGTACAAAAATATCTCCAGTCTCTTCAACAAGCACTGGCTAACAAGGTCAGATAGCCTGTTATTCAATACTCATATTATCCAGAATTGTCATCCGACACCGCAAACTATGTCTAGGTAATCACGCTTATTTATAATCATGAATACTGCTCATGTAGCAGGTGAAATAAAACCGTTTTTCTTCATGTTCTGACCCACGTATAAATAACTCATGCTTTTAGCGCCAAGCAATATTACAGCTGCTCCCTAAGTAAGCCATCAGGCACCAAGCAAACAAAGCTGTAACAGTGACTTGCTCAGAAAATCAGTACGAATAGAACATATCGATAAAGAGCAAAACATACATTCCGGCTTTTAAATCACAAAATTGGATACCAGATCATCATGAATAAAGATTTCACATTTACGATTAAGAGCATTTGTCTCGATGAAAATTATCATCCATCAAACAATACACGTATCACCACCAACTTTGCGAATTTGGCCAGAGGAAGCTATCGCCAAGCAAACTTGCGCAACGCGTTGAAGATGATTGACAACAGTTTTAATGCCTTAGCGAATTGGGATAATCCTAAAGGCGATCGTTACTCCGTCGAACTTGAAATCATTTCTGTTGATATGGATATTGAAGGTAGTGGTAAAACCTTCCCATCGATTGAAATATTGAAAACGAATATTGTTGATCATCAAACTAATCAACGCATTGAAGGTATTGTAGGAAATAATTTTTCCTCTTATGTGCGGGATTATGATTTTAGCGTATTACTGCAGGCTCATAATAAAGACCAGCCCAACTTCAGTATTCCAGATAACTTTGGCGAACTGCATGGCAAGCTGTTTCAGTATTTTGTTAATTCAGATGCTTACAAACAAAATTTTAACAAAACGCCTGTTATCTGCCTTAGTGTTTCAGATAACAAAACCTATCATAGAACTGAAAATCAGCATCCTGTATTGGGTGTTGAATACCAGCCAAACGAGTCGTCTTTGACTGAGCAATATTTCAAAAAAATGGGCCTACAGGTACGTTATTTTATGCCGCCAAATAGTGTTGCGCCGTTGGCTTTCCATTTCTTTGGTGATCTACTTAATGATTACACTAATCTTGAGCTTATAAGCACCATCAGCACCATGGGAACCTTTCAAAAAATCTACCGACCAGAGATTTATAATGCGAATGCCGCCGCTGGAAAGTCCTATCAACCCAATTTAAAGAACCAGGATCATTCATTAACGCAAATTGTTTATGATCGAGAAGAACGTAGCCAGTTGGCTAATGAGCAGGGAAAGTTTGCTGAAAAACACTTCATCAAACCATATCAAACGGTGCTTGAGCAATGGTCTGCCAATTACGTTTAATCGCTGCGTTTAATAATTACACCCAATATACGGCATGATTTATTATGAAAAAACTTATTAACAAAAGAATACTACCCACTTCAACTGCAGGCAGTTTACCTAAGCCTTCTTGGCTCGCTGAACCCGAAACACTTTGGTCACCTTGGAAACTACAAGGTGAAGAATTAATTAAGGGCAAACAAGACGCGTTACGTTTGTCATTACAAGATCAACAACACGCAGGCATTGATATTGTTGGTGATGGTGAGCAAACACGCCAACATTTTGTGACTACGTTTATTGAACATCTTAACGGCGTTGATTTTAATAAACGTAAAACCGTTAAAATTCGTGATCGCTATGATGCCAGTGTACCAACGGTTGTCGGCCCGGTTAGTCGCCAAAAATCAGTTTTTGTTGAAGATGCCAAGTTTTTACGTCAGCAAACCACACAGCCCATTAAATGGGCTCTGCCAGGCCCCATGACAATGATAGATACGCTTTTTGATGACCATTATAAAAGTCGCGAAAAGCTAGCGTGGGAATTTGCTAAAATACTTAATCAGGAAGCCAAAGAATTAGAAGCGGCAGGTGTTGATATTATTCAATTTGATGAGCCAGCATTTAATGTCTTTTTTGATGAGGTAAATGATTGGGGGATTGCTTGTTTAGAAAGAGCCATTGAAGGACTAAAGTGCGAAACAGCTGTGCATATTTGTTATGGCTATGGCATCAAAGCCAACACAGATTGGAAAAAAACACTGGGTTCAGAGTGGCGACAGTATGAAAAAGCTTTCCCGAAACTACAGCAGTCTAATATCGATATTATCTCACTAGAATGCCATAACTCTCATGTGCCCATTGAGCTGCTAGAACTCATTCGAGGTAAAAAAGTGATGGTTGGTGCCATAGATGTAGCAAGCAATACGATTGAAACACCAGAGGAAGTCGCCAATACCCTCCGAAAAGCACTTCAGTATGTCGATGCCGATAAACTATATCCATGCACCAACTGTGGCATGGCGCCCTTACCTCATCATGTCGCAAGAGGTAAGTTACATGCATTGAGTGCAGGGGCTGAAATTGTTAGAAAAGAGCTCTCGGCCAAGTGATTGTTGAACCTTGAGGGTTAACATTTATTCAATCTAGGGGATTTCATCGCAGCGCGGGTGCAAATTACCTAAAATTGAGTTCGATAAGCCTTTAAATCAACTTTATACAATGGCGCAGGTAGATTTTCAGACGTGATGTAAATACTGCGGCCATCTTGACTAAAACCCACCGCTTCGGCTTGTCTGATATTGGGTAAATTGATCTGTTGTGGCGGTGAAGAAAACAGCGTTAACCAATCGCCTGGCTCTGTTTGAGTAAAATAGAACGCGTGAGTGTAGGTTAATACCACCGCCGATAAGCCATCAGCAGAAATGTCCATTGCCGTAGGCTTTCCGGCAAAACCTATCCAAGTATAGATACTGGTGTAATCGAGCATCGCCGATGGTAACGGCGCTATCTCGCCCAACTTTTTTGCTTGCCTGTTGAACTGTTTAGTTGAATTAGCGGCTAGATTGTTAGCTGAATGGTTTGATTCAGTTTGTCCTAAAGCAGGATCGATCAATGGCAACTCATACAAAATCGGCAATTTATCACGTTTAGTCAGTAGCAGTATTTTTTGCTTGGCAACATCAACCGCTACAGATTCACTATCGTGAGCACCATCTCCATAGGTAAATGTCATACTCCAACTGGGTTTGACCGAGAGTAGTTTATTACCGTGTAATTGACTCAAATCAGGCTCTTTGATCAGATGTAATTGATACTGCGATCGTTGCGCCTGGTTATCACCGATATCGGCGATGAGTAAATAAGACTGATTGTGATACGTAAACGAGGCTATATCTTCCCAATCGATACTTTTTACCCCTTCAACGTTAACCGTTGCCAGCTGCTTACCGCTTGAGTCAATCGCAAACAATCGCGCCGAATCGCCGCTATCATTATGTACCCATAATACCTTGTCATTAAGTCGCGATATGGCTAAACCACTGGCCTCATCAATATCAGATGACACAATCGTACCGGCTTGAGTGAGCCCTAGAGGCATAGCACAAGCACTGGCTGATAACGCTAACATTATGTAAACACATATTTTAAGGTGAATGGATACGGATGATACTTTGGGCATTAAGGTGGTTCCATCGAGAGTTCAATCATGAGCGAATCTGTATTCTACCCAATTTGGAATGAAAAAGTGTCAATGTCTAAACTGGGGTTAATCTATTCATCATGAGGATAAGCTGAACTTATATGAGTTTCGCAGCGACATAACCTAAAAAGGCCACTTTCTTTGTTCCGAAGAAAGTGGCCGTGCACATTTTTAGCGATTGAAATGATGAGTAAAAATCACTAAAAACCAGTACTCTTCTAAGTCTTAAAACTAACGCGTATTAGTATTGATAACTAAACTGCAAGGTAAATTCAGTGCCAGGATCTTTGGCATAAACTTCAATATCTTGCTGTTGGTATTCCGTGGTTTCACCTAAGATATTCTTCGCTTTTAACTTCACAGTAGTGCTGGTTGTCGGGAAGAAACTATAGGTAAAATCTAGGCTGTGAAATGGCTTTTCTAATACATCATCTAAACCACCACGTCCGCCGTAAGCAATGCGTTCGCCAAACACGTTATATACCAATGTAGCACTGTGATAACTGTCTGATGAGTCGTAACTTAATTGTAAGTTAGCCACCCATTGTGAATGCCCAGTCATACGACGCGTTTGATTGGTTGGGTCAATTTCGCCATTAGCAGCGATATTGATTTCTGAGTCGCCAAGGGTTAAGTTCCCCGCCACAAAGAAGTCTTCCCAAATACTGCCTTCGCTGCCCAAAAACGCCAATTCTTGTAAAAACTCGGTTTCAAGACCATACACATAACCCGACTCGGCGTTATAAAACTTCAGCTGACGACCGGCTTCTGAAATACGTTGAATAGGTTCAATCGGTGCATCTACATCCTTATAGAACGCGCCCATACTGAAATTGTTACCCGAATCTGAGTAATATTCCCAACGTAAGTCGAAGTTTAGAATGTCGGAGCTCTTAAGTTCTGGATTACCGAAGAAATCAAAATCGGTAACCGGATCTTGGAAGCGAACTGGCGATACTTCACGGAGATCTGGACGCACTATGGTTTTACTTGCGCCTAAACGCCACTGAGTGGTGTCGGTTTGTTTCCAGGTTAATGATAACGACGGGAACCAACCATCTTCAGCGATGGCGTAATCCGCCAAATCGTAACGGCCACCTTCATCTGAAATCTGTCCATTTGGGTCAATAGGCAAAGTGACACGGCGGAAGTCTTCGTAGCGAAGACCAGCATAGACTCGCCATACATCGTCAAAGTCGATGTCCATGCTGACAAAAGCAGCATCGTTTTTCTCGGCGGCAATGTAGTCTTCAGTATCGGTTGACGCGTCTTTTAGCTCTAGCCCTAGAGTGTTGTCGTTGATATTTTTATCAGAGAAAATATCATTAAAGTCGCCGGATAAAATACCACCGTTAACATCTGTTGGGCTTAAATCAACATCAAAACCTAAGCGGGTAGCATAGCTTTCTCGGGTGCGTTCAAAGTATTCATAACCCGTTGTCAGTTTAATCACTGTGGCATCTAAATTGATTGGGTAAGTAAAGTCCCAAGCGTAGTTTTGAGTGTTATCTTCTAAGCGGCTGTAGACATACTTAGGTGCATCTTGAGTGTTAAGATTGCGAGAGAGTAACTGGTTGTTTGCATCTAAAATCACGTTATAGGTATACGACACTTCATTTGGTGCATAACGCTCAGAACGTGCATCAGAAAACTTCCAATTAAATTCAGCGTCATTCAAATACTCAATGAAATGATGACCTTTTATTTGATTACTGATTAATGAACGTTCTTCGTAATCAATAGCATAGACTTGCAGTGCATTAGGCTCGCCTAAGGTATCGATAGTTTCTTCAATACCCGTTGATACGTCATCTGAGGTATCTTGAAGATAAGTGGTGAAGGTTTCGATTTTATGGTTGTAGCCAATTTCTAAACCTAAGTTCAACATGCCAGACACCTGCACTATCGAATCGGTGCCAACAATATCTTTTTGGTTTTCAACTTGCACTTGGCTGCTGTCACCATCAAGTTCAACTTCACGTTTAGTGTAATTTTCAGCTTGTTTCTTGTACGACACCGCAGACAAAGCACCAAAAATGATGTCGTCGCTAATGTCCCAACGATCACCAATGGCAATATCACCGCGCACGGCAGGATCTGTACTTTGACTTTGTAGCGTCATGTCGCGATACATATCTAACGCTAACTCACGGTTAATTTGTTGCGCCGCAGGGTAGTTAATCGCTCCATTTGAGCCACTGACGATATCAATCGGGCTGATGCCACCGTATTGATCAATAGTATTATTAATGTTGCTTGGCATACCGCGGGTGCCATCGTCTTGGCCAGTCCAATCATCGCCACCACCGTTATAGGTGTAGCTGTCATTCGAGTCATTAGTGTTATAACGACCGCCTACTGAAGCTTTAAAAAAGAAATCTGCAGGGATAGATTTAGTACGAATATCCACATGTCCGCCACCAAATGCTGCTGGCGCATTGGCTGACGCTGACTTTTGCACCGATAACGATTCAATGATCGATGCTGGGAACATATCCAGTGGCACTACGTTACGGGTTGGATCCGGTGAGGGTACAGTCGCGCCGTTAAGCGAAGTACTTGAATAACGTTCACCCAGACCACGAACATAGATAAATTTACCATCTTTTAAGGTCAAACCGGTCACTCGACGAAGCGCTGCTGCTGCATCACCGTCACCGGTTCTTGAAATTTGTTCTGAGCCCATAATATCGGCTACAGCAATTTGTTCACGACGCTCTTCGGTTGCTTCTGATGCTGAGCTGCGTAAACGCCCTGTCACTGAAATCACTTCAATGGGTTCAATCGGAATCACTTCACCAGGATCACGAACAGGAGCGGGTTCTTGCGAGTATACGGGGGTTGTGGTTAATAACGTTGCCGCAGAAATCACAGAGATAATGGCAAGGCTTAACTTATTAACGGTAAAACTCGGCTTGGTTTTCATACTTATACTATCCTGTATGCGGTTCAGAGATAGCCGCCCTTGCGAGCGGCTATTAATAGGTCACAGATTTAGTTCATCAAAGGTGATTACTGTGGAAAGTAAGCCCAACCTTGACGCCAGTCATTCTGGCCATCGAATGCACCAATAAAGTTGGTTGATTCGAAGAAGCTATCATCTGTACTTAAATCTTTACCTTTACCAAGTAGTGTTGTATCGGTTGCTGCTGGCATGCCGTCAGTGATAGTCACTGCCGTTGCAGAGTTACCTTGTTGACCCAAGAACCAGGTTTCAGTATTAATCGCGGTAGTACCTGAAGTCTTGAATGGCTCATTACAATCGATAATTGAATGAGACATCACTAAGGTGTTGTTATTCACGTTATCAACCAAGCTTGATACTGAACCATCTAGCTCTAAACACTCACCAGACTCAGTGTCAGCAGTACTACCTTTGCGGCCTTGCACAAGTACGTTGTATAACTCACCTGCTGTTCCCACTCGAAGTAAGATACCTTCGCCGTTGTCACCGCTAGCGTTTGCAGTATCTGTACCGGGTAGAATAGTGAAGTTAGCTAACTTAGGGGCAGAAACAGGGGTCGCTGCTGCACCAGTACTGCTGCTATCAGCTTCAATACCGCGGTTTGCATTGCCGTCTTCATGAGTGATGTAGACAAACTGTGCTTTACCCGTCCAACCATTGGTCCAGTCTAAGCTGTCATCGAAGTTGGCTGTTAAGTAGACATATTTCAAGTTTACAGCACCGCCCCAAAACTCAACGCCATCGTCGCCGTTAGCGTGAATTTGAATATGGTCTACTTGAGTTCCGCTGCCTACTGCCGCAAATGAGATACCGTTCATTTCTTGAGTATCATTGACTTTAAAGCCAGCATACTTAACTACTACGTAACTGATTTGTCCGCTGTTATCTGCGTTGTCGTTACCACCATATGGGAAGTCACCGACTTCAAACGATGCATCACAAGCCGTTTTATCTGGGCAGGTATTTGTTAAACCGTTACCTAAGATAACTAATCCACCCCATTGTCCGCGCTCACCAGTGGCACCGGCAATAACATCTTCTTCAGACGTCATTTCGATTGGGTGAGTAGCACTACCTTGAGCCATAATTTTAGAACCACGGCTAATGGCAATATAGCTGTTAGATGTCGCGAATAATTTAACACCCGCTTGAATTGCTAATGTTGCCGATGTGGTTTTATCTGCCCCGACAAGAACAGCGCCGCCATCAATTTTGTACATCACGTTCTGACCAGCAAGTAAGGTTGTGTTACTCAGAACATTCCCTTCTAGGGTACAAATAAGCGTCACTGATGCATCTTTATATAAACCCGCTGTCGCAGCTGAAGCTGTGGTGCCAACAGGACAAGAAGTTAACACCGGCAGCTCAGTTGGTGTTGGCGTCGCATCATCATGGATTGCTGTAGTCCAACCAGTCGTCCAATCATTTGTGCCGTCAAATGCACCAATATACTGGGCATTCACTAAGCGAGAATCAAGGTTGCTTAAGTCAGCTTTACCACCGGTTAAGGCTACCGATGATGAATTAGGCATATAGTCAGTTAAATCTGCTGCAGCAACTAAGTTACCGTCTTGGTCGTTAAACCATGCTTCAACATCTAATGCCAATGTACGACCTTCTGCTGCATCTGCCTTAGCATTTTTAAACGGCTCAACACAGTCAATTAAACTGTTCTGCATGATTAATTCTGCAGTATTGGCATTGTTTACTGTGTCGTCATCGTTAACTTCTAAACATTCGCCCGAATCAACATCACCTTTAACGAGCATGTTATAAGCATTAACACCTGTGCCTTTACGGAACAAAATGCCTTCTGCATCGTCACCGCCACTGTTAGTGCCGTTAGCGACTTGGATAGTGAAGTTGGCGAGTGTTGGTTTCGACATAGGTAATGCGCTTGCGTCGCTGTTACTGTCGGCTTCAATACCACGGTTAGAACCGTTATCAGCTTGACGAATATAAACGTGTTGTGCGCTACCTTGCCAACCGTTAGTCCAATCTAACGAGTCATCAAAGTTTTCTGTTAGTACGATATTGGTAACGGAAACATTGCCGCCCCAAAATTCAAAACCATCATCGTTATTCATGTGCACTTGTACGTGATCAACTTCAGTACCCGCACCTACAGCAGCAAAACTGATGCCGTTCATTTCTTGTGTGTCGTTAATTTTGAAACCACCAAACTCAACGCGTACATACTTGATTGAGCCAGAATTATCTTCAGTATCGTTGCCGCCGTAGCTATGGTTACCCACTTCAAAAGACGCTGAACAATTGGTTAAATCAGGACATGTGTTTACCGGTGCATTACCAAGTAACACTAAGCCACCCCACTGACCCGCTTTACCCTCTTGCCCTAAAGCGGTTTCAACTGAAGTAAATACGATTGGCGCAGTTGCTGTACCGTCGGCAATGATTTTTGAACCACGGCTGATCACTAAATAAGAATCGCTACCACCGAGTATTTTAGTGCCGGGCAAAATAGATAACTCAACCGAATTGGCGTTATCGCCACCGGCGATGACAGCACCATCTAGCTGCCAAACAACATCATTACCTAGTACAATTTTGTCGCCATCTTGGCCACCAGTAGTCACGGTTGATGCGGCGGTTGAAGGCGCTAATGTTCCTTTTAATACCCAAACTTCTTTTCCATCAACAGCAGTCATTGTGGTGCTTTTAGTTGCAAAGCCACTGTATGATTTTTCTTGAGCTGTCTGAGTTGGAGTAGTTGGCGTTGTTGGTGTGGTAGGGGTAACAACATCACTACCTGTATTGATATTAATATCGCCACCACAACCAGCGAGCCCTAATGTTGCAGCAAGAGCAGTAGAAAGTGCAGTCAGTTTAAAAAGATTTTTCAGTTCCATTATCATCTCCGGAGACGGATGTAAGCATGTGAGTAAGTTGGCTGGATGACAAACTAACCTGCAAAAATGACAAAGAGACTGCTTAAATATTACACTCACATTTCATTAACATTTCAGAAATATTCAAGTTCAATGGTGCTGCGGCTTAGGAGGAATTTTACTTGCGAAAAAAATTAACAAAAAAGACAAAAAAATAACTTAGCAACTGTTTGCATAACAAATAAGAGTGGTTAATTGATGCTGACATATACTGCCCATAAGCCAAATATCAGCGCACTTACACCAGCAGGTCTGAACCAACTAATACAATGTGTACCGGCCCATAAAGCAAACATCTTATGATATTTCTCAGTCATAAAAACTAAAAAAACTGCAATGATAAACAGCAAGTTAGCTATCACCTCAAACACTAGCGGGAATGAAGTATTATCCGCATCGAGTAACAATGCTGCGCCAATCATTAACCGAGAAATGATTTCGACAGCATGAAAATACCTTTGGCGACTAAATAGAACAATAGCATCAGCAAAACCTTGTGGCTTAAGTAACATAAACAGCCCAACACAACTGATGATAACACCCCAAACACTAATTAATATCGCCATGATGTCTCCACAATGCACTTATATATGCAGATATTAGCACCAAATAATGTAATGAAAATGTGGCAAACTAATATTGTTTAGCAGGAAAAAAGATCTATCAATTATGATGAAAGCTAAAGTAGAGTGGCTCATAGCCGCTATTTATAAACTCTGATACCTGAACGCATGCTAGTTGGTGCAAATCACTGATGAGTTATAAATTAATATTAATAACTATTAATAAATACTCATAAAGCAAGTTTGGGCTAATTTAATGTTAAAATAGCCATTTAATAACGTTTAAATTAGCCAAGGAGTGCCTATATGCCATCTGATATCATTATTTTAGGGATCTCTATTCTTATTGCTATTGGCATTTTGCTCCATCACCCTTCTAAGACATTAGGCCTACCCTCACTCTTAATTTTCATGGGTGTAGGACTTGCCTTTGGTAATGGGGAATTTGGTTTTGTATACGATGATCTGCAACTGACCTCGTTGATTGGCACTCTCGCATTAAACACCATAGTATTTGTGGGCGGGCTGAATACACCAATGAAAAATATTCAATTTTCTTGGAAAGAAGGCGGCATGCTGTCCACTGCCGGCGTCATCTTCACGACAATCATTTTTGGCTTTATCCTGAATGCCTTACTCGACTTTAACCTCATTACTTGCATGTTATTTGCGGCGGTAGTGTCATCGACTGATGCTGCAGCCGTATTTTCTATTTTAGAATCCAAAAAACTTAAATTAAAACACGGCACCGGCACTATTTTAGAATTCGAATCGGCCACTAATGACCCGGTCGCCTTGCTGATGGTTATCATGCTAACCGACTACATTATCAATAGTACTAACGGCGCTCCGACAACAATATCGATACTATTAAACCTAGGACAACAAATTGGTGTTGGGGCAATTATTGGCCTATTGATGGGTAAAATAACCGTTTGGACATTGAATCGTATCAAACTACCTGAATTTGGACTTATTCCTGTATTTATTTTGGCGACTTTTGCCATCACAGTATCTGGTACCGAAATATTAGGCGGTAACGAACTGATTGCGGTTTACATTACCGGAGTGATTATTGGTAACTATTTAAAGAAAGGTGCTGAAGTCAGTAAGCATTTTTTTAATGGGATTTCTTGGTTAGCGCAATCATTAATGTTTATTATTTTGGGCTTACAAATATTCCCGCAGCAGTTATTACCTGTGTTTATGGTGTCTTTACTGCCTGCTATCTTGCTTATTCTGGTGGCACGGCCATTAGCGGTGCAATTGTGTTATCTGCCCTTTAGGCAAGCAACTTGGCGCAAGCGTTTGTTTGTCTCTATGATAGGTCTAAAAGGCGCTACGCCAATTGTATTTGCGCTGATCCCCGCTGCGGCAGGTGTTGAAGGTTCGCGAGAAATGATCCACATGGTGTTTTTTATTGTGCTGATATCGGTCATTGTTCAAGGCGCAGCCATCGAACCACTTGCCAATAAACTGGGACTCAAATTAAAGCCCAAACCGCCTCAGGTTTAAAAATGATTCAATGCCCCATAGCAATGAGGCATTGAATCATTTTCAATATTGGCGATATGACTAAACCCTAATTTACTGTGATTCTCTCCACTGATTTTTCAGGCTGATGGATCACATAATCTAACTGTACTTGTACGTCTTTAAAACCATCTGCTGAAGTTTGATACTGCCACTGTTCAAGCGCCTCAACTGCCGATGCGTCGAACATTTGTTTTGGCGCTGACTTCATTACCCTAACATTACTCACTTTTCCTGCTGGGCTAATATCAAATATCATTTGCACATAGCCGTTGAGCCCTTCTTTAGCGGCATCTATGGGATAGCTAGGCTCAATTCTGATTACTGGCATTGCCATAGCATCAGTGTTGGTTTTAGCCTTAAGATTGTCACCTGCCAATGCCTGCTGATTAAACATAAAGGCACTCATACCAATAACCAAGGTCATTCCAATCAATGCTAGGGTGCTTTTTCCATGTTGCTTTTTCATCTGTAAGATCCTCTCTTTTAAGATAGTTTTGTCCCCATAAGGGGTGTGTAGCATGCTCAAAGGTGCATGCTGTGAATAGGCCAATAGTGTTTTGCTATAGGCAATTTTAGCTTGGGTTTTCATGTCGGCGGTCACTTGCGCATCACATGACAATTCTTGATCTTGTCTAAATCGGCGGTAGCTGAGCCACATCAAGGGATTGAACCAAAACAACACGGTTAAGCCATAAGCCAATATATTCATCCACAAATCACCACGTTGATAGTGATACATCTCGTGCTGAATAATGGCTTGCTGCTGGCTATCATCGAGTTGCATAAAGCTATGAGGGACTAAAATACTGGGGGTGAAAAATCCCGCTAACATAGGTGATTCAATCTGAGAATGAACCAGCACCTTAAGCTTGCTAGAGCTTACCTCTAGCGGTTTTGCATCATTAATTAACCGTTGCAGATTGGCGTATTCCATTACGATATTAATCACTAATAAGGCAACCACTGCGGCGTAGAGATAAGGCAAATAGCGTTGATCAAGTAAACCTGCCGACAAGGCAACAGTATCGTTAGCCAACACATAATATTGCTCGATGACTGAGACGCTATTACCGCTGCCAAACCAGCTAAAGTGCTGTGGTAATATCATTTGCAGTAAATCGGCAAAAACAAATAGCGGCACTGATATCCACATAAAATAGGTATAGTGCGCGCCAAGCTTAGACAATAAAAACCGATGTAATAGCAGTATTGCCAAACACACCATACTCAGTGAAAGGGTTTGTTCCATAAACCAATTGATCATCACTTTTGTTCCTTTTGCCAATCATCGAGTAAAGTTTGCAGGTCGGCGACATCTTCTGCCGACAGTTTGTTTTTCTGCGCAAATCCGGCAACCAGTGGGGTTAACTTGCCGGCAAACATGCGATCCACAAAAGAAAGCGACTCTTTAACGGTATAGTCCTGCTCAGCGATTAACGGTGAATAATGGTAAACCCGCCCCTGTTTTTCAAAACTGACGGCTTGTTTTTTAACTAAACGATTAAGCAAGGTTTTCACCGTTTTCTCATGCATGTCATGGCTTTGTGCTAAGGCATCAACCACTTCGCTCGAGGTTAATGGCGACTGTTGCCAAAGCTGCTGCAACACCACTAATTCACTATTGCTGATCTCTTTCATGCTATACCGCTCATTTGTTGTTAAAACTTGTGAGGACAAAAAAGGATTACAGACGTAATCTATTTATTTAAATTACAACTGTAATCTTAAATAAGCAAGCAGTTTTTTACATGATTTACTCATAAAAATGAAAAAGCCTAATCAGATGATTAGGCTTAAGATTGAAGTATTATTTAGCGAATAGGCTTTATGACAATGATAGTTTATCGCGATACAACCATTGATAAACCGTAGGCAACACTAATAACGTCAAGGCGGTTGAGCTAAACAAACCGCCGATGATCACGACAGCTAACGGCTGTTGAATTTCACTGCCCACGCCAGACGATAACAAAATAGGGATCAGCCCTAATGCAGAGGTGAGTGCCGTCATTAACACCGGACGTAAACGCCCTACTGTACCTTGATAAACACTGTCGTATAGGCTTTCAGTTGATGATTGTCTGCGCTGGTTAATTGAGTCCACCAGCACCACACCATTTAACACCGCAACACCAAACAAGGTGATAAAGCCAATGGAGCTGGGCACAGATAAATAGGTGCCAGTAGCATATAAAGCCACTACGCCGCCGATTAATGCCAATGGCACATTAGCCATAATCAAGGCCACTTGTTTGACTGAACCAAACGAGAAATACAGCAATAGGCCAATCAGTGCGATAGAAATGGGCACCACTAACATTAGCTTTTGTTGCGCTCGTTGCTGGTTTTCATATTGGCCGCCCACCACCACAGTATAGCCAGCAGGTAATTCAGCTTGCGGCACTATGGCATAAATATCATTGACCACCGAGCCCATATCACGCCCCGACACGTTGGCTTGCACCACCACGCGGCGCTGTACATCGTCACGACGAATATTCGGCGGCGCCATTTCAATCACCACATCAGCGAGATCGCCCAAGCGAACAATCGCACCATTGGCGCCACTGAGGAGCAAATCTTCAATTGCATCAGGCGCATTACGATATTGCGCGGCTAATCGCAGGTTAATGTCATAACGGGCGTTACCGTCAATCACCTGACCAGCGCTGGCACCACCAATACCTTGAGTGACTAAACTCATCACTTCATCAACGCTGATCCCATAACGTGCCAGTACTTCACGTTTAGGCCGAACCACTAACTGAGCTTCACCGCTGACTTGTTCTAACGATACATCAACCGCCCCAGGAATGGCTGCGACTAAGTCTGTTAGTACCTGACCTTTTTCCGATAATATGCTCAAATCTGGGCCAAATATCTTAATCGCTAACTGCGCTTTAACCCCTGATAATAGCTCATCCACTCGAGTCGCAATGGGTTGTGAGAAGGTCAGCAATAATCCCGGGAATATCGCTAATCTTTGCTCCATTAAGCGCTGAAGCTCAAAGCGGTTACTTGCCGATGTCCATTGCTCTATCGGCTTAAGACCAATATAGATTTCAATATTACTCACAGGTTCGGGGTCGCCGCCAAGCTCTGGTGCGCCAATGCGACTTAAGGCATATTCCACCTCTGGAAACTCCAGCAGCATGGCTTCAATTTTAGGCGCGACGTTAATAGAAGTGGCCAAGCTTGCTGTCGGTGCCAGTGTGACGCGTAAGTTAATGGTGCCTTCTTCGAGTTCTGGCACAAATTCAGTGCCTAACTTTGGCAATAACAACATGCTTGAGATAAACAACACTACAGCGGCTAACATCACCGATTTAGGGCTTGATAATACCAGTGTCAAAATACGGCGATAAACCGCATCAATGGGTGCCAGCACTTTACTTTGACGCACCACAACACCGCGTTTGAACAAGAATACCGCTAATGCGGGTACTGCAAATAATGCCACCACCAATGCCGCCATCATGGCTAAAATAATGCTAATCGCCATCGGCTGAAATAACTTACCTTCTACACCTTCAAGGGCAAATAACGGCATAAACACCACGATGATAATCGCTGTCGCAAAGAAGATAGGGCTGCACACTTCTTTGGCCGCCAGCATGACCCTAATCGCCATACTTTGGGTTTGGGCATCAGAGTCACTTTTACGAGTAGCATGATGATCACCATCAAGATGCACAGCAGCATTTGGGTTGGCGCCCGTTTCAGCGCTAACATGCTTGAAGATGTTCTCAACCATCACCACCGAGCCATCAACGAGCATACCTATTGCGACCGCCAGACCACCCAAGGACATTAAGTTAGCCGACATACCATAATAAGACATGATCAATAACGCGATCCCGATCGACACTGGGATCGACAGCAATACCAATAAGGTGGCGCGGATGTTGACCAAAAACAACGCCAGAATAATCACGATAAACCCAAAGGCCATTAATAACGCTTCAACGACTGTGGTCACCGCTTGCTCGACCAAATCGGCTTGGTCATAAAACACCTCAAATGACACTCCTTTTGGTAAGGATTGCTCAATCAAACTAATACGTGAATTGATGTCATCAATGGTGGCTTTGGTATTGGCTCCCATGCGTTTAAGCACGACACCAGCAACAACTTCACCCAGTGCTTGTACATCAGATGACGAGTTATTATCAGCAGCTTGCCTACGCGACATGGTCACTGCACCGACTCTTATTTCACTACCAAATGCCACGTTAGCAATGTCGGCCACTCGAATGGGCGTGCCATTGATTTCGGTTAACGGAATGTCGGCAATGGCTTGTAAGCCAGCATCGCCTGCGGGCAATAAACCATAACCACGGACCACTAGTTGCTCTTGGCCTTGGTCCATAAACCAACCGCCTGCGTTACGATTATTACTTTCCAATGCTTGGCTAACTTGGGTCAGCGACAAGCCATAACTGCGCAGTTTATTAGGGTCAACTTGCACTTGGTATTGCAGCACCTCGCCGCCAAATGACAATACTTCGGTCACACCGCTTACTGGCATTAATATCAGCTTAACTAAGTAATCATTTAAGCTACGCAGCTCAGATGCGCTGATATGGGTTTCAGGTTCAGCCCGTAAAATGTATTGATAAATTTGCCCTAAACCTGAGGTGTTTGGGCCTATTTCAGGAGTGCCAACACCCGCAGGAATCGACTCTTTGGCAGCTTGTAGTTGTTCAAACACTTGCTGACGGGCAAAGTAAATATCGGTTCCCTCGGCAAATACCACTGTCACCAACGACAAACCAGTGCGCGATAATGAACGCACTTCAGTCACCGCGGGTAAGGCATACATAGCCGACTCGACCGGATAACTAATCAGTTTTTCAACTTCTTCGGCAGCCAAACCTTCAGCTTCTGTGTTAATGGTCACTTGCACATTAGTCACATCTGGAAACGCATCTAAATTTAGTTTTGGCAGCATGAATATTGAAGCCACAACCGCTGCGAGCAAGCTAAGTAAAACCAATAACCGCTTTTCAACGGCAATCTCAATTAATTTATATAACATGATGATGTCCTAGCGCTTAGTGATTGTGGATGTCAAAACCAGCTTTGGCTTGCTCAGATGCTAAGAAAAAAGCCCCTGAAATAACTACCCGAGTTTTCGGTGTTAAACCGCGAATAAAACTCAACCCGCGTTGACGCTCAACCACAGTCACCTCGACTGCACTGAACTTCCCCTCCTGCTCAATAAACACTTGCCAGTCGCCATCACCACTGCGAGTTAACGCAGCATCAGGCACAATAAAGCCAACCGATTTCACCTGCTTATCTTCCGCTAGGTACAATTCGGCAAACTCTCCTGCATGTAATTCATGGCCTGGATTTGCCATTCTCACCAACACTTGCTCGGTACGGGTTTGCGCACTAATTTCATGGGAACGACCAATAATAATGCCGTCACGAGTACGATCACCGACACGCACTAACACATTGCGGCCCATATCCACTTGATCCGCTTGTAGAGGCGTAAGCTCGGCCTGCACCCATAAATACGACTCATCGGTGAGTTGCATTAAAGGCGTACCCGCATCGAGTACCTGGCCTAACGTCGCGACATCTTGTTGAACTCGCCCATTGATAGGTGCTAATAACTGGAACTGGCCAATCGAACTCGGTGATTTAGCTAAGGCTTTAATTTGCGCGGGTGTCATCATGATGGCTTGTAAAATAGCTCGCTTTAACTCGGCATTCACTTCGATTTGCATCCGCTGACTGGCACTGATGGTGCCTGGGGTCATGCGCTTGATCCGATCCCATTCAGTGGCGGCATTAATGTAATCGGCTTGGGCAGCAGCAATGTCAGCACCACCAATGGTTAACAACGGCTGCCCCTGGGTGACCTGCTCTCCGGGCACTACATGACGCTTGAGGATCTGCATGTCTAATTGCGGGGCTATGGTAATGGTTTTGTCTTTATCGACGATTAATTGCGCGGTCGCGACCGCCTGTAAATTAAACGCTTGTAGGCTCAATTCAGACACTTCAATTCCGGCTAACTGTCTTTGCTCAGTATTTAAGCTTAACAATAACTCTTGGTGGTCAGTTGCTGTAGATTCATTGCTTGCCTGAACAGGCAAGCTCGATAATAAGAATAATGATGTCAATAACCCAGAACAGAGCAATAGCCCCCTCTGGCTATTTATCCATGCTGTTGAATGAGCAATGATAACGACACGACTCTTGAGATGAGGTACGGTAAATTTGGCATTTAATCCTGCCAATAAAGATAAAAGCGCTACTAATTTGGTTTTCATGGTCAATCCTAAAAACAATCTAGACCGTCGACAACCCCAGAAGGAATCAACGATAATCGGTTTAGCCACCAGCCTTAATAAGCGTCAGATAACGTTAAAATAAAATGCAAAAAAGTAGCACTCATTTACGCAATGTGAGCAGATCAAGGTGCAGATCTAAACAATAAAAAGCTGTTTAACAGGATTAAGCTATCGGAGGACGATAAGTCGGAAAAGATTCTGGAGCTAAGTAGTGCAGGCTAACATTGGCATAAGCATCATGAAAATGCTCATGGGTGATATTATCGCTAAGCATAGCAAGTGCCACATGACCGCCATGACACTGGCAATCTAAGCACACATCAACGCGCTCAATATCGGTACTACTGGCAGCATGCTGATGATCATCATTAACAGAATGAATACCTAAGCCGTCGAGCGCACAGGCACAGTCGACACATTCAGCAAGGGTAATCACTTCGGTGGTAAATTGCAGATGTGGGTGGTTATTTTGCTCTTCGTTACTGTTGCCCGCATGCAACTGATGCGCGCCCATGTTGGCGCCTACAAATTGAAGTAGCACAATGGCAATCAGTAATTTGGCTATACTAGCCATAAAAGGCAAAACGCGATAACTCAACCACCCACTCCTAAACAATATTATTTAAATACGCAGTGCTTGGCATAATCGGCAGCTTCATTAGCAGTCCAATCACCACTTTGTTTTTCTTTCATTTGCTTACACCATGCTTCACTACCCACTTCAGGGGCGCATGCCGTTAAACTAAGCGTTAACAATAACGCACTTGATACGGCAAAAAGCTTTGATAATGACATAAGTAATCCTGTTCTAGAGTAATCGATTAATACTAAGGCCTACTGACCTTTAAAGATGAATTTTGCAACAGTTGCTGATAATTTGCTACTAGCTAACGCTTATGATGAGTCATTTTCGCCATAAATAATCGTTAGCAATATAAAAGCTGCTACCACACGGCTTCTAGCACGCAGAACGTTTGGCAATCCAAGAGACAGCATCTTGCTTACGCTCTAATGGGAACCATGCTACTTCGCCTTGCATAAATGGCCCCATCAACCTAACCGAATTACCCACCCAATCAGGGCCACCGACAAACACTAGCGCATCAAACTCAGGTAACTGCACTTCACCACTGCCGGTTAATGAACCAAATTCCCAGCCTTCGAGTAATACATCAGCTTCAATATACAGACACACTTGATTCCAATCTTTACGGTAACTCTTAATGGCAGGTTGTAAACGGGTACGATAATCTTGTGCCGATAAACGGCCACTGACAAATAAACTAATCACACCCTTGGAAATATCGGGAATTTGACACAACATAACGGCAACTCCAGCCTTGTAATCAGGCCATAGAACAGACTTTATACGGTGATGTAATCGTGTAAAGCCACAATGGCGCTAATAATAGCAAAACTATTCTATTCATTTCATTAAATATGTAATAACTCAGAGGCCAATCAGAATTTTAGTTGCTCCGAGCCAACTGATCAGACTAGAGATGGTCCAATGACAACACTGAAAAGTTTGTCCAATTACGGTAGAATAGGCCAATACCACATAAAATAAACCCTCGTACTTTTGAAATATTAAGTATAAGAATAGGTTTATCGATAATCAATTTAAGGGGACGACCACACCCGAATGATACAAATTACTCAACGAGTCATATTGCAAGACAACGAAATTGAATGGCAATTTGTCCGCTCAAGCGGTGCGGGTGGCCAGCACATTAATAAAGTCTCTACCGCCGCTCAACTCACCTTTGATATTGCCTCATCGTCTTTACCTGAGTTTTATCAACAAAAACTGCTCGAAAAAGCCGACCATCGCATAACTAAAAGCGGTAAGATCATTATAAAGTGCCAGCAATCACGCAGCCAAGATTTTAACCGTCAAACGGCATTAGAACAGTTTATTGAACTGGTAAAAAGCGTGGGTATTGTGCAAAAAGCTCGTATCCCTACCAGGGCAACAAAAGGCAGTCAAAAACGACGTATTGAAACAAAGAAACAACGCGGTGCCACTAAGGCAATGCGCCAAAATAAATCTGACTATTAATAAAAAGTGTCTCTTCCATCGCTCAATCGTTTAACCTTATGCGCGAGTTGAGCATTTTTTGGTTTACCTAATAACCGTCTTCGGTAAGAATGCTTGTTAACCGCTTTTGTGCTGCAGATTAAATCGACTTACTTTGCGATGTTTACAGGAACCATTATGAGCCAAACCCTAAAAATTTTATTGATCAACGGTCCTAATTTAAATCTACTTGGCCGTCGCGAACCGGGGCATTACGGTCACCAAACCCTGACAACTATTGTTGACGAGTTAAGCAAAAATGCGGCCCTAGCTGGCGTTCAACTTGAACATATTCAGTCCAATGCTGAGTACCAGCTTATTGATGCGATTCATGCAACTGATGCACAATTTATTATTATCAATCCTGCTGCTTTTACTCACACCAGTGTTGCTCTGCGCGATGCGATACTCGGCGTGGCTATTCCATTTATTGAAGTGCATTTATCCAACGTACATGCCCGTGAGCCATTTAGACACCATTCGTACTTTTCTGACAAAGCCCTGGGCGTGATTTGTGGCTTAGGCGCACAAGGTTATGAATTCGCGTTACAAGCGGCAATTAAACACTTAAATGATCAACACTAGAGTGAATAAGGGTAGCGCTTGAGTAAATTAAAAGCGGATGTCAGTATTATTTACAGTGGGATTTTTAGCCAGTGGGACAATAGTAGTGACGAGCTACCGCGCTTGTTACAGGCAACGGTCCATGTGCCCGCCCTTATCGATACTGAATTTGGCTTTATCACTCGCATCAAAAAAGCCAAAAACCAGATACTAACTTACTGTATTTATCATCCTGACATTCCTGACGATGACGGTAACATTCGCCCACCGTTTGAGGGTGAAGTGTTTATCAAGGAAAATGATTGGCGCTTTTATCTGGGTGATTGCATCTGGGCGCCGGTTAACAACAAACTTGGTAACTGGCGCATGACATTAACCCTCAATGGCAAAATCATTGCCGACAAAACCTTTAAGGTATACCTGCCTGAGGAATAGTCTCTGCCGTAAGTTCACTAAATGGGAATGTTTGCTATAATCCGCGCCAATTGCCACACCATTTAACGAGCCCCCATGTCTATTCAAGCTGTTTTAGCCGATGCGCTAGCCAAACGAAGTGCTTTTTTTGAGCAAGCGTCCCACGATAAGACCGATTGTTATCGCGTTTTTCATGGCACTGTTGAAGGTGAAAATGGCTTAAACATCGACCGCTACGGCGATGCATGGTTAATCCAAACCTTTCACCAAACGCTAACGGCGCAACAACTTGAAGACATATCAAGCATCCTTAGCGCCCATGCTGATTTCCATATCGTATATAACGATCGCTCAGGCAGCCATTCTCGCATTGCTAACCATAGCGAAAATGAAGCCCAAGATTACTCACAATCACCCCAAGTTATCCATGAAAATGGTATAGCCTTTACCTCTAAATTACGTCATGAAGGTCAAGACCCACTACTGTTTTTAGACATGCGCATTGGCCGCGAATTTGTTCGCAACAATAGCCAAGATAAAACCGTATTAAATCTGTTTTCATATACGTGTGGCATTGGTATTGCTGCGGCAATGGGCGGCGCGCGACGCGTCATGAATGTCGACTTCTCATCGTTTGCATTGGCTGCTGGGCAAAAAAATGCCGAGTTAAATAATGTCACTGATGTGTGTGAGTTTGTCCAAAGTGATGCGTTTCCGGCACTGCGTCAATTAGCCGGTTTACCTATCGGCGGACGTCGTAATCAAAAACTGCCAAAATACCCAAAACTGCGCGCGACTCAATTTGATTTAGTGTTTTTAGATCCCCCGCGTTTTGCCAAGAGTGCTTTTGGTATAGTCGATCTGGTCAATGATTACCAAGGCCTATTTAAGCCAGCAGTGCTGACAACTAAAGCCGGTGGCACTATAGTTTGCTGTAATAATGTCGCTAAAGTGGATCGCCAAGCATGGTACGACAGCTTAGTGCGTTGTGTTGAAAAACAAGGCCGCACAGTCACTAGCAGCCAGTGGCTTCACTGTCACCCTGACTTCCCCGCCTTTGATGACAATCATCCATTAAAAATCGTCGCCTTGACGATAAATTAATTTTCGTTATCTGCTTTATGGATAATGCATTCAGCCACCTAAAGGTGGCTGAATGTTATCTCTCATATAAATGAGCGCTTATCGGTGAGTAAATAGGCGTAAATGGCCACGGCCTAAATTGCGACCATTATCCAAGCATTATTACACCGCAGTCACTTTAGGATTACCTGCTGTGCTGGTGGCGCTGAAGCCACGCGCTTCTAAACGAGCAAAGGTTTTATCTAAAATAGTATCTACATACTGCCAATCACTGCGCACTTCATCTTGCGTAAAGCTCAGCAATAAATAACCGCGGTCTTTTAAATTGGCATATTTAAGATCGGCAATCAAACTCACAATGGCGGCTTCTGTTGACGGCATTTCAGCATCTGACAATCCCAAATAATACTCAAGCCCAGGAGAAGATACCGAACTGGTGGCAAATTCTATTCCTACGACATCCCCGCCACTGTCAGTTAATTCACTCGCCCATGCATTGTGGGTATCACCAGCAATAACCACCAAGTTGTGATTTAACGATTTCGCGGTTGCTAAAATCACTTCACGCTCGTAAGCATAACCATCCCAAGCATCTAAATTATATGGAATAGCAGGTAATTGAAGCAGAGCCATAACCTCTGGAGTTAACCTAGCTTGGTTAGCTTGCAAATACGCTAATTCTTCTGCGGTTAATGTTGGGTCACTTGCTTGAGCGCGACCGGCTAATTGCGCGATTCCTGCTAACTCAGCAAACTGCGGAATACTCATTTGTTGAGTTGCAATAGCGGCTGGCATTAACATCTTAGCCATTAACACTTGTTGACCCAATACTTGCCACTTAGCAGTAGACTGCAATAAGGTTTGCTGTAACCACAAAAGCTGTGTTTGGCCTAGCAAAGTACGGTTAGTATCCGTCACATCAGTTAAAAATGTGGCACTGTTAAATGCCCCTGTCGTGGCATCAATGTATTGGCTATATTCTAATTGCTTATCACGAGCCAATACCCGAGTATCGAGCATGTGCAAATCAACCAAATTACCGAAATTGAAACTTCTGTAAATTTCCTCATGGTTACCTTCACTCCATGGTCGAATAGGCAGCCATTCAAAGTACGCTTGCAGTGCGGCTTGTTTACGCAGATCAAAATCACCTTCGCCATCGTTATGATTTTCGGCGCCGTCTTTCCAAGTATCGTTAGCGACTTCGTGGTCGTCCCACACTGTGATAAATGGCACTTTAGCATGCAGTTTTTGTAAACTGGCGTCACTACGATATTGGCTGTAACGGGTGCGATAATCTTCTAGTAGAAATAACTCACCGGCAGGCAGAACTTCACGACCTAGCTCAACGGCATGCTCACTAGCATATTCACCACGAGCGTATTCATATAAATAATCACCTAAATGCACCACAGCGTCTAAATCATCTTGCTGCGCCGCCATTTCGTACACATTAAAGTAACCCGCGGGGAAGTTAGCACATGACATTACCGCTAGCTTTACCGATGCAACACTGCCCTCTGGTAAGGTGCGCGTTTGGCCAATTTCTGACACTGTATCGCCAGCTTTAAAACGATAAAAATACTGCTGTCCCGCTTCAAGTCCGACCGCGTCAACTTTAACGGTATAATCACGGTCTTTAGTCGTTGTCATTTGGCCGTTAGTGACTAACTGAGTAAACTTACTGTCGGTGGCAACCTCCCATGAAACGGTAACCTCAGCGTCAACATCAGGCGTAACACGGGTCCATAAAATCACCGCATCGGTGGCGGGATCGCCACTGGCAACACCTTGTAAAAACTGAGCCGATACTGCATCGTCATCATCACTACCGCAGCCCATTAATCCATACGACACGACTACCGCGCCTACGCCTTTGGCTGACATTGCCAGAAAATCTCGACGATTTACAAACCGTTTCATAGCCTATCCTTTTTATCGTTAGCTGTTATATGGCGATGCTTAGCATCGCCTAAGAGGTCTAATGAGATGCTATTGTGAAAGCAAATGATGACATAAAGGTGACAGAAGAATGACAAGCTAATCAAATTGATACCGCAATGAAAATACTCTTTACGCCAATCAAATCGTGATAGGCAGACATAATAGAAAATTAAATTGCACACAATGTAGTTGCAAAAGTAAAAAACTAGGCCTATAGTGAACACAATTAGATTGCACACAACCTAATATCGTTAACCAGTTAATGATGAGCTATCTACACAATTTAGATATCAGCCAGGGCAATCAACAGAATTGATACAACAATATCTTTAACTACTTTATGAGGTCTATTATGAAAGCGTTATACACAACTTCAGCTACAGCTCTTGCAGGTCGTAATGGCCAAGTTTCTACCGACGACAAAAAAGTCGATTTACAATTAAGCTACCCAAAAGAAATGGGTGGTAGTGGTGAGTTTACTAACCCAGAACAGTTATTTGCTTCAGGTTATGCAGCGTGTTTTTCTAACGCAATTTTGCATGTCGCTGGCCAAACTAAAGTGGCTATCAAGGCAGCTCCAACCACAGCGACGGTCGGTATTGGCGCCAATGATAATGGTGGCTTTGCATTGACAGTGGCACTAGCCGTTGAACTTGATTTAGACCAAGCAGAAGCTGAACAGTTAGTTAAAACAGCGCACCAAGTTTGCCCATACTCAAACGCAGTACGTGGCAATATTGATGTAAAGTTAACCGTAAATGGCCAAGCTATTTAAGCTGTTATAAATTAGTTTCACTGATTTAAACATAAAAAAACCAAGACATCTGTCTTGGTTTTTTTATGTTAATGTCAAAGGTTGTCATGCTTGTAAGCTACTGTGGTATGAAGCGTCAAAAAGCTAATCAGACACATTGTTTAACATATCTAATTTGGCTAAATAATGCTTTTTACTGTCTGGCATATCAGTCAGTTCTATCGCTTTTTTTAATATTTTCTGAGCCTTTTCTGTATTGCCTAGGCCCAATTGAGCTCTGGCTAGCGCAAAATAAGCCGGATGGAAATAAGGCGCGTTATCGATAAACTTTTCTAGGAAAGTGACTGTGGTTTGATAATCTTTGAACTCCAATGCCTCAATACCCAAACTGTAGTAGCTATATGGGTTACTCGACTCAAGCGACAACAAGTATTGGTCGATCTTTTTTGCTGCTACAACTCTATTTTGTAATTCCAGTAATAGGCGATAATTACTTAATACTGCCAAGGAATTCGGCTTAATATCAAGGGCATGCAGGTAGAGTTTTTCAGCTGTCTGTTCGTCGCCTAAGCGCCGATGAGTAATGGCCATCATATTGATCAAAGCATCATAATCTGGCGCTAGCATTAACCCTCGCTCAAGTAATATAAAAGCAAATTCATACTGTTTTGCTAGCATGGCATCGGCCGCTAAATTACGATAAAACATCGCTAAAAATTCAGATTCAGAGACGATGGCACCAGTGCGATCAAAACGATCCGGAAAATAATCAATCACAGTAGCAGTACCGCCACTAAAAAAATGCCCACTTGGTTTCTCGTCATACAAAAACGTGCGCACATGGTCTGAGGTGACAAGAATATCTGAAGTAATATTGGTCAATATTGGCGCAGCATGAACCACTTGAAACACCGGATATACATTCAATTCTTTTGCAACTGAATAGGTCAATAATGCCAATGCCATACAATTACCAGATTGATTCTTCCATGACTCAGTACTGGTATAATTTTTGCCTTCATAATTAAAATTAGTCATTTTATGCTTAATGAACTCAGACACTTTTAAGCGATTGGGCAGTGCTTTAATATTATCTTTGGCAATAAATGCAGCTAATTCTTGTCGCTGTGCTTCAGACAGATACGTCAGACTAGCAATCTCAGGGACATTTTCAGTAGCAGTGGAATGGATCAGTGCTTGATTAAACTGTGGTAAATCAGAAGCGTGTTGGCTATTTTTTGAATGGACAGAGCAAGCGCTAAGTAAAACAGTACAGAATAATAAGGCAAGCTTCGGGTTGCATAAACGCTTAACGCTCAACATTGGCAACATTCCGTGTAGTCATTGATTAACTTAATATGAATCAATTCAATCAACATGGCAAGGCAACCCAAATAGCCATATTAGAAATCATTCGCGCCCACTTTATTAATGAACACTGATTTGTCATGACATAAAAAAAGCGCTCACAAGCTGTGAGCGCTTTAATCCATCTTTACGGGATGTGATTCAAACTATTTTATTGTTTCACACTCATTAAAATATCCAGGGCACGTAAACGATGCTCGCTGTCATACAAATCATTAGTAAACATCAACTCATCAATACCAAGCTGTTCAACAAACACTTCTAGACGATGTTTAATGGTTGCGGGTCCACCGCAAATAGACAAACTTAAAAAGCTATCAACATAGTTTTTTTCTTGTTCGCTCCATAAACCATCCATGCTGTCGATTGGTGGCTTAAGCCACATCTCTTGACCACGAATTAATGCTAAAATACGTTGTTTAGAGGTCGTACTAAGATGCTGAGCCTCAGCATCGGTAGGCGCGGCCACTAAAGGCAAACCCACCATCACATAAGGTTTATCCAATACTGAAGAAGGAGTAAATTCTCGTCGATAAAGCGCTATGGCATCAGACAGAAAACGTGGTGCGAAGTGGCCTGCAAACACATAAGGCAAACCACGCTGAGCGGCTAATTTAGCACTGAATAAGCTAGAGCCTAATAACCAAATCGGCACATTGGTATCCTCTCCAGGGATCGCCCGCACTGCTTTATCGTGACGGCTTTCACGCTGTTGACTTGGGCCGAGTAACGACTGCAACTCGCTCACTTCATCAGGAAAATGCTCTGCCCTTTGATTATCACGATTAAGCGCTAAACTGGTCACCGGATCACTGCCTGGTGCGCGGCCCAGGCCTAAATCAATTCGTCCCGGATACAAGCTAGCCAAAGTGCCAAACTGCTCTGCTACCACTAAAGGAGGATGATTGGGCAACATAATACCACCAGCACCAACACGAATGTGCTTGGTACCGCCGGCAATGTAACCTATTAAAATCGAAGTAGCCGAACAAATAATGCCCGGCATATTGTGGTGCTCTGCTAACCAAAAACGATTAACACCAAGGCTTTCGGCGTGTTGGGCATAACGCAAACTGCCTTGTAAAGTGTCTGATATGGTGGAATCTTCGCGCATCGGCGCAAGTTCGAGTAATGAAAAAGGAATATCTGCCAATATTGACATCATGGCTCCTTATTGTAGGTAAAAATAGAGGGTACTAAAAAGCTTGCAACATCCCGGGAGTAAACTCTTCTACATCAATTGAATATCCAGCAGCATCAATACACTGTTGGAGTTTATCCAATTCATTATTGACGTTTGATATAGTTAAGGTGTTGTTATCTAAGTTATAAACTAACGATAAACTTTGATAATAGAAACTCAGTATCACTAACGCATCGCGATTATTATCTTTGGCGGCTTGTTGTACTGATTTTAGTTTACGGAAAATTTTGTTTTGTAGCTGCTTTAACTGCCACACGTAATACACTTCATAAAACCTTGGCTTATGACGTAAATTGCGAACTAATAAACTACACGCCATTATCGCTAAAATAAAACCGGTAAAGTTCAGATGGAAATTGCCCGTCGACTCAACACCCGCGAGCTGTTTAACGCCAAAGAAATAAATCATCAGTTGCCCAAACACCAAAGATAAAATAGCCAGTGTTGCCACTAAGCCGATTTGCACTTGATTGTTAACTGAACGGTATCGGCTTTTATCTATGTTAACTAACTTCATCACGCTGCTCACATCACTTATTTGTGCATAGCTTAACGTGTCAGAGTGATTTATAGAATGAAATATTAACGCTTATTAAATGTGATTTAATCTAATCAGCCTCAAAAGATGACCTCTGCTAACAAAGGGCGAACCAGATCGCCCCTTGCCAACTAACATCGAACATTAATACCCCAACCTGCGCATTAGCGCATCGCGACAACTTAATCGTCGGATACTCAACACTGGGTTAGATATTAGGACGATAGCCAAACAGTAACGACCATGGCGACTGCATTGGCCTTTTGAAGTATAACTAGTTACGGCCAGCCATTACGCCGCCATCAATATCCCACACGGCTCCGGTCACCCAAGATGCTTGCTCTGATAACAAAAACACTATGCTATTAGCAACATCGGTCGGACTGCCCACTCTGCCGATAGGATGAAATGCATTAAAGCTTTCAAGCACACCGGTCATATCTTGCGGTTCAATAAATGCTTCATAAATTGGCGTGCTTACAACCGCTGGCGATACTGCATTAACTCGAATATGACTGTCTGCCAGTTCCATTGCCATGTGTTGAGTTAACGCATGTAAACCTGCTTTAGCCATAGAATAGGCACTTGATGGTGTGGCTTTGATGGCTTGTTTAGCCCACATAGACCCAATATTCACTATGCTGCCACCGCCATGTTTAACCATGTTTTTAGCAGCGGCTTGGGAAATAACAAAAATCGCTTTGTTAAGTTCCATATAAATATCGTAATCACTCACTTGATGCTCTAAAAATGGCTTAGGATTAAAGTATCCAGCGGCATTCACTAAGTGTGCAATATGATGATCAGTTGCGTCGATCATCTTGAGCAAACGCGCTAAGTCTTCTGCGTCGTATAAATTAGCTTGAAATCCGCTAACATGTCCTAATGATGATAGCTGCGCCACTGCCGCATTAAGCTTATCAGCCTTGTTACCCACAATAATGGTATCAATACCTTGAGTGACTAATTGCTTAGCCGTTTCAAAACCAATACCACTCGTACCGCCAATAATTAGCGCTGTTTTTGAAGTTAAATTCGTCATGTGTTCGCACCTAATGTAATAGTAATTGTGGTAAGCTTATTGGTAAACTATCCTTTTGAATAGTAAGTACAAATCGGTTGCATGGGTACTTTTAGGTACATATTAATGAATACAAACGAAAAATTATTTACCCGAAAATCGGCGCCAGAAAAAAGTGCTCGTATGGTTGAAACCATTTACGGCTGCAAATGGTCGTTAACTGTGTATCAGTTATTGGCTAATAACATCAATCGCCCTGGTGAAATGGTCAAATCGGTTGAAGGCCTGAGCACTAAAGTGTTGAATCAATGCCTAAAGAAAAACATCGAATTCGGCATCTTAAATAAAACCAACTACCCTGAAATCCCACCTAGAGTAGAATATGAGGTAACCGAGTTTGGGCAAAAGTTTATGCGTATTTTAGATGATATTGAAAAACTGCAACACGAAATTGATGCTTAGCCCGCAGGCTAAGCAATCGATCACCTAATAACACATTAACTCGAGTCACGTTTCTGGTGTCTCATTAGATTCACTTGCCTTATTCAGCCATACCAACTCAGGCAAAGCGTTTAAATCTAAGCAATCTCCGCGCTGGGCAATGGCACTATTTTTCGGTTTATGAGTGGCATCTTGATTCAATGCTTCAATTAATACTTGTTGCGCTTTTGACTCACCATGCACCAAAATCACCGGGGGGGCTTGATGAAAATGCTGATACCAACTCAATAATTCGGTTTGATCGGCATGAGCAGATAAGCCCCCCACAGTATGAAGACGGGCAGCCACCTTAACGCTCTGGCCATGAATAGTGAGTTCTGTTGCCCCATCCACTAATAGTCGCCCGGGTGTACCTAGTGCCTGAAAACCACAAATAATAATATCGGCTTCGGTACGCCACAAATTATGCACAAAATGATTGCGAATACGGCCGCCATTACACATACCGCTGCCCGCAATAATAATCAGCCCTTTATGAATATCATTTAGCTCTATCGACTCTTCGGTACTATTAATAAACTCAGCGCAAGACAACAAGGGATGCTTCCCGGGAGATAAGCGGGTAAAGCGCTTAAAATCATCGTCCATTAATGGGTAATTATTAACATATATCTCAGTAGCCTTTATCGCCATAGGGCTGTCTAAGCAAATACGCCAACCAGATAAATCCCACTCTTTGGCATATAAATGAAACAAATATAACAACTCTTGGGCACGCCCAACCGAAAACGCGGGAATTAAAATATTGCCACGACTCTGATGAATCGTATCTTTAAAGATGGATTTCAACTCGACCAAGGTATCTTGCCAACTGCGGTGAGATCTATCGCCATAGGTGCTTTCCATCAACACCAAATCGGCTTGTTCAATAAAGGTTGGGTCATCCAATATAGGCATGCCTGCTCGGCCTAAGTCACCACTAAACACCAGTTTTTTTTGCTCAGGTTTATTGCCTAACCACAACTCAACCACAGCAGAACCTAGAATATGCCCGGCATCAGACAAACAAACTTCTACCGCATCGGCAACCTGCACTCGTTGACCGTAATCTACCACCTCAAATTGTGCCATCACTTGATCGACATCTTTCTCAGTAAATAACGGCTCAAGCAGCGCTAAATCATGTTTAGCTCGTTTTTTATTTTGCCTGTCGGTATCTCTTTCTTGCAGCATGGCCGCATCGCGCAACATGACATCACATAACTGCGCAGTGGCTTTTTGAGTATAAATGGGGCCAGTAAAACCCTGATTAATCAAATAAGGCAAACGGCCGGAATGATCAATGTGTGCATGGCTTAATACTACTGCATGGATTTGTGTCGCATCGAATGGAAAAGGATCGTGATTACGTAACGCGTCAGCTTTACTCCCTTGAATTAAGCCACAATCAAGCAGCACTTGCTGTCCATTGACCGTGAGTAAATGGCAAGATCCAGTGACCTCTTCCGTTGCGCCGAAAAACTGCAAAGTCATGTGCATAGTGTTGCTCCCGAAAAATCGATAACAGTGCCTAATTAAGCGTATGACATTTGAAGAATAAAGTAGCGATCTACATCAAATTAATTATAGATAAAATGCACACCACTATGACTGGGTAAAAAACTACCTTACATGCATAAGCAACCACCAATTAACATTTGCTTACAATTATTAACTGACACCTAACTCGCTATTAACACGAGCTTTAGCTAAGTCATTGAACAATGCATTTTATGATGTATATCGCCTTTTTTGAGCATATTTCACTTTGTTAGTCGACTGATGGTTTGCTACTCTCCGTCGTCTCAATGGAAAGATATATTAACGGACTAAGCTGTGCTTACTCAAATAACAAGACAAGAGATTAAAATGAATAAAACTTTAGTTGCAGCATTGATTTCAACCATTCTGGTTATCCCTTCGGCCTCAGCAATCGAAATTTATAAAGATGATGTCAATGCTGTTAAAATTGGCGGATTTATCGATGCGCGCGTCATCAATACCCAAGGCGAAACAGAAGTTGTTAACGGTGCTTCTCGAATTAATTTTGGTTTTAGTCGTCAATTACAAAATGATTGGAAAGCATACGCTTTGCTTGAATGGGGTGTAAACCCTGTAGGCAGCACAGATATTGTGTATAACAACCGCTTTGAATCAATCCAAGAAGAGTTTTTCTATAACCGTCTTGGCTATGCAGGTTTATCACACGACAAATACGGTAGCATCACAATTGGCAAGCAGTGGGGTGCTTGGTATGACGTGGTATACAGTACCAACTATGGTTTTGTGTGGGACGGTAACACTGCCGGTGTTTACACTTATAACAAAGATGACGGCGCGGTAAACGGTGTTGGTCGTGGCGACAAAACCGTTCAATATCGTAACAGTTTTGGCGATGTCAGTTTTGCAGTACAGGCGCAACTTAAAAACAGCGCTTTCTATACTTGCGATATTGAAAATATTACTCAAGATGCCTGTGAAGAATTATGGGCAGCAAGTTCACCTTCTGCGCAACAAGTTGAGTATAACTACACCTATGGTGGTGCAGTAACTTATCAAGCAACAGACAAATTAGTGTTAACTGCTGGTGTTAACCGCGGTGAGTTTGATGTGACCTTTGGTAATGGCACTTCATCTACTGCTGTTGATCTTATTTACGGCATGGGCATTACTTGGGGCAACTTTGACCAGAATGGTTTTTATGCTGCTGCCAACGTCAACAAAAATGAAAATCATGACACAGACAATATCGGCCGTTTAATTAACGACGCTGTAGGTCTTGAATCATTATTCTCATACAAGTTTGATAACAATATTCGTACGTTCTTGTCGTATAACATATTGGATGCTGGCACTAACTATGTCATCCAACCTAACTATAATGCTGACCCAAATGACATGTTCAAACGTCAGTTTTTCGTAGTAGGTTTACATTATGTATTTGATCCAGATACTGTTGTGTATATTGAAGCGCGTCGTGATTACAGCGATTTCACCAGCGCAGACAAAGCACAACAAGCAAGAATGGAAGTGTCTGAAGATGACGGCGTTGCCATTGGTATCCGTTTCACACTTTAATGTAATTTGGTGTTAATTGCCGATCAAAAAAAGGTTCGACATCACTGTCGAACCTTTTTTATATTTATGCCTTTAAGCACAGACCAAAACTGAAACGTTAAGTAAGTTAATTGATTCAAGTCACTGAATCAAAACTCTTAAATCAACAATCTCAAGCCACAGTTTTTTCGTCAATAATAGTCACTTTCTCAACAATAATAGGTTCACGCGGCACATCTTCATGGCCAGCCATGGTGGTAGTTTTCACCCGCTCCATTTGCTGAATAACATCCATCCCCGCTGTGACTTTAGCAAATACAGCATAACCCCAGCCAGCATTAGTCATGGCTGCATGGTCGAGAAAATCATTGTCGGCAACATTAATGAAGAACTGCCCAGTAGCAGAATGTGGTGCATCTGTTCGCGCCATCGCTAATGTGCCGATCACGTTTTTCAAGCCTTTATTGGCTTCATTGGCAATCGGGTCACGAGTGGGTTTTTCTTTCATTTTGGCAGTTAAGCCACCACCTTGCACCATAAAGCCTTTAATCACTCGATGAAATATCGTTCCGTCATAAAAGCCGTCTTGGCAATATTTTAAAAAGTTCTTTGATGAAACTGGCGCGCGTTCCATTTCCAGTTCTACGGTAAAATCGCCAAGATTAGTTGTAAAAACAATCATATACTGCCCACGGGGTTAAAAATGAGAATAGTCGCCATTATAGCTGCTATTCCACTTATCGCTAAAGGAAATCCTATCGCTGAACACTTGGCATTTATTGCGCTGGCTGATTAAATAAATCCATCGCGGTGCGCGTCATCGCTCTTACACCAGTGCGAATCGTTAACGGATAATCTGGTGCAAACTGACTCGAATGCAAAGACGGTAAGGTATCGCCAGACTCAAGGCTAGCTTGATACAGGCTAGGGTCGACCCCGCCAAGCCAAAATAAGGTAATAGGACGTTTCTCTGGTGTGAGTCCATATAAACCAAAATCTTCGCCAGCCATTACGGGCGGTGCTACCAGCACATTATCACGACCTAACTCGGCTTCAATACTGGCTTTAACCTTAGCGGCTAATGAGGGATCGTTATACGTTGAAGGGATAGTTTCATCATCATGCACATACACCACAGGCATAAGGTCATCAGGCAAACCTGAACTTATTGCGATACCCGAAGTAATCCGTTTAATCGCCGCTATTTGCTGTTCACGAACCTTAGGATTGTAAGAGCGTAATGTCAGTTGCAGCTTGACCTCATCGGAAATAATATTGTGCTTTGATCCACCATGGATCGAGCCAACAGTTACCACATTAGGCTCTAATGGTGACACTTCGCGGCTAACAATGGTTTGCAGTGCAAGTACGGTGCGCGCAGCAATAACAACCGGATCTATGGTTGCGTGCGGATAAGCGCCATGGCCGCCTTTCCCCTTAATGGTAATATCAACCGAATCAACATTCGCCAAGGCATAACCGCTTACGGTGCCGACTTTTCCTGCTGGAATTGCTGCACTAACATGTAAACCAATAATACTATCTGGTGTTGGGAATTGATCAAATAACCCCTGTTTAAGCATGGCTTTTGCACCACCACCGACCTCCTCTGCTGGTTGAGCCACCATCATTAACGTACCTTGCCAATCGGCTTTGTGAAGCATCAATTGTTGTGCTGTGCCAATTAAACTGGTCATGTGAATGTCATGGCCACAACCATGCATAATCCCCACGGTATTATTACTGGCATCTACTGTGGTCACGGTCGAGGCATATTCTTTGCCCGTTTGTTCAATAATAGGTAAGCCATCGATGTCAGCGCGGATCATCACCACTGGCCCATTACCATTTTTAACAATGCCAACCACACCATAACCACCAAAATTTGACGTCACTTCAAAACCGAGTTGTTTAAGCTCTTGCGCCATACGTTGACTAGTGGCTTTTTCTTGATATGACAATTCAGGGTGTTGATGCAAATGTAAATAAAGCTGCTCAAGTTTAGGCAAGGCTTTAGTGACAGATTGATCAAGTTCACTTGCAGCTGCTGTCAATGACAGTGACGCAGCTGAAATCGCTAACGCTAATAACGGGTAAACAACACGAAGGCAGGCCATATTATTCTTAATTGTCGGAAATTGAATATGTTAACCTACCACAAGCTTAGGCCACTTTGTAATGGGTTGTAATTTCCTGGCACTCGCTTAAAAGATTAACTCATTGTGGTCATACAGAGGATAAGCAGGGAAACCAATCAAAAGGAAAAATAATGAAAGTCATTACTGAAACGCCAAGGTTAATTATTCGCGAATTTACTCTTGAAGACGCTCCTGCAGTATTGCACTTTAATACCCCTGAGCAGGTTAATCGTTACACTGGCGATGCGGGAATGTGCACAAGGTTGCAAGATGCAGAAAACATCATTCGTGATATTTGGTTAGTTGAATATCAACAGTACGGTTTTGGTCGTTGGGCTGTGGTCCTTAAAGATAGCAATACTGTTATTGGGTTTTGCGGTTTTAAAAATGAAATCCGCATCAATGCCATTGATATTGGCTACCGCTTACATCCAGATTATTGGGGGATAGGTTTAGCCACTGAAGCTAATAAGGCTTGTATTGAATACGCAAACAAACATATGAATTTAGACATTGTTTATGCCGATGTAGCCGATGCCAACAGCGGTTCAATTAATGTTGCGACTAAACTAGGAATGACCTACCACTCCCAATACCAAGATGGCGAGTTGACCTTCAATCGTTATGTGATGTCATTTAACAACAACTAACGACCTTTTATCCCAAGTTCAAGTTAAGTACTCAATTTAACAAAAGCTCTAACCGCAAATTGCTTGCCTGCTTTGCCAATAAAGCAGGCTTTATGATCCAAGCTGACGATTAGCCAAGCTCATGTTTCACTATCAAGTCCAGCTTATAAAAAAAGCAAATTTGATTATAAAATAAGCGCTTGTAAGCAAAGAGATAAAAGTCATTTTTGAATGATTTTTTTATACACTAAATTAAACACTATCAATGCCAAGCTAATCCATATAACCAGACCAGCTGTGCTCGAACTCGCGACAAAAACATTAATAACCAACATAGTGATAGTATTTTATGTTAGTTTGTTATTGTACGTTGTAAGGGATCGATGCGAGATTCATGGATGAAAGAGTAGCTACGGCAGTTAGCCCGTTATGTAGCATCACAATGGACTCTTTAGAAATTACCCAACCAGTATTTCCCTTCATTCAAGACCTCACACTATCTCGTTGCACTTTACACAAAACTTTTAAGCATTTGATTTTAAAATAATTTGTAACGATTCACTATTTTAAATGTTAATAATCTCGAATTCGCCAATGTTACAGAGTGGCGACCTGTTGACGTATCTCGTTACGTACAAACAGTATGTTTTTTGAGTAACAATAAAATAAGAGGTCATAATGTTGTTGAAAAATAACACCATTTCAATACCGCCAGAAATGCTAACGTCTTGGCAAACGGCTGTCGACCTCATCGCCAAGGTCGCTAAAGTGCCAGCATCATTAATCATGAAACTTCATGCTAATGAAGTGGAAGTCTGTGTCGCCAACAATAACAACGATAACCCATATACACCCGGGATGAAGGGCAAGCTAGGCCATGGCTTATATTGTGAATCAGTGATTAAACAGCAAACTGAATTACACGTTGAGAATGCATTAAACGACCCCCTTTGGAGCCAAAATCCAGATCTTGCCCATGGGATGATTTCTTATTACGGCTTACCACTCAATTGGCCCAACGGCGAGACCTTTGGCACCATTTGCGTATCAGACAAAAAAGCAAAAGGCTACTCCGCCGACATCATCATGCTATTGGAGTGCTTTCGTAAAAATGTTGAAAGTAATCTAGAAATACTTGATCAAAAGGAAAAACTGGTACAAGCCAACTTACTATTAGAAACTCGTATTGCGCAGCGGACTTTTGAATTAGAGAAGCTTAACAATGAATTAATGCAAGAAATCGACTCACGAGTTGCAGCGGAAAAACTATTAGATATTCAACAACGTTTTGATATTGTTACTGGCTTGCCTAAATTCAATCAGCTCGAAACCATGTTTAACCAACTGACGACAAAAAATGAATTTACCTGTATTTCAGTAATCCATTTCAGCATTACCAACTTAAAAGTCGTTCAAGACGGTTTAGGTTATGACATCAGTGAAAAAGTGCGAAGTATAGTGGCGCAAAAGCTACAACGCTTTATGACGAATAACACCTATATTGCCATTGTTAGTGAGACGACCTTCTGTATCGTTATCACCACAAAAAAACGGCTGTTCGCGGATAAAATAGCGAATTTTTGCTGTCGATTATGTCAGCACTTTGGCCAAGAAATTTATGTCGAAGACTTGTCATTATCCGTTACCACCGCAATGGGAGTCGCATTTTATCCTAACGATGGTAGCCGATTTATGGACCTATCCAGAAAATCCAGTGCGGCTCTGTCTCATTGTGAAACAGGTAATAGTAATAGCTATAAGTTCTTTAACCAAAAAATGGAATCTGAACTGTCTAGTCGCATACAAATGGAATCATTACTAAGAGGCGCACTTAAACGCGATGAGTTGTCGTTACATTACCAACCGTTTGTATGCACACAAAGCAAAAATGTTGTCGGTGCTGAAGTGCTGATAAGATGGCATAACCCAACGTTAGGCCAAGTTTCACCAACTGAATTTATTGAAATTGCAGAACATTCAGGACAGATCATTGAACTGGGTTATTTTGTATTAAGAAGTGCGCTGAAACAATTAGCTTATTGGCGAGAACTCTATAATCAAGATTTTTATCTGGCGATCAATATGTCACCCATACAGCTAAAAGACAGCTACCTGGTCGACAAGATTGTTAACTTGCTTGAGTTATACAAAATACCTGGCCATTTACTTGAAATTGAGCTGACCGAGAATGCGTTAATCCACGATACAGTATGTGCCCAAGATGTATTGAGCAAGTTAAATCAGCACGGGATCCGTTTATCGTTAGATGATTTTGGTACTGGCTATTCGTCACTCAGTTACTTACAACATTATCCGTTTAATTCGGTTAAAATTGATCGCAGTTTTATTTGCAATCTTGATACCTCAGAACAGAGCCGACAGTTAGTCAGCACCATTATTGCCATGGCAAATAACTTACAGTTGTCATTGGTTGCAGAAGGTGTTGAAAATCAATTTCAAGCCGACTTTGTGGCGACACAAGGCGCCAACATATGGCAGGGTTATTATTTGGGTAAACCAGTAGATGCTGATGATTTTGCCCAACAATACTTAATCACCTCGATCACCTCACAAGATTAGTCGTAACCAAGAGTAGACTCGTAGCATTAAATGTTTACTGGCTAAGTGTTGAAGCTATAAATAGGGAGATATTTACCCTAATCACATTTGTAAGCGCACATTCGAGGTTATTTTAGTTGAACAGGCCAACACAAACCCCGCGGAAATTTCGTCTGGCGTTAACGCCATTTGACTAGACGATACTGTGGTGCCTGAAACAACCTGGCATTTACACGCACCGCATACGCCAGAACGACATGCGGCAATTATCGGTATCTTTGCTGACTCGATACCATCAAGTAGGCTTTGATCGCCGCTTAACGGCACCTGTTTGTCACCTATACTCAACATAAACTGCTCGGTTGATGGATTACTTTCTAATGCAGCTTTCAACCCCATGGCACTACTGGCACCAAAGCTTTCTTGATTGAATTGACTCATATCAAATTCGGCAGCTTCAAGCATTAATTTTACTGCCGCCATGTAGGGTTCAGGTCCGCACACAAATACGGTACGCTGTTGATAATCTGGCACTAACTTAACTAAGGTTGCTAAACTTAAACGACCACTTTCACAACTTGTAGAGGCATATTTATCAGTCAAATTTTGCTGATTATCATCAGACTCAAGTACATAATTAAGATTAAAATGTTGGCTACGAGATGCCATCGTCGCCATTGAATTGGCAAACATAATGTCATCGACCGTCTTGGCACTGTGTACAAAGGCAATATCGCTATCGGTGGTGGTATCGCAAAGCCAGCGCGACATAGAATGCATTGGCGTCACACCGCAACCGGCGCTTAAAAATAAGTATTTATCGGCCTCAATGTCGACCAAGTTAAATATCCCATCTGGGCCAGTCACTGTCACTTCATCACCTACGTTGAGCGACTCAGTTAAGTAATTAGACACCACGCCACCAGCGATTTTTTTAATCGTCACCACTAATGAAAATGGTCGTGAAGGTGACGATGAAATAGTGTAACTGCGATAAACCTTGTCGCCATTAATATCTAACTTAAAGGTAATAAACTGCCCCGGTTTAAAACTAAATTTAACCGGTGTAAGGCCCTGAAAGCGAAAGCTGACCACATCGTGGGTTTCATGCCATTTTTCAACACAGCAAAGCTGTACCTCGCCTCGTTGCCAGTTATCGGCAACCAAAAGTGCTTTCTGACTAACCTGTGCTGTAGATTCAAGCGTTGGCGTGGTCTTGATAACGGGGGCCTCGTTAACAGGTGTAACAGATTTAGCCGCTTGGGCACAAAGCGCTTGTGAAAATGAAAAACCAACTGAGGGAGTACTACTCATTTAGATACCTTTAACGCAGTAAAAAACACAGATAGCAATATGAAAATCTCATATCGTTTTAGTCGTAATCGTGCAAACAAGCCTGGCTTAGATGCACGATTGTTATGACAGGATTACGCTACCTTGATCATCGCTTTTAAGTCTGATTCAACATCGGTAGTGGTACGTAAACCAAATTGTTGCTCAAGGATATTGGCCAAGTTTTCAGTTAAGAACCCTGGTGCACTTGGGCCTGTACGAATGTTTTTCACCCCTAGAGATAGCAAGGTTAACAACACTACAATCGCTTTTTGCTCAAACCACGACAACACAATGCTTAACGGTAAATCATTAAGGTCACATTCAAAAATGTCCTTTAACGCTAACGCTAACTGAATCGCCGAATAAGCATCATTACACTGGCCAATATCTAACAAGCGTGGCACACCGTTAATGTCGCCAAATTCCAATTTATTGAATTTGTACTTACCACAACCTAAGGTCAAAATAATTGAATCATCAGGCACAGATTTAGCTAAGTCTGTAAAGTAATTGCGCTCTAATTTGTCACCATCACAACCACCAATTAAGAAGAAGTGCTTAATAGAACCATTCTTAACGTTTTCAACCACTGTTGGTGCTGCAGCCATTAATGCATTGCGAGCAAAACCGATAGTGATAATGTGAGGGATTTCATCATAGATAAAGCCTTCAAGCGCGAGTGCTTTGTTAATCACTTCGCTAAAGTCATCACCTTCAACATGGGTCACACCAGGCCAACCGACAATACTGCGGGTATAAATGCGGTCAGAGTATTCACCCACTGTAGGGTCGATAATGCAGTTTGAGGTCATCACCACTGCGCCAGGGAAAGTGGCGAATTCTTTTTGCTGATTCTGCCAAGCACCGCCGTAGTTACCGACTAAATGCGAGTATTTTTTAAAGGCTGGGTAAGCCAAAGCGGGTAACATCTCACCGTGAGTAAAGACATTAATGCCCTTGCCTTCGGTTTGCTCAAGAATAAGCTCTAAATCTTTCATGTCGTGGCCAGACACTAAAATCGCCTTGCCTTTAACAGATTTTGTATTTACTTGCGTTGGCTCTGGGTGGCCAAATGAGGTGGTTTCGCCTAAATCTAACATCGCCATAATGCGATAGTTTAATTGGCCAATTTCCATTGCTGTAGCAAATAATTTGTCAGCATCAATAGAGTCTTCGCCTAAAAATGCCATGATGTTATGGAACTCAGCAGCCACATCAACGTCAGTTTGATCTAATACGCGAGCATGCTCCATATAAGCAGCCGCACCTTTTAAACCGTATAAACATAATAAACGTAAGCCAAGAATATCTTCATGCACGTCACCACGATTAGGCAGTGCCATGGGTGCTTGGGCTAACATTTCAGGCTTTGAAGCGCCGAGCAATAACTCGCCCTGGGCGCTAACCATTTCTGGCTCTACGCCCTTGCCTTTACAGGCAGCCATATAAGCCACTTTTAATTGGTCACGATAGGTTTGAGCCTGATAGGCATAATCAATTAAACGGTCATCATCAAAGTTGACGTTAGTCAGTGTGGCAAAAAAGGCTTTAGGGACAAACACATCAATGTCGCTGTCTACAATGCCAAACTCACGGGCTTTAACTGCGTAAGCCGACACGCCTTGCAGCATATAAATTAATAAATCTTGAATATCAGACGTCGACGCTAACTTGCCGCACATACCTTGCGAGTAACTACAGCCATTGCCTTCCGGTGTTCTAATGGTTTGCTCACATTGCACACAGAACATAACTCTACTCCTTAAATATTATTCATGTATAAATTTTACATGTTAAGGATGAGTTTACGCTTTACCCTGTAAATCAACAGCCGTTTTTGGCACTAATGTCAGCTTTTATGAGCTACATCACCTTCAGCAATCGCTAATATTAGCGGTTTGTTATTGGGTCATTTCGATGGGGATAACTGAGGTTATGACGCGCAAACATTATTATCGTTCGCAACATAATGAGCATAAATATCGGAAAATAACCTAGCTAGAGTCAGTAAGACATACAAGCAATGATGTCTTACTGATTGTTAGTTGATTGACCAAATCAAATGGGTAAAAAGTCTTGTTAAAAAAATATAACGCATTAATAAAATGATAGAAAGTTCAACTAGCCTCAGCACTAGCCACCATGCCCTTGATGATGGCCACCATTGCCGTTGCCGCACTCATGTATCGTTTGTTGTCCGCCGAGAGGGCCAGATTCAATGGTGATAGCGCCTGCATCTTCATACATAGCAAAAGGCCCTGCGCTAATATCATCAATGATTGGATCATCTAAATGACCTAAACAACTATAACCAACGCGGTAATTGCCTACAGGCAAATAGCCCATTGCAAAATACCAATCTCCATCCGCAGTTTGTAACAATCGGCTCACCGATAACGGAGCCGTTAGCCCTGCTGGATGTGTTGTGCCCATATCGGCCATTTGATCAACAGAGGTGACACTTTCAGGATATAAATAGGCTAAATGATAAAACTCCCCACCAACAGGAGTGACAGCAGCATAGTCAGTTTCACAATTGGCAATCCATTGCGGATCAACCTCGCCAATTAAATGTCCCATTTGACTATTATCCACTGACCACATTGCACTATGACTTAATTGGTATTGTTCCTGCTCCCTTAACAAACCCCGATATAAGTTAATTTCCAACGTCATTACACGTTGTTGGTTAGCAATAATCTCAACATCATCTATTGGTAAATAACCATTTTCAACTTGCAAACTATGACGGCCTTGACCATCTTCAACATAACAACCTTGATTGCCATCACCCTGATCAATTGTCACGTGAACATTATGATATTGGCCAACAGGTAGATCGATATTATCAATGGCAAGATGCCGGTTCATGCCTTGATAATCGAGTAAATTAAACTCCCTATGTTGCAAACTATAACGGTGAATTTCACCCGCTGCGTCTGTCATAACAAGTTCATTCATCACTAATCCTAACCGAGACACTCCAGCCATAGGCGCATCAGACACCCCTAAAGAAAACTGCCCTAAAGGGATAACCTCATCGGTTGTGCTATCGCTGCCACCACAAGCGCTTAGTAATAAAACCGTAGATAACATTAATACTGAATAATAAGTTTTCATCACACGTCCTCTATGTATTCGAAACCCAACCAGTGTTGCGCACAAAGAGGTACCTAAATTTGATCAACATCAACAAACTGCGTTTAAAGCAGTATATTTTTTAACCTTAAATTCACCATCTACAGTGGACTTACGCATAACCTAGCCACAGCGATAAAACCATACTTAACATGAGCGGATATAATATGGATCTACAATCTTACTTTATTTCCAATTCAACGATAAATGTACGTAGAATGGCCAAAGTAGTAACGACTTTCAATCAGGACGAATAGATGAAAACCAAACTTAATGCGCTCGCATCAGCCCTATTTTTATTCCTTGCTCCAGCAGCAATGGCCGCCGATGTCGCGGTGATCACCTTAGAAAATGGCGCCAATGTTCGCCTAAAAGACGATTTCACTTGGGAATACATCATTACTGAAACCGTAACCCAAGCAGAGCTCGCCGCTAAAGCAGGCATCACAGAGCAAACAAGCATAGCAACCCCCGCTACAATTGCACCAGCAGCCCCTGTTGCAGCGCCAAAGGTAACCATGCCCACTGCGCCAGCAGTTAATACTCAGGTATCAACTACCCGTTTAACAGCAACGGCGTTAGCACAGCCAGAATTATTAGCGAGTACGGCTAAAGATGGCATTAAAATCACCCTTGCAGACACAAAATGGAAAGGCGATAAACTCGGCTTAGTGTTCGATTTTGACAGCACCAGCAACGAACATGTCACGGTTGTTGAAGTTGAAGTGAGTTTTTACAATGACATGGGTGAGTTGCTTAAAACAGAAAAGCTTGAAGCCTGGGAAGCGATATTCCGTATGCCAGAAACGTACCTGCGTAAAGGCCAGCATCGTCAAAGTGATGCAATTTGGGTAGAAGGTATTAATAAGCAGCAATGGCAAAAACAGTTGATAAGCTTAAAAATTGTTGAAATTGAATCACGCTAGGTCAATAGCTAACACTAAAGTATCTACGAAATATAACAGTCTGGATTAAAGCCAGTACCAGCAATATAACCTTAACATCAATAAAAAAGCCCAAATGAAATAGCATTTCATTTGGGCTTAATTCTATGGTGCCTGTTGATAACGTTAGTTTAATAACTCATGCTCTTTAGGCAGCTGCTTACTAATCCACAATATCAATTTATGTTTGCGATTCGGGCCATCATCTTTATCTTCGGCTAAGGGCTGAATTAAATTGTCTTGCACTAATAATCGATAAATACACTCGATTTTATCTTTTGGTGAAATGCCTTTGCCAAAATCATCAAAACCACGTTTTTGCGCATATCCCATGCCAATCTCCATCGCGAGCTTGAGCAGTTTTGTATCGTGTTTACCTGCTTTCATCTATCACCCTCATAGTGCTACTTATTGCTATTAAGCTACGCGAATATAGCTAAATTAGCACTACAATTGCGCTCGATTTGCAGCAAAATCTAACAAATATCACTATTGGCAACTTTAGTTACAATAATTAATCTTAGTTAATCCCTTTAACCTTTGCGACAAGGCACAGGCTTGGTATTGTATTAAGTTATACCAACTGATGAGCAACCGCTTATTTTTGAGTTTGGTACGATTTCATTACGTTTTTATTGTCACTATTCAGCCACGCAACACATTTTGAATAGGCATACAAACACCTAAAAGGGCCAAGACCCAAGGATATTACAATGCGTAAAACACTTATTACCACTGCAGTTAGTGCTGCATTGATGCTCAGCGCGTGTTCAGAGCAATCAGCAAACACCTCAGCGGCAGCCGAAACAGTAGAAGCATCAACCATGACCCAAGCACCAGCAACTGCTGAAAACGTTCTGTTAACACCAAGCCCTTTACAATACATGGCTCCTCAGTTCGACAAGATAACCACCAGCGAATACTTACCAGCATTTGAGCAAGGCATAAAAGAACATAATGCTGAACTCGCAGCAATTACTAATAACAGTGAAGCGGCCACATTCGACAATACTATTGTTGCACTTGAAAAAACCGGTGCGATTTTAGATCGCACTCAACGGGTATTTTTCAATCTGTCAGGGCTCATTTCAGATGACAACTTCACCAGTATTGAAGAACAAATCGTACCGAAACTAACGGCACATCAAGACAATATCTATCTTGATGATAAGTTATTTGCTCGCATTCAAGCGGTTTATAAAAACAAAGCAACATTAACTGGTGAAGACTTACGTTTAGTTGAAGTGTATTACGACCGTTTTGTCCGTGCCGGCGCTAAACTGTCTAATGCAGACAAAACTAAAATGCGTGAATTAAACGGTGAATTGGCTAAATTTGAAACCAGTTTCTCGCAAAACGTATTGAAATCATTTAAAGATGACGTCATCGTCGTGACAGATAAAGCCATGCTAGATGGCTTATCAGACAGTGACATCGCTTCATTGGCCGCTGCCGCAAAAGATGCTGGCAAAACTGGCTACATGATCACCTTAGTCAACACCACCACTCAGCCGCTATTGTCTAGCCTCAAAAACCGCGATTTACGTAAACAGCTATGGGAAACTTCAGCTTATCGCGCCATGGACACTAACGCGCCATTAAACATCAAAATTGCTCAACTGCGCGCACAAAAAGCTGAACTACTCGGCTACCCAACATGGGCTGCTTATTCTCTTGGCGACCAAATGGCCAAAACCCCAGAAGCCGTTTACGAAATTCTCGACGATTTAGCCCCTAAAGCACTGGTTAAAGCAAAAGTGGAAGCCGCTGATATTCAAGCTGAAATCGTTAAAGACGGTAAAGACTTCAAACTTGAGCCATGGGACTGGGCTTACTATGCTGAAAAAGTTCGTAAAGCCAAATATGACCTAGATGACGGCCAAGTTAAGCCATACTTTGAAATGAATACCGTATTAAACGACGGTTTATTCTTTGCAATGAATAAGCTTTACGGCATCACGGTAAAACCTCGTACTGACTTACCTGTGTGGCAAGAAGACGTCACCGCATATGAAATCTTTAATAAAGACGGTAGCTCTATTGGTTTATTCTATTTAGACCCATACGCGCGCCAAGGCAAGCGTGGCGGTGCATGGATGGATGAGTTAGTCAGCCAATCATTCTTGAAAGGCACTAAGCCTGTTGTCTACAACGCACTGAACATTCCAAAGCCAGCCGACGGTCAACCAACGCTAATGACATTCGACGAAGTGAGCACCATGTTCCATGAATTTGGGCATGCTATTCACGGGTTATTCTCACAAGTTAACTATCCAAGCCTTGCTGGTACGTTAACAGCTCGTGACTTTGTTGAGTTTCCATCACAAGCAAACGAAGACTGGAGTATCGACCCACAAGTGCTAGCCAACTACGCTAAGCACTATAAAACGGGCGAACCTATTCCAGCAGAGCTACTGGCTAAAGTATTAAAGTCGCATACCTTTAACCAAGGTTTCGGCACAGTTGAATACTTAGCAGCAGCCTTACTGGATATGGAATGGCACTCAATTACTTCAGATACTGAAATCACTGACGTGGCAACCTTTGAAAAACAAGCACTCGCAAAACACGGTTTGGATTACACACCAGTGCCTCCTCGCTATAAAACCACCTACTTTAGCCACAGCTTCGGTGGCGGTTACTCAGCAGGTTACTACGCGTACTTGTGGACTGAAGTTTTTGCCGCTGACGCGTTCTCTTACATGATGGATAACGGTGGATTAACCTTAGAAAATGGCCAAAAATACCGTGACACTATTTTGTCAAAAGGTAACAGCCAAGATCTGATGCAAGACTACATCGACTTTACTGGTAAGAAACCATCAACGGATGCTTTATTAAAGCGTCGTGGTTTAGTTAACTAGGTATTATTGTCGTTACAGCAGCCTCTCTTGTTGGCAATTCGCCAGTAAGAGAGGTCAGTAGCGAAAGCGCGTTAAAGACTAAAAAGGGTAAATATTGTGCAAACGCGAGCCTTTTTGTGTCATTTTGCACATTTGTTGTGCCATCGAACACATCAAGGCTTTACATTTTCGCCAATACCCTTATTATTCACCGCGTTCGGAGGGATGGCAGAGTGGTCGAATGCACCGGTCTTGAAAACCGGCAACGGTTTATCCCGTTCTAGGGTTCAAATCCCTATCCCTCCGCCACATTCAATGAAAAAGCCTTATCAGAAATGATAGGGCTTTTTTGTGTCTGTAACATTTGAACCCAAGGTTCCTATTTATTACAAGCAAGCTATCACTCCGCCACATTCAACGGGAAAGTCTCATCAGCAATGATGGGGCTTTTTTGTTATAGAATCAGCTTTTTTGATTACTGCGTAATTACACGAGAATTTTAATGTTTTCAGTTTGTGTTAATTCATTCTTTACATAGTTTATGTATTCATTTAACGCTATATGCCGCATTCCTAAATGTAATTCAGTGTAATCGCTGAGGCATACATGCTGACTTTATTTATTGAGAAATAGTTACTCGAAGTATTGGGTACTTTTCTATACAAACCATTATTTACTGGCTAGATTGTGCTTAACAGAATGAGCTGATTTTATATACAGGTATAAATAGATTTTGCTTAAGTAAAATCAAACCACTCATTAGGTAAGCCTAAAGTCGTAATGTAGATTTATTTCGAAAAGTATAATTGATTGATAATATTGCAAATAAATATTATCGCTTATTTTTCAAACGACATTAACGCGCAACCTCGGTTGAGTTGGAATGTTGAGAGTATTTTATCACTTTACATCAAAGATATAGAGAATGTAGGATGATATAAATCAATAACTTGAATAGCGGACTTTATCGGGAGAGCCGTTCAATAATCTGTTATGCAAAGTGGGTAAATGACCAAATTTTGGATTAATCATAAAATCGATATTGTCATTTTAGCTGTAATACTTTTAAGTATATCGGTTTGGTTTTTTCATGTCTGGTCAGATGAAAATATCGAAGAAATAGATTTAAGTAATAGCGCTATCTCATGTGAACTAAATGGAAAGTTTAGTACCTATTCAGTTCGATTTTCAAAAAATGGCACAGACTATTTCATGACTAAAAAATACAATTTTTGCGAATTGTACAGAGATGAAATACGTGGTAAATCAATAAAGGGGGAGTACCTTAAAGGTAATAACCTGTTGAAAAAGATTGAGGTCGATGGTGCTAGCTATCATGAGCAGTTAGCACTTAGTGCTTACTTTTCTGGCCTACTATTAGCATCGCTCTGCTGGGTATTTATTCGAACCCCCATAAAGTGGGTTGCACTTAAAATGCATAACAAGACTCTAAATTAAGATTTACCATGTCTGTCATACCATTTGCTGAGCAAATCGCCCGCCAGCACATGGTTCACTTATTAGAGGGGCGTTACTGTTTTGAGGAGCAGATTTGAAATTCATTTCATTAATTGGCATTGCATTATCGTTCTCACTAGCGGCACAACCTAACCTGATTAACGTTAATGAGTTTCAACTTGAATACGAAGTTGCTGGGCTGGGTAAGCATACCGTTTTATTGGAAGCTGGTGGTGGTGCAAGCATGTCTGATTGGGATACTGTTTTCAACCGAATAGCAGAGCATGCAACGGTCATTCGCTATTCTAGAGTTGGTAATGGCAAATCAACAGTTATTAAGCGTCATTTTACGTCGAATGATTATGCAGACTACGCTAGTGAACTTTTAGTTAATTTGAATATTAAACAGCCTGTCATTTTGGTCGCTCATTCATATGGTGGCAACATCGCAAGAGACTTTGCAACTGCTTATCCAAAACAAATAAAAGCGCTCTTATTGTTAGATCCGTCCTCTGAACATGATGTTGATATATTGCGGGCCATTGATTTAGAAAAAGCGAACCGAGAAATTGCTCAAATCAAGCTAGATGATATGGCTAATGGTATGTCAAACCAATATCTCGATTTTTGGAGTAAAAGACCGCTTCCTGATTATCCACAGATCAAAGATATACCCGTAACGGTTATTGCCTCTGTCAGGAAAACAAAGAATCCTGCTAACTTGTTTTTTACCGATGAAGGCAGAAAAATGTGGGGGGAACTGTGGCAAACTTGGGCTGGTGCATTTCCACAGGGGAAAACTGTTCTAACAGAAAAAAGTGGCCATTTTGTTCAGGTGGATGAACCTGAGCTAGTTGTAAATGAGCTTTTAGCCTTGATGCAAAAGCTGGACAAACACTAACAAGTAAAGGCAACTGATGCGCACCGTGCAGCAGCTTTAAGCATTATGTTTTTTGTAGTTTCAATTAAAAGGGAGTTTATTATGGGAGGTATAAGTATTTGGCAAATTTTGATTATTCCTGTTTTTATAATATGGATGTTGCCTTGGATACTAGCTTTAGTTTCTAAGAAAGCAAAAGGTGCACAGAAAGTAATTTGGTTTCTAATGTCGTTTTTTATATCCTGGATAGGGTATTTTGTTTATTACTTTGTTGTAATCAAAGAACTCCCAGAAAACAACACATAACAAGAGACTATGGCTCAATAACTATAACTATAACTATAACTATAACTATGATTCAGCTTTAGCATTTCTGACTGAACATCATTTTTATGGCGACATTAGATAGACAATTTACTCATTCAATACCCCTGCAACCCGCGTATACAGGCGTCTTAGAAATAGGAAATACCTCCCCGATTCGCCGCATTAAAGACGAAGGGCTCATCAGCAATGATGAGCCTTTTTTCATTTGACGAAAGATAGGACTTTTAACCCATGGGTTCCTCTTTATGTAAGCAAGCTATCCCTCCGCCACATTTATCGAGAGAGCTCAGTTGTGAACATTGTTTTTTGGATTGAGCCATTTGAGTCCAGAAGTTTCTATCTATTAAAATTGAACCAACAAAAACCTTAAGATTAACTGAAATTGAAAAGTTGATTTGTAACAAAATCTGTTTTTACCATTATCTACCATTGGTTTGCTTTGGTTATCGCCTTATACTTTTGAGCTCAAATATTAAAACAACAATGTTGGAAGCAAGCGATATGACTATTGGGACTGCTCCGGTAAGTAAAACACATTCATTTATGACTGTGTCCCTTATTGAATTATGGGAACGCTTTGGCTATTACGGCATGCAAGCGCTGATTGTGTACTTTATGGTGCAGCGACTTGGCTTTGATGACTCTCGCGCGAACTTAGTGTGGAGTGCCTGTGCGGCGCTCATTTATGTATCACCGGCGATTGGTGGCTGGGTTGGGGATAAGATCCTCGGCACTAAACGCACTATGCTCCTCGGTGCAGGGATTCTGTCTCTGGGTTATGCGCTAATGGCAGTACCCACTGAAAATACTTGGTTTATGTTTTCAGCACTCGGTGTGATTGTAGTCGGTAATGGCCTGTTCAAACCAAATGCCGGTAACTTAGTTCGTAAGATTTACGAAGGTGATGATTCTAAAATTGACAGTGCATTTACCATCTATTATATGGCGGTAAACGTCGGTTCGACCTTCTCTATGTTATTGACACCTTGGATTAAAGATTACGTTAATGCCGAGTATGGTAACGAATTTGGCTGGCATGCGGCCTTTGCCGTGTGTTGTGTCGGTATTTTGGTAGGTTTAGGCAATTATGCACTCATGCGTAAAAGTTTAGCCCACTTTGGTTCAGAGCCTGATACGCGCCCAGTAAACAAAAAAAGCCTTGCCATCGTATTGGCGCTAGCTGCATTGTCGGTTGTCGCTTCGGCCATTATTCTTGAATATGAAGCGGTTGCCCGTGTCTTCGTTTACACCGCTGGTGTAGCGGTATTGGCAATCTTCTTTCACTTGATCCGCACCAGCGAAACCAGTGAACGAGCAGGACTGATCGCAGCGCTGATCCTCACAGTGCAAACCGTGTTCTTCTTTATTTTCTATCAGCAAATGTCGACTTCATTAGCGTTGTTTGCCCTGCGCAATGTGGACTGGGATTTCCAATTCTTTGGTACCCATTTATGGACTTGGTCACCAGCCCAGTTCCAAGCATTAAACCCATTATGGATCATGGTGTTAAGCCCTGTACTTGCGTGGAGTTATTCGTGGGCGGGTCGCAATAATAAAGACTTCTCTATCGCGGCGAAATTTGCCCTCGGTTTTGCAGTAGTGGCTATCGGCTTCTTTATCTATGGCTTTGCTGATCAATTTGCCGTCAATGGTAAAACCTCTTCATGGATCATGATCTGGGGCTATGCCTCATATTCTTTAGGTGAATTGCTGGTGAGTGGCCTTGGTCTTGCGATGATTGCCCGCTACGTGCCAGCGCGTATGGGCGGCTTTATGATGGGAGCCTATTTCGTCGCCTCTGGTATTTCACAGTATCTGGGCGGTGTGGTCGCTAACTTCGCCAGTGTGCCGAAAGATTTAGTTGATCCACTGCAAACCTTGCCTGTGTATACCAGCCTATTTAATAAACTGGGTATCGCAGCCGTGGTTTGTACCTTTATCGCCCTTGCCGTATTACCGCTGATGCGTCGCCTGACGGAGACTCACAACTCACATAACACAGTTATTGATGATGTTGGTGACAAAGCAGCTGCATCGCTACGTGATGTAAAAGCCGAGCAGTAATGCCGAGCTGACAAAGCTTTATTGAATAAAAATCAACTGCCGATAAGCCATGCTCATCGGCAGTTTTTTTATGACTTAACTCATCTTAAAAAACCTACCGTCATTAAATCAGCCTCTTTCCCCTGTTAATTGTCATAAAAGGCTATCGTTACTTAACCTAAAAGCCGTTATGTTAATGACCTAAAGGTTGGCGGCGATGTTAGCCGGCCAATAATATTAAGCTCAATGTTATGCTGTCCGAACTCAACATTAGTACATATCCTGAGTTCAGGTGACTTACTCTCAAGGAGTCGATAGTAATGAAAAAAATCTACTTAGTTTTATTAACCTTGGTTTCGATGTCATCGGTTGCAGATGATGGCGGCTTAGCTGACCAAATGAAAGCGCTTGATACCGCGGTGTTTGACTCATTTAATCATTGTGAAAATCCTGAAGAACTGCAGAAACATGCGAGCTACTTTGCCACTGATGTCGAGTTTTATCATGATAATGGCGGAGTAACCTGGGATCGTGACACCATGATCGCCAATACGAAAAATAATGCCTGTGGCCATTACACTCGAAAGCTGGTTGAGGGCTCTTTTAACGTCCACCCGATTAAAGATTTTGGGGCGATTACCGAAGGGGAACATATCTTTTGTCACAATAAAACCAACCAATGCGAAGGTAAAGCTGACTTTGTCATGGTTTGGCGTAAAGTAGACGACAAATGGCAAATAACTCGAGTATTAAGTTACGGTCACCGTGAAAATAAATAAAAGGATATTAATAATGTACAAACAGATTTCAATTATCACACTCAGCATGATGCTGTTAATGGGCTGCTCTGGCACTGTACCGACCTTAGGCATCAATAATAGCCAATTGACCCCCTGCCCTAATTCGCCAAACTGCGTTAATAGCCAACAAACCTCAGCAGATGAAGAGCACGCTATCGCACCGCTGTATTTCAGCGGAACCCAGCAGCAAGCACAAGTGCGCCTGTTACACATACTCAAGACTGCAGAGCGTGCCAATATCGTTGTGGTTGAGGACGATTATATTCGCGTAGAGTTTACCTCGCAGATAATGCGCTTTGTCGATGATGTGGAGTTTTACTTCCCATCAACCGCAGCGGATAAAATAACCATACATGTTAGATCAGCTTCGCGTATTGGCAGTTCTGATTTTGGGGTGAATCGTGAGCGAATAGAAAAAATCAGAGGTGAATTTAATGCCTTTAAACCACAATAGAAATCACCAAAATCATTTATAGAGGTATTGATACAGCCAGCAATGACTTAGCTTATAGCAGTATTATTTGAACGACAATAACTCGATACACGCGAGCATTTATCTGCTCATTAACGAAAACTATCTGTAAATGTACCTTTTAAATGTCCGTTTTTCGTTTGCAGCGTCAGTCTTATGGCTAATAATAGAGGCTATTAACATTGGTCTATTCAACTAGGTCTATTCAACTAGGTCCATCAAGGATAACGTCATCAGAGTCTGGAGTAAGAATGAATAATAAAATTATCGGAATTGTGCTTGTCATTGCGGGTATTTTTTTAGCTTTGTGGGGCTACAATATTTATGATTCAGCGAGCTCTCAATTTACTAGGGCATTAAGTGGTGATACACCGATAGAAGCATGGGCAGGAATGGCAGGGGGTATCATTTGCGTGTTAATTGGTATCACAAAGCTAAAGTAAAGCCATTTTACCCGCGTGACTGATTTATGGTTTATCGCGGTGTGATGCTCATCAGTCAGGTAAATAATAAAAAGCGTCTATCGACGCTTTTTATTATTAATAGATCAAGATAACAACACTCTGTTATGTAAACCCTCAGGGTAATCAGCTTATTGGGCTGGATTAACCCCAGGGGCAACTTCATCGACACTAAAGTCTGTTTTGGCCGATTGAATGGCATTAATCGCTTCAGATGTCAGTGTATTATTGCCTGTCAGTAGGTCGTTTAAATTACCTGACTCTGCATTAACTAGCCCCAACTCGCGCAGCATGGCATCGACAACAGGTGCATTGGCACGATAATTTAGTGCCGCGGTTGTCACTTGCTCAGCAATACCACCTTGCGATGCGTTACTCTCACCATTGCCAAACTGATTACCCGTACCATAGCCTTGTAAAATCTTAATGCCTTCGATGTTTTCCAGTGGTTTAACCGCTTGTGCGACAATTTCAGGTAAGGCTTTTAATATCGCTAATGATCTTTGTAAGGCAATTTGTTCGTTGCTCAGTACGTTTTCAGCTTCGTACTGCGCCCGCTTACCTGCCGCTTCTACTGCATAGATTTTCTCATCGGCTGAGGCTTTGAGCATCTTAGCGTCTGCACTGGCACGCGCTTCAATTAAAATGGCACTCGCTCTATCTTCCGCGGCAATTTTTTCTGATTCCGCTCTCACAGTAACACCTACTGCGTCGCGCTCAGCTTCTTTGCGAGCGTCAATAACTTCGATGTCTTTACGACGATTAGCTTCAGCAGTTTGGCGCGCAGTAATCACCGCTTCTTCTTTTTCTACCTTAGTTTTTTCCGCTTCTGCGGCGCGAGCACGGGCGGCAGACTCTTCTTCTGACTTAGCGGCTACGGCAATGCGTTTGTCTTGTTCTGATACTTCGATATCGCGTTGCTGCTGAATGCGTGACTGTTCAATAGACTTATATTTTTCAATTTCGCGGGTTTCGATGTCTTTGGTTTTTTCAATTTCAGCGGTTTCAATTGCGCGCTCTTTAGCAATTTCGGCTTCACGCTCTTCGCGGGCTTTGTTTTCTTTTTGTTTAATGATTTCAGCTTTTTGATCGGCACGTTTAAATTCAAGTGACTGCTGCTGCGCGAGGCGTGCTTCTTCTTCCGACTTTTCAATCTCTAACGATTCTTTTTCCGCTTCAAGATTACGCTGTTCAATTTTGATGCGGTTTTCTTGTTGAATATCGTTGGTTTCTTTACGTTTTTCTTCAATAATTTTAGCTAGACGTGCCCGACCTTCGGCATCAAATGCATTATTTTCATTAAAGAATTGCAAGTCAGTTTGATCAAAACCCGTCAGTGAAACAGATTCGAGTTCTAAACCGTTTTTCTCAAGATCGTTGGCGACATTATTCTGCACTCGCTGAACAAAGTCAGCGCGCTGCTCGTGCATTTCGGTCATGGTCATTTCGGCTGCCACGGTACGTAATACGTCGACAAACTTTGATTCCATTAATTTTTTGAGTTCTTCAACACGATTAGTACGAGTGCCTAAGGTTTGTGCCGCCATAGAAATCCCTTCGGCATTCGGCGCTACTCGTAAATAGAAGTCGGCTTTTACGTCCACGCGCATTCTGTCTTTGGTGATCAGCGCATCTTTTTGGTTTTTTTCGACTTCAATACGCAAGGTATTCATGTTGACCGAAATCGTTTCGTGCAGCACTGGCAGCACAATTGCGCCACCATCTTTAATGATTTTCTCACCGCCAAAGCCTGTTCGCACAAATGCCATTTCTTTGCTGGCGCGTTTATACAGTTTGGCAAAAATCAGTCCTATTACAATCAAACCTAATATAACTAGGCCTGCAATTAATAAGATAAAGCTGCTTCCAGAATCAAAGCTTGTTAAGGTTTCCATTTAATGTCCTTTTAAATACAACAGAGTAATTCGATCATGTCAGCACAATGCAATGGCATGACCGTTTGAAAATATAGAGTGATTATTATTAAGTTAACTAAATTTGTGCAGCCGTCCACACCTTGCCTTTGCGAGCTAACAGTACAACTTCCGCGCCTCGGACAAATTCAATGCCTAGGCGTTCTGGCTCAACTAATACATAGTGTTTTTGTTGAAATTCGTCACGTGCCACCGCCTCTGTAGGCATGCCTTTAACTGCACGCCCCTGAGTAATGGTAGCGACGCAACCGACAAGAGAGTCAACAGAAATAGCCGAGGTTTCATTTTTAGGAAGAATATTGGCAACAGCATTGCCGAGGAAGTGGCTAGAAATAAGCGTAATAATAAACGCGATAGGCACAGTGATAAGTTGCGGCAGTAGTGCTGCTGAGATTTGTAAGCTAGTAAAGTTAATCACATAGCCTGCAATCGCAAAGCTACTTAATATCAATACCAGCCAAATAAGCAGCGGTAAACGATCAAGACACAACCAGCCCAATAAACCTGTCATACCGGTGATAGACGTTTCAGCATCCATATCGACATCAGTATCAATATCGACTGATAACGAGTTGTCTAACGCGCTAAAAATGCTTAAACCAGCAATCATTGCGATAAGCTCAAACGTGCCCAACATGATCACTATTACCAGTGCAATTGAAAAAGGCACATTTCCATGAGCGCTCAAAAATGCCAGCATTGTTCCTCCATTAACGATGTGAATTCCATTTATTCGTAAATTATCACGTTATTTTGCAATAGGATATCAGGCAATAACGCTTTTCAACATAAAACTAAAATTAACCAACATTATTGTCTCACATCATAATAAATTAATTGCACCCACAAGGGTAAATAGATAATTATTGATCAGTACAATAACGCCCTAGGGTAACTATTCGCTCAATTAGATCATCGCGCATTTCTCCTAAGTTGAGATTAAATATGCTATTCACCAGCTGAGCATATACCATTAGGCAGTGATATTATCTTTCCCTAATAATCCAAATTGCCAATTCTAACTATCTACTATTAATTGCCAATAATCATGATTGGCGCAGGAGTGTCGGTGTTAACAGATCCATTATTTTGGTTAGTGGCTATTCCAGCAGTATTAATCACAGGTATATCAAAATCAGGTTTTGCTGGTGGTGCTGGCGGGTTAACTGTGCCGTTATTAGCATTAGCGATTAGCCCCGCAACCGCTGCGGCAGTGATGCTACCCTTGCTCGTTTATATGGACTTTTTAAGTGTACGCTCGTGGTGGGGGAAGCAAAATACAGCACAATTGTGGATTTTATTGCCTGCTGCTATCGTCGGTATTGTGGTGGCTTATCTATTATTTGATCAACTTAATGAACAATACTTACGCGGTATACTTGGCGTGATTTCATTAGGGTTTGGCATCTACGGCCTCACATTAGGTGAATGGTCACAACGAAAACCATCCGCGCTAATTGGTAGAATGTGCGGCACCATTGCAGGCTTTACCAGCTTTGTTGCCCATGCGGGAGGACCACCATTAAATGCCTATCTGATCCCACTGCGTTTAGCTAAAACAGAATACTTGGGAACTGCCGTAGTGTTTTTTGCGGTGATAAATTTAGTTAAGTTAATTCCCTATAGTATGTTGGGGCAAATTAACCTGAGCAATTTATTAATCTCGGCATCATTAGCGCCTATCGCTTGGATTGGCGTAAAATTGGGACTACGCATCCAGGATAAATTTGACGAAAAACAGTTTAAAAAAATCATTCTTAGCTTAATGATCATCGTTGGTTTGCGATTACTATGGACGGCATTTAACCCGTGATAGTAAAGGTCACCATTAGGCTAATAAAGTCATCATATGGATCTGATAGTATGAATTTAATGGGGCTGATTTACTGATATTATTGCCACTAACCTACTTGATACCATCAGACACGTTTAACAATAAAACAAGGTAAGATATGAGTACTGATAACCGCTACTTTTATGAACCAAGCAAAGGCCATGGTCTGCCACATAATCCACTCAATGCCATTATAGGCCCGCGACCAATAGGGTGGATTTCTTCTCGTAATGCTCATGGCCAACGCAACCTTGCACCTTATAGCTTCTTTAACTGTTTTAACTATGATCCGCCAATTATCGGTTTTGCCAGTGTCGGCTGGAAAGACAGCGTGGCTAATATCGTTGAAACTGGCGAATTTGTGTGGAACCTCACTACCCGTAACCTAGCAGTACAAATGAATCAAACATCTGCCGCACTTCCTCATGGTACTGATGAATTTGAATTTGCCGGATTAACGCCAATAGCAGGTAATATTGTTAAGGCCGATCTTATTGCACAAAGTCCTGTTAGCTTCGAATGTAAACTGTCGCAATGCATCCAACTAACGGCAGCAAATGGTGACAAAATTGATAGCTGGTTAGTGCTCGGAGAGGTTGTGGCAGTGCACATTGACAAGCACTTACTCAGCGCTGAAGGTATCTACCAAACCGCATTAGCAGATCCGGTATTTAGAGCCGGCGGCCCATCGGCTTATTATGGTATTGCTGAAGAATTACGCTTTGATTTGCACCGTCCAACGGTGTAATTGCCGCAGAGCCTCATCAACCAGGTTGTCATTGGCAGCCTGGCTGATGGCGACACAGCCAATAAAACCGTCAATGCCGTCAATAAAGCATCACTGCCTTAACCCAAGGCCAAAGCAGTGATTAAAGCCAAGTACGGTTCAAAAAGCTACCGTCTTTCTCGCTATATGTTTATTTTCAATATGATGGTTTACATCTTGAGCTAAATCCATAGTGGACGTTAGTTCAAGGTATTTTAGTCTTCTATGCCGATGCGAATATTGTCGCTTAAGGTTTCAAGTTGAGAGACTAACAACGCGATGGTTACATTCTCAGGTAATCTTAACGTCATCTTGGCACTATATACCGTTTTGCCTAAACTGGTTACTTGCACACGGTAGCATTCTTGGTGATCAACACTGACATCAAGATCCGCTAAAATTTCATTAATATCATGAGTTAACCCTGAACGGTCACTGCAATCTAAAGTGAGCTTACACTCTTGAGAAAAATGTATCGATTCACTTTCAAATTCAGCATACACAAAGGTTAGTTGGCTAAACTTCTGCTCTAATGTTTGTTTTAATAGCGTTTCTTTATCTGCATCTATCATCACCCGCATCATTGCAACAAATTGCCCATCGAGTTTAATGACTTTACTGGTCTCCCAACTTGCGCCAATTTCACGGCTTACCTGAGCAAGTGATTGCAAAAGATTGGGCTGTAAAGTCCCTAAGACCGTCGTAATAAACTTATGCTGCATATAACCTCCGATGATAAATAAACCAAAATAATGTTGGCCTATTTGATGTAGTTTTAGTTAACACCTCACCACAGACTAACTAGCAGTAGAAATTTAGTCTGTGGTCTGGGGCACAAATCACACGTTTGATACAAAATAGGTCATAGATACTGACTTTAGCGCATTTATCCTATTCGTTAATTCGAGCAGAGGTTAACGATTAATTTACAGTAAATATTGTTTTTGCAAGCCGCTACAAACTTAATCAGTTAGTGTTGCTTACGTCACAAATTAGCCTGCTGCAGTAACGACTTCATTAGGTGATTTGACAACAGTTTAGCCTTATATTTGAGGCCCATCACAGCAATAGCAACGACTTGAATAATATCACACCAGTTGAAGGTGTTTTCTGTATCTAATTGAATTTAAATAATTTATTACTCACATATTAATATACTTAACACACTTATCGTACGAGGCAATACTAAGTTATTGTTTTTAAATAATAATATCTATCTTACTACTAACATCATGGCTCCCTTGTCACTTATTGCTACCCGCTGAAGCTTTCTCTAAAATGCGCGCCTTGCCCAATCGGGGTACAAATTAATCTCTAGCGACGTTATTTGGTCGTTATATTTTTCCATTAAGGAAACATCATGGTTACAAAATTAGCGAATCCTGCACCATTAGGATTAATGGGCTTTGGCATGACCACCATACTGCTCAACATTCATAATGCTGGCTATTTCCCCATTGACTCGATGATCCTCGCAATGGGGATCTTTTACGGGGGCATTGGCCAAGTGATTGTCGGCATAATGTGCTTTATGCGGGGCGATACCTTTGGTACTACGGCATTTACCTCATACGGCTTATTTTGGTTAACCTTAGTGGGGATTATTTTAATGCCTAATATGGGTGTAGCGGCCAGTCCAGCACACTTTATGGGCTGGTATTTAACCCTGTGGGGCACATTTACAGCTTTTATGTTTGTGGGTTCGTTACGCTACCCTCGAGCAAAACAAGTAATATTTGGCTCATTAACCATATTGTTTTTCTTACTGGCTGCGCGCGATTTTACTGATAATGCATTGCTTGGCACTATTGCCGGATTTGAAGGTATTTTCTGTGGTGCAAGCGCTATTTACTTTGCGATGGCGCAAGTGTTGAATGCCGAATACGGGCGTACTATTTTGCCCGTTGGTGAGTTAACGCACACCCCAAAAGTAAGGTTAAATTCGATAAACGTATAAAAAATACAACACCTAATCTAACAGGCCGATACTAAGTCTCGGCCTGTTAGATTGGCTTTAATTGACTAAACGACACCCACATACGGTATTACTAGGCTGAAACAATACCACTGCATAGTCTTTTGCCTCATCACGTTCTAGCACCTGAATAGTTAATGAATGCATACCGTTCTTATTTAAATTAATGCCACTAACATACGATAGATACTCATAATGCTCTGGTTTATAAACATTTTTACTGCCTAAATACTCTTGTTTTGTGGTCACTGAGATATCGTATATTTGCCTTTGAGTATCAATTCGGTTCACTTTTCCAGTCATCGCTAACGTTCCAGCTGAATTACCGGATAAGTCGAAATAACGATAGTTAATTTGCGCCAAGCCATCTTTAGAGACCAAATCAACTAATAAGTAATGATTATGGTCTGCCTCGCCAGCTTGATGATTAAACAGTTCGGAACTGCAACTCAGCATAAAGTTTGGCGCCTTAGATGTGAGCGAGTAAATAGTCCCAATACAAGCCAGTAAACACAGCAAAATAACACTGTTGATGAGCCATAACCCTTTTCTTGCCATTATGCTAACGCCTCCAAGATTGATGCGAAGAGGCGATCTGGACTGGTGACGAATCACAAATACTCACCTGTTTAAGCCACTCTGGATTGATAAAACGCTTGGGTTGGCGCAAATCGCTAATTTTGATATTACGAATAATCGACTGGCCAAAATAGTCGCCTCTGAAGGTAATGTTCAGCACCTGCTTATCGTGAGATAAAGATAGAAAGACTTTATTCCATACTGTCTCATGACAATGTAATAGACTCTGAGTGAGCAGCTGCCCTTGAGCAATCAACAACTCATTATTGGTGTTTGAGGGCGAATATAAAATCATTTCAACTTGCTGACCAGAATCCAAGGTTACCGTGTCGATACTCAGCGGCATAGTCGGACTGATTGAGGGACCAAGCCGATTAAACCACCATAGACTAAGCAGCAATACACTAAAAAGGCTTATGACCACCAGCAATACTGGTAAAGATTTGATGGTAAAACGTCTTCGTTGGTAACGGGTTTCTTTGCGGGCACGGTGATGTCTGAGCAAATAACCTTGACCTTTTACTGTCTCGATAAGCGTTTCATGTTGCGGCCCAAGAAATGAGCGCAATGTAAAAATAGCTCTGGCAACAGACGCTGAACTAAGATGTGAACCGTCTTTATGACCAGACTCTAATATAGGTTTAGCAACGACTTTGCCTTGATACTCGACTAATAATCTCAGTACATGTAACTCTGCTCTGGGAAGAGACCACACCAGACCACTTTCCTGATTGATCAGCTCACCTTTATCGCTATCAAACCTGCAATGGCCCAATTGCATACCAACTGCCTCAATACTTCACATAATGGCTAAAGTGTATGCAGAAAATCTTATAAAATCTGTGATCCTGCTATCTTCACGCTTTAATTCCTTATTCTTTGTAATTAATAGTGGTCAAAATTGATGTAATTGCGATATTTGTCACATCATTTCATACAGTTAATTTCAATAAATACTCAGATAAATGTACGTAAATCCTATAAATGATCAGACTTCTATCACAAAATACGGCTTTTTTTTGTGGCGGGTTAGTCTTCAAAGTTCAAGTTTATTCACTCAATTGAACATTATTTTAAAAGCCGTTTTATCTGGCATAAATCACACCTTTAATCGCCCCATTGCTTATCGTTAGGTCATCAAGTTGCTGTCGATATTCCGACCAGCAAAAATATGACAATAAGCCTAAGCCATATGAAGTCATAGCGCTTAAACACAACAATAATGATGATATAAGGGTGATCAAAATGAGCATAAATCGACGTCAAGCATTAACAAAAATAATTGGATTAAGCACTGCCGCAGCCGGGGCAACCCTCTTAGGTACATCAGCATTTGCTGCTACAGATGCAGATGGAAACTACCGTTTAGCGTTAGGAGAAAAACTCAAATATGCACCGTTAGATGCCATGGCTACTGCCAAGCTAGCCTATGAAACTGGCGGCGGTTGTATGCACCAAGTCTTTCACGCCATTGTGACTATGCTCGCGGTATCGGCCAGTATTGATGCTGACAAGTTTGCGACTATCCCAACAGCATTAGCCGGCTACGGTTGGGCTGGCGTGGTAGGCCAAGGTACTCTTTGCGGTAACTTAAATGCAGCAGGCATGCTGATCAACATTCTTGATGATATTAATGGCCAAAACAACGCGATTATTGGGGCTTCATTCCGTTACTATGAAACCAACGATTTGCCTTTATCTTCAGCTGAGTTCATTGCAGGGATAGGCTCTACAGCCGAAAAATCATTAGAAGTGGGGGCAACATCTATTGCTAACAGCCCATTGTGCCATTCATCCATTAGTAATTGGTCTGCGGCATCAGGAAAGCCTTTCGCATTAAAAGGTGAACGCTGTAAACGCCTATCTGCCACTATGGCTTATTACATTGTCGATCTATTGAATCGAGCTCATGGCGGCGAGGATATTTCGGTATTAGCAGAAGCGAAACCATCGGCGACAACCCAAGCATGTCAATCATGCCATGGTGTCACCGAAACGATGGGTTCTGCTGCCAGTGTGAAAAGCGACATGGAATGCACGACCTGCCATACCGGACATTACAATTAAGGAGCGCATGATGAATGTTAAATATCTTAGCGCCATATTAGCCAGTTCATTGCTAATCTTTGGCTGTAATAGTGACAATGATGACGATGTAGCGGTTATTGATCCCCCTGTGGTGGTTGTACCGCCAGTGGTGACACCGCCAGTAGTTGTTGTACCACCAGTTCTTGATGGCATTAGTATTGATGATGCAAGCAGCGTAGTTGTTACCCTGGATACATTTAATGCTACCACTGGCTCGTTATTATTCACGGTCGCCAATAATGACGGCGAAGCCCTCATTGATGTAGCCAATTACGATATCGTCTATTTTGGCTTTCCTGATCCAGCATCGCTATCGATAAAACCTAAGGCTTGGAAACGTTGGCATGTCACTCAAAGCTATCAATGCGATGGTGCAGGGAGTGATAGTTGTAGCGGAACATTAGAAGCAACCGATACTGCGGGTAAATATACTTTTAATGTCAGTGACCTCGACTTACAAAGTAAAGCATCGGCCAATGCCGCAATGATTTATAAGGTTGCGATTCAAATTAAGGGCTCGCTTGCCAGTAATGCAATTGAATTGATAAGTGCAGATTAATTCATCGTCATTTAGCCTCCCCCTAGCTAATGGCGAGAATAGCACCCTTGCAATTAGCTTCAGGCTATTTTGCCGCAGCACTACACTGCGGCTCTTTTTATCATAAAAGAGTACGACTGAGACATGCGGAGTTTCGAGCCGAGTCATATCAATGTCAGACACAAAAAAAGGGGTTCAGCACTGCTGAAACCCTTTTTACTCATCACAGAGCGACTATATTTAACGAAGTTGCTGCATTAAGTAAGCGTAAACCATTGAGCTTAACTGAGCGGCTTGGGTATTGTCGGCCGCGCCAGCATGGCCGCCTTCAATATTTTCGTAGTACAACACATCTATGCCCATATCTTCCATTTTTGCGACCATTTTACGCGCATGTCCAGGGTGAACCCGATCGTCGCGTGTTGAGGTGGTAAAAAACACTTTAGGGTATTTAACCCCTTGTTTTAAATTATGATATGGAGAATAGGTTTTAATGTATGCCCACTCTTCAGGAATATCAGGATTACCGTATTCGCCCATCCAACTAGCACCAGCCAGTAATTTGTTATAACGCTTCATGTCCAACAATGGCACTTGGCACACGACTGCGTTATAGAGCTCAGGACGACGGGTAAAGGCAGCTCCCATTAACAAACCACCATTACTGCCACCTTGAATACCAAGATGTTTGCTTGAAGTAATCTTGCGAGCAATTAGGTCTTCGGCAATGGCTTCAAAATCTTCATACGCTTTATGACGATTTTGCTTCAATGCTGCTTGGTGCCAAGCAGGACCATATTCACCACCACCACGAATGTTAGCCAGTACATAAACACCGCCCTGCTCTAACCAGTTTTTACCAATAGTGGCCGAATAGGCTGGCAAACGCGACACTTCAAAACCGCCATAACCGTAAAGTAATGTAGGGTTACTGCTATCGAGTTTGATGTCTTTAGCCATCACCACAAAATAAGGTACATTAGTGCCGTCTTTTGACTTAACAAAGTACTGCTGGGTGACAAATTTATTAGCGTCAAATTGTTGCGGCATGGCTTTAATTTTATCGGCTTTTAAGCTCGCGCCATTTAAGCGATATAAACTGGCGGGTTCTAAAAAGCTGGTGTAATTAACAAAAAAGTCATCACTATCGCGTTCTACATCAAACATACTTAAGGTGCCATTGGCTTCAAATGGTACCGGCTTGCTTTGCCACTCACCTTTATCGTTTTGCATGTATCGGACGAGTTTACTTTTTACATCATCCAGCCAAGTCACAAAAATAGCATTCTGACTAAATGCTACTTGTGAAATTGAAGCGTGCGCAGTTGGCGATACCAGTTCACTAAACTCAGGTTTTTGCGCAATGAGCTTATCAACTGGTGTATAAACAATGGCACCTTGTTTGAACGTACCCTTTGAGGTGACTAAATCGCTTTTTAGCTCAATATATAGCTGACCTTTAAAGTAACCTTTCAAATCGGCATCTTCAGGAATAGGCAGCGACACTAACTGACTATCTTGATAGACATAATGTTTAGCGGTGTAGAAGGTTAAGCTTTCTGTGACGATATTGAGTGGGGTTTTATCATCGAACATCACATAACCCGACACGGCTACTGACTTTTTATCCCCTCTAAAGACCAATTTAGCGGCAGATAAAGGAGTGCCGCGCTTCCACAATTTAACCACACTTGGGTAACCAGAGTCGGTCATGCTTTGCGCATCGCCAAAATCAGTACCAACAAACACAGTGTCTTTATCAATCCAGCTTAGCATCGACTTTGCTTCGGCCAACAAAAATGGCTTTTGAGCACTATCGACAAAGGCTTTCGTTGTTAAATCAAATTCGCGCACTTCAGCAGCGTCAGCACCACCACGAGATAATGAAACAAAACAGCGCTTGTTCTGTGGATATTGGCATTCAATACCTTTGAAAACCCAATTAACTTCCTCAGCTTTACCAAGGGCATCGATATCGATCACGGTTTCCCACTTAGGTTCGGCTTTAGCATATTCTGCTAACGTAGTTCGCCGATAAATGCCACGCTCGTGGGTTTCATCTTTCCAAAAGTTATACAAATAATCGCCAATACGAGTTGCATAAGGAATGCGGGCTTTATCGTTTAAAATATCTAAGCTGTTGGCGACTAATTTATCAAAACCTGGATAAGCCTTAATATGGGTAGCAGATAAGCTATTTTGCTGCTTAACCCATTCCATTGGCTTAGCGCCTTCAACATCTTCTAACCAAATATATTTATCTTCTTCTGCATGAACAGGTATTGCCATAGTTATCGCACTCGCTATACATAAGGGTATGATTCGCTTAAGCATTAAAATTTCCTTTTTGTTATGTGCTCGTCGTTTTTTACCAACCGATCAATACTGTAATCCATGTAATACTCAATTAGCTAATTTTCTGGCCACTCAGCGTCAGTTCAACGTGTTGTAGCGATATAACATAATGAAAGACATCATTATTAGCATCATTAATATTAGTAAATTACAATAATAAAACTTCAAGATTTAGGCATTAACAGGTCCAAACCTTACAGTATTTGCCTATATTGGGATTGAATAGATCCATTAGTGCAAGGATCTACTGCCAATTTAGCTGATGAAACAGGTATAATAATCTGCTAATCACAGAGAAACTAAGACCGATATCATGGCCAAAACTGCAGCAGCATTACATATATTAGTGAAACACCAAACCCAAGCTGAAGACATCATCAAGCAGCTCAATAAAGGCGCCAAGTTTGATGTGCTAGCCAAAAAACATTCTAGCTGCCCATCAGCCAAAAATGGTGGCAACTTAGGTGAGTTCAAAAAAGGTCAAATGGTGCCCCCGTTTGATAAAGTCTGTTTCAATGGCGAGCTAATAACACCGCACCTAGTCAAAACAAAGTTTGGTTGGCATGTGGTAAAAGTGCTATACAGAACATAATGTTAGCTGTGATAAGTATTCGTGTTACTCAACATGAGTGGGCTTAAAAAACGGTCAATAAACAATGAGCTTGATATTCAGGCTCACTGCTTACACCATACTTATAACATTGCTTTCAAACCGATATGTAGCATTTACTTTCGCAGTTTGATCGACAGTTCGCCATCACGAATCTGAATATTATCCACACCATCGGCAAAGGTATTCCAAAAACCACGGTCGCCAAACTCACTCACTAGATTGACGTTTTTCATGTTACCCAACCATGCATTGGGAATAGGCACGCCCATTAAGCTCACGCCAACTAAAGCAACTACTGGGCGACCATTGGTATCTAAATGAATGTCCAGCCCAGTATTAACCCGTAAGATTTCTCCAGCCATCAGAGGAAAGTCCTTAGGAATTGAAATCAGCAAGGTTGCACTGGCCAAATTGTCTGAAAAATCTATCGCAACCCGCTGCGCAAAATCAGGATTACGGCCAATCATTGAATTCACTTCTTTTTCGCTAAAAGTCACCTGGCGGTCGGCATCAAATTCGCGATATGCCTGCGGGGTTAGCTCTGCGTTGTTATGACCACGATTACTTGGTTCGCGTGAATTAGGTGATTGGCTCACTTGGCGACTAGGTTCAACTTGCCAACCAAGCTGGGTCAGTTTTTGATCCAGCTTTTGCTCTTCTTGGGCATTTAACGTTACAGGCGTTAATGGCGACGGAAAAATATAAGTGCGAATAATAAAAAACGTTAATCCAATTGTGACCAGCATAGTCACTAAAATAATTAACAGTAGTTTGATGCCAGATGCGCCATATTGCCGCTGGCGGGATACAGATAAATGCATAAGTGAAATTAGCATTGACCCGCCTTTTTTACTTTATATTTGTCGAACATAGTAATGATATCTCTGGTTAGGGCCGTTGAACTTTCAAAATGAAGTTGGCAGCCGCTTGTGGCAATTTTATACAAATGGAGCTTTTGACATCTAGTATATCTACATGAGTAAGCAATAAAACAGTAGCAAGAAACCACAAACACAGTACTAAGGTTGAACTGAACATTACAACCAGTAGCCGCGTATAGAAATATCATTACACTTCAAATAGCATGGTTTATCAATCTTAGTATTGCTCAAGAAACCGAGTTACAAATTAGGTCAATTGTAATAAAGTTGTCAATTGTAAGATTAAACATTAACCACGATATTTGAGTATATAAAGGATTATTATGCAGTTACTCTCAAGCAACACTCTCGCCCCATTCATTATCAGCGCCAGCCTGTTACTAACAGCCTGTGGCGGTGGCGGCTCATCAAGCGGCGATAACAATAGCAATACTGGCTCAACGTCACCTCAATGGGTTGCTGGTCAATTTGCTAACTACTCGACATTAGCCAATCAGTGCAGTGTCCCCTTAACACAAAAATTGTGGTTGCGGTCGTGGAGCGATGACACTTACCTTTGGTATGACGAAATTATTGATCGCGATCCGGCACCATATAGCGTTGCCGAGTATTTTGAACTACTTAAAACCGACGAATTGTCAGACACAGGCAACCTCAAAGATAACTTTCACTTTTCTATGCCGACAGCAGAATGGGAATTACTCAATGGATCTGGGGCCTCTGTTGGTTATGGCATGACGCTAAATTTACGTAATGCATCGGCAGGTGTGTCACGACAAGTGACTGTGGCCTTCAACGAGCCAAACACGCCGGCAAGCAATGCAGGTATTAGTCGTGGTGCCATTATTGTATCGGTGGACGGTGTTAGCGTAGCAAATGCCAATGATAGCGACAGTATCGATACTTTAAATGCAGGTTTATTTCCCGATGCCACTGGTAAACAAACTGTGTTTACCGTGCGAGATTTAAATGCCCAAACCGACCGCACAGTGACACTATCGGCAGGCACAATCGTATCAACGCCAGTGCAAAATACTAAAACCATTCAAACGACTAATGGCAAAGTGGGTTATCTACAATTTAACTCTCACATCGCGACGGCCGAAAAAGGCTTATACGATGCCATGACGTTACTGAGCAACGCACAAGTAGACGACTTAGTATTGGATATTCGCTATAACGGCGGTGGATTATTAGCACTTGCCAGCCAACTGGGCTACATGATTGCGGGTGATAACGCCACAACTAACCGGGTGTTTGAACAAACTAGCTTTAACAACAAGTACCCCAACATTAACCCAGTAACGCGTGAAGCACTCTCGCCGATGCCGTTTATTTCAGAATCAATCGGCTTTAACACTTCATTACTGCGCAGTGGATTATCGCTGCCCACGCTAAACCTTAAGCGAGTATTTGTATTAACAACCCCTGGCACCTGTTCTGCCAGCGAAGCCTTAATGAATGCCCTTCGCGGCATTAATATTGAGGTAATTCAATTGGGTGATACAACCTGCGGTAAGCCTTATGGCTTTTACCCAACCAGTAACTGTGCCACAACCTACTTTACCATTCAGTTTAAAGGGGTTAATGACAAAGGCTTTGGTGAGTATTCTGACGGATTTATACCATCAGCCAATCCTACCCTAGACAGTGAAGTGCCAGGTTGTGTTCTAGAAGATGATCTTGGACATGCTTTGGGTGATACCAACGAAAGACTTCTCAGTGCAGCATTGTTTTATCGCAATAATAACCGCTGCCCAGCGACGGCTTCAGCTGTAGCACGCGCGCCAGCTCGAGAATCCTTTGTCGATCCAGGCTTTATGTTGCAAGACACGCGCAACCAAAATGTACTGAAAAACAACCGTATTCTCACGCCATTGGCTTTGGAGCAATAATGCAAAAGCAATTCATTGGTATTCTGGCAGTATTGACAGTGAGCGGCTGTGGGGCGACAGCAAAAGAGGCGCCATTACCGTTACAAGCGGCAATGCTGACAAACCCTAGCAGCCAAACCCACGCTGAATTACAACAAGCGATAGCAAGCTTACTGGACGCCAGCAATGTATTAATCGCCGATAAGGCTTTTACTCAATACAGCCAAGAAGTGATTGAGCGTGCTCAGCATAAAGATGCTAACGGCTTATTGATCATGGGGCGCAGCACTGAAATTCCGGACGCAGTGCAACTGTTAAAACAAGGCGATAATTGCCTATTACGTCATGTACAAACCGGCAAGACGGTCAAATTATCGCAAGTACGTTGTCAGGTCGAGAAACCATAGCAGGTTGCTTATTGTACAAAGTTGATGGCTAATACCATTGATTAAAACTAACTAAAAAAGCCAGAACACATCTACATATGTGTTCTGGCTTTTTTTTTGGGACTATCGACTCTAGTTAATAACATGCAGCCTATCGATCATGCCGCAGTTAACTCATCAAGCTGTAAAGCCAATACCCGCCTTTTATCATGATGGCTAAGCTAGCCCCCATCATAAATAGATAACTAAATATAAAAGTCACCGAACCACTTGAAGGACCGGTATCATCCAAGCGAATAATGGCGACACTCATATAAAATAAGATAAAAAAGTTTATCACTATGCTCAAGATAAAATAGTCACCCACCATAGGTAACACGCCACCAACAACACTGCTGATAAACAACAACAAACTACTGAGATTATCCTTTGTGAAATATTTTTTCTCTATAATACGGACAAAAAACACTCCCAGCATAATCAAGAAGTAATACAGTGAACTGGTTAATGCTGAATAACCCCCTTGCGTGATATCAGTCAGCGCTATTGTATCGTCAACCTCAGTACTGCTTGAGTCGGGGAAGAAACCTGCAATCCAATGACCTATACCAAATATAATCAACCAAGCAAGCATAAATGAAACCAGCCCGCCGTAATCAATCGGATGACTGGCTTTACGATCCACTATCATTGCCAATAACAAACCGAGCAATGCCACGCCAACCAGCAAACTGAGTGCATACCAATATTGGTCTAAATAAAAGAAGGCAAAACTAGGAGAAATTACCAAAAAAGATTGATTAAACTCATTATCTTTGGTGGTTACGCCAGTATTTTTATAAAAGGCATAATATACAACAAGGGGTTGGAGCAGCACTAACACAGTGCAGAGGGTTTCAATATCCATATCAACGTCCGTAACAAATCCATATAAAAAGTAGTCTTAAATCAGCAAAGCAACACGCTAAAACGAGAACAGTATAAACACCGGAGTAGTAAACTCAATCATTTATCGAATGATGTAACGTATAAACGACACTCAGTTCAATCTTGCTAAGAGACTAACCAAAGTCAAAACCTGCTGAATCATTTTGTCAGTAAGATTGTGCAATCGCTATCTTGCCCTCTACAGACTAAATCATGATAAAATCACAGCTTACTCAATTAACATTTACAAGGTAACGCAATGAATCCTATTATTGCCATCTTCAAAGAACACAATATCAGTGACGTACAAATTAATGAGCTGTTCCAGACGTTAACTGAAAACCCATTTGCAGCAATGGCAACTATTGGTCAATTAGGCATTCCTGCGGAAAAGCTACAACAGCTAATGGGCATGGTGATGCAAAACCCAGCTTTAATCAAAGAAGCAGTTGTAGAACTTGGCTTAGATTTTTCTAAAGTTGAAGCGGCAAAAGCACAGCTACAACCATAAGCGCTAAGCTATTACAAAACGCATAAACAAAAACGGCCAGTATCCTAAGATGCTGGCCGTTTTTTGCTTTCATCGGTTTGTTACTAACGCGCTGCATAAACAGTTTGAATTGTCTTTTTATTTCAGAGTTCGAGAAATCGTAACTATTAAGTTCTTTTTCTATCGCTCTATAAGTTGGTGGGCTTCTATTAACTGCGGAAGTGAATTAGTTCAGCAGCAGATTCATATTGCCGTTTAACGAAACCCGACTTAACTTACTACCTTGCTCTGTGGAGTTGATTAATTATTGGAGCTTAGGAACGAGCGATTCCTTAGTTATACTTTCCAAACTATTCATTGTGATAGAGTGAATAAACCGCATTTTTATAATATCGAGAGTAGTGTTGGACCACACCGTCAACTTAACCTTAAACAACACCTTAGTTATTAAGTAATCCCCCTATATGGAGGATTATTTACGGTATCACCAGTCACTATGTTTATCGCCTGTGATTCAAGCTTAAAAAATCGCTTAAAATAGATCGACTATTGACCAGTAAAATTATTGATAAAAGTACTTAATAAAATTTCCGACGTAGTGCTAAAGGTAAAAGTAATAACGCAATATACCCCAAACTACCGCCACCAGAATCCCCATCTGTTACATTAATGACAAGTATCGCATTACTGCTTAGCCCCATTGAATCCGTCGCTGTCACCAAAGCGGTCATCTTACCGCTTGTAGTAGTACTTCCCGTTACATTGCCTTCCGGACTGATACTAATCCCAACAGGTAACCCTTCAGCAGTGAAACTCATAATATGGCCATCAGCATCGGTAAATGAACTCGCAACATCTAGAATAACTGCTTCAGCAGTCTTGATAGAAAGAGGACTCAAGCTGATGGACTTAGGTGCCGAATTGACTTGAACTATGGCAGACAAAGATGCCTTAGCCCCAAGACTATCTGTCACTGTCGCCAGCACCTTGTGTTCGCCGGCAGCGATCAATTTCCCATAAACCAAACCATGGGGATTAACCTCAAGCTCGGAGCCATCATCTTTAGCAAAAGTGAAGCTCTGCCCTTCAGGATCGGTAACTGAACCAGCGAGATCCAAAACAATATTTTCGCCAGGATTAACCCAGTACTTATCGATGGTCCCTATAAGAGGCGCAGTGTTAGCATAGAAAGGCACTAATATTGTCAATGTCATATCTCTGCTGTCAGTCACCAAGATATTTAAATCACCTGAGTCACTACTTTTGGTTTCAAGGGTAAGCAGACCCGTCTCACTCAACATTGCATCAGCGGGAAGACTAGTAGGGCTATAAGTAAGTACATCATCACTATCAGCGTCAAAAACAAAATCGGCGATATTCAGCTCAACCTTTTCTCCCTCGTTTGCCAATACAGGCATTATAGCGGCCTTCAATACTGGACTTGAGGAGAAGTCGGCAATCATAAATCCAACGGCTGAGTCGCCCGCTTGTGCACCAAAAATAGCTTTCTGCTTCAAGCCATCGGCATAAAATACGTTATAGTTCTGAAAATATGATATTCCATAATCGCTGGCTGGAGTAGTTGCAAGTAACTTCCAACTACCGCTATCTCTGTCCACCGCATATGTATAAAGAGCATAATAATCGGTACTTACCACATAGTCCTGTGAGACAAACACCAAATTATGGTTATTAATGCCTGAAATAAAAGAAACCGACATAAATGACAAGCTAAAATCAGTATTAACCTTATAACTGCTTATCGCGTCACGACTAACGAAATAGATGTTGCCCTCATTTGCCAATACCGATGACTCAGTAGGAACTGAACCAGAAAGGTCAATGACTTCTTCTACATCAACATCCTTATTAGCGAGGTCTAAATCGATCCAGTAAAGTTTCGATGCACTTCTGTCCCACACATACGGCTTGCCACCAACAAAGCCTACCTGACGATAATAGCTATTCCCTAAAAGAGAGGTATCAAGTACATCAATCAAGGTAGCATTGTTATCCGCATCAATACTAACGAAGATATAATTGTTATCTTCGTTACTGAATATTGCTAAATTATTAGCTTTGTTAAATACGGCATTATCTGTGTAATATAATGGATTACCTGATGATATAAGAGACTTAAGTCCACCTGAAACAGTTCCATCGACAGCCACTTTCAATGCTATATACTTATTATTTTCCCAATAGTTGTTATCGGAAAAGTTACGTCCCGCGATGAATATCTCATCACCATGAACAGATAGGCTCTGAATATCAGGCGTAACATTCTGCCCAATACCAAACTGGGTCCAATTTGCAGAAAATAACGATGTCTTTGCCGCTGGATCAGCACTAATCGACGTAATACCATCTGCATCTATGACAACTATAATCCCCAACGACTCAATAAACACATTACGGCTATAGCCATTGGCCAAGTGAGGTAAATTTTGCTGGCCATCTTTTATGCTACTTACTTTGCTGTAATCATAAAAATTATCAGCAGATGCATAGAGCTCAACTTTCTCATTGTTTAGTCTCCAGCCAAGTTTATCTCCTCGACTAAGAGAACTAAGTAACACATTTGTTGCCACCGTTTTATCCAACGTAAAAGAGGGTGATACACCATCGTTGAAGTTATAAAGCTTGCCTGTATTACTAGTTCTTTGAACTAACAATTTACTACCAACCAGAGAAAGTGATGCTGAAGAAATATATGAATTTGTATTGAAAGCAATGTATGAATTAGCATTATACTTGAGTGTCAATGTCTCTCCTGCCACATCTAGACGATATACCGTAATTTCATTATTGTCTGAAGTAAATATATTACCTGTAGACTGGTCATACAATATATTTGAAATTGATTGATAACTGCTATTCCGTGAGACTCGAGAAATTTCCGCAACGGTATTGTCAATAGGATTTAATTGATAAGCAACGAGAGGATCTGTCGAATTGTAATCTCGGCCTTCACCAGATAGTAATAAAATATTATTACTATCATCAAATTCAATATCATCTATCTGTGATGGAATATTATCGCTATCACCTAGTAATTTTACTGCAACAAGTTCGCCAGTGGCAGCGTCTCGTTTTGTTATCGAAACATACCGTTCATATTGGTTTCTGATAAATAGATAATTACCACTTTCTGATATTTCAATAACATCATTATTTGTAATAGTTTGTCCATTTAGCGCACTATAGCTGAACTGCTCAACCCAATATTTTGTATCGACATCGAACTTCATTACAGTCAATTGATAAGATGAGTCAATTATAGATATTACATACAAAAACTTGCCATCCGGGCTCAACGTAATATTAATACCGTAGTAATTATCATCAGTAACCAGAGCTTGCTTACCATAATAACTAATAGTGTTATCACTATTTGCCAAGAAGTTATGAATATATTTTGATTCTGTTCCAACCGCAATCCTGCCAGCAGAATAAACTTTATTGATATTATGAATACGGCCTTCTTCAACCAAACCAATATTAGAAACAGATATACTATGCTGCATTTTATCTTTAATAACATTTGTTTGCGCTTCGTCAAAGACAACGCCATAAGATTTTATTGATACAAGAAGACCGAACATTGCCAGCCAAGCACTAGATTTAGTTTTAAACATTAATAACATCCATTTATTTTTAATAACTACCAGCAATGCTGCCACTGGCATTGCTTAGAGACAAAATCATTACCGACTTTTCAACTATAAATACAAGCCGACACAATGTTCGTCATAATTAATACGTTTGTCTAAATAAAAGACTCAGCATTATGCAATAATGTAGAGGAAAAATACAGATGCAGAAACAAGAATGCAACATAAATAACTGCGGTTCATTAACTTATGAGTTTATTGGTAAACAACTCATTCATTAACCTCTAGCTGTTGGTTATACTTACATAACCTTTGTATATATCTAAAACCTATAAAGCCAATGAACAGAATAGCTAACAATCATCAACGGCTTTTTAAAATGTAAAGTGGCTAAATCGCAACACAGCCTTTCAAAATGCACTGACAAAAAATACCAGCATCTTAAGAAGCTGACTGTTTAACCCAAATTCGGGTTAAGGAGAGGGATAAATAAGCTAAAATCAGAATATTTCACCAATTTTATATCAAAATTGCTATTTGTTTTGCTAACAAGGCATCTCCAAATATTAATAACTGTATTAATAGCGGATCGATGACAAGTCAATACAACGAAGTTAGCAGCACAAAGGGCTGTGTGATAATCGTTTATTCTCCCAATCTGGGGTTATCTGATCACAGCCGCTATTAATTGCCTTCAAAGCCAGCTAACCAAGTTTTGAGTAATTGGTTGAGCTCGGGTAGTTCAGAATCTGAAAGGTTTGCCACCAGCTGATGTTGAATGCGGACATGTGCCTCAATCGCTTCATCTATCGTGGCAAGTCCTTTTTCAGTCAAAGCTACGGATACGCTACGCCTGTCTTCAGTGCTGTGTACACGTGCAATTAAATCTTTAGATTCTAGTTTATCTAAGCGATTTGTCATCGCGCCAGAGGTTAACATCATAGATGACAAAAGCACTGAAGGGGTTAAGGTATAAGGCAGGCCTGCACGTCGTAATGTAGCCAGTACATCAAATTCCCCCATGGTCAGGCCAAACAATTTATGACAAGTAGATATTTCAGCTTCAATGTGTTTTTGTAAACGTAAAAAACGCCCAAGTATTGCCATTGGTGCAGTATCTAAATGCGGCTTCTGTTCACCCCACTGCGCCACAACTCTATCGATATCCTCCATTTAACACCCTTAATCTTAACGATTGAATCACTTACAAAATACTTAACATAAAGATACTTCATAAAAAGATACTTTACAAAGATAACTTAGCAGTCCAGAATTGACACTTATCTTTATATGAAGATATTTAATGCTAAGGTAGTTTATGAATATTTTACTCGCCATGATCCCAGCCTTTTTTTGGGGTACCACTTATGCGATGACCCAGCTCACTTTACCTGACTGGCCAGCGTTATTACTCGGTGCTCTGCGTGCATTGCCTGCTGGACTCATTTTATTGGCAATCAAACCGACTAAGCCCCAACAAGCCGACTGGTCTATTTTGATAAAACTCGGTGCGATTAATATTGCGGTGTTTTTCAGTTTAATATTTATTATGGCACTAACACTTCCGTCGGCCATCTCTGGTATAGGGATGATTTCAGTGCCCGTTTTCGCGATGCTATTTCATTGGGTAAGCAGTAAAAAACGCCCTAATCTGCCGCAAGCCTTTTGTGGCGCGATCTTAATTGCTCTAGCGTGGATGCTATTTGACCCCAGCACTATTAGTTTAAATCCTATTGGGTTAATGGCGATGCTGGCGGCTATTAGCTGTATTATTATCGGCAGCACGATCACCAAAGCACTGGGCTCACGCATTCATTGGTGGACCATACTTACCTGGCAGCTCATTATCGGCGGAGCATTATTATTGGTTGCCGCAGGCATTCAGGCACTATTTTCACCTGAACAATATCTCAGTGTGGTCAAGCAATTTAGTCTGACTAATGGCTTCGGCATAAGCTGGATAATATTACTCAACACTGTACTCGGTTACAGTATGTATGTGTGGTTATTGCAACGAATGTCGGTTGTCGACTTTACTTTTGGCGGCATAGCCAACCCAATAGCAGGTATTGCCTGTGGTTTTGTGTTAATGGGTGAATCATACACACCACATCAATATTTATTGATGTGTGGCATGATTTTAGCCTCTATTGCGCCAACCTTGATTCAGTTGCTACGCCAAAAAATTACCGCATCAAATGCAAATAAACAATTGATTATTGAGCAGAGTAATAGCGAATTAAATCATCTGAGTAAAACAAAAATGCCCAAAAGCTAGTGTAAAAAGCAAGTCAATACATGGCTTAGACAGTGGCTTCTGGGCGCAGCTATTAAAGGATACAAACGCTACATTAGTGGATGTATCCTCAATAGCCGATAACGAGTACTTTACTAAATAACAGGGACTTTATAAGGCATATCACCTAAGTAGTCTTTCTTACCCACTTCAACACCGTTGTGGCGCAATATTGCGTAGGCCGTAGTGACATGAAAATAGAGATTAGGAATGGCATGTTCAATAGCAAATTCATAGCCTGTTAGATATTTACCTGCCCAGCGAGGTTGTGACACATGGATAGTGGCAGCGTGAGCGAAGTCGGCTTCGCTAAAACCATTAATATACTCAATGACTGAAGCAATGCGTTGACGCAACTCTTCAAGTGTCGTTTCAGTATCATCATGCTTAGGCATAGTCTCTAAATTACCGGTTAATCTGGCAACACCAACTTTAGCCGTGTCACAGGCTATCTGAATCTGGCGAGTAAGATTAAATTGATCTGCCGCTAAGCGAGAGTTCAGCAATACTGCCATATCGACCTTTTTAAAGGCGGCAAATACCTCGGCCTTATCAAGAATATTATTTAAGTTATTCAGCATTTTGCTGAATTGCACTACAGTCAAATCGTACAGCATGGCAAAGTCCTCAATTGAGAGCTGCAAACTTAGCAGCGCTTAGATAATTAGTGATAACCGATGAGATTACAACCCAGTCGAAGATATTTAGACCTCATTAGCCTCATTTAACGCTAACCAGAGACTTTTATGAGCAAAGCTCCAACGATACAAACTCAATAAAGCATTTAGCAAATCATCACGGCCATCATATTGTTGATATATATCAGGTCATATTTTATCAAGATGTCACTTACTGGTCTCAAATATGGCAGTAAAGAGGCTGATATAATTGATATCTCGATCGATTTATACACTACCTTTTGCGCGATTAAAGCAAGGCTCTTAACTGATTAAGTGCATCAACAGAGAAGCCTTGGTCATAAAAGTAAATCACTTTACCTTGGCCATCTAATAGCACCACCCGCGCATTGTTTGGTTTTTCATTACCGGTAAATGCTTGTACTTTTTCACCATCTTTATAGACAGTAACAACACCTTTCCAAAGTGGCTTAGGGATGCCTGCACGCATACCACTGTCTATAAAGGTGCTGAACATTCTAGGAAACAATCCCTGTATGGTTGGCACTTCAAATACCGATACTTGCGTTTCGGTCATGTCTAAGCCAATTAACCAGCGATCAATATCAAACTGTGAATCTTGTTTATAACCGATCAGTAATAGCGCAGTTTCACCTTTTAAATCATCAGGCAAGGTCATAGATTGCCCTTCAAGATTTTGGCCTGACACCGATGGAAAAGTTTGCCCAGTAATGGCCTGATTTGGATAACTCGTGCTGCAAGCGCTGAGCAGTAATAAGCTTGCAATAATCATTAAATAACGCATTTTAAGTCCTTTTGGATAAGTATTAGATCCTGTTATACGTAACAATCTAAAAAAAGATTAGTGCTTTTACACACAATCATTTGGGCTAAAAAGTTAATAGATAACTCAGTGCTAGCTATTTTCTATAGCCCATTCCTCTATCGCTTCTTTTGCTGCCCGAAAGGCTTCAATTCCCGCTGGCATGCCGCAATAGACTGTTGAATGCAGTAATACCTCCTGAATTTCAGCAATGGAACACCCATTACGTAATGCCCCTCTAACATGACCTTTTAATTCAGTTGGAGCTTTTAAAGCCGCCAGTGTGGCAATAGTGATAAGACTGCGAGTTTGCTTAGAAATAGCATCACGAACCCAGACTTCTCCCCAACAATTTGCGGTCACTAAGTCTTGCAGTGGCTGGGTAAAATCAGTGACATTGCTGAGCGCTTTATCGACATAAGCATCCCCCATCACCTTGCGACGTACCTCAAGTCCTTTTTGGTATTGCTCATCATTCATCAGTAGCCCCCTCTATTGTTGTGTTGGTCAATTCATTAAAAATAATACCGTCTATATACACGTTAAACTTAATCTTAAATAACACCACGTTTTTGTTGTAGCAAGTTGATACATTGCCCAAGTCGATATCAATTCATTTTTTCCCTGAGTAGGTAAACATATCGACTATGTTTTATCGACCGCTCACAAAGTCCAATCAAATAACTGGCTAAAACACTGTGATTGTAGGTATTATGTTACTGATTTAAAAGCATGATTCTAAAGTATGATTTTTTAATAACTGAATGACCATCAAGGAAAGAATCGCCATGGAAAGAGGCATTATACCAATCCTTATTGAAGTGTGATCTATTTTAGGCGGCGTCAAAGTGCCAAGTACAATTCAAATGACTGCTGGTGTAGCAAGCTACATTTAAGGCATTTGAGGTAGTAATTGGTGTTATGACACCGCCCCGAAGGGCGAATTTATTAGGGCACTCTTCTTTGTTAGTCATTTTTGACGTGGAGCAACCATGCCCTCAAATGACTGTCTCGAATAGCACACTAATAATTTTCGCTAAAAGAGCAAACTTCAATGCGGATTGGTATCGGTTCGTTGGAATACCGAAAAAGGCTTTGGTTTTATCAAGCCAGAAACCGGTGATAATCAAGATGTCTTTATTCACATTTCAACCTTAAAACACATGGCCAGAAAGCCCATTGTTGGCGATGAGATCCTATTTCATCGTGAGAACCAGCCCGACGGTAAAGTCAAAGCCGTAAAAGCCAGTATAGAAGGCGTCGCGGTGGTGTCCAACAGCATTCGTCCAGCGTCTCACACCAGTCAACATCATCGAAAAAGCCCATCTCATCATGACGACAACTACCGCTCAAGCCCAGTATTTGGGCGCGTAATCATGCTTATTATCCTGCTTGGGGTTGGTATTTTCGGTTATAAACAATATCAAAAAATGACCGCTACGCCAGTGCTGACCAATGAAGATGTTGAGCAGATGCAGTGGACACCAACCGTATCAAAACCAAGCTCAATCAATCTACAACCACAGTTCAGATGCGAAGCTGGTAAAACCCACTGTAGCCAAATGCGCTCATGTGCAGAAGCAACCTTTTATATCCGTAACTGCCCAGGTACACAGATGGACGGAAATAACGATGGAGTTCCATGTGAAAGGCAGTTCTGTAATTAAACATGAGGTGATGCAGTCATAGAAAGCAGGTTCTGGCTAACAGCCACTTGTTCTAAGCTCTAAGTTCTAGGTAAGAGTCTTTAGATTTGAGGTCTAAAGCCTAAGGTCTAAGGCTTGAGATTCTAGCTAGCCTTTAGCTATGAAGAACAGCTGGCTATCGCTGTTTTGTTGCCTGCTTGCGATACTGGCTTGGGGTAATGTTTTTGCAGCGCTTAAAGCTGTGGCTAAAATTAGCCCCATCACTAAAACCAAGTCGCTCAGCAATTTCATCAAGTTGCATCGGCTTTAGCAGCAGTTCCTCAGCGATGCCAAAACGCACATCATCACGTACTTGGCGCCAACTGGTTTGTTCTAGTTTGAGTTGACGATGTAAAGTGCGAGTCGTACGGGCTAAATGCTGGGCGATGTCTTCCATTGATGCTGTTAAGCCTAAGTGCACTAAGGTGTCTTTGACCAACTTGGCGATAGGTTTCCAGTTTTGTTTTTGTTGCAGTAACTGGCTGCATTGCGCTTCACATAATCTGGCGGTGGCTTCATTGGCTTTTACCAAGGGCAAATCCAATAGCGGGGCTAGTCCAGAAAAGCCATTATAATTGGCATTAAATTGAATTTCAGCTCCGAGTTTTTGCTTTATATCTGCTAGGCACAAGCCTACAGGCTGAGGCGACATAAACTGCAATTTTATCGGTAAGCCGTTACGTTCAAATACTTCTCGTTGGATCATCGCCGCGCCCAACATGTCTCTGACTAATACGAGCTCACCTAACTTACCTGCAATGTCGCACGAGAACCTTAAGGATAAATCGTCGTTAAGCTCAGTTAATGTTATCTGAGAAAAAACATAGGTTAAATCTAGATACCGCAAGCCAAATTCAATCGCCTTTCTCGCAGTACTGCTGGCCAACAGGGCATACCCCATAATGCCATAACTGGTCAGGTGATAACGGCAGCCTAATTCCATTCCTACTTTAACTGGGCATTGAGTAGTAAGCATTAGGTTATTTAACACCTGTAACTCTTGCTTATCTTCAATCAGCCGCTCATGGTCAGCTAATTGAGCACTGGTTAAACCCGACCCTTGCAGTAAAACATTCTCATCAATACCCAGCTCAATGCCATGGGCAACGATAATCTGCACACTGGTAATACTGCGAAATGTCATAATTGATAGCCGTAATGTCTTAAAATCACAAATATACGTCTATTTAGACGCTAGATCAATCAAGCCCAATTTCCTATGCTGGACAGATAACATCATTGGTTAACAATCTTTGAATGATCGTGTAGCTAAATGGCCATTCAAAGTCATAATTAAAAATAACAATCATTGAGGTCCGCATGACCCAAGTTAAACGAAACCCTGCGGTGGTGATCATTGGTGCAGGTATGACGGGCATTTTAATGGCCATCAAACTGCGTCAAGCTGGTATTACTGACATTGTAGTGCTGGAGAAAAAAGGCTCTGTGGGCGGAACGTGGCGCGAAAATACCTATCCAGGTGCGGCCTGTGATGTACCCGCTCACATGTATACCTATTCATTTGAACCCAATCCAAATTGGAGCCGATTTTTCGCCCATGGACCAGAGATTAAACAATATTTTGAGCATGTGGCAGATAAGTATGAGGTTAAACGAGACATACGCTTTAACGAAGCGGTTACCGATGCACACTATGCCAATGGCAAATGGACAGTAAAAACCAGCCAACAGCAAACCTATATCGCTGATTTTATTGTGTGTGCCACAGGCATTTTGCACCATCCGCAATTTCCAGACATTCCTGGATTAGCTGATTTTAAAGGCACCACATTTCATACCGCCCAATGGAACCACGACGTCGATATATCTGCCTCAACTCGGGTTGGGGTAATCGGTACTGGGTCAACGGCGGCACAAGCCATTCCTGAATTGATTAATACTGGTGCTAAGGTCTCGGTTTTTCAGCGCACACCACAATGGTTAATGCACTTACCCGATTTTACCTTTTCAAAAACCAGCCGCAAACTGATGGCTCGCTTTCCCATCATTACCAAAATTCATCGCAATACCGGTAAGTTTTTTCTAGAACATTTTTTTACCAAAGCAGTAACTGGACACTTTATCCAAAAACATGTGTTAAATTTTTTGTGTAAAGCCAACTTAAGATTAAGCATTCAAGACCAAACTTTACGCGAAAAGCTGCGACCTCATTATCAAGTAGGCTGCAAACGGGTCATTATCAACACCACTTTTTATAAAGCCATTCAAAAACCCAATGCTGAGTTAATAACAGAGGCCATTGAACGCATAACTGCAACAGGCATTATCACTAAAGACGGTACACACCATGACCTCGATGTATTGGTGCTGTCGACAGGGTTTAATGCATTTAATTTTATGCGCCCAATGAATCTAATTGGCCGCAACAATTTGCACATTGATAAGGCGTGGGCTCATAAAATTAAAGCATATCGGTCAATGTTACTCAGCGACTACCCTAACTTCTTTTTAATGCTCGGCCCCAACACCCCCATTGGTAACTTTTCGGTTATCGCCATGAGCGAGGTTCAAACTGACTACGTGATTAAATTGATCGATAAATGGCGTGAGCATCAATTTGATGAGTTTGAAGCCAAACAACAAGCCATTGACGATTTTAATGCCTACGTAAAAGAAGGGTTAAAGGGCACTAGCTGGGTTGGAGGATGCCAAAGCTGGTATTTAGATGCCGATGGCGACCCCATTTTATGGCCCTACACTTGGCAGCGCTGGGTTGATGAAATGAAACAGCCGCAGATGGAACACCTTAATACCCGGTCATTCTAATTGGCTTAGCCACCTTTTCACTTGTACTGATTCACTCGTACTAAAAGTAACCAGGTTTTATCATGAATAACAACACGATATTTATTACTGGCGCGGCTTCAGGGATTGGCTTAGCCGCTGCTCGGCACTTTCATAAAAAGGGCTATTGGGTCGGTATGGCCGACATCAATTTAGCGCAATTAACACAAGCCACCGAAATATGGGATAGAACTCGAATACGCTTGTTTCAGCTGGATGTCACTGATGTGTCACAAGTACAACACGCTATGGCTACATTTTGTGCGGAACATAATCATTGCTTGGCGGTATTACTTAACAATGCCGGCATATTGGAAATTGGCCCATTTGAAGACATCTCTATAGAACATCATCAGCGTACATTAAGTGTCAATGTCATCGGGGTCATGAATCTGTGTCATGCTGCATTGCCATATTTAAAAAATACTGGCACGAGTACTATTATCAATATGTCATCAGCCAGTAGCGATTATGGCGTACCAGAATTAGCCAGCTATTCGGCGAGTAAGTTTGCCGTAAAAGCGCTTACCGAGGCGCTGGAACTTGAGTGGCAAAAGTACGGCATAAGAGTATGTGATGTCATGCCGCCTTTTGTGGCAACCAATATGCTTAAGGCACAGAAACACACCGCCAAAGTCATGCAACGACTCGGTGTGAACATTACTGCTGAACACGTAGTCGCTGTGATTGATAAACAAGTGAAACACCCTAAAACCCATAGAACGGTCAGTGTTTTTTATGGCCTATTGCATCGATTAAGTAACGTATCACCTACGTTTATCAATCGCTTGGTGATGAAGTGGTTAAGTCGATAAACATGTGGTTCTAATCAGTTAACAATAATAAAAAGGCCATAGAAATGGATAACCTTAATCAACCAACATCATCACTAAACGAACCGCTACCAGGCAAACCACTGCAAGCATCCCAGCTTGAAGCTAAACAATTAATGGTCGCCAAGTGGTTATCATTAGCGCCGTTATACAAATTGCCAGTAACATTATTCAGGTATGTATTTCTAGCGATGGATCGAGTACTTGGGCTGACTAAAATTGAAATGGACAAGATTGGCGAGTTAGTCATTCCAGTGAGCACGAATCATCGCGGCGATGCCACAGACACAGCTGATAACCTGCACATCAATAACACCATCAAGCTACGCATTTACTGTCCTAGCGCTAACAAGCCTCAAAAAACCTTAGTGTACTTTCATGGTGGCGGCGGCGTTATTGGCAGTATTAACACCCACGATCACTTTTGCCGCTATCTGGCTAAACACGGCAAGATGAACATCATCTCAGTTGGCTATCGACTGGCCCCAGAACATAAATTTCCAATCCCGATTTGTGATGCCATCGAGGCGTGGAACTATATCAATGACAATCATCAACAACTGAAGATCAATCCACAATATATCGGTGTGGGTGGTGATAGCGCAGGCGGATATCTGGCTTGTATTATCGGCTTAAATTCATTACAAACGTCACTACCAGTACAGGCCAAAGTAACACCTGCATTTCAATTTTTGATCTACCCAATGGTCGACTTGCAAGGTTTGACCGAGTCTTATCGCCGTTTCAATAAGCAGTTAATACTCACCCGCGATTTAATGGATTATTTCAGGCTGCATTATTTGAATTCTCTCGACGAAGTCACCCTGCCATTAGTGAGCCCACTACAGGCAAAAGACATCAGCGAATCGCCAAAAAGCTACATATTAACCCTAGGTTACGATCCATTAAGAGACGACGGCATTGCATATGCCCAGCGCCTAAAAGCGGCAGGCATCAATACACAACACCAGCATTATGACGATTGCATGCATGGCTTTATTTCAATCACAAAACTCAGTGCGCGCGCTAAACAAGCGACTCATGATATCGCGATGGCTTTAAACAGCTTTAATGATTGAACATTACAGGTAACAGATAGCTGAACCGCCTCTAGAAGCCATCAACAGATGATAAAGTTTACTCAGACGCCATGTATTACAGGCTAACAAGCCAACTTATGCTAAAATGCGCCGATCAGCTTTATGAATGTGCATCTCATTTATTTGACTGAGCGTAGTGAAGCCTACCGTGATTAACTAATGAGGATACACCAATGAGTAAGTTAAATGCCGAAGAGCGCAAAGCTCGAGATAACGATCGTTTTTCAAAACGAGTGGATGAACGCAGAGTAAAAGGCGAAGATGTCGTTGCGTATGCACTTGCCAATGAAAAAGCGTTTAAGTTTCTAACCAAAGATGAGAAACACAGCCTTAAACAAAGACAAGCGGCACTAGTAGAAGAAGTCAGCATTAAAAAACAGCAACAAACCGAGCTTAAAAACCAGCAAGAATTAGACAAGGTTCAAGCAGAATTTACTGATACCGCACAGTAATCCCTCATCAACAGCCATTGTTACTGATGATGGCTGGCCATATTCAAATACCTATTTTTATACACTTAAGCCAATATAAATAGGTACTTGAAACTGGTGAAGTTTGCTAGCGAACAGCCTTATAACCATAAAACACTACAGCACTTAATCCGCAACTCACTTCAATAAGCATTTTACATAAAACAAATCTTGTTAACTAAACAACAATCTGCTTATCTTGAACCCGTTTAAAAAATATCCCCTTCTTTATCCATTCCAAATCATTGTTAAAAAGCTTAATCTGTCCACTTATTAACTCTGACCGACAGCTCTCGTTGTTTGCTTTATTATAGTTTTACTATAGATAAATAAGGATTTTGTAGATGAAATGGATGTTATTTAAGCTTTGTATCGCACTACTCGCGTGTGGATTATCTACAGATGTTTTCGCAAGCGTTAAGACATTGGTTTGTAAAGATTGCTCAGAATTATCTATGAGTCAAACCGCCCTAAAAGGGGCTGTAGAGTTTACGCTGCCTTACATCATAGTGGTTGATATTAAAAATAAGGCCGCTCAAAAATATCGAGTTGAACAAAATCGCCATGCAACACCTATTGTTCATCCCATCGACATGTCGACGATTGAACAACGCGAAGTGAATTCACTTTATTCATATACAGATGAATTAGTCAGTATCATCAAAAAAGCTGAACGGAAAAATCAATTACAACTGGCTAGGATTCAGTCCACCTCAATCGCTAAAACAACTACAGCTGATGCTGAAAAGCACCTTGTTTATGCTGGTCATATTGACGGCAATGGCAGTATTTATGACTTCCTGCGGACAAGTTATTTGCGTAATGATCTTTATGATGTTTATTTCAAAGAGTATATTCCAGCATTAAAATCAGCAAGTTACATGGCATTAAAGGCAATACAAATCCCTAGTATGAATGATTTGGGAGTGTTCTTAACGATTGATTTCAATTCAACTGAGGAACTTAATCAGCCACAGAATAGCTTCTTGAATGTATCGCTTAATATTGTCACCAGTTCATTTGTGATTCACGGGGGCCGAGATGGATTTAACAACTCAATACCCATGACGAGCAAATCTGCGACAGGTGTTTTTCATTTTGCTGATATGGATGAAAAAGATAAGTTTGAAGCGTACATCCGAACACTTGCTAGCGGTGATTGCGCCTTTGTTATGTCTGAAAAGCAGCTTGATGATAAATACATTTATCAGTATATCTGTCACTAAAATATCTATTTAGCATCAAGGTTATGCTCAAAATGACCGGGCGAAAACCACAGGGTACTCGTCCATCAAATAGCAATATCATGGCATAAAAATCTGTATTCCGGCTCACTAGCAATAGCGAATGACCGTGAAAAACCTTAGCTACTCAATCTCACGTTTCGTACACACAAACAAGGCGTTGCCTGAAGCTAAATCCCACGGGATAATTTTGTCGTAATCATGTTCAAAAATTTGCACCTCGAAATACGGGCTTAACAAGGCTTCGAGTTCAGTAAAACTGGTGGCGACCATCGCATGGGAATCTTGCCATTGCTGAGTCTTATCAGCATCAGTTTTGGCAATGCTGACATTAAGCGACTGCATTTCACCCTCCCCCTGATAATGCCAGCCAGATTCAAACACAAACTGGCTGCCCGCAAACTCGGCGCTGTGGCGCACTGACGCCTTGTTATTGATTTTATGTTTATCAACTGTGTTGAAACAAAACAGGCCACCAGTATTTAATGCTTTATACACACTCGCAATGCAGGCTTTAAGCGCCTCGGTACCTGGTGAGTAATGAATGGAGTACAAAAAACAGGTGATCAAATCGAGTTTTTGGTCAACATAAAACTCAGTCATATTTTGCAAACTAAACTGCGCTTCAGGACAACGACGCATCGCAATATCGAGCATAGGTTGATTGATATCCAGACCACTGCTTTGAAACCCTAAATCGATGAAATGCCTCACGTGCGGCCCAGTACCACAGGCTAAATCTAAATGCTGTTTACCGCTGTTACCCAACAACTGATGCAAGCGCACTATGCTATTGCTTTGCTGCTGATAGTTAATGTCACAGCACATTAAATCGTAATAACCGGACAAATCGGTATAAAGGGCATTGGTAGACATATAAAGGGATCGGCGACATAGGCAAATTTAGGGTGGCGCATCATATATCAAATCGCACGATTGAGAAATAAGGAATGAGAAATCACTAACGACTATTCTCTAAAGGCTAACAACAAAGTAAATCGTCCCTAAGCAAGATAAGCCCAAATGCTAAAAGCCCCCCCGTTCCCCTTCTATAGCGAGGCTTTTTTTAGCGTTTTACTTAATATCTCAATTAATCACTGATAACTATTACGTTAAATGGCTAACGTACCCACAGCATGAGCTCATTCGCACCTATCACCGCAGCTTGTCTTTTAATTAGGACTCCTGCTGAGTCAAAGAGTAATAGCTCATTAGGTCTCGCTCGGTATTTAGCGATGAACGCCTCTCCCTCAGGAGTAGCTTCTCTGGCAAGCAGAAAAAACACGTTATCACCAAGATGAGAGCGAGCTTCATTCATCTGTTCAGTCTGGGTGGTACTCGACACAAGGTTAGGATTATAAACAAAGACTACCGCAGGCTTACCCGTACCGATTTGCTCGTGAGTACCTTTAAACCCCTTGGGCATCAGCATGAGCAAGAGTCCAAGCAGCAAGGCTATGGATGCAATGACACTTATCGCAACCCAAGGTATTTTACGAGCTGCGTGTAAATTATGTTTATCCATAACGATAAGTCCTTCTTTTAAAGTTAAAATACATCACTAAGTAACAAGTGTAATCAACCAACCTGAGGCCTAGATTAAAAATGGCTGCGATAATCAGCAGATTATTTAAATGGCTATAACGTTTACATTGACGGATCTCTTCTTAATGGTAAAGGTATCTATTATTCGATGTGCCTATTAATCACTTCGCTCAATTTTATCGCTAGTCTTTATCTAACACTTTTTCGATGTGCCTATCTAATTGCATTGAATTAATGCCACTTTATCTGTTGAGGTTTTGCTAAAGAGCACTCAAAATATCAATCGGTTAGAGTTCAGGTTAGTGACTTTTTTGATACAAACGTACGTAATCAATTAGCATTTGTTTCGGCCAGATATCGTCGGCCACCCCTTTAATACCACCCCATCCACCGCCTACGGCAATATTAAGAATGACATGAAACGGTTTATCAAACGGCCATGATTGCCAGCCTTGGTGATCATTGATATACGAAAAATATAGAGTGTCATCGATAAACACATCTATGCGCTCTGGGCTCCATTCCATCGCATACAGATGAAAGTTATGGGTAACATCCGGCTCATAAAGCGCGCCTTTGCGTTGCTTAAAGTTTTTCCAGAAAAAGGCTTTATTGTGCATAGTAGAATGTATGCGCCCCTCGTCAAAACCAACGTGCTCCAAAATGTCTATCTCGCCAGAATTCGGCCAGCTATTACACAGTTTTTGTTTATCGGTAGGGTCTTCACAGGATTCGGCATAAGCATCAAAATCACTTGGCATCATCCAAATCGCTGGCCAAGTGCCTAAGCCGTCAGGCAGTTTAGCCCTCACTTCCACTCGCCCATAAAGTAAATCGCCTTTACCGGCTGAAGTAATGCGCGCCGACGAGTATTCATCACCTTGAAAGAAATCACGTCGCGCTTCAATGATCAAATTTCCGCCTTGTTGACGCACGTTTTCGCTGCGATCAGTATAGCGTTGCAGTTCTTCATTAACGCGTTTGGGTGCCCACAGCTCATAGTTCCACTTAGTCTCATCGACTCGGCCATTCTGATTAAACTCATCTTGCCACACCAGGTGCCAGTCTTTATCTACCTGATAAGGTTTACGAACCACAATGGCACTAATGCTGGCGTTGCCGGTTACGGCTTTGAAATCAATATTCAATTGACCATCTGCAAGCTCAACATTTGGCACACTGATGTCATAGGAGGTCATATTACGCCCGTCGCGATCGTTAACGACATCAATAACAGGAATACGCTGCTGGCCCTCAATCCACACCGAGAACTGTCTTTTGCCTTTCTGGGTCCATTGGTCTTCGGCAAAGCGTAACGTCACACTATAAGTACCATTCACTAGTGGCTGCTGGTAAGCAATAGTTTCACCCTGGCGAGAAGACAAATACAAGTTTGGATCTTGAGTGCCAAGTATCGTCCCCTTGGCGATAACAACATGACTCGCATCGCCACTGGCCATTTTTATAGCGTCAGCCTGATATTGAATCCCGTCTGAAGAAAGATAGGCATCGCCGCCACTATTAATAGCCCAGACTATTTGGTCCGAAGGATTAGCTTGATGATGTTGAGTTTGAGCTTCAGGTATTTTGAACGTGTGTTGACTGCAGGCAGCTAACAGAAGAGAGGTGCTGGCGACCAGCAGCATGTTGCGATATTCCATTATGTTATTCCATAAATACGTCAGCGAATACCGATGATAAACGCAACACCTTATGTAAACAATATGTAACTGGCTGCACTTGAACGGAGAACATAAACAAAATATCCGAGCCGAATTACAGGTCATTAATGAGAAAAACATTAAATGGATCAATTAAATATTTAGGAGTAAAACAGAATAAATGAGGATGGCGCAATACCGTTTACGCTTGCCGATTACACTCTGTCTCATACGTCAGGCTCTAACACCAGTAGATTATTTCTGCGCTTCCTTTTGTATTTTAAATAAGGAAATGAGCTGTGTATTAAGCATAGTAATTTGATGATCTAACACTTTTCGCTGCAATTCAGCTTCTTCTGAATTGTCACCAATCAACTCTCGACGTTGCGCTTGTAACTCTTTAATATCTTCTTTTAACTGATCAATTTTCTTTTCTATTTCAGTGCGCGTATCGACTTGCTTTGTCTGCGGTGATGTTGCACCACGTGCATTATTACGCATTGTAGAACTTAATTCAGAAGACAGCTTTTTTTGCGCCTCATTTGAAATAGACACCTTATCTGTCGCTTCAACTTGAGTGTTCAATGTCCCCTGTGGTGCAATAGTAGATCGTAATCTAACTGACACTTTTTGCAGGTTATCTGTCACCGAAGTCGTTGAGTTTACGCCTAAAATATTCAATGGTTGCTCCTTGCATAGCAGGCTAATATTTATATCGACTTTGATGCTAAAACCTTTAGAAAACAGGGACAAAGACGGATTTAGTTAACGGTAACCATACTGATTAATCAATTGATTTTATTCGCTTTAGCTAAATCAACAGGGGGGTATAAATACACAAACAACCGTTATCGACATCGAATAACTCACATTACCCATATCAAGCTCTTATAAGGTTTGCGGCCAAAAAATGACTTCCCCCTAGGCTCACACCCACAAAAACCTAACGTCTACAGACATTATGAAATACACTATGCATCGCGCAAAGTGTATAGATGACACCTCAACATGCTTGCTACAGTATGCAAGCACAGCTAAAGTTCATCATGTTATTGTTTTACCATGAGTGGTTCGATTGATTTCTAGCGTATTTTATCTGAAGGGTTAAATTTTTTATGGAAAAAGTGTTTGAAAGATTGATGTATGCATCGCGCTGGATCATGGCGCCTATTTATTTAGGATTAAGCTTAGTCTTACTCGCCTTAGGCATAAAGTTCTTTCAAGAGATCTTTCACATCATACCCATTATTTTCACCATCGCAGAAGTTGATTTGGTGTTGATCACCCTATCACTCATCGACATCACCTTAGTCGGAGGCCTGCTCATCATGGTGATGTTTTCAGGTTATGAAAACTTCGTATCACAGCTTGATGTGGGCGAAAACAGTGAAAAGCTCAGCTGGCTAGGCAAGATGGATTCAGGTTCACTTAAAAACAAAGTTGCCGCCTCTATTGTGGCGATTTCATCGATTCACCTACTCAAAGTATTTATGAATGCCGAAAACATCGAAAACGACAAGATCATGTGGTATCTACTCATCCACATCACCTTCGTGTTATCGGCCTTCGCCATGGGATATCTGGATAAGATTACGCGAAAATAACCATCCATCTCCAAATAAAAAGCCCTGATACATAACAGCATCAGGGCTTTTTATTTACTATCGATTAGTACCACACTTTAGGATCAGCATTATGATTCTGCGCTATATCAATACTAATCCCCAGACCATTAAGAATTTTGAACACTGTCGAAATATAAACATCATTGCCTTTCTCAACACGGATCAAAGTCTTTTTGGTCACGCCACACAGCATCGCCGCCACATCTTGAGTCAGTGCTGCATTTTTTCTGGTTTCTTTAATGAGTAAGCCTAAAGATTGTTGATTAAGTGCAGGTGTCATAACGTTAGTCCAAAGTGTACTTTGCTACACTTTAGCTCTGAATGCTTGATATTTCAACAGTAAAGTGTAACAACCTACACTTTATTGTAATCTCTTCTGTCAAGATCAACAAAAGTATAGTTAAGTACACTTTTTAATTATCTAAGTCGCCAAACGAGTTATAAGTGTAGGTTGTTACACTATCGAATCGATTACGCCATACGTTTAAAATTAACACTGGCTTTTTTATCAGCATCATAGATATTATGAGCTTGATTATTATCAAGTTATGAATGGATGCTGTTGGTAAATGATTCTTAAAACTAAAACACTACAAATGACCAAAACGCCGCAAACGATTGCGGGTCAAAAACAGGAACAGGATGTAGCTTTCTTCTTACGCCGTGCATTTAAAGATCATCCCGAAGTACTGGTTATTAACGACTTCAAATTTAGCTTTAATGATGAAACGGCTCAAATCGATCACTTGATCGTTTACACCTATGGCTTTGTGCTAATTGAATCAAAAAGCATTAAAGGTCACGTTAAAGTGAACAAACAAGGCGAATGGACACGCAGTTATAACAACCAATGGTCAGGTATGTCTTCGCCAATCAAGCAAGTTGAGCTGCAACAAGCCTTGTTGCAAGAAATGCTCAAGCATCATAAGAATGACATATTAGGTAAGTTACTGGGTATAAAGCAGCAAGGCTTCAATGGACGCTGCTGGCATTATTTATGTGCGGTATCCAGTAATGCTGTGATCGACCGAAAAACCATGCCCAAAGAGATTTCGGACAAACTGTATAAAACTGAATTTTTGGTCGATGAACTCAAAGATATCATGAATCTTAAACACAAACTGATCCGCTTGGTCAGCGTCACCGACACTCGACCAGACTTTAGTCAGCAAGAACTCGATTCAATTGGCCAATTTCTTATTAGCCAACATATCGATTCAAATACTCAGCAAACTGAAGCTGCTCCGGCACAACAAAAGCAAATCCAACCGATACCAAATACACCAGAATTTAAACCAGAGCTTGAGCAAGGGCCTAAACCAGCATCAGCGCCCACTCATCATCTAGTTCAATCTACTGTCGCAATACTTGCACCAGTAGCAGCATTCGCGCATGATCAACACCCCATAATAAGCTGCAAACATTGCGGTGAATCAACACAATACACCCCGATGTATGGCAAATTCGGTTACTACATCAACTGCAACCAGTGCAGTAAAAACACATCGATGAAACTACCCTGCCCACAATGCCAAAATAAAAATACTAAGGTCACCAAGCGCAAAGAAACCTACACCTTGAATTGTGTAGATTGTGGGTTTGAAAAACGAATTATTTAATCATTAACTCTGATCCTCAGACTAGGACGTCAACATGAAAGATAAGGATAAAATCGCAGTATTTATTGATGCTGATAATGCTCCTGCTAAGAAAATTGATAAAGTGTTATCAGAACTTGCTCGCTATGGTGTGGTAAATATACGTAAGGCTTACGGTAATTGGAAAAACGCTAATTTAAAAACTTGGGAAGATGTGCTGCATGAGTATGCAATTCAACCCATCCAGCAATTCGATTTAACTAAAGGTAAAAACGCCACAGACATGGCACTGGTTATTGATGTTATGGATGTTTTATATACAAAAGATGTAGATGTTATTTGTTTAGTCTCATCAGATTGCGATTTTACCCCCTTAGTCACTAGAGCACTGGCTGATGGTAAAACCATCATCGGGTTTGGAGAGCGCAAAGCTCCTATGCCATTTGTGAATAGTTGTTCTCGATTTTTATTTCTCGATGATGACCCAAGTGAAGATATTCCATTACCTACAGCCACTAAAAGCTTAAACAAGAACACAAAGCTCATCAGTTTATTGAGGCAAGCTATTGAAGCTGTAGAGGAAGATGACGGATGGGCAATGTTAGGACCTATAGGTACTCATATTTCTAATCATGCCTCGTTTGATCAACGTAATTATGGCTTCAAGAAGCTGAGTGATTTATTCGCATCTATAGATCTTTTTGATATGAAAAAAACCAACGGCTCAGTCATTTGGGTAAAAGACAAAAAAAGGCATAAAACGGCAAACGGTAAGGGGAAATAACTATTATTGTCTCGAGATAATTTAGTAATAGTTTACAACGATAATTTCGTAACGAATTGACTACTATGACAGGCTCACCATGACATTCACTCACCGACACGCCGTAAACTCATCCATTAGGGCTCGAACATCCCGTCCATGGGATGGACGGTCATCTCGCAAATACTCATGGTTCACCTTTCAGCATCAGCGTAACTTGCTGACTTTAGAGCTTACTTCTAAGATTTAACAATGCGTGGCACTGCTAATTTCAAATTATACCTAACTTGTGGAAAAATAATTTATTTCGCATACCAGCGTCTTTTAATAATTTATCCCAGCTTAATACTTCAATATATAAATTGAGACTTGCATGCCATTTGAAATAGCCCTTTCTATCAGGCATAGGTTTGAAATCATGTTCTTCTTCTAACCAATCTCTTACTTTCACATCAAAATCACAGACCACATAACCATAAAATGGTGTGTTAGATTCAATATTAATCTCACGACCTTCTGGCGTTTCGAAATAACCATCACGAATTTTACGCACGTAACGGATGATCTGCTTTACAGGATCATCTTTTGAAGAAGGATTAGCAAAGTCATTACGCTTTGGTTTCTTAAACTCGAATACCATAACTGGATTGCTAGCTTCGTTTTCCCCTCTAAACACCACTCTTTTATCATAAGCTAACAAGTCAGGCCTATCAGATAAATGACCTTCCAATGGTAAATCTGACGATAAGTATTCAGTAAAGTTTAACCTTTCATCAATAAGCCATAGGTTGTGTTCTTGAAAAGGTGTTTTAATTGAATTCCCTTTGCGTGGAAATATAATATCATGCACAACTCCTTCATTTGAAAAACTACCATTTTCGTTTGCTTCCAAACTTTTCTTAAAAATATCGATCACACTACGCCTAAGGGCAACATAATGTGCTAAATCATTTTTGTTAGATTCAGAGATACGATCTAATATATTAGCCGCTTTATCATGTAATGACTCACTATCATCAGAAGCGAGAATCACTTTAACATCCTTTTTTAGTTCGTCTTCAATATAAAACTTCGCTTTTTGGAAGGTCAGTTCTATTTGTTCCTCTGATGGATTCATAGGTAAGCTAGACAAATCAACACTGTCCAGCATGAGCACATGCCAAGGCGCTTCTTTATTAATATAATCAACCACAAACCTTTGCTTTTTGCTTGTGCGTTCATCAACCTCTTCGCTTACCACCTCGAGAGCTGTTTTCACTGCTTGCTCTTCTATTTGAGATTGTGAAATACCATATTGCATATCATTATCTTTATGAAAATCAAAATTGCCACGTTCTAGTGAAACATGCTCATCTAAGAAAGATGAAAAAACATATACTTTTAAGATAAAGTTTCTAACAACACCGGCTCCAATTGTTTCATTAAACTCTTCTGAAAATTCAGGAATATAATTTTGAATTTGCGTAGAAGTTACAGTCCTCTTATGAGCAACTAAATTAACTTGGCTTTTTTGCTGTTTAGGGGAGTAAAACTTAAAAACGCGAGCACAAAAAATTTGTTGAACACCATTATTTTCAGTCAATAAGAATTTTTGATTAAACGTTGGTAATTCTACAATTGAACCACGGCCTTCATTTACTAGAAAATCATTTAAAGAAATGATCTTATCACTAGCTTCATCCCTTAATTCAACAACAGGGCATTGGTAGCCATCGGTACAAAAATAAGGAAGAAGTTTTTCAAATAATGTTCGTGCAATAGTCGAGCTCTTTTTGTCAATAAATTTTGATGATTTTATTGATTTTAACTCTGCAACTGTTCCTGATTTAATAAACTCAGCAGGCACAATTTTTTCGTCTTCTATAATATCATTAGCTTTACCCATCTTAAACGATCGATTAAGCTTAGTATCACCTAAAATATAATTGCTAGAAATAATTAAATCATCAAAATATTTTAAGCAGGTAAATCGCCCAAAGCCTTTACCACCAATAGCAATTTTATGAGCCGAATATAAAGTATCGAATGAATCTCTATTATTGTCAGTAAAACCTATACCATTATCCTTTACTATAAAACCTATGACTTCCTGAAGGTTATTAGAGTCGAGTTGCAGTTGAGAAGCTCGTTTTATGAGAACCTCAACCTTCCCACCTTGGGTGGATCCCATTTCAATGGCTTGGATTGCATTAACAATTAACTCAACTAAAGGTGTGTATACGTTAATCCCTGATTTTATATTATCGACAGCACGTCTAATATTTACATTACTCATAATATCCCTATTTTTTGACACCTTAAATGAAATTACTAAGCTTTTGTATAGTTAATAACATAACGACTCATCATTGTTTGTAGACGACTTTGTAGCATAGATAGCTTCTTCATTCCATCGATTCACATACGGTGCAGTATGTTATAACTCATGAGTAAAAGAAGCATATTTAAAGTGAAGTTCCCGATAGTAATCAGAATGATTCTGCTCTTAAATTCCCAAAATATCAAAAAAAAGCCCCGATACTGTTAAGTATCGAGGCTTTCTCTTTTCTTTTACAAGAAGTTTGGCTTTAAGCTTTTAGGCTTGAAACAACACTTGATCTAACGCAGGAAAAATCAGCTTAGAGCAAGGCTTTTTGTCACGAAGCGTAGTGTTTTTCTACGTGAGTGGCAAAGTAACGCCGCTATAACTGATTTTAACCAGTTAGATTACATCATGCCGCCCATTCCGCCCATACCACCCATTCCGCCCATATCTGGCGCAGAATCTTGTGGTACTTCAGCAATCATCGCTTCTGTTGTGATCATAAGACCAGCAATAGATGCGGCGAACTGTAACGCGCTACGAGTCACTTTAGTTGGGTCTAGGATACCCATTTCTAACATGTCACCGTAGGTGTCGTTACCCGCGTTGTAACCGAAGTTACCTTCACCGTTTTTAACAGTGTTAGCAACAACTGATGCTTCTTGACCAGCGTTAGTTGCGATTTGACGTAATGGCGCTTCCATAGCACGTAGTGCAATCACTACACCGTGCTTTTGGTCTTCGTTCAATACTTCAACATCTTTAATTTTGCTTGCTACGCGAACAAGGGCAACACCACCACCGGCGACCACACCTTCTTCAACCGCTGCGCGAGTTGCATGTAATGCATCTTCTACGCGCGCTTTTTTCTCTTTCATTTCAACTTCGGTTGCTGCGCCAACTTTGATGACTGCAACACCGCCAGCTAACTTAGCCATACGCTCTTGAAGCTTTTCTTTGTCGTAGTCTGAAGTTGACTCTTCAACTTGTTGTTTGATTTGCGAAACACGTGCAGAAATTTGCACTTGGTCGCCACTGCCGTCGATGATAGTAGTGTTATCTTTAGTGATGATGACGCGCTTAGCTGTACCTAAATCTTCTAGAGTCGCTTTTTCAAGTTCTAGACCGATTTCTTCAGCGATAACAGTACCGCCAGTTAAGATTGCAACGTCTTGTAGCATTGCTTTACGACGGTCGCCAAAACCAGGTGCTTTAACAGCAGCTACTTTAACGATGCCACGCATGTTGTTCACAACGAGTGTGGCTAATGCTTCGCCTTCAACGTCTTCTGCAACGATAAGCAATGGCTTACCTGTTTTCGCTAGACCTTCAAGGATTGGTAGCAATTCACGGATATTAGAAACTTTTTTGTCTACTAATAAAATGAATGGGCTGTCTAATTCAATGCTGCCAGTTTCTGGCTTGTTGATGAAGTATGGTGATAGGTAACCACGGTCAAACTGCATACCTTCAACAACGTCTAATTCGTTTTCAAGCGCTTGGCCTTCTTCAACTGTGATAACGCCTTCTTTACCGACTTTTTCCATTGCGGTGGCAATGATGTCGCCGATTGACTCGTCAGAGTTAGCAGAAATGGTACCTACTTGAGCAATGGCTTTAGTGTCTGAACACTCTTGAGAAAGTAGTTTAAGTTCAGCAACGGCTGCGATAACCGCTTTGTCGATACCGCGCTTAAGGTCCATTGGGTTCATACCCGCTGCAACTGCTTTTAGGCCTTCAACAACAATAGCTTGTGCTAATACTGTTGCAGTAGTGGTACCGTCACCGGCAGCATCATTGGCTTTAGAAGCAACTTCTTTGACCATTTGTGCGCCCATGTTTTCGAACTTGTCTGTTAGTTCGATTTCTTTAGCCACTGACACACCATCTTTGGTGATCATTGGCGAACCAAAGCTTTTATCTAAAACAACGTTACGACCTTTAGGGCCTAAGGTTACTTTAACTGCGTTGGCTAGGATGTTAACGCCTGCAAGCATTTTTACGCGTGCGTCGTTACCAAATAAGACTTCTTTTGCTGCCATTTTTTGATGTTCCTTTAAATTTAATGATTAAGTGGAAAGTCGATTGATGCGTGAGGCTTAGCCTACTACTGCCATCAGGTCAGCTTCTGACAGGATTAAGACTTCTTCACCGTCAATTTTTTCTTTCTTAACGCCGTAACCTTCATTGAAGATCACTACGTCGCCCACTTTAACGTCAAGTGGAGTAACTGTGCCATTTTCTGAAATACGACCGTTGCCTACAGCAAGGATTTCACCGCGAGTTGATTTTTCTGCTGCGCTGCCTGTAAGCACGATGCCACCTGCAGATTTAGATTCAACTTCTAAACGTTTAACGATAACGCGGTCATGTAATGGACGAATATTCATCTATGAACTCTCCTAATGATTTGATGCCCAAAAAGCGAGGCTATTGACTAACAAATAAGGGTTTTCCCCTTGATGCATGTGATATGGGGGTGGTTAGTCGCAGATCCAAGGGGAATTTTAAAAAAAACTCTACTTTTTTTAAGTCTGTTTTATTAAAGTAACGCTAATCCTGATAGAATTCGGCTCCGTTAAAATATCAAAGCTGAGAATTGATGAAAGACAGACACGGGTTGCTCACAGCGCCAATTGGTCGTGTGCTGCTTAACATGACCTTACCGAACCTGATTGGGATTATGACCATTCTTGGTGGCAGTCTGGTAGACATCTTTTTTATCAGTCAGTTAGGCACAGAATCGCTCGCGGCAGTCAGCTTTACCTTCCCGATAACCTTAGTCATTTCCAGTATTGGTATTGGCATTGGCGCTGGCGTGTCGACCAATTTAGGTCGCTTGATTGGTTCTGGGCATGCGCCCGAATCCAGAGTGTTTTTATATGACGCCTTGTGTATGACCTTTGTGATTATTTGGGGCTTATCGATTCTCGGTTGCATCTTTATAGAACCCGTGTTCAGTTTACTGGGTGCTAATAACGCCAGTTTGCCGCTCATTAATGACTACATGTGGTACTGGTATTTAGGCGCTCCAGCGCTGGTGTTATTAATGGTGGGTAATCAAGCATTACGCGCCACGGGTGACACTCATTCTCCGGCTAAAATTATGATGTTAGCCGCGATTGTTAATTTGCTCCTCGACCCGCTACTTATCTTCGGTATTGGGCCTTTTCCACGACTTGAAATCCAAGGCGCAGCGATTGCGACAACACTGTCTTGGGTGGTGGCCATGTCGCTGTCGGGCTACCTGATCATTGTCAAACGTAAACTGGTGCAGTTTGCAGACTTTGATGTTGGCCGGTTAATTTTACACTGGAAAGTCTTATCGCATATTGCCCGCCCGGCAGCATTAATGAATGTGATTAATCCGATTGCCAACGGCATTATTATGGCGATGTTGGCCCGAATTGATCATGCTGGTGTGGCCGCATTTGGTGCCGGTATTCGCCTAGAGTCGGTATTGTTGATTGTGGTGATGGCGCTGTCGTCGAGTTTAATGCCGTTTATTGCGCAAAACTTAGGTGCTGGGCAACATGATCGCGCTAAAAAAGCCTTATTGATGTCATTGCGGTTTGCATTTGTGTTTCAAACGTTATTGTTTATTCCGCTGTTTTTTTATGCTGAGTCTATTGCCGGGCTATTTACTCATGACCCACTGGTTATCGAATGGCTGAGTTTTTATATTATGATATTGCCTGTCTCTTATGGGCCGCTTGCTATTGTGATTATGGTTGCCACTAGCTTAAATGCTTATCATAGACCCTTGAGTTCACTGGTAATTAACTTATGCCGCTTAATGTTATTGATGCTACCGCTGGCGGCGCTAGGCTCTTATATTGGTGGCGTGAAAGGGATTTTATTGGCACTCCCCATCGCCAATACGTTAATGGGTATAGCTTGTTATTATCTGGCGACTAAAATTAGCGAACCCGAAAAGATTAAGCATGCTGTGCCTTGCCCAGATAACGCTAATCACACCGCATCTGACGATGCAGCTACATCGGACGATCAAGTCGATGCAACCAAGCCAAGCACTCGCCTCAGTGAATATTAAACTGTGTTAATAATGGCCGCCGAACTTGCTTTTTAATCGCGCTAAGGTGATTAATAAGCTTATATTTGAACGCAATAAATCTGGTTTATGATGAAAAAGTCCATTTATGCCGCCATGCTCTCTGGCATTATTTGCCCTGGCAGTGGCCAACTCTGGTTAGGGAAAAAGCTACTCGGCTGGGGGTTTATCAGTGTCAGTTTGCTGTGCGTGTTGGTGATAATGAACCAGATAATTAGCCGCGCCCAAGTGATTGCTGAGCAAATTTTGGCCGGTGAGATTGGCAATGATTTAAGCTCCATTTATGCAGCTGTCTCTGGGGCGGCACTCGACACTGCAGGTGCCAGCATGTCAGCCTTAACTTGGGTGTTTTTGGCCAACTGGGGCTTAAGCATTATTAGTGCATTTTGGTTAGGCGCGCAGCAAGACAAGCAGCTTCAGCTACAAAAATAAAAACCGCAATAAACACAAAAACAGCCGAGTAATGCATCTGCATCAATCGGCTGCTTATTCTTATCTGTCATCAAAACGCGGTATTCCGTCAACCAACACTGCAGATAACGTTGATCAAAGATTAAATTCGTTTAGTGCGATTAAGACGGTTTGTGGTCGTCTTTTGGCTTAATCGGCTCAACATCAATAATATCGTCATCCTGATTGTGATCCGTTTTGGCATGCTTATCTTGAGGCGGGTTTTCACTCACATCAACATCATGTTGCTCATGCTCAATTTGATGGCTACGTGGGCGATCATTTTTATGCTCAAAATCACCGTCGAAGGTATTACCCTGCTGATCAAATGGCTTTTGCCCCGCAAAAGGACCCGATTGTCCGAAAGGACTTTGGCCACCAAAACCAGGTTTAAAACCACCATTGGCGACCACACGCAATTGCATACGCTTATATAAAAACGCGGCAATGGGAGAGCGGGTTAATGGGGTTAATAGAATTAAACCAATAAAGTCGGTCACAAAACCAGGAATAAGCAATAACACCCCGGCGGCGGCAAGCATCATGCCTTCAACAATTTCTTGTCCGGGTGCTTCACCACGAGCTAATTTTTGTTGCACGCTCATTAACGTACTTAACCCTTGGCTACGTACCAATGACACACCAACAACGGCTGTAAAAAGTACCAAGGCGACGGTAGTCCATGAGCCAATTGAACTGGCAACTTCAATGAGTACATTGAGCTCTATAACGGGTACTAAAACAAATATTAATAATAAAATAAAAAACATATTGGCCTCTAATGATCGCTTTTTGATAGAGTGGCGACCGATAAAATAACTGTTGCCGATGAAACTTAAATGGGGGTGAACGGGTCTATTTTCAAGACGCGTCACGAATATCATCTCAGTTTAATGAAAATGATGCTAAAACATCGTACTGTAATGCGTTGCAGTATAACGCCTTTAACTTAAGTAAACTTTAAGACAACTTATGTATAAACCTGAACAGCTACTTATTTTAACCTCTTGCCCAAATGCTGAGGTTGCTGCAGGTATTGCGACAAAATTAGTCGAAGCGAAATTGGCAGCATGCGTACAAATAGGCCAAGCCGTTGAGTCAATTTATCGCTGGGACAATAAAATTTGTCAGTCAAATGAAGTACCAATACAAATAAAATGTATGGCATCTGATTATCATTCAATTGAACAACTCGTGATCAAAATGCATCCTTATGAAGTACCAGAATTCATTGCCACTCCGATTATCGGTGGTTTTGGCCCTTATTTACAATGGATAAAAGACAACTCACCATCATGAAAAAAATCGTCGCACTATGCCTAACATCTCTGTTACTGATGTCATCAATCCTCCTCGCGCCAGTGGCACACAGCGCGAATGCCTTGGGGAATAAATTCAGCTTTTTAAGCAGTGAACCTGAATTAATGAAGGTCAACGATGCTTTTGTGTTTGACTACCAGCAACAAGGTAATCAGCTCAAAATCAACTTTGTGATTGCTGAGGGTTATTATCTATACCGCGACAAGCTGCAGTTTTCTGTCGATGGTGCAGTTATTGGTGATATTGAATTACCTCATGGTAAAAACCACCATGACGAATATTTTGGCGACCAAGAGGTGTTTTACTCGTTCGTTGAAATTCCGATTGCATTTAAAGAAGCCCAAGAAGGTGCGGTGTTTCATGTCACCTTTATGGGTTGTGCTGAAGGTACTTTGTGTTACCCACCGACCAAGCGTGATGTAACCTTATCAGCCATTGAAGCGAATGATGGCAAGATAGTCAGCAAAAAAGTGATTGGCGCCCCTGATGACACGCAATCAGCAAACCTAACCAATGCAACTGATGCTCCTGCAACCCCTATCACTGAGCAAGACACGTTAAACCAAATGCTGCAAAACGATAGCCTGTTGTGGACCTTAGTAATTTTCTTTGGTTTAGGTATCGGCTTAGCATTAACACCATGCGTGTTCCCTATGTACCCTATTTTATCGGGCATTATTGTTGGCCAAGGCCAAAAATTGTCAACGGCCAAAGCCTTCACCCTCTCTATGGCCTATGTACAAGGCATGGCGATTACTTACTCCTTACTCGGACTAGTTGTTGCCTCTGCTGGACTTAAGTTTCAAGCAGCCTTGCAACACCCTGCAATTTTGATTTTCTTAGCAGTGATGTTTGTATTGCTGAGTTTGTCGATGTTTGGCATGTACGATTTAAAACTGCCATCTAAATGGCAGGAAAAAATGAACTCAATGTCGAACAACCAAAAAGGTGGCAACCTGATTGGCGTGTTCATGATGGGCGTGATTTCAGGCTTAGTCGCCTCACCTTGCACCACAGCGCCATTATCTGGCGTGCTTATTTACGTGGCGCAGTCTGGCGACTTGCTACAAGGTTTTTTAGCCCTATATGTCCTGAGTATGGGCATGGGCTTACCGTTATTAGTTATTGGCACTTCCGGTGGTAAAATTTTACCTCGCGCAGGGGCTTGGATGGACATTATTAAAACCATCTTTGGCTTCTTGCTGATTTCAGTGTCTATCGTGATGATTGGCCGCATTTGGCCAGGTTTAGTATCCGATTTACTCTGGTCTGTATGGGCAATCAGCTTAATTGCTTACTTAATGCATCAAAATAGATTGTCAGAGTTTAACTGGAAACAAAGCACCCGTGGAGTACTGCTATTGTTGGCGTTAATGGCAAGCTTCTCTTATGGTTTCCAAGCAATGATGGCTGGCTTTGGCCATACCTCTGTGCAGATGAACCAAGCGGGTGTTGAAGGTAAAACCAAAACCGAAGCGAATCACTTTATCCGCATTAAATCGCTAGACGATTTAGAAGTAGAATTAGATAAAGCCAGTATTAGCGGCAAAACGGTAATGTTAGATTTATATGCCGACTGGTGTGTGGCTTGTAAAGAGTTTGAAGCCATTACCTTTAAAAATGCTGATGTAGAAGCACGGATGAAAAAAATGGTGTTATTACAAGCGGACGTGACTGCCAGTGATGATATTGATATTGAGTTGCTAGAGCATTATGGCGTATTGGGTTTACCGACATTATTAATGTTCAATACCGACGGCAAACAACGTGAAGATTTACGGGTAACCGGATTTATGGGACCAAAAGACTTTGCAGCCCATTTAGATATCCTTTTAGCAAAATAAATCGCCTGAGTAATATCGCGCATTAACGCAATGCGCGATATCTACACGGCAAATATAATGCATTCACTTTATTGACTAAATAAGTTACCTAACAGGCTATGTTGATCATCATACTTAGCTGTAAGTAGGGTGTTAAGTGCAGTTATAAAGACAATCTGTTAGTAAAATCTTTGCCTAGAACACAATATAAAACAGTATCTTTAATCACTAAAGATGCTGTTTTTTGCTTTTGTGGTATTAAAGTCACCGTAAGTTAACCTTTTTCTTATACAATATAATTTTTATATTCCTCATCTAAGGAGTTTTATGGAACCCGCTATCCTTATTATCACTCTGCTTTGCGGTATGTTGGTTAGCCGTGTTGGTTTACCGCCACTCATAGGTTATCTTGCTGCTGGTTTTGTATTATTTACCTTAGGAATTAAAGACACTAGCTTGCCTATTTTGCAACAGCTTGCCGACTTAGGCGTTACCTTACTGCTGTTTTCCATTGGCCTTAAACTTGATCTAAAGAGTCTTTTTAAAGCCGAAGTATGGGCTGGTTCAAGTTTGCATTTAATCGGTTCAATTCTGTTTTTTGTACCTGTACTTAAGGTATTAGGCTTTTTAGGCATTGAGCAACTAGATGGGTTTAGCTTTAATCAACTGATGCTAGTAGCGTTTGCTCTGAGTTTTTCAAGTACCGTATTTGCGGTAAAAGTACTTGAAGACAGCGGTGATATGCAGTCTCTATATGGCCGAGTAGCGATTGGTATCTTAATTATGCAAGATATCTTCGCGGTAATATTTTTAACCATTTCCAAAGGTAACATTCCATCTGTTTGGGCCTTTGCCTTGTTGTTACTCCCATTAGCAAAGCCACTGATATACAAAGTGTTTGACCGAGTAGGCCACGGTGAAATGTTAGTGTTATTTGGCCTAGTCATGGCCTTAGTTGTGGGCGCATGGCTATTTGAAGCCGTAGGTTTAAAGCCAGATTTAGGCGCTCTAATTGTGGGGATTTTACTCGCAGGACATGCTAAATCATCTGAGTTAGCTAAATCGATTTATTTCTTTAAAGAGCTATTCTTAGTCGCATTTTTCTTAACCATTGGTTTAAACGGTTTGCCGACACTGGCAGATATCGGCTTAGCCGCTATTTTAGTTGTGTTAATCCCGGTTAAGATTGTTATGTTTATCTACTTGCTAACCCGCTTTAAATTACGTTCGCGCACCTCGTTATTAGCCTCATTTAACTTAGGTAACTACAGTGAGTTTGGTTTAATTGTAGCTGCTGTTGCGGCGCAAAAAGGTTGGTTACCACCACAATGGCTGATTATTATTGCGGTCGCCTTAAGCATTAGTTTCTTATTTGCAGCACCGCTGAATAACAGCGTCGCGAAGATTTATTTACGTTATCAAACCAGACTAATGAAACTAGAACGCCATCCTTTGCACCCTGAAGATCGCCAGATCCCAATTGGTAATCCACGCTTCTTAATTTTAGGTATGGGCCGAATTGGTTCAGGTGCTTATGATGAGTTACGTTCAAAATACATAGGCGAAATATTAGGTATTGAGCATAAACAAGAGCTGGTCGACTTTCATCGCAATCAAGGTCGTAATGTCGTTCAAGGCGATGCTGGCGATACCGATTTTTGGGAAAAGCTCGAACGGGCTCCTAATTTAGAGTTGGTTTTACTGGCAATGCCAAATCACGTCGGTAACTTGTTTGCCGTTCAACAACTGAAAAGATTAAATTACGAAGGTAAAATCAGCGCCATTGTACAATACACAGAAGACGCCGATTCGTTAAAAGACTCAGGTGTGAATACTGTGTACAACTTGTATGAAGCAGCAGGTAGAGGTTTTGTTGACCATGTGATTAAAGAGCTACTTGATTCGCCATCAGTCAACGCATCTGAATCCGCCGGCGAAATAACCAATGAGAATCACGCTATCGCGGCAGATGAGCAGCCCGTTAAGTCAACATCATAAAATCTGTCCCTAAGTTGCGATCCATTTAAAACGCCTAGAAATATCTCTAGGCGTTTTTGTTTTCCACAACGTATTTTCAATTTTGCGTCGGATAAACAAATCACAGTTACAGATCGAGTAAAGTCATGCTATAACTCCACTAATAAGACTTTTTCTTGTCACCCTTTGTTGGATTTTTTGAAGTATGTCAAACCCTGCTCAACGCGCGACTAAATTATTCGTGCAAACTTTTGGCACTAAGCCCGATGATTTATACCAAGCGCCCGGGCGAGTTAACATTATGGGCGAACATACTGACTATAACGAAGGCCTCGCATTACCTGCCGCCATTAATTTTCATACTGTTATTGCTGTAAAGCATCGCGATGATGATTTATTTCGCGCGGTCAGTACCGCTTTTCCGGGGCACATTAAACAATGGTACTTTGGCGAAGAAGGAACCTTAGCTGCTGGCGATGATTGGAGCCATTATTTAAAGGGCGTTACAGCCGCAATGAACCAATCAGGTTTACAGGCAAAAGGCTTAGACTTAGCGATTGTCGGTGATGTGCCGCTTGGGGCAGGTTTATCATCTTCAGCAGCACTGGAAATCGCTTTTGGTACTGCTATCAGTAATGCCAGCCAATTACATTTATCACCTATTGCTATTGCCCAATTAGCACAGCGCGGTGAAAGCCAATTTATGCAATTAAATTGCGGCATGATGGACCAAATTATCAGTGCGATGGCAGAGCCCGATCATGCCTTATTGATTGATTGCTTAGAACTAGAAAGCGAAGCTGTGCTATTGCCTGAAGAATTAAGCTTGATTGTGATTGATATAAAACAAGATCGTCATGTTTTTACACAGCAGTTTGAACAGCGCAAACAAGAATGCAGTCAGATCACTACGATACTTGGCCTCGATTCTCTACGCGATTTATCACTCGCCCAACTGAATCTCAATAAAGATGTATTGAGTGATGAACAGTTTCGCCGTACTCGCCATGTGATCACTGAAAACCAACGCACCAGTAATGCAGCCCGAGCATTACAACAGAATAATATTGCTCGTTTTAGTGAGTTAATGGCGCAGTCTCAAGTTTCAATGCGTGATGACTTTGAGATTATTACCCCAGAAATCGATTGCTTGGTGACTATGGTTGCATCGCTGATCGGCGAACAAGGCGGTGTGCGGATGAGCGATGGCTGTGTATTAGCTCTGGTTAATCATGATCTCACCGATGAGGTGATTAATGTGGTTGAAAAGCAATATTTTAAGCAAACAGGTATCGAAGCAACAATATACTTGTGTTCAGCAAGTGGCGGTGCAGGACGCATCAGTTAATATTTTACAAAAGTGGGAAGCATAAATGGTACGTTTTAGTGTATTGGAACCTTGGCAAGATCCCCGTGGTGGAGAGATTGAACGGGTAAGAATCGATAATGGCATCATCGCACTCGAAGTATTAAGTTTAGGCGGTATTATTCGATCATTATGGACTCCCGATCGCAATGGTGAACGTAAAAATATTGTCTTAGGTTGCGACAGCGCCGAAGATTATTTAGCCCAACAAGCACATTTAGGTGCGATTGCAGGACGTTATAGCAATCGAATTGCCAATGGTAAAACTCAATATAATGGCCAACAATACTCACTGAGTATTAATCAAGCGACTAACTGTTTACATGGTGGCGCGGAGGGGTTTAATCGCAAATTATGGCAGCTTGGGCCATTAAGTGATGGCATGCGCTTAACCTTAAAAAGCCCTGACGGCGACATGGGGTTTCCAGGTAATTGCACCGTACAGCTCGATTACCGCTTAGCGGGTAACAATGTGTACATTGAAATGCTGGCCAGCACAGATAAAGCCTGCCCCATCAGTTTAACCCAGCATAGCTACTTTAATTTAGACGGTAATCGTAGCGACACCAATGCTCAACATACTCTACAAGTGGATGCTAAACATTACCTCACAATGAATGATGTTGGCATACCAACGTCAATGCAAGCTACCGCAGGCAGCGATTTAGATATGGCTGTACCTACACCAATGTCGGTGCAGACAGAGCGCGCAGCATTAGCCGCCACTAAAGGTTTTGATCATTGTTATGTGTTAGATAACCCAGGGGCAGACTTGCAACGTTTTGGTTGCTTAGCCAGCCCAAATAGTGGCCGCAGTATGACGGTTTATACTAACCAACCCGGCGTACAAGTTTACGGGGCTAATTTTTTGCAAGGCACTATTGGTAAAAAACAACGTCCACTTTGCGATCACCAAGCCGTGTGTATTGAACCGCAGATGCTACCTGATTCACCTAATCAACCAGACTTAGCTGGTGATGTGTGGGTAAAACCGGGACACGTTTATCATCACATCACTCGATATCAGTTTGATGCAGAATAATCCGCCTGTTAAATCTAATTTTAATGCTGAAGACATTGGCCAAATTGCCATAGGGGCTTTTGCCCTGTCGGTGCCGATTGCATTTTCTGAAGAAGCTTGGCATTTATCAGCCAGCTTACCAAGCTTAAATTTGGTCTTGATCGTGGTACTGTCGCTAGCGTTTATTGCCTTATTTGCCTACCAGAGTGTATTTCAGGCCAATATTATTAAGCGCAGACAAGCATTTCTATTACGAGTTGTTGCTGCCTATATATTGACGTTATTAGTCGTGGGAATAGTGCTTTTAGCATTAGATAAATTGCCGTTATGGGACGATCCCATTTTAGCATTTAAGCGGATGATATTAATTGCGATGCCCGCATCGATGGGCGCAATTATTGTTGATAGTTTTGACAAAGAATAAACGTCATAAGCAATAAAAAATTATTGCTTATGACGTTGTCAATCTATGACCAATATAAACCAGTAATGCGACTAATCACACAATACATTAAGTCTAAAACTTAATGTATTGCACAGAATTAATCGTCTATGCTATCACCTATTTCATCAAAGCTGTCATCGTCATCATCTGAGTCATCAAATTCTGGAATGTCATCATCTGAATCAATAACTTCATCTGGTTCTGGCACTGGTTTAGCCTTACGAGGAGGCGCTGTGTCTGGTACTTTTGACAAGTCGATACGTGATTGATGCTTTAACATAAACTCAGCACGTGCCGCTTTCCAAGCATCATTAAACTCAGCGATTGCCGCTTTTGTTTGCTCATCATCTAAGTCATGTAAATTCACTTTAACGATGTCTTCTACATACTCAACAATCGTATTACGAATTGTATTGTAAAAGTAGATGCGCCCTGGAGACGCTTGTGGCAGTTGGTTATCATGAACAACAATAGTATTACCTTTTGATGTTCTTAATTCACCAAACCAAACCTGTTTTTTTGCTGTGTTATACATATATGCTAACGCCCTTAAATCAACACATATCCTAAAAATGATGCAGCTTGATGGCTAATAAAACAGCCAATCTACAACACGATTATTTGTTCTGTATTTACGTGGGTATTTAAACAGAATATTTCTGAGAATCAATGCCTAAAACGATGATTTTTTCAAGTAATCGCATAAAAATGTCCGTCGTAGTCGATTTTTAACACTTTACTGTCTTTTTTCTCACAAAATAATCGTCCACAAAGGCAATTAGCCACTTTTAGGCTAACCACTTTGTCTTGACGACTTTAGCTTAAAAAAATCAAGCTTCAAGTTTTTTAGCAAAATATATGCTGATAAATATTCCGAATGGATCGGCACACACATAACGCCGCGGCTTAGGCTTGTAGATTTAATACAATCTTGCCTTTATGTTGCCCAGATTCCATACGCTGATGTGCCTCGACGACTTGAGCAAAAGCAAATACGCTATCTACAGGAATACTCATTTCACCACTGTTTAATAATGGCCATACATATTGCGCTAAGCCTTGAGCAATTTGCGCTTTATTTTGCACGCTTTGTGGTCGTAATGTTGAACCTGTCCACACTACCCGTTTTGCCATAATGCGAAAAATATCTACATTTGCCTGAGGACCCCGTTGCATCGCGACGGACACCATACGCCCATCAGTGGCTATGGCTTTGAGATTTTCATTAATAAAGTCGCCACCAGCAATGTCCATAATCACATTGACCCCTAGGCCATCCGTTGCCGCCAAGATAGGTTCGACAAAATGCTCTTCATTATAATTAATGGCCACACTGGCCCCTTGATCCAAACAATATTGGCATTTTTCAGCGCTACCAGAAGTCGCAAATACCTTAGCACCTAAGCAACTGGCCATTTGGATTGCGGTCGTGCCGATACCGCCAGATCCACCATGGATCAGTACGGTTTCACCTGCTTTAAGCCCGCCACGAATAAATAAGTTACCCCACACGGTAAAAAAGGTTTCTGGCAGAGCTGCCGCTTGTACGTAACTGTAACCGGTAGGAATAGGTAAGCAATGGGCAGCATAAGTGTTAACCAACTCGGCATAACCACCACCAGGCACTAACGCACACACTTTGTCGCCGACCTGCCACTGAGTTACATCATCTGCCACGGCAACAATTTCACCGGCCACTTCTAAACCTAGGATTGGACTAGCATCTGCTGGCGGTGGATAAGCCCCCACACGCTGTTTAATGTCTGGGCCATTCACTCCAGCAGCATGGACCTTAATCGTCACTTGACCCGCAGATGGCATCGCAAGCGTTGATTGTGCCATGGTCATCACGCTTGGTTCGCCAGGTAGCTCAACCATCACATGAGTAAATTGTCTATCTAATGTCGCCATAAAAATATTCTCTCGGTTAATTGCAGTTAAAAAGTAACCAATGTTAATTATCTGTTATTGGCACACTGTAGCTGTTCACAATATGAACATATTTGTTAGTAAATACTTAAATAGTATCTTTTTTAATCAAAAAAAGATTGCCTCTTCACTTTAAACAATTACTATACGCGCCCGTTCATCCCATGGAGCACAATACTTGCTAAAGTACCTGTTCATTTTACTGTCTGTTTTCAGTATTCACGCCCATGCCGCGCCAATTCGTATTGCCTCAGATATTTGGTGTCCCTATGCCTGTGATACTAACACTGGTTATGTTGTGGAATTGACTCGTCGCGCTTTTGAAATTCAAAATCAACCTGTTGAATTTATGATAGCCCCTTTTAAACGAGTCATGCTTGAACTTCAAAGGAACAATGTCGATGCTGTTATTGGATTGTCTAAAAAAGCGATAGGCAACTATCAATTACTGAGTAATGATGTGATTGTGGGCTATAAAAGTAACGACTTTTATACTCTAGTTGACAGCACTGAGTCATTTGAGCAAATATCCGACCTCAATAATACCCAACAGGTTGCCGTTGTCACTGGCTACCAATATGGCAAAGAACTGGATACATGGCTTAACTCCCACCCGAGCACCTATTTTGCCTCGGGTAATGACCCTATCGCGATGAACATTATTCGCCTTATAAAAGGCCGCCACTCGGTGATTATCGACAACAAAAATGTCATTGAGTACACCGCAAGTCAACTAAACTTAAATCAACAACTTCGTTATGCAGGCACTATAGGTAAACCGGTTCCTTTATATATTGGTTTTAACCCGCAAAATAAAGCCTATGTGAGCGCTTTTGACCGCGGCATACAGATGCTAAAAGCCAATGGCGAATATAAGCAAATTATGGATAAATACAAAATATTACCGGAAGTCACCTCAGCCGACGCCCGCTATAAAAACCTGCAAAAGTTTTTACCTATCTTTGATTAAACTCGCTGTTTTTATGCCAGAGGGAATTGGCATCAGCAAGGTGCAAAACTTAGTAACATTCTTCTCACTGCATAACCTTGTCATTTTCGTTACACTGCGCCAACAAAAAAATAATAAATCATCATTTTGGGATTAATGGCATCAGCTTGCTGAAGTCATAGGAGTATTTATGCGCGTGTATCTTCACTTGCTGATATTGGCATTGACCAGTTCAGCAATCTTCACCAGTTCGGCTTCAGAAATTGTCCAAAGTAAAGGTCGGTTCGACGACAAATTTCGTCAACTTGAAGAGAGCCTTCCCACACCAAATGATTATCGCAATGCTGCTGGCGAACCAGGTAAAGAATATTGGCAACAACAAGTAGATTATAAAATCAATGTCACATTAGATGAACAAAAGCGTGCTATTCAAGGTGAGCAAGTCATTACCTATCATAATAATTCTCCGTATACGCTTAAATATCTGTGGTTCCAATTAGAACAAAATCGTTTTAAATCTGACTCAATTGCTGAACGAAGCAGCGCCTTTTATGGGGTTGATGGGAGCGTTAGGGCTGAGAACACTTATGGCGATAGCGCATTTGCAAAGATCAGCCTGCAAGATCTTCGTCGCCAACAATTTTTAGCCGACAATAACTTGGGTTACCAAATTGCGGCGGTAACCGGTGCCAATAAAAAACCACTGAAATACACCATAGTTGGCGCTCAAATGCGGGTCGACTTACCGACCCCCCTAAACAGCAAGCAATCGACGCAACTGCGCATTAATTACGGCTACAATATTTTAGAAGAAGATGCCGTAGGTGCTCGCTCTGGATATGAGCATTTTCCAGACGATAATCGTGAAGGCGGCAATGACATCTTCTTATTAGCGCAGTGGTTTCCGCGAGTCGCCAGTTATTCAGATTACGAAGCATGGCATAACAAAGAATTCTTAGGCAGCGGCGAGTTTACGCTCGAGTTTGGTAATTACGATGTGAGCATGACAGTACCTAGTGACCATATTGTGGCCGCTACCGGCGTGCTCCAAAACAGTAAAAGCGTGCTGTCATCTGAACAACTCAAGCGTTTAGATAGCGCCAAAAAAGCTGACAAACCAGTATTTATTGTTTCTAAAGACGAAGCTCTAGCCAATGAATCGAGTACAGCCAAAGGCACTAAAACCTGGCATTTTAAAGCCGAAAATGTGCGCGACTTTGCTTGGGCATCATCACGTAAATTTATCTGGGACGCTCAAGGCTACCAACAAAAAAACAGCCAAAATCCACATGTAATGGCGATGTCGTTTTATCCTAAAGAGGGTGGCGAACTGTGGCAGCAATATTCAACAGCGGCAGTGATTCATACACTTGAAGTCTATTCACGCTTTACCTTCGATTATCCCTACCCTGCAGCGATCAGTGTTAATGGTCCCGTTGGCGGCATGGAATACCCGATGATCAGCTTTAATGGCCCACGTACTATTTGGCATGAAGATGGCAGTCGCACATACACCTTGGCTGAAAAACAATTCTTAATCGGCGTGGTGATCCACGAAGTCGGTCATAACTATTTTCCGATGATAGTCAACTCGGACGAGCGTCAATGGACTTGGATGGATGAAGGCATAAACAGCTTTTTAGACGGCATTGCCACCCGCGAATGGGATCCTAATTTATCTTGGGGACGTGAGCCAACTGATGTTATTGAATACATGAAGTCTAATGTCCAAGTTCCGATTATGACTCAGTCAGACAGTGTGTTGCAGCTTGGTCCTAATGCCTACATTAAACCTGCTGTTGCATTAAACATTTTGCGTGAAGTGATATTAGGCCGTGAGCTATTTGATTTTGCCTTTCAAGAGTACAGCCGTCGTTGGATGAATAAGCGCCCGACACCAAGCGACTTTTTCCGCACCATGGAAGAAGCCTCTGGGGTTGATTTAGATTGGTTTTTCCGTGGCTGGTTTTACACCACAGATCATGTCGATATCTCGCTAGATCGTATTTATAAACTGCGCTTAGACAGCAATAATCCTGATATTGATTTTGATCGTCGTCGCCAAGATTATAACGATAAACCTATGCCTTATTCGGTTGAACGTAATCAACAAAGTGGCCAAAAAACCTGGGTAGAACTTAATCCAGGTAATACTGATTATCATGACCAACATGATCAATTCAGCGTCACCAATAAAGATCGTAACAAGTACAACAAAAAACACGCCGAACTGGATCCGTGGGAGCAACAAGTCTTGGCGCGGGCATTGAAAGAAGATAAAAACTACTATGTGTTTAACTTCTCCAATCTTGGTGGTTTAGTGATGCCAATTTTGCTCGAACTCACGTTTGAAAATGGTGATACCGAGTCATTGGTGCTGCCAGCTGAAATTTGGCGCCGCTCACCGTTTGAAGTCAGTAAACTGATTGTGACCGACAAAGATAATGTATTAGTGTCTGCTGTGGTTGATCGTCGCGGCGAAACTGCCGATGTGGATATTGAAAATAACTATTATCCTCGTCAAATTATCCCATCACGCATTGAAGCCTTTAAAGAGGAAGAGCGTAAGGGTAATAAGTATCGCGATATCATGCATGACAATAAAGAAGCCCTGAAAGATCCTGAAATTAAAGTGAAGAAAAAGTAATGCGTCAATTGGTTCTAATATTACTGAGTGTTATTGGCTTAAGTTTATTGGCTGGCCAAGCCCATGGCCACCAGCAAAAAGAAGCCTACACCAGTATTGTGTTTAATCAGCGCAGCGGTATGCTGGAAATTCAGCATCGATTTTACTTGCACGACGCTGAGCATGCTGCTCAACAAGTAATAGATAGCAATGCCGATTTGATTAGCGATCCCGTGAGTCGTGAAGCTTTTGCATATTACGCTATATCGACATTTTCGATGCAGGATCAGCAGCAACATCCGTTAACCCTGACCTATGTGGGCACTGAGTTACAGGGTAAGTATTTGTGGGTTTATCAGGAAACACCGATCACCACTAATATGGAGGGGTTTTATCTTAAGATGACGACCCTTCAAGAATTGTGGTCAGAACAAACTAACCACATTAATGTTGAGCGCAATAAACACGTATCCTCAGCAAGACTGCATATTGCAGATTCTTGGCATTACATTGAAGTGGCAAAAGCCAGCGAATAAACACTGATAGCTCGAGCCAATATCCAGCGCCCTATTGATGTTCAGTAGGGCGCTTTTTTATTTCTATCTGACCACATCATCGAGTGCATCGGCCAAGGTTGAGTAAGTAACACACTGCACGCCATCTGGCTTAAAGCCTGCTTTAGCTAAGGTTTTAAGTGGCTGAAATTGAAAATCCGCGAGCAATACTCGGGTATTGTGGTGCTTACATTTCGCAATATACTTGTACAATGCAGAAACACCACCAGAATCTAAGATAGACACCCCATCGAAATACAACACCACCCCATCTTGATCAGCGCTCAAATGCGCCAACTCACCAAAGACACTGTCCGCGGCGGCAAAAAATAACGGACCATTGATTTTAAAGACTTTCCAACGCGGCGGTAATTCAACATGAATATGCTTTTTCTGCTCGCTAATGTCTTGCACCTTGGTCATATCAGCCACTTGTTTCATGAACAACAACGACGCCAAAATGATCCCCGCACTGATCGCAATCACCATGTCGAAGAAGATGGTCAATAACAAGCACACCAGCAATACCAGCACCTCGCTTGCGGGCGCTTTTTTTATAAGATGCACAATCTTAGGGGCTTCGCTCATATTCCAAGCCACCATAATGAGTAATGCCGACATGCCCGCCATGGGGATATACGCCAAAATAGTACTCAGCGATAACAAAGACACTAATACCACCAGTGCATGGATCATCGCTGCTACCGGACTCACCGCGCCAGCTTTATAATTAGCCGCTGAACGAGCAATGGCCGCTGTAGCAGTAATACCGCCAAAAAATGGCGCGATAATGTTACCGATACCTTGGCCGAGCAGTTCGCTATTAGCACTGTGCTTTTTACCCGACATGCCGTCGAGCACCACAGCACACAGTAATGATTCAATTGCCCCCAACATGGCAATCGCAAATGCCGCCGATAATAAATCGCTAGCCAATTGCCAACTGAGTTCAATAGGTAATTCGCCCGACTGGGTCCGCAGCCAAGGCCATTGAAAATCAGGCAACATGGATGGAATACCGGCGCCAATTGAACCATCGGCGAAAGTAAAACTAAAAGTAGAACCAATCGTCGCAACAGGAAAGCCTTGCTGATTGAGCACTAGCGCCACCAGACTAGCAACCACCACAGCCGGAAGATGTGCTGGCACAGGTAACTTGAGCTTAGGCCACAAAATAAACATCACTAACGCACTTAACCCCACCACCAGTGTCGGCAATGACAATGTCGGTAATTCTTGCGTTAATACGGCAACTTTACCGACAAAATTTTCAGGCATGTCACTGATGCTTAGACCGAAAAAATCTTTAACTTGCAGCACAGCAATCACTACCGCAATACCGCCGGTAAACCCTAAGGTGACTGACTCAGGGATATATTGGATATAGCGACCTAGGCGTAACAACGCCATAGCGATGAGTATCACTCCAGACAAAATACTCGCTAGCAATAATCCAGACAGACCATATTGATGCACTATGGGGTAAAGGATCACCACAAACGCCGCAGTCGGGCCAGATACGCTATAACGTGATCCACCGGTCAGCGGGATAATAAACCCGGCAATAATGGCGGTATATAATCCGTATTGCGGTGCAACACCAATAGCAATTGCCAGTGCCATCGCCAGTGGAATGGCAATAATGCCAACCGTTAAACCAGCTAATAAATCTTTAGAGAATGCATTGGCTTTGTAGGGAGCGTCTTTTAACGACTCTCTGAGCGCATGCCCAATACGAAGAGAAAATAAATGTGTGAGGTATTTCATTGCAGCGATCCCATAACCTAGTACGGCGTCAAGATACCCCTCATTATAGGCCGATTACTTTGCAGTACAATCGAATTAAGTTAACACCTAATGATAATGTAATTATAATCACATTATAACGATTGGTTTTATCTGAATTGACGTAATCACAAATGACCCGCAAAAAAGCCAGCGATGGTGTCGCTGGCTTTAGCTAGGTAGATATTCATAGTGATTGATAGTGTAAACAATGGCTACCTTCCCCCTGTAGCCTAATGTTAAAGAGCAATTTTAACGGCTAAAATCGATAGACACTTTGTGGCCGCGATTAGTATCTAGATTTTGATAATCCCAGTCATATTGCGTAATGAGTCTAGTGGTTAACTCAAGCCCTAAACCAAAGCCGAGCTCTTCAAAGCTATCTGCATAAGAGTCACACTGATTAGCGATACTCACCAATCTGGACGATTGACGAATGGTTACGCTGCCCTCAATAGTGTGCTGTAAAGCATTACGGATTATATTGGTGATAATAATTCGACAGAGAGTATCAGGCAGTTGATGAGTTGAGTCATCGGTTTCAATACTGATTTCAATATTTTTGCCGTGGATTAAATACCTTAACTCTTGCACAAGCTGACGAATAAGCTGACCCAGATTAACGTCGTTCAAGGGTAAGCTTTTACCTTCGCGCCGGGTTAACCACAATAAGGTTTCGGTGAGATCTGTCATGGTGAGCCCTGCACGTTCAATACGGTTAAGCACTTGGGCTTGCTTTTCAGCGCTACCACCTTTGCTTATCAGCTTTTGCAGTAATTCAGTATTAGTCCGAATAACCGCTATTGGGGTGCGTAACTCATGGCTGGCATAGCCTAAAAATTGTTGCTCACGATCTAAGCTTTCCTGCACAGTGCCTAAACTCGTTTTAACAATATCGGCTAAGGTATTTAATTCGCTAAAATGAAAGTCGGGTATTGGCTGAGCTAATTGCTGGCTATTTAATCCTTTCGCCCAAGTTCTTAAACGCTTCATTGGCCGCGCCACTTTTCGCATCATTAACATCAACACGATAGTAAACATCACAATACCTAAAATTGCAGTCGCTAATATCACCACAAAAAAGGGAATGCCTTTAGGAGGAGACATAGTGCCAGCTTTACTGTCAAAAATACTGGAGACATATCGCACCTCATTGCCTTTAAGCACTTTTATAACAAAAAAGCCTTTTACAGGGGGCGTAATGGGCGAGCCGCCAATAATTTTTTTATACAAGACGTTAGACTCGCTAGGCTCAGACTTAATATTTTGTTGGATCTCTTCGGGTAGGTCTTGCCAACGTGAAGCCACCGTAAAAAAATGTGATGTTTTCGGCTGACCATCGATAACCTGTTGATCTTGTGCTTGAGCGTACATGGTAGATTGTAAGATTTGGTCCATACCAGAAATAAAATAGTGCACACTGAGCATCGATAAAATTAAAATGGTACTAATACCAGTAAACAACATGACCAGTAGTACAAAAATTCGCAGGCTCGGAGTTAATTTCATCTAATGGCTATCCTACTGGTTATCTTTAATGGCAAAACCATGACCACTAACGGTATGCAGCAACTTGAGTTCCTGGTTGCCATCAAGGTGTTTACGTAAATTAAACATGTGTACTTTTAAACTATTACTGTCTGGTTGGTCATCTCCCCACACACTTTGCATCAGTTTTTCACGCGACACAGGGTTAGGGCTCGCTCGTATTAACACGTCTAAAATTTTAAACGCTGTCGGCGATAGCTTTAAGCCTACTCCATTGCGAAATGCCTGCTTCTGCTGCAAATCGAGGACCAAATCGGCCACGGTCAGGCGCATAGCTTGACCACTTCGGCGACGGGATAATACTCGAATGCGTACAATGAGCTCTTCCATTGCAAACGGCTTAATGAGGTAATCATCAGCACCTTTGGCAAAGCCGTCGAGCTTATCGTTAAGCGTGTCGCGCGCGGTAAGCATGAGTACTGGTACATCGATACCTTGCAGCCGCAAAGATTCACACACTTGCAAACCGTTCATTTTAGGTAAGTTCAAATCCAATATCACTGCATCATAGCGATTGAGTAAAATCAGATTCAGCCCTGCACTGCCATTGGCAGAATGGTCACAAAGAATACCTTCTAGCTCTAGGTAATCGATCACCGCCGTAGCTAAATCAAGATCGTCTTCAACCAATAACAACTGCAACTTGTCGGTGAACATCGAATATATTCCTCGGTTTACGACGCCACTGAGCTAGTCTTATGATGATTTGGGCGCAGTTTAGCCATAACGTGATTGATAAATGCTTTTGACTCACATTGAATGAGCAACAAAGATGGCGTCAAAATCAAGGTGATGACGGTAGCAAATAAAATACCATAACCCAGCGCTGCCGCAGCAGGTATTAAAAACTGTGCTTGTGATGAGGTTTCGCCTAACAAAGGTGCTAAACCAGCAAAGGTCGTCACTGAGGTAAGCAATACCGCACGAAGCCGGCTGGTACATGACTCAACAATAGCATCGTGTACCGACAAACCCTCTTCTTTAATCAACTCGTTATAGCGCGATACCAGCAATAGACTGTCGTTTACCACCACGCCACTTAAGGCCAAAATACCATTTAACGATAAAATACTAATGGTTAAGTCATTCCACCAATGGCCTAAAATGGCGCCAACAATACCAAACGGAATCGCGGTCATGATAATCACCGGTTGTATGTATGATTTTAACGGGATGGCTAGCAAGGCATAAATGGCAATTAACGCCAGCACAAACATCGACCCTATCGAACTTGTGGTTTCAGCTTGTTGCTCAGCTTCACCGGCAAAATTGAAACTCACACCGGGGTATTGCACTGCTAACTGCGGCACTAACGTCTGCTTTAGCTGACTAACAAGCTCGTTTGAGGCAATTTTATCTTTGTCTAGTACAGCACTGATGTATACCGCCCGTTGACTGTCAATACGGGTAATGTTCGACGGTTGGTAATCATTAAAAATCTGCGCCACGTGGCTTAATGGCACAATAGTACCGTCGCTAGTTCGAACATTGGCAAGCTTAATATCTTCGATGGTTTGACGATCTTCATCAGGGTAACGTACTCGAACTTTTACCTCATCTTTACCACGTTGAAAACGCTGTACTACACCGCCGCCAAATGACTGCAATATCTGGCTCGATAAGGTTTCGGTGTCAAATCCTAGGGCACGACCTTGCGCGGATAATTCAAAACGATATTGCGGCTCGCCTATGTCTAAATTGTTATCGATACCACTGACGCCATCCATGGTTTCTAGCTGCGCTTTTATCGCTTGGCCAACAGCAAAGACGGAATCGGTATCGCTGGCTTTAATTTCCACTTTAAAATTATCGAGCATTTCTTGCTTCGATAATATTTTCAGCTTTTTTATGCCTTCCATTTGGCCAACAAGCTCAAGCCATTTTTGGCTAAATTCTTTGAGGCTATAAGGACTGTCTGGCGCTAACTCAACCTGAACTTGGCCCGAGTCACTGCTGCTTGCCATAACATGCAAACTGGTTAAATAGCTGTCCTTATTATGCTGTTGTTCGGCCACCAGCTGAGCATCGACTTGTTTTGCAGCAGTTTCTAAGGTCATTAAATTTTTATAGGTCTGGCCAAAACTGGCGTCATTTTGCATCGAAAAGTCGGCAACAACAGTGTCGCCAGCAATATCAGGGAAAAATGCTACTCGCACACTACCCGTTATCGGCATACCTGCAACCACAATAAACAGTGCGATAAACAGCAATACCACCGCATAACGAAACCGTAATGCAAACTCAATAAGTGGCTGATAAATCACTCGACTAAACCACTGCAAGCCACTATCGGCAGCATGTTGGATATGATTAAACCATGATTTCTTGGCACTTTTTTGAGTATTAATATGCGCTAAATGTGACGGTAGAATAAATTTAGATTCAACCAACGACAACATCAAACAAATGGCGACGACAGTACCAAACTGGGCATAAATCTGCCCTAAATTACCTTCAACATTAGCTAAGGCAACAAAAGCGACTACTGTGGTTAACACACCAAATATCGTTGGGGTCGCCACTTTTAAAGTACCTTTGATAGTGTTGTCGATGTTGTCGCCGTATTTTTGCCGAGTGCTATAAACACTCTCGCCCACCACCACGGCATCATCGACGACAATCCCCAGCGCCATAATAAATCCAAAAGTGGTCATTTCATTTAGGCTTAAGCCAGCAAAAGTATTGCTCATAAAAAACAAGGTGCCGAAGAACACAAACGGTAACCCTGCAGCAACCCAAAATGCCACTCGCAAGTTTAAAAATAACGCTAAAATAATGAATACCAAAGCGATACCACTCAAGGCATTTTTAACCAATAAGCTTAAGCGTTCGATAATCAGCGTGCTTTTGTCATGCCAAGTAGCAATACTGACGTTGTCGGGTAATACATTAGAGCTGCGCCATTTTTCGACGACTTGCTTAGCTTGCTCTACAATATCAACAATATCGCCATTTTCGTCCATCACAATTTCAATCGCGCTTGAGTTAGCTTGGTTATAACGCGACAACACAAAGGTATCGTCGGCAAAACCGTCTTTAATAGTCGCAATATCACCTAAGGTTATCAGCGAACCTTGACTGTTGGTGATCACCGGAATCGCCATAAAATCATCTAATTGGTAAGCTTGCTGTGATACTTTTAGCCGCACGGTTTTGTTGTCGTTATATAGGCTAGTCGAAATGGATGCTGACGATTCGGCATTCACAGCACTGGCCACGGAGGCAAACGTCAGTCCATAGGCTTGCAACTTAGCTTCATCAATTTCTATAGAAATCATCGGCTCAGCTTTGGCTTTAATCTCGAGATCGTGAATAGCTGACTGACTTAATAAATCCGATTTAAGTTGTTCGGCTAATGCCTGCAACGTCGCGCGGTCAGCATCGCCGTAGATCTCAATCCACAAGGCATGATCTTGCATGCGCATTTTATCAATAACGGGTTTTTCAGCTTCACTAGGAAAGTTATAAATCGCATCGACATTGGTTTTAATATCAGTGAGTAAAGTGTCTAAATCATAAGCGCTGGTTTTCTCAATTATCACACTACTGCCATTGGCGTTGGATGTTGACGTTATCCGTTTTATGCCCGGCACGGTTTCTAATGCATCTTCAATTTTAATTGCTATGCCTTCTTCAGCCAGCACTGGGTCGCCACTGTCGTAAGTCACCGACACTGTCACCCTGTCGGGTTCTAAACTCGGAAAGGCCTCTTTGCGTAAGCTGCCTAAGGAGAAAAGACCCACGATTATCATGGCAATTAATAGCAAGTTAGCCGCTACTGAATTTCTAGCAAACCAGGCTATCGCCCCTGAATGTGTAGATTGAGATCCCGACATGGCTTAAACCTCTAACTTAGCAAGCACCTTAGTGCCCACTTTAAAGCTGCTTAAAGGGCGCTTAACAATTTGGATTAAGCTCGGTCGACCTCTTTGCTCACTAACAATAGGCAATACATACACAAAACCGTCTTTTTCAAAGGCGATATTGGCAGCTGATTTAGCCAATTGACTGCTATCATTGATAAACCAAATATCACCTTGTTGTGAAATAGCCGACGACGGTAATTGCCATAAATCACTTAATGATTTGCCGTTGATTTGTGCTTTAACAAAGGTGCCTGGATACAAGTGAGTTTGTTGCGTGAGTGGATTGTCGACCACCACAATTAATGAACGTTGACGACTAGTTTGGGTTAAATGTTGTTCAACCCGCTCAATATAACCTTGCCACTGGTTACGGCCATCGGCGCTGTACAAGGTGACATCCCAAGGGGTTTTAGCAAGCTGTGCATTGTCAAACTCTGGCAGGTTTTGCCACTGTAAATCTGACAATGGCACATTAATTTCAACGTCTGCAACGCTGTATAAAGTGCCCAGTTGGGTGCCGGTTTGTACATAACTTCCGGGCTGAATATCACGACTCACCACTAGCGCATCAAATGGCGCAGTAATCTTGGTATAAGCCACATCTTGCTTAGCTTTTTTAAGGATTAACTTGGCGTTCTCTAATGCGGCAGTCGCTTGGGCTAATTGTGGTGTTCTGAGCACTAACGGTGATTCAGGCTCACCAGAAAAACCTGAACGTAACCATTCTGATTTTGCTTGTTCACCTTGGCGTTGTTCCTCGAGTAAATCGAGCTCAGCCTGGGCGACATCGGTTTGCGCTTGCGTTAATGCTTGCTGATAACTGATATCATTAATTTGGCCTAATACTGTGCCTTTTTTAATCACCAGACCGGATTCAAATTGACGATGAACACTGTCAATCTTACCGCTTACTTCGGCGCTTAGCGTGAGTTCATAACGTGGTCTTGCTTCACCAAAACCGATGACTTCAGCTTGATATTGTTGTCCGTTGACAGCCACTACCCCCACTTGAGGTAATAATGAGATTGCTGCTGTACTCGCCACTGGGTTAATAGGTTGCTCTGTAGCGGATGCTTGTTGGTTAGGCGCAGGCGGTAATTGCGAGACGGTATAACCTAAGGTAGCAAAAATACTGCCCAATGATAATACGGTGACAATAACGTTTAGACGATTAAACTTCATGTAATACCCCTAAGCCCAACGCTAGGCCTAAATCAATACGGTTTATAAGACGGTTATAAATGGTGTTAGCAAGTTGCGCTTCAACATCAAAGGTTTGCTGTTGCACGGTTAGTAAATCAAAAATGTCGACTAAGCCTTGACGATACTTTTGCTCGTAACTGACAAAACTGCGCTCGGCGCTGAGTTGCGCTTCAATTAAATGCTGTTGTTGTTTGGCGAGGGAGTATTCTTGGCCCACAGTGTTTTCCACTTCGTTAACCGCATTTAATAGGGTTTCTTGATAGACCCAATAGCGCTGCTCTGTGGTTAATTGGGCTAACTCAGCTTGTGATGATAATTTGCCACCTTGGAACAAGGGCGCAGATAATTGCCCCAGCACACTCCATAAAGGTCCGGTGAGTAATGCATCTGTTGGCGACTGCGCCATGTCGGTCAAACTGGCTGATAAACTGATCGACGGCAGCATAGCCTTATAGGCGGCATCGGTACGTAATACTTCGGCTTCAATATTGTAAAATGCAGTTTTAATATCAGGACGTTGACTTAGATTTTGTTGCCCTAGTGAGTTAATGGGATTCAACACTGCAGGAAATTCCGCAGTAATGTTTACCGCTAAATCGTTGCCGGTCCATTGCCCTGTAAGCAAGGTCAAATCACGCTTGCTTTGGGCAAGCTGTTGTTGATAATCGGCTAAGGTAGCTTGTGTACTGGCGACACTAGTATTGGCATTATCGAGATCTTCTAAACTGCCTAAGCCAACACGATAACGCGCTAAAATAAGTGCTTTATTGTTGTCTAATACCGTTAAACGCTGGGTTTCAATCGCCACAAGTTGTTGTTTAAGGCTAATGTCTAACCAACTGCGCATCACGTTGGCGGCGACTAAGTCTTGCGCGCTTTGAAGACTGGCTTGCGTGCTGGCAATGTCTTTTAATGCAGCGTTGCTGCTGTCAGCAATTTTTTGCCATAAATCCAGCTCCCAACTCACGGTAATATCAGTGGTATAACTGTCATCGCTGTCTTCGGTTGAAGTGCCGCTAAAGCTGGCATCTACTGACGGCAAACGGCTAGCAGAAGTAATACCGTGTTGGGCATAGGCCATTTTCAATGCCACTACGCTTTGTTGCAAACTAGGGTTATTCTGCAAAGCAGCAGATATAAAGCTCTGCAACTCAGGCACATTAACTAAGTCAGTTAAACGCGCTATCGATTGTGTCGGCACATCTTGTGTCTTTGAGGCCAGCAGCAACTGCTCAATTAAACGTTGGCTCGTATCCGCCTCAGCTTGACTGGCTCGGTCAGCGTAATTGACATTATCGACACTGCTGCAGCCCAACAGGCTCGTCACCATCAGTGCCAGCATCGCTTTTCGTAGCGCCGGTTTTACCATCATCAACTGCATCCCCAAACCTGTGTATTACACAATAATGGCACCAGCATACCGATGGAGGGGTTAAGGCGAGGTTAAGGTGAACGTTGTTAGGTAAATGAATCTCAAGGAGCCATATTGAAATGCGAAAAGCGTAAATACGAACAAAATTATATTTATAAATATTCTGTATTTAGCTCTAACTCCCTTTAAGTCGGCGGCTCAGCGCACTTTGACTAATACCCAGTATTTGCGCTGCTGCGGTTTGGTTATTGGCAGTGCGGCTCATGGCTTCGTCCATTAGTGCTTGGTTCATCTGCGCTATCGTGGGCAGTTGTTTGGGAAAAATAATGCGATCTTGCGGCGCTGCCGTTAATGACTTGTGTTCATTAATCGCTTCCATAAAAGCAGAGGTATTAAGCGCTATGCCATCACTTCTGCTCACAGCATCAAAAACCATGCCTTTGAGTTCATGAAGGTTACCAGGAAAATCATAACTGGCGAGCTTGGGCGCTAAATCGGGAGGCTGAATAGGCGCAGGTAGATTCATTTCAGCGGCAGCAAGAGCGATGAAATGATTGATTAACATAGCAATGTCTAACTGCCGTTCTGCTAACGGTGGTAATTTAATTTTATGAGCCCGTAAGCGGTAGAGTAAATCGCTTCTAAGCTCACCTGCTTGGTGTAGTTTGAGTAAGTCATCTTGAGTCGATACCACAAACTTACATTTAACCGGATAAGCGGTGTCGCTGCCTAAAGGGTAATATTGTTTAGTGTCTAACAGCGCTAATAGCTTAACTTGTGCATCCAGAGGCAACGCGCCTATTTCATTCAAATACAGCACCCCACTTCCTACTTGATGCAATAGGCCTGCAACCGCTTCAAGCTCGCCATTATGGTGATGATACAGCTGGCCACTCATTTTTTGCTCAAAGGACTCGCTACTAATACCGGCAAGATTAATGCTAATAAAAGGTTCATTCGGGTTATAAAGCGCATGGCAAGATTTGGCGAACTCGCTTTTGCCAGTGCCGCTTTCACCATAAATTAGCAAGGGTTCAGGGCTACAAGATACGGCTTCAAGATAACGAAATTGATCTAATAACTGTGGCTCGCAAGTTAAAATATTATTGAACGCTTGCGGGTTATCTAAAGTACGACTTAAGAATTTTTCTTTGATATGCAGGTAGTTTCTTTCAAGCCCAACCACTTCTAGCGCTCGGCGTACCGTACGCGCGAGATTATCGACATTGTCTGTTTTGATAAAGTAGTCATAAGCGCCATTTTTAATACAGCGCACTGCGGTATCAACCTCATTCACCCCAGTCACAATAATCACCCGAGTATTGGGAAAGTCACTGCGGATCATCGCTAATAGCTCTTCGCCAGAGTGAAATGGCATAGTAAGATCGACCAGTACTAGCGCATAATCACCCACTTGTAAGCGGCTGTGTACTTGACGGCTGTCTAGACAAGTATCTATGTCAGCCTCAGGAACGAGACGGTTAAGGGTTATCGCGAGTGTGCGTAACCAGGCGGCTTCGTCGTCGATTAACAGAATATTTCTGGCCAGTTTCATATGTATTGTTCCAATGTAAAAATCAGACTAATTTGCGTGCCTTTGCCTATACTCGACTGCATCTGCATTTCGCCTTGATGCTCTTTAATTATTTTGCTGCATACCGATAAACCCAAACCACTGCCGCCCTCGTTGCGACGGGTGGTAAAAAAGGGCTCGGTAATACGTTTGAGCGTGGCGCTATTCATGCCGCAACCGTTATCGATAATGCTCAATATTGCCGTATTGCCAGCAATGCGAGTTTCTATAATAATCTCGCCATGTTGTTCAGTGCAGGCATGACAAGCATTTTGAATAAGGTTGATTAATACCTGATGTAACTGTTGCGCATCGCCCTTAATTATAGGACTAGGTTGACATAACCTCATGCTGATCTGATGGACCTTGGTTTGATTGGCAGTAAGACGCTGGGCAACTTGAACCACGTCATTTAGGCATACTCGAGCATATTGATCGGCAATGTGCGGCATGGCATAACGTTTTAAGTCATTAACAATTCGGCTGATACGTTTGGCGCCCTCTTCAATAGAGCCGCAACTGTACTGAAGCTCTTCAATGGCAACATCTGGGGGTAATCCTGCAATAAGCCAAAAAGGATTTTGTTGCTGATAGTGCCTTGCTGCTGGGGTTAAGTCTTTTAAGGCCGCGGTAAATAATGATACCGCATGCACAATCAGGCCGGTTGGATTATTGATTTCATGAGCAATTCCCGCAGACAACTCGCCTAGTGACGCTAAGCGGCTAACTTCTTCATTTGCTTGCCTCAATCTATGCTGTTCAGTGGTTTCCTCAAGTAGAATCACCACTTGTTTTTCTGCAATAGGATGGATTTGTAATTGCCAAAACTGCTGTTGATAGCGCATCTCTGCAATCAAAGGGGTTTGGCTAGAGAGTACCTCGAGCACCGCCGTTTTAAGAACAAATGCATGGTTGTCGATATAGTAAAATGCTGCTGAATCTAACAAATGAATATTGTTATCGTTACTCCATAAATGCTGCAAGTCTTGGTTTACTATGGTTACGCCATTGGGGATGCCATCGAGAACAGATTGGAACTGTTTAGATAATTCAGATATCTCAGCTTCAATGCGCCTGCGCTGAATGAGTTCGGCATCAAGGGCTTTAGTATGACGGCGTAAACTAGCGCTTATCAATCCGGTGAAAATCATCCCGATAGCAGAAATAATCGCCACTAAAATGGCTAGAGCAAACATGCGCTTTTCAGAAGAGGTTAAATCCACTTTTTCACGCCCGGTACCAAACCATTTATTAACCAGTCGGTCGTATTCGCCTGATAATTTTAACTGCCTAAGCGCTTCATTAATTTGATACATGAGTTCTGTTTTCGACTCATTAGCGACAAAATTAAACGCGCCATAAATGAGTGCATCACTCGAACTGCGCACCGATGGATACAGCGGAAGTAAACGCCGCGCAACAAAGCTTTCAGCAATCACCACGTCGACTTGATTTTTAATCAGTAATTGAAAACCGGTTTCATACAAATCAACATCCACGCGGTCGAAATTTTGCAAATGGTCAGATAAAAACACATCAACAAAAGCGCCTTTTTTAATGGCCACCCGCTTACCAATTAAATCTGCCCAACTGTTAATTAACCCCTTACCCTGCAAAGTATAAGCTTTAGCGTGGGTGGCATAGATAGGATCAGATTGAGCTAACTTGCGATCCATGTTCACCGGGCTCACCACAACAATCACGTCAATATCACTGTTAGGGTTATACACATCTTGAACTAATTGCTGAAAACTCTTACGCCGCACAAGAATGCGCTTGTTAGTAAGCTGACCAATTCTATCCATCAACTCAATGTTAAATCCTTGATCCACTCCGTTATTACGCCACTCTAATGGCGCTGTTTTTGAATGCACACCTAGCACAATGCTGTCTTGCGCGAATGCAGGAAAAGTGAGGGTAATAACTAATAGTAATAGGATCTTCATACTGCGATATTAACTATTTCGCTCATTTGAAACTGTGCCGCATTCCGCGAATTAGTAAATCATTATGTACCTTTTACCTAAATATTAATTCGATGTGATCTAGCGCCACATAAGCTATGCAAAAGTGCATACACGCCCTTATAGCTATGCATCTTTGCATAGCACCTTTTCATGCTTGTGATTGAGTTGTCATTTCTGTCACTGCTGGTGTTTATCTTATTGCTGGTTTTAGTGGCATGGATAAAGATTAAGGTAAGCAGAAGTAACCGCTGAACAACTTAACACCTAATTTTAGACCGAACTTTTAAAGTGAAGTGATCTCACTTCAGCCACACTAAAACAATAACTGGCTTTTATACCTAATCAACTAAGCATCATTAGGTTTAGAAGGAGGAGCAAAAATGAAAAAAATGAAACTTGCAGTCTGCCTTGCCACGCTAATGGGCACAGCAGGCCTAATGGGCAACGCTGTTGCGGCTGATAACTTAGCTGAATTCCATGAGCAAAACCAAGAGTGTGATAGCTGTCATACTCCAGATGGCGAGCTATCAAACGACAGCTTAACCTATGAAAATGCCCAATGTGTTTCTTGCCATGGCACTTTAGCTGAAGTGGCTGAAACCACAAAACATGAACATTACAATGCTCATGCTTCACATTTTCCCGGTGAAGTGGCTTGTACCTCATGTCACAGCGCGCACGAAAAATCGATGGTGTACTGTGATTCTTGCCACAGCTTCGATTTCAATATGCCATATGCTAAAAAATGGAAACGTGACGAACCCACTATTGCTGAACTGGCCAAAGATAAAGCAGAACGTCAGGCTGCTCTTGCTAGTGCACCTCACGATACGGTTGATGTAGTGGTTGTTGGTTCTGGTGGCGCAGGTTTCTCTGCGGCAATATCGGCAACAGATAATGGTGCGAAAGTCATTCTGATTGAAAAAGAGCCTGTTATCGGCGGTAACGCTAAATTGGCTGCAGGTGGTATGAACGCTGCTTGGACTGATCAACAAAAAGCCAAAGAAATTAAAGATAGCCCTGAGCTAATGTTCAAAGACACCATGAAAGGCGGCCGTGATATAAACGATCCAGCATTAGTTGAAGTCTTAAGCTCACACTCTAAAGGCTCAGTTGATTGGATGACCAAAATGGGCGCCGATTTAACCGATGTTGGCATGATGGGTGGTGCATCGGTTAAGCGTGCACACCGTCCAACTGGTGGCGCAGGTGTGGGTGCTCATGTTGTTCAAGTGCTTTATGATAATGCCGTAAAACGCAATATCGACTTACGCATGAACACTCGTGGCATTGAAGTACTTAAAGATGACAGCGGCAAAGTGAAAGGTATTCTGGTTAAGGGAATGTATAAAGGTTACTACTGGGTGAAAGCCGATGCAGTCATCTTAGCAACGGGTGGTTTCGCTAAAAATAACGAACGTGTCGCTAAGCTTGATCCTTCATTAAAAGGCTTTATCTCTACTAACCAACCTGGTGCTGTAGGTGATGGTCTGGATGTGGCTGAAAATGCCGGTGGCGCTTTGAAAGACATGGAATACATCCAAGCTCATCCAACACTATCAGTAAAAGGTGGCGTAATGGTCACTGAAGCGGTACGTGGTAATGGTGCGATTTTGGTTAACCGTGAAGGTAAGCGTTTCGTCAACGAAATTACCACTCGTGATAAAGCATCTGCGGCAATCTTAGCGCAAACGGGTAAATCAGCTTATTTGATTTTTGATGACTCTGTACGTAAATCACTGTCTAAAATCGATAAGTATATTGGTTTAGGTGTTGCACCATCGGCAGACAGCTTAGTGAAATTAGGCAAGATGGAAGGTATTGACGGTAAAGCGTTAACCGAAACAGTTGCACGTTATAATAGCTTAGTGAGCAGCGGTAAAGACACTGATTTTGAGCGTCCAAATCTACCTCGTGCACTAAACGAAGGTAACTACTATGCAATCGAAGTGACACCTGGGGTTCACCACACTATGGGTGGCGTGATGATCGACACCAAAACTGAAGTCATGAATGCTCAGAAACAGGTTATACCTGGCTTGTATGGCGCTGGTGAAGTCACTGGTGGTGTTCATGGTGCTAACCGCTTAGGTGGCAATGCAATTTCAGGCATCATCACCTTCGGTCGCTTAGCAGGTGAAGAAGCGGCAAAATATTCTAAAAAGAACTAATCGATTTAGAATTAACTGACTCGCTAGTATCAGTAAGCCACAGTTCATTACTGTGGCTTTTTTTATGCGTCAATATCTCCAAACCTAACCAATTAACGCGTCAATAGCGGGCCTGTTGCAAGTCTTCTCATGTAAAAAATAACGCAGTTAGCAAGGCAAAGGGCTGTTTGCGAGGCATTTGTTATCCCGAGTTCAGGTTAATTAATGCATAATCGATGGCACAGTAAATTTTGCATTAACTCACTAGCTAATATACAACGCTAACTTACAAAGCTATCAAAGGATAATAATGAAACAGTCTATAGTTCACATCGCGCTAGTGGTGAATGATTACGATGAAGCCATCGATTTTTATGTCAATAAATTGAAGTTTGAATTGATTGAAGACACCTATCAAGCAGAACAAGACAAACGCTGGGTTGTAGTCGCACCTCCGGGTTCAAACGGGGTATCTTTGCTGTTAGCGCGGGCATCAAAACCAGAGCAACATGATTTTATTGGTAACCAAGCTGGCGGACGGGTATTTCTTTTTTTGAATACCGATGACTTTTGGCGCGACTATAACCGCATGCAACTTGATGGGATTAAGTTTGTGCGCCCGCCTCAAGAGCAAGACTATGGCACTGTGGCGGTATTTGAAGATCTTTATGGCAATCTTTGGGATTTACTGCAGTTAAATGATAAACATCCGAAATAGATAATTAAACCATTCATAATTCCAGCAAAATTATAACGACACACTTGATTCTTACACCGAGGAAATCAGCGTAAATCATTTTATGCTGACAACCTAAACCACATATTGTGCAAGCTAACTGACATAAAAAAGCCAGTTGGATATTCCAACTGGCTTAACAAAACGTCACTCTATTTTAGAGCTAGTCTATATGCTGTAACCCAATTACAAAGCAAATTTATAGTAGACGTAAAAACGAGTGTCAGTTAGGTCATCGCCTGTAGAGTAATTAACAATGGCATGACGTGCGCGTACACTTAGACCATTTACAAACTGAGAAAGATCGTAAGTAACAGACAAGTCGGTTTCATCAATGTCTTTACTTGAATCACCATCAATCTGATAACTAGCCCAGTTAAGATATGTGCTCACACCACTGAGAGCAGAGTCAGGTGCAAAGTTGTATGCTAGCTGAGCACCGTAACCTTCTTCATTAGCACGCGAAGACTGAACCACCTGCTGAATGATCACTTTTTCATCACCAAATGGGGCAACAACATCGCCATCACCGGTTTTTGCGTACTTAATCGTGGCATCAAACCCACTCCATTTCATCCCTAAATGGAACCCAGCCTGGTAAGTGTCAAACTGTGCAGCGCTCTGATCTAGCTTACCTGTAGAGTCTTGTTTTAAATAAGACGGAATGAAGTACCAGTTGGCAGCGCCCATTTTACCGCTCATGTCCAATTTCACATGATACTGATTGTAAACGTCTTCCATGGAGTAGTACCACAGACTGGTTTTGGCTTTGACCGCATTTAACGGCAGATTGTAATCTAAACCTAAGGCGTAAATAGGGTTGTCTTCAACATCGATGAAAACGCCCTTACGTGCAAATTCCCCCCGGATACCATCAGCCACACTAGCAAACTCTTCGTTGGTCCAGCCCATGTAATCAGTGATATACAGCGCTGACACGCCCAAGTTCTCAATTGAGGTATTCTTAATACTGGCACCGCGATAGGTGAACGGGATTGCTCTTAATGGGAACGGGTTCATCATGGGAGTTCGTAACTCTTGCGCACCAACCACTATTTTAGTGTCGTACCAGTTGCCGCTAACAAAGTATTCTTGCAAACGGTTAACAGATGTACGTTCAACCTTAGAGCCCGGCGCTCCACCACCAACAAGGCCATACAGACCATCATCGTTTGCATCCCAAATTGGGTTAGCTGAAGCAAATGAACTGCCAAAGCTTATACCGTTAGCTTCTCCGGATCGCAGGTAGAAAAGACCACCGAATGATGTATCACGTCGATCAGTACTATCGCCATCAAAGTTACGTTGGAAGTCAAATAATTGAAATTGACCATTTACACTGCCGTCATTAAATAAATTGGCCATTGGCTCGGCCGCAAAGGCTGGGCTTGCTGCTAGGCATGCCACAACCAAAGGTAGTAGTTTTGTTTTCATCATCATTTTTCTCATCCTAATTATTGTTAAGTTTTCTTATGGTCGAGATATTAAGGTGCCAAATGGCCGACTTATGGCACAACAAAGTCAAAACGAAGGTGGCAACTGCCACAGTAGTTCTCTGACTTTTGGTGTACGCTGTGACATTTAAGGCAGTCAGTTTCAGTGCCAAAATGACGATTTTCATGTGGATTTGTAGGTTTCACATTCTTGGTTTTGGCTGCTAGCTTTTGGGTGTTATGACATGTCACGCATTTAGACATAGTCACAGGTTCACGAATTTCAGCTTTACCGTGGCAGCTAGCACATTTGAGTCCTTTAGCCGCATGAGTTTGATCCAATAAGGTGTTATTGTTTGCCATTGCACCGCTTGCGAAAAAGCTCAATGCAAGACAAAGCATGATGTTGCGCAGTGTTAATTTCTTCATTGTGTTATTCCATTATTCATTGGGAAGGTTGCCAAGTGTCAGGCATCCATTTAACTGGGTGTTCGTTTTATAGCTTGGCCACATACCTACCTGCTAAGTAGCCAAACGTATAACAACGTCCTAGTGACAATCCGAATACAGTCAGTGGGTAATCAACGCCACCATAGAAGCCACCACCTAAGTTACCGATAACGAATAAGCCGCCAATTTTGTTGCCATCAGCATCAAGCGCTTGATGATTTTTATCGACTAGCATTCCTGAACAGAGGGTTGAGATACGCATGCGGCGGTGAATGCCATAGAAAGGGGCTTTAACAACAGGAAGCATTTTTGATGAAGGCTTACCAAAATCGTCATCTTTACCGGTTTTGCAAAGCTCGTTATAGCGCTTAACATTGGCAACGAAGGTTTTAGGGTCACATTCCAGTTTTACTGCAAGCTCTTCCAAGGTATTGGCTGAGTAGGTATTTGTCTGAGATGCAAACACGCCGACCTTAGGCGCTGGATCTTCAGGCATATAGATTTTCATTTCTTCAGGTGAGTACAGTTTTCCAGGCCAGTTAGCAGCTTGGTCCATGTAGTTAGAATCAAAGACTTGAGAGTAGTTACCCGCATTTTCTGCATCACGTAGGTAGTTATTCATCAATGACATTTCAACCGTTTCATTGACGAAACGATTACCTTTGCGGTTAACAGCAAGGAATGGCATATCACACATTGAAGCTGGACCGGCATCAAAATCGTGCAACATTTTGGTATGACCGATAGGTTCGATTACGCCACCGGCCCAGTAAGCCATAGAGAAACCATCGCCAGTACGATCCATTTGCTTGCGTTCAAAATGCTTCAAATCAGGAATGAAGAAGTTACACATTGCTTCGTTATTCTGATAATCACCAGACGACAAAATCACACCTTTTTTAGCAAGGTATTTGTGGTATTTGCCATCACGGTCTTTGGCAATAACACCAATAACTTTGCCAGATTCATCTTGGATTAGTTGTTGTGCAGGCATGTTGAAGAAGAATTTAACACCCGCTTTTTCAGCTACTTTAGCTAAATCACGCATGCCGTCACCTGTGGTATATGGCTTAGGGCCACAAAATGAGGTCACAAAATTGAGCTTATGTTCAGTGACACCACGAATACCATGTTGCACTTTAGTGCCTTGGTCTACGATTTGCGCGCCACCTTTTTTAGCACGATCGATAACCCAAGAAACTGCCTCACCAGAGTTATACGCCCATTCTCTAACAAGTTCAGGGTGACAACGGTGAGCACTGTCGCTCATTAAACGGCTAACCATGGCTTCGACACCAGCCTTATCGCTGTTGGCCAAATCAATACCAGAACCTGTGTTACCTTGAGAAACGACAATCGCTTGTTTTTGTAATACCGCAACTTTAGCGCCATTCTCAGCCGCTGATAGTGCCGCAGGAACACCTGAAGCACCGGCACCAACCACAACCACGTCGAACGTTTGTGTCGATACGATCAGTCTGTCAGAAATCGGTTTCGGCTTAGGCATAAACTCTAACGTTGCGCCGCCATCTGAACTTTTAGCTGCGTTTTGGCAGGCTTCATCTGTTGCAGCAGAAGCCATTCCGCCACTTAGACCGGTAAATGCAACTGCGCCAGTACCCACTGCAGCACGAGTTAAAAAGCTACGTCGTGAAATACCATTTTGCAGGACATTCGCGGTGTATTGATCGATTGCTTCCGGCTTCTTTGAATCATTATTACTCATTGTCATACTCCTTTTGCCCTCACTGTCACAATGGGTCCAACAGCATTAACTGCGATATTGGACCCGCTCATAACCGTACAGAGCTACTGTGTTCTACTTGCATCAAAAGTAGGGTTCGCTCAGAAAGTGGGGAAAAGTCTTAATATGATAATAGTTAATGTTAACCCCAAATTTGATACGTTAAATGTATGACATATGATATTACCCATAAAGGGATAGTTATTACATCTATGGAGTAGCTCTCAAAAAAAAGTGATTTTGTGACTTTCTAACAACAAAAATATAATAGGCATTACCGATGAGAGAAATTCAACAGATGAATATCAACAGAAAGCAAATAATCGAATTTGAGTCATATACTTACAAGCAGTTGTGACGCATAAATAGGAGCGGGAAAACAAGGATATTTCATCAGCATAACTATTAAGCATATGTATGAGCATGATAGAATATAAACCAGAACAAATTTAGGACACTGAACTTGGTTAACTTTACCTCAGTCAAACACATGAAAGCTTCCGATGAAATAGGAAACCAACTAAAGAATGCTATTTTTGAAGGTAAGTATTTAGCTGGTGATAAACTACCATCCGAACGAGAACTCATTGAATTGTTTCAAATAAGTCGCACTGTAGTGCGAGAAGCAATTAAAGGACTTGAAGCGAGTGGCCTTGTAGAAATTAAACAAGGTGCGATGGGTGGCGCTTTCGTAAAACTGATGACATTTGAACGACTGACTAATGTGTGTCAGGAATTGTTCATCATGGAAAAAATGTCATTCGCCGAAGTCTGCGAGGCACGATTACAAATTGAGCCTATGGTGGCTAAATTAGCAGCGCAAAATTGCACCCCTGAACTGGCAGAAAAATTACGTGAGGCCTCTCGCTGTGAAGAACACATATTAGACTATTCTGATACCGTTTATTCACGCCAGAAAGTGCATTATATTTTAGCTGATATGTCAGGAAATCGTTTTCTCGCGGCTATCGTCAAATCTCTGTTGCAAGTTATCAGTAATGCAACTTCAAAATTTGAACCTAGCCATGACAAAGTCCATCCAGTAGGCCTTCATGACGCAATTATTGCAGCGGTTATCGCACAAGACGGTCAACAAGCTGAGGCAGAAATGCGCACACACTTACAAGCATTTACCCTAAGGCTCAACGCTGTAGAAAAAGATTATAGAGACACTGAAAAATAAGCATTATTATACTGTACAGTCTTGATTATACGCAGGTTCATGTTTATTCATGAGTCTGTTTTTATACCCATAGTAAAACAAAGCTCAACAAGATTTGCAGCCTCTGTACAAAACACCTCAGCCAATCCAAATGACATTATCACATTGCTAGCAAAGTATTTATCTTAGTTAAAAGCTGCTTAAATTTCTGTTTTGTCAAACCAACTGCGATCTATTTCCCAACAATGTAGAAACTGAGACCCATTAGTCATTAAATTCTTATCAGTATTTACCCTGCAAATCATATGTTATACGTTTAACATATTACCATTCAGGTATGAACAATGAGGATTAATATGAAAACGGAAAATCTATGGATTCCCTTAGCTTTAGCACCTTTGTGTATTGCTCTTTACGGCTGCAATAGTGACTCATCTTCGGAAGGCATTCCACAACTTGAGGCCGCCATACCTGCAAGTATCACCAGTTGTGCAACACTCGCAACTGAGTTCAATTATGCCGACACTACAATTATCAGTGCAGAACTCATCCCCGCGGGTGATGTGGAATATGACGCAGGCGAAATTTACCCGTCTCCTTCACATTGTTTAATCACAGGGAAAATGAACGAAAGAACTGGCATAGGGATGGATGGTGATGCCGAGTACGCTATTGGTTTTGAAATGCGTTTACCGTCAGACTGGAATGGCCGTTTTTATTACCAAGCCAATGGCGGCTTAGATGGTAAAGTGCAAAAAGCCGTTGGTCGTTTCCTTACATCTGCAAGCAAGGATTCTGGTGCGCTAAACAAAGGCTTTGCAGTCATCAGTTCCGACACCGGACACGCATCAGCAGCACCCATGTTTGGGCTAGATCCTCAGGCACGCTTAGATTATGGCTACAATGCGGTTGCCGAACTCACGCCAATGGCTAAATCTTTAATTGAAACCGCATATGGTAAACAGCCTGATCGTTCTTACTTTGGAGGTTGCTCAAACGGTGGACGCCATACCATGGTTGCCGCAACACGCTATGCCGATTTATATGATGGTTTCTTAGTGGGTAACCCAGGGTTCAACTTACCCAAAGCAGCTGTTTCGCAGCTTTATGGTATTCAGCAATATTCAAGCCTAGTAGATATTGACGTCGAAAATGTGCTCGCATCTTTACAAAATGGCTTCACCCAAGAAGAGTTTGCACTCGTTTCAAGTAAAGTCGCACAGCAATGTGACGCATTAGATGGCGCAAGCGACGGAATGGTACAAGATACTTATGGTTGCCAAGATGCATTTGATTTAGATCGAGATGTGCCAACCTGTCCTGCTGACCGAGATGGCACATGTTTAACTGCTGCGCAGAAGTCTGTAATGACAAACATTATGTCTGGGCCACGAAATAGCAATACAGATGCGGCCATTTATTCAGACTTCCCTTATGATGCGGGCATGGGCACCAATGATTATTATAACTGGGAATTTTTCATGGCGATGATGAGAGATCCAGGCGCTGTGGCATTTATATTCTCAACCGCACCAACCCCTTATAATGGTTCAACGGAACTCGGTGCATATGAATTTGTGATGCCTTTTGATATGGATACCGATGTTGAGCGTATTTATGCGATTGATGATACTTACACCCAGTCAGGTATGACATTCATGACACCACCAAATCCAACTGATCTGACTGTATTGAGAGATCGTGGCGCTAAGATAATGGTCGTTCATGGTACTTCTGACGCAGTATTTTCACCTAACGATACAGTTAACTGGTACAAAGGCTTGCAGAACGCCAATGAAAATCAAGCCGACGAGTTTGCTCGCTTATATTTAGTCCCTGGTATGAACCATTGTGGTAAGGGGTTAGCTACAGACCGCTTTGACATGCTTGACTCTCTCGTTGCATGGGTAGAACAAGGGCAAGCACCTGAGAGCATAAATGCTTCTGTTCGTTCTGAAAATACTGAGTTACCCGCTAACTGGTCTAAAACACGGACAAGACCATTATGCCCTTTCCCACAAGTGGCAACCTATAGCGGTACAGGTAACATGGAAGATGCAGTTAACTTTATCTGCGTGACTCCTGAGCAATAGAAACAATAAGCCACATAATGACGCACTAGATTGTGGAACAAGATATCCATCACGGTAACGCATTTGGGCACCTCTTTATTTAATAGCTAACAAGTAAAAGGAGCATTCTATGCTGCTTTTACTTGTTAAAACCTGCGACTTAATTTATTCAGCAAACCGCAGGCTAAATTCTTGAATGCGTTGTGCATTGACACCGCGATCGCCGATTCCAACCCGCGATACACTGCGTAAATCAATACGGCTACCCTGCTCTAATAGAGACACGACCACAACAATATCGTCTGCGAAGTTAAAAAATGGGGTTCTTGAGGTACTTTCAAAACGACGTGCCTTTGGGTCTTGAGCGACAATAGTCCAACCCATTGACTCCGCAACCATAAGTGCCTTTTGATAAGCCGCATCAGCGGTTAAGTCTGACACTATAGGGTTAATATTAGGAAAAGCTTGCAGTTGCTGCGCAGCGATTTCAGGGCCACCATAAACTAAGCTGTTTTTAGCGCCTTCACGACTGTCAGTTAAAAATTCGAATTGCGGTGGCGATTGGGTATTAGTGGTTATATCGTGAATAGGTGGGTATTTAACTGGCTCAATAACCAATGCCACAATACTCGGCGCCAATATGCCTAATCCAAGCACTAACGCTATGGTCGAATTGATAAGCCCTTTACCTTTAGCACGACTGTTTTGCTTAATGGTAAAGCTGGTAATTAATGCCACTAACCCAATCACGACGACAACATATCCCAGCAAGTTATTGTAATTACGGCTGGCCATGAAGCCGACTATGGGATCCCATAATCCTATTGTCGATCCAAATACCATTAATACGGCAAGTGCTACTGCAACCAATGCCACCACTAACGCAATATTACTTAAACTGCTTTTTTGCATCACATTCATCCTTTAGGTAATCCTAATTTATCTAACTCAACTTACATTGACCTGAATTTGTGCTAATAAATTTCTCAAACAACAAAAAAATATTCTGACTCAATAAGATAAGCTCGAACCGTTTACTGACTTAACCAGTGTTGTTTCGCTTTACTCACCCGTATTAGGATCAAGCGCTAAACGACGCATGGTACGAATTAAATTACTTCTATCTAGCTTTAAGGACCTTGCAACTGCAGCTAAGTTACCTCGCTCAGTCAAGAATACTGTTTGTATGGCTTGCCGCTGATACTCATCGGTGGCATCACGCAGTCCTTGGGTTATCACTTGGGATAACGTAGCCGTTGAATCATTGGTGGATTGACTCTCCATCGCGGTTTGCTGTGGTGCTTCAGAATGACTCGCCATAAACTCTGACCCCAGATGCACAGGGCTAATACTAATAATACTAGCATGACGACCTTGTTCACTAATGGCCCTTAAGGCAGCGCGACTAAGCAAGTGCTCTAACTCACGCACATTGCCAGGCCAATGATATTGGGCTAATTGATTAATCGCGCTTTGTTGCAACCTCAGTTTCGCGACCCCAAGTTGATGTTGGCTTTTTTCTAAAAAATAGCCTGCCAATAAAATAACGTCTTTATCGCGATCTCGTAATGCTGGCACTGGCAGTGGATAAACACTTAAACGATGATACAAGTCAGCTCTAAACCTACCTTCTTTAACTTCTAGCTGCAAATTACGATTAGTTGCAGCAATAATTCTGACATCCACCACAATAATATTGTCGCTACCAACACGCTGAATTTCACCATTTTGCAATGCACGCAATAACTTAGCTTGTACCGCTAACGGTAATTCACCCACTTCATCTAAAAATAATGTGCCGCCATCGGCAAGCTCAAAGCGGCCCCGACGATCGCTTACCGCACCAGAATAGGCACCTTTTACATGACCAAAGAGTTCACTTTCAACGATGCTTTCTGGCAGTGCTGCACAGTTAATTTGCACTAACGGTTGCTCGCTACGACGTGATTGTTGATGAATGCTTTTGGCAACCAACTCTTTACCCACACCAGTTTCCCCGGTAATTAATACCGATAGATCGCTGGCGGCAACAGTATTTATCTCTGACAATAAATCCGTAATTGCGCCACTGTTACCAATAATGCTCGACGGCCCTGCAGTCGCTAACATGCACTGTGCCACTTGATGATTACGTTCAACTTGAATTTCTAACGCTTCAATATGTTCACTGGTACTAATCGCAGCGGCCACAGCAGCAATATAAGCACGGGTTTCAGTTGGATTAAGCGAATCAAAACTACCTGCTTGCATAGCGTCTAAGGTTAAAACGCCCCAGGCTTTACCATCGATATAAATGGTGCTACCCATGCAGTCATGCACGTGCAATTGTTCACTGCCATCATCGACTAAACCGTCATAGGGATCGGGCAGTGTTGAGTCGGCATCGAAGCGGGTAATGTGTGGGTTAGTTAAAATTTGCTGCAAGCGTGGATGGTGGTTAATCGAAAATTGTCGCGCTAACGCTTCTTGCTTTAAGCCCACCACAGCTACAGGCACCAAATGATCCTGTTTAAGCTTCAGTAAGGCTACAACATCGCACGGAATGGCGCGTTGAATCGCTAAAATCAGCCGCAAGTAACGCTCCGATTTTATTAAGTCACGATTTAAGTCTTCTACAATGTCGATAAAGGGAACAATATTCATAATAAGTCAAATAAACCTAATTTAGGTTAATTTGACACACTTATTGATCTAGGTCAATTTAACCTTTATAAAATTTATATGTTTAAAATCAGTGTGATAAATGTTGGCACGTTCTGTGTAATGTCTAGGTATACAAGGTAATTGATTGAAGCTTATCGCTATTTACTCCCCAAAAAGGAATCATGAATGTTAGACACTGCAACTGTTCAAATTATTAAGGCCACTGTCCCCGCGTTACAACTTTACGCCAATGACATTACCAGCCATTTCTATCCATTACTGTTTGCCCAGCATCCTGAAGTATTGCCTTATTTCAATCAAACTAACCAAGCTAAAGGCACTCAACCTAAAGCACTGGCTAACGCTGTGATTGCTTATGGTGCCAATATTGATGAGCTAGGTAATTTAAGCGCTGCGGTCAGTAAAATTGTCCAAAAGCATACCGCACTAGGTATATTGCCGCACCAATATGATGCGGTTGGCAGCTGTTTATTACAGGCCATTAAAGCCGTACTCGGCGATGCTGCAACAGACGAAGTGATTGATGCTTGGGCCAAAGCTTACGGTCAGTTAGCCAGCATATTAATTGCGGCTGAAGAGTCAATTTATACACAGAACGAACAGAAAACTGGTGGCTGGCGCGGCGAGCGTGAGTTTATTTTAATAAAACGTGTAGATGAAAGTTCAGTGATTACCTCATTCTACTTTCAACCATTTGATGATAAAGGTTTGCCAAGTTTTGAAGCCGGTCAATTTCTAACCTTGGTATTTGATGATATCGATGGCGTATCAATGCGTCGTAACTACAGTTTATCTGACGCGGCAGGCAAAGATTACTTAAGAATTAGCGTCAAGCGTGAACCTAATGGTGTGGTATCAAATCACTTACATAACCACATTCAGTTAGGTGATAAAGTGAAATTACGTGCCCCAAGTGGCGATTTCACTTTACGCAAAAATACCAAACCGTTAATTTTACTCACCGGCGGTGTGGGCATTACGCCTGCGATTAGTATGCTCAATACTGAAGCTGGTTCAGGCCGTGATATTCGCTTTATTCATGCAGCTCTTAATAGTGATGTTCATGCGTTTAAACACCATGTTGATCAACTAGCCTTAACCCATGACCACATCAAGCCGTTGTATGTTTACAGCCAACCAGGACAATATTGCCAACCTCATGCGACAGGCTTCATCGATACATCATTGATTGCGGAGCAACTGCCTGCAGACCGCGATGTAGAATTTTACCTACTTGGCCCTACTGGCTTTATGAAAGCAGCATTAGCTATCGCCACCAGCTTAGGTATACCAGAAAACCAAATTCATTATGAATTCTTTGGCCCAACTGAAGCATTAAGCGCTTAATCACCCAACAAACCCGTAAGATAGAAAAAGCCCTGAGCGTTAACTCAGGGCTTTTTAGTTATCGATAAAAACGATTAAACCTGCGACTGGATATGCCCTAAAACGGGATATCGTCATCCCAATCTTCATCTTCTCAATGATAAAATACTCTATTAACTTAAATAAACTGGATAGCACACATGGTTAAGTCATCCTGAAACTCTGAAAAACCGCAAAATAGTTTCATTTGCTGTTCAAGATACTCCAGCATAGCTTCGGGTTCATCGGGGGCGGCACTAATGGCTTTTTCTAAGCGATCAAAGCCAAATAACTCTTTTTGGGCATTTTGAGTTTCGATGACAACATCAGTATAAACAAACAAGATATCACCAACATCCACGCTAACCCTGTAGGTATCCCAATTTTGCTCACGCAGTACACCTATCGGTATCCCGCCCTGATCTAGAGCAACCAGTCGATTGGCTTTTTTCAAGTACGCATGCGGATGACCAGCATTGGCATAAATGAGCTCTTTGTCTTTACAATTATAACGAAGCACTGTGGCGGTTAAAAAACTGCCGCGGGGCTTTTTAGTGAAAAAGTGTTGATTGATATAATTGAGTACTTCTGAAGAGCTACTGGATAAGTTCTTCGGCTCAAAGGTGCGTAAAATCGCATCTATCATTGCTGTCTCTACGGCAGCGGCTGGGCCATGCCCCGATACGTCGGCAATAATCATTCCTATATCACCTTGAATGTCAGGACGACTTTTACCGAGATCGACAATATCTAAATAATCGCCACCAGCGCCTTTCATTGCTTTGTAGGTGTAGGCCATTTTAACGGAGCTTAGTTCAATACCTTTGTCTGGCAACATTAGCTGTTGTAAGCGGGTAATCTCTTCTATCTCATCGCGGATCCATACTTGAGCGGCATTGAGCTGTGAAGATGCTTCAGAGAATTGAAAACTTTTTAGCTGATATAAAAGCTTGAAATACAATGCACTAACATGATGCGACTCTACATTGGCAGGCAAATCGAGCAAAATGATACAGTCAAATAAGCTCGAATCTTTACCAAAAGGCAGTGCCCAAGACGTCTTGCCATCATCATTTAATGGCAATATCTCAATGGTACTGTGCTGTAACGACAATGCTTGAAACTGTTTATACAGGTTAGTGTAATGTTGATCACACAAGGATGAAAAATTACAGCTAATTTGGCCATTTTTCTTAATGAGATAATAATTAAACTCAGTTAACGTGAGCGCCAAGGTGGTTTTAAACCACAAGGTTTCATCAATGATATTATTAGCTAATGCTCTGTCTATACTCAAAGGGAAGACCTTACTTTTGGGCTAATTTAGCAGCAAGGGCTTCATTTAAACCAGAAACACCACTTTTCTTTAAGGTACTTTGATAGTCTTTACTAAAGGTACGGATCATTGATAGGCCTTCCGCTACAAAATCGTAAATTTTCCATTCATCATTGCGCTGATAAAGCTGGTAAGAAACTGGAATGATATTGTCTTTGGTATGAATGTCGGTATCTACCGTTGCATAGACTTTTTTCTTGATGGTCTCGCCAGTGTAAGCAACTGTTTCATTGTCATATTTTTCTAACAATACAATATAAGTATCGACTAGCACGCCTTTTAACAACACCATAAATTGACGCTTTTCGCTATCGCTTGCTTCTCTCCAATACTTACCTAATACGCGTTGCGCAGACGCTTGAATATCCACATGTTTTTCAATCACATCACTGAGCGATTGTTTTTTTTGTTCAACAGACAAAGCACTATCAGAAGCAATACTAATGATATCTGACACACCCAATTTAACCCGATCTGTCGGTCCTTGTGCTGCTAAAGCTACAGACGGCATCACTAACATTATGATTAAAGCTATTATAGATTTCATTATTTATCCTGACTAAACATATATTTACTAACTAATTCTTCGATGCTAATTGATGATTCTGTATCAATAAACTCATCACCATCTTCCATATTGATGTCTGATCCACCGCTGGATATTTTAAGAAACCTGTCACCGATAATCCCAGATGTACGAATAGACGCGACAGAATCATCTGGCACGGTAATGCTGTTATCTAATGACACTGTAACCACAGATTCATACGCTTTAGGGTCGTACTTAATCGATTTAATTAACCCAACCCTTACACCGGACATTTCAACAAAAGCCCCCTCTTTTAAACCTGAAGAGTTTTCAAATTTAGCGACTAAGGTATATTGACCGCTATTAGAAATCGATGCCCCGCCAATGGTAACAGACATAAATACCAAGGCTCCAATCCCGCACAGCACAAACAGGCCGACGAGAAAATTGACGTAATTGTTTTTCATTGTTACCTCGAGTTATAGCGCTAATGAGCTAACGATGTAGTCACTAAATAGCATAATAATTGCACTCATTACCACTGCCTGAGTGGTGCCATTACTGACGCCTTCAGCGCCCATATTTTTTTGATTCAGGTGTAAGTAAAAGCCGTAATACAAAGGTATCCACATAATAAATAAACCAAATACCAACGACTTTATTTGACCAACCAGCACATCTTTAAAGCTAATCGTATCCAGCACACCTTGAATATATGCACCGGGGTTTTCGCCTTGGATGTGAACGCCAACGATATAACCACCGCTTATCCCAACCAGGTCGAACACTGCCGTTAGAATAGGCACACAAATTAACGCGGCAAGTAAACGTGGCAACATAACATAGCGATAGCTGTTAATCGCCATGCAATCAAGCGCATCAAACTGCTGCTCATTGCGCATAATACCAATTTCAGAGCAGGTAGCAGAGCCTACTCGCGCAATCAGCATCAATGCAGTCATTACCGGGCCCAGTTCTTTAATCAAACTCAAGGCCACTGCCGAACCCAACAAATCCACCGATCCAAAGCGCACTAAGGTGTCGTAAAATTGCAGCGCCACCACCATGCCAGTAAATAATGCTGCGACAATAATGACGATTAAAGACCGATTACCGATAAAGTATATTTGCTTGAGCACTTGTTTAAATGACACCAGCCCAGTAAATAGGCTGCTGACAATGCGCAGTAAAAACATTGTCGCTAGGCCTAAACTGTCGATATTTTTTCGTGTTGCGGCGCCCAGATTACTGATCGCATTAAATAAGGCGGTCATTAAATATTGTCCTTATCTAACAGTCGATTGAAGTAAACCTCGCCATCGTCTCGGTAAGTATTAGGTTGGCGGTTAATCATATTTTGAATACGTTCATCTGGCGAATTTTTAATCTCGTCAACCGTGCCATTTGCCACGACTTCGCCGTTAAACAATACCACCACACGATCGGCAATTTTAAACACACTTTCAAGCTCATGAGTCACCACCACTATGGTCATGTTCATGGCATCTCTTAAGGTTAAAATAAGCTCATCCAACTCTACTGCGGTAGTCGGATCAAGTCCTGCCGACGGTTCATCAAAAAACAGTAACTTAGGGTCCATGATAACCGCTCTAGCTAAGCCGGCACGCTTTAACATGCCACCTGATAATTCAGAGGGCATCATATGACCAGTGCCGGCCATATTCATGAGTTCAAGCTTCATCCGCACCATAATATCGATAGTTTGGGTGTCTAAAGAAGTATTCTGCTCTAAGGGTAACCTGACATTATCGGCCACAGTCAACGAGCTCAGCAGTGCGCCACCTTGAAAAGCGACACCCATTTTTTGACGTAAATGACGTAATTGCTTACTTTTAGCCGTAAAAATATTCACACCATCAATCGTGATAGTGCCAGAAACCGGTGTTTTAAGCCCAAGCATGTGATTGAGTAAAGTACTTTTACCTGAGCCTGAACCGCCCATCACCACCAGAATCTCTCCGGGGTTGACCTCTAAATTGACATCCTTAAGTACTTGGGTGTCACCATACTGGGCAAACAAATGCTCTACGGTAATAATAGGCTTAACCATTGTGAGTTACAGCACCTACTGAATCCGCTAAGTTAAACACTGTGTTTAAGCGGGTTAATTGCAATACTTGAAGCGGCGAACCATTAGCACCAACAATATGAAACTCAGTATGGTTTTCTTTGGCCTCATTAAACGCCTCAACTAATGACGCCATTCCTGAGCTATCGATATATTGCAGATGGGTAAAATCGACAATAACGTTATTTTTACTCTTAATTAATTTGATGATGTCGAGTTTAATGCTGCGTGAATTGCTCAGATCGACTTCACCATAAAGCTTAACGACTTGATAATTATTTTGTTGCTCAATTTCAATATTCATTTCATATCACTCAAATTTAACCGTCAATTCTAACCAATTACCTTTACCTTTATGTGGGAGCAATCTTACGGTTTCTGCCACATAATGGATCAAGCAAAGGCCTAGGCCACCCGGTTCACATAAATTGTTTTCTGGCGGTATTAATTGTTTATCAGTAATCTGCGAACACACATCTTTAATCACAAATCGCGCATGTTCATGGTCACTGCTGATCTCTATCTCTAAACAGCCTTTTTTCGACATGTGGTAACCATGGCGAATCACATTGGCGCAAGCCTCATCAACGGCTAATACGATTTCATTAACTTTATCTTCGCGAAAGGGAAAGTCTTGGCAAGCATGTTCCACAAATTGGCGAATATTTTTTAATTCACTTGTACAAGATGAAAACGTTTTGATGTTTGACATGGGCTAGTCCGTATTTTTTATATCAGTTTGATCGCCTATTTTTTTATCTACTGGAGCTTCATCTAATAGCTCATCATCTAATAGTTCGTCATCGAACTCTAGATCAAATTCTTCTGTATCAGCCTCATCTACTTTTCCGTCACTGACTAAGTGCGCATCTCGCTGTAGATAGACGTCTTTAACATAGCCATAAGGATCTAATGACTTATCTAAGATAGGTTCATATTGCTGAAATTCAATCCTACTGTCTAATCCTTCAAGCACAAATTTCCCCGCTCTTTGCTCAAATGTCAGAATAGACAAGGGATAGACAAAAATATCAACAAAATCACCGACGGTATTACGTGCCGTGCTGGCTCCATAAACAGGCCACATAATGAATGGTCCATTACCGATCCCCCAAACACCAAAGGTTTGTGCGAATGTTTCTTCTTTTTTAGCCAGTCCCATGTCTGTAGCAGGATCAAAAATACCGACTAAGCCGATTGTTGTGTTGACGACAAAACGTAACACGCTGCTACCACTGTCAGTCACTTTCCATTGCAAGAGGTTATTTAATGCGTAAAGCGGTTCACTGAGATTTGATAAAAGGTTAGTCACCCCTTGTCGGATAGGCTGAGGAACGTTTTCATAGCCTTGGGCTGCTGGTTTTAACGCATATTTATCCATAACCTGGTAATTAAAATCCCAGCTTTTTCGATTAACCGCTTCGAACGGATCGCCCGGTGTTGAGGTAGTAGCACACCCACTTAACAAGAGTAAAGTGCCTACAATCACAACTAATCGCCCCATCACTTTCACTCATAACTCCAGCTTTTAAATTGAAAAAATCTGCTACCTATATTGGTAGTGAGCATCATATTTAGCTCAGCTAATTGTGCTCAAGATTGAAAATATAACATTAAAACCATGCAAACGATAAATACAATTTGATTGATCGTTCAAAAATAATTTATTCGATCATTGAGTTCACAATATGCAACCGCTCATCAATCAAGGCATCAGTAGGCTTACTATCGAGATGGCTTATTGAATTAATGATGACCCCTAGCGTATAAGTGCTGCAGATGATTACAAGCCATTATTCACCATGTGTTTAATTTTATGGGCTTTGACAAAATGGTCTAGTTGATGGGTTTCAATCCACCATGTTGCCGCTTCCATCAATAGTGCCGGATTATCATTTTTATTGGTAAAGAAAGCATAAAATGACAAACCGACGTTATCGCCTTTCAAGGCCATTTTCTTATCACACACTTCGATGATTTTTGCTCTTAGTTCGGCTCTCATTATGTCCTCTTCACTTAAAATTAACTGACTAAAAATAGCCTATATCTTATTAATATCTGATACACAGATAGTGCTATGTTTAGCACATCGCCTTAGAGTAACCAATACAATAATCAACAGTACTATGCTAAAAAAGTAATCAACGCTAAACAATAAATAAACTGTTAAATCATCGTTATACTTGTCGTCGAAGTATTAATATAACGTTTCATTTAATGAGAGGGTTTACTATTTTAGCTGGAGTGATCATAGAGAACAGTCACGTAACGGAGTAGACTGAATATCTACATTCTTTAATTTGGACAATGAGACTCGCCATGAAATTCCTTGTTGATACTCACGCTCATACTATAGCGTCGTCTCACGCCTATAGTACCTTATACGATTACCTGTCTGTTGCGAAAACCAAAGGGCTTAAGTTATTCGCCATTACCGATCATGGTCCAGATATGGCTGACGCTCCCCATTTTTGGCACTTTGTGAATATGAAAGTGTTACCTCGAATTGTTGATGGCATTGGTGTACTGCGCGGCATTGAAGCTAATATCAAAAATGAGCATGGCGAAATTGACTTTTTTGGCGATTATTTAAAAGAACTCGATATTGTATTGGCAGGTTTTCATGAACCCGTTTTTCCGCCATCAACCAAAGAGGCTCACACCACGGCGCTAATCAATGCGATTGCAAGCGGTAATGTCGACATCATTACTCATCCTGGCAATCCCGCGTATCCCATCGATATTCAGCGTGTTGCCGCGGCCGCAGCAAAATATAACGTGGCACTAGAGATAAATAACTCCTCTTTTTTAGCCTCTAGAAAAGGCAGTGCACCAAATTGTATTGAAATTGCTAATGCCGTAAAAGAAGCCGGTGGACTGCTGGTTATGGGCTCTGATTCTCATGTCGCGTTTAGCTTAGGCGAGTTTGAAAAAGCTGTTGAGGTCATTGAAACAGTCGCGTTTCCAATTGAACGCTTACTAAACCGAAGCCCTGAAGCGTTGTTGAGCTTCCTGACGGCTAGAGGTCATAAGTCACTTGACGAATACTCTGCTTTAATCGATTAGCTGACCCTATTCCAAACGGCACTGTGACATTGCCCCTCAAAATACTGTGAAAGACACAGTTATCTTAGTTATCTGACATAAAAAAGGCCTGCAAAAGCAGGCCTTAAAGGTTTAGTTAACACGATAAATCATGTGTCCTAGAACGGGATATCGTCATCCCAACCTTCATCTAAATCTGGGGTGAAATTTTGCTGTGGCTGTGGAGCTGGACGCTGTGCAGGGGCATTTTGTGGTTGGAAATTACCCTGTGGTGCCGCTGGCTTTGGTGCGTAAGCTGGTGCAGCTTGTTGTGCTGGCGCAGCCTGTTGCTGATAACCGCCTTGCTGACCGGCATTTGGCTGAGCTTGGTAAGCTGCATTACCTGTGGCAGGTGCTGCTTGATTGTATTGTGCTTGTGGCGGACGAGCTTGAGGAGCCGGTGCAGGACGAGACTGTTGTTGTCCCATGTTTTGTCCCGAGCTTTGACCTTGTCCCTGATATTGACCACCACCGCTGTTATCACCAGAGTTGCGGCTGTCTAACATTTGCATTTCCATGGCGTTAATTTCAGTCTTGTACCGGTCTTGACCGGTAGCCTGATCTTGCCATTTACTGGTTTGCAATTTGCCTTCTAAATAAACTTTAGAACCTTTTTTTAAGTACTCGCCAGCAATTTCTGCAAGACGGCGATACATCACAATGTTATGCCACTCAGTACGTTCTTGCATTTGACCTTGCTGGTCTTTCCACGACTCACTTGTCGCTATAGTAAAGTTGGCTACGGCGTTGCCGTTTGGCATGTAACGAACCTCAGGATCTTTACCTAAGTTACCTACCAAAATTACTTTATTCACACCACGACTGGCCATCGAAATCTCCTGAGATTTTTATCTGTTTACTTTATCTGAATACTAAGCTGTACGATCAACACGATCTAATTCACAGAGCCTAACACAGCTCGCGCTTCGCTTAAATTGAATTTATCATCGACCTTTAAATAAGCCACTTTATCTTCAAGCACGACTATGGCCTCGACAACACCGATTAGCTGCGACAAACTACTGGCCATATTTTGTGCGTCGGATTTATCTTTTACTGTTGCTTCAAGCGTATAGCTTTTCAATAACACAGGTTTTTGCATGCCTATAGTTAACAATAACCACACGCACATTAGCCCTAATGCGACAAAAAATACCCCAGAAGCGCCAACAAGTTGATAGGCTCCGCCGCCTAACATGCCGCCACAGAATGCACCTAAAAACTGGCTGGTTGAATACACGCCCATAGCCGACCCTTTATCGCCGACAGGACAAAACTTAGCAATTAAACTCGGCAATGATGCTTCAAGGTAATTAAAACCGGTAAAAAATAATACCACGGCGCCACTTAACACCCAGAGGTTGTTGGCATAAAGCCCCATCGCCGCCAGTGATACCATCATGATGATCAACGCGATTTGAAACATGGTTTTAGTATTGTTGCGTTTAACCCCAATAATGATTAATGGCACCATTAAGAAAAAGGCACCAACAAAAGCGGGGAAATATAGCATCCAATGTTTTTCTTTCACTAAGCCGGCATCAACTAAATCGAGCGGCAATGCAACAAACACAGCGGTGAGCACTAAATGCAGAATAAAAATCCCAGCATCTAAGCGAAACAGCTGCGGGTCTTGCAACATACGTTTAAGTTTTGTCGGTGTCGCGACGGTATCGCCTTTAGGCGCATGGCGAATAGGATTAGGCACAAAAAACTGCACTATCAACATCCCCAATACCGCTAACACCGCTGTTAACAAAAATAGCCCAGTTAAGCCCATGTATTGCGCTACAATCGGTCCAACTAATAACGACAAGGCGAATGAAAAACCAATGCACATGCCGATAATGGCCATGACTTTGGTACGTTGTTCGTCTCGGGTTAAGTCGGCTGCAAGTGCTAGCACTGCCGCAGCAATGGCGCCCATACCTTGTACTGCGCGGCCAAACACCACACCGTAAATATGGTCAGACGATGCAGCAATTAAACTCCCAATGGCAAACAAGACTAAACCACCAAGAATAATTGGCTTTCGTCCGTATTTGTCGGACAAAATCCCCATAGGGATCTGTAAAAAAGCTTGAGTTAATCCGTAGGCACCAATGGCAATACCAACCCAAAGCGGCGAGAAACCTTCTAAATGCTGACCATACAGCGCGAAGACAGGCATAATCATAAACAAGCCCATCATGCGTAAGCCAAACACACTGGCTAACGAAAATGCGACCTTTTTCTCCATACCCGACAGTCCATTACTGGCCATGCTGTTGCCCTTCGATAAGTCATTCAACAATATTATAAGATGCGCATATTATCACAGCGCCATAAATTAGCTCAAAAGGAAATCACAGTTTTGTATATAAGGTCTTTTATTTGTACATGTTAAATTTTAGTCCTGAACTTTAGCGCGGTTCGATGCGTACCATAAAATCGACTTAATCAAAATTGATATGAAGTCAGCTAACAAACTATGCGATACTGATCGCTGTTTTATTTACATAAGTCATAGAGTGAAACGATGGATAAAATTGAAATACGCGGTGCCCGAACCCACAATCTTAAAAATATCAATCTAACCATTCCCCGTGACAAACTTATTGTGATAACTGGGTTATCCGGTTCAGGAAAATCATCATTAGCCTTCGATACCTTGTATGCAGAAGGCCAACGTCGCTATGTTGAATCGCTGTCGGCCTATGCACGTCAATTCTTGAGCTTAATGGAAAAACCTGATGTCGATCATATTGAAGGCTTAAGCCCCGCCATTTCAATTGAACAAAAATCCACTTCACATAATCCGCGTTCAACGGTCGGTACTATTACCGAAATCTATGACTACTTACGCTTGCTGTTTGCCCGAGTGGGCGAACCACGCTGTCCAACACATAATCAGCCTTTGTCGGCGCAAACGGTTAGCCAAATGGTTGATAAAGTGTTGGCCATGCCAGCAGACAGTCGCCAAATGCTGCTCGCGCCTGTGGTTAATGATCGTAAAGGCGAACACGTTAAACTGCTGGAAAGCTTATCAGCTCAGGGATATATCCGTGCGCGTATTGATGGCGAGGTGTGTGACTTAACCGATCCACCAACATTAGATTTACACATTAAACACACTATTGAAGTGGTCGTTGACCGCTTCAAAGTACGTGAAGACATGAAACAGCGTTTAGCGGAGTCATTTGAAACTGCATTAGAGCTGTCTGGCGGTATTGCCAAAATAGCCAGTATGGAAGATAGCAGTAAAGAAGAACTGATTTTTTCGGCTAACTTTGCCTGTCCGCACTGTGGCTATTCGATGGCAGAACTTGAGCCGCGGATCTTTTCGTTTAACAATCCCGCTGGGGCTTGCCAAACCTGTGACGGTTTAGGTGTACAGCAGTTTTTTGATCCCGACCGAGTGATCGCTAACGATGAATTATCCTTAGCCGGTGGCGCCATTAGAGGTTGGGACAGACGCAACTTTTATTATTTTCAAATGCTCAGCTCACTCGCCGAGCATTATAAGTTCGACGTTGAAAAACCCTATGCCGAGCTGAGTGACAAAATCAAAAAGATTGTTCTATACGGTTCAGGCAAACAAAGTATTGCCTTTAAATACATCAACGATCGCGGTGATGTGGTGGTGCGTAACCATCCGTTTGAAGGCATTTTAAATAATATGGATCGCCGCTACCGCGAAACCGAAAGTAATTCGGTGCGCGATGAGTTGTCTAAATTTATTAATATGCAACCGTGTAACAGCTGTAGTGGTTCGCGCTTACGTGAAGAAGCCCGTAACGTGTTTATTGGCGAACTAAATCTACCGCAGCTCACCACTTGGTCAATTGGCGAAGCCAAACAGTATTTCGACACAGTTGAGTTTGCAGGGCAACGTGCACAGATTGCCGAAAAAATATTAAAAGAGATCAGCCAACGTTTAGGCTTTTTGGTTAATGTTGGCCTTAACTATTTGAGCTTATCGCGATCAGCAGAAACCTTATCAGGTGGCGAAGCGCAACGCATTCGCTTAGCCAGCCAAATCGGTGCCGGGCTAGTAGGCGTAATGTACGTGCTGGACGAACCGTCAATTGGTTTGCATCAACGCGATAATGAACGCTTACTGCAAACTCTTATTCACCTACGTGATTTGGGCAATACCGTCATTGTGGTTGAACACGACGAAGATGCTATTCGCCTTGCAGACCATGTTATTGATATCGGCCCAGGTGCTGGCGTGCATGGCGGCGAAGTCATTTGTGACGGTACCTTAGAAGACATTCTTAACTGTGAAGCATCGGTCACGGGTCAGTATATTTCCGGTAAAAAGCAAATTCACATTAGTGACGAGCGCACGCCGATGAACCCAAAACAAGTGATTGAACTATTTGGCGCATCGGGTAATAACCTAAGAGATGTTGATTTAACCATACCTGTTGGCTTATTTACCTGTATTACCGGGGTATCTGGCTCAGGTAAATCGACACTGATTAACGACACCTTCTTTAAAATAGCCCATAGGATGCTCAATGGCGCTACCGTCGATGAACCTGCGCCTTATAGAAGCATTGAAGGCATGGAGCATTGTGACAAAGTCGTTGATATTGACCAAAGCCCCATTGGTCGCACACCGCGTTCAAACCCTGCTACCTATACCGGTATTTTTACCCCAATCCGTGAGCTGTTTGCTGGCACGCAAGAATCACGTACCCGGGGTTATCAAGTGGGGCGCTTCTCGTTTAACGTCAAAGGCGGTCGTTGTGAAGCCTGCCAAGGTGATGGTTTAATTAAAGTCGAAATGCACTTTCTACCTGATGTTTATGTGCCTTGCGATTCGTGTAAAGGTAAGCGTTATAACCGTGAAACCTTAGAAGTAAAATACAAAGGCAAAAACATTCACGAAGTACTGCAGATGACCGTTGAAGATGCTCGCGTCTATTTTGATGCCATCCCCTCTATTGCACGTAAACTGCAAACCTTAATCGATGTCGGCTTGGCGTATATTCGCTTAGGCCAAAGTGCAACGACCTTGTCTGGGGGTGAAGCTCAACGAGTAAAACTGGCTAAAGAGTTGTCTAAACGCGATACCGGAAAAACCTTGTATATTTTGGATGAACCCACTACAGGGCTGCACTTTGCCGACATTCAACTATTGTTAGATGTACTGCATCGCTTGAAATCTCATGGCAACACTGTGGTAGTGATTGAACATAATTTAGATGTGATAAAAACCGCAGATTGGATTATTGATTTAGGCCCTGAAGGTGGCGCTGGCGGCGGCATGATTTTAGCTGCTGGCACTCCAGAAGATGTAGCTGAACATCCTCAATCGCATACCGCTAGATTTTTAAAGCCAATGTTGGCGCTTCACAAACAACGTGCAAAAATGAAATAACCAAGCCGCCACCTTAAGCAAATAAGAGGAGATAACACCCATGTTTACTGCTCAAACTTGTTTTAAGGTGGTTAGCTTTGGCTTATGGTGTGGCTTATCAATAGCCTTACTCAGCGGCTGTAGTCAAACGCCGCGCGAATGCTCATCAGCTATGCTAAGCAGCTGGCCCGATGCTCATCAACAAATCACCCAAGATATCTCAATCTTAACCACTGCAGAATTTCAAGGGCGCAAAACCGCCACGCAAGGTGCTCGCCTCACGCAAGAGTTCTTAATCAAACGCTTTACTGAAATGGGATTACAACCCTGGCAAGCAACATTTGCCGTACCATTTAGTTATGATTATCAATTTTCGACCGCCTCAGGAGTCAATATCATTGCCACTATTGCGGCAAAAACCAATTCCAACCGATGGCGAGTCATTACTGCCCACTTCGATCACTTAGGTCAAACAGCCAGCAAACGCTATCCAGGAGCCGATGATAATGCATCAGGTATTGCAGGAATGATGGCGATTGCAGCCCAATGGCAAGGTGATCCGCCGTTAGATGATGTGAACTTAATGCTAGTGGCTACTGACGCAGAAGAGCCCGGCCTATATGGTAGCTATGCTTTAGTTGCCTTATTACAACAATATCCACAAATGGAAATTGAACTGAGCATCAATTTAGACATGATAGGTCATCCCGATCGTCGCAAAGCCATTTACATGGAAGGCCAGAAAAACCTAGTTGATTTTGAATCGATTGAGCAAGAATTAATGCAAAAAACTCAATTATGCATTAAGACTCATCGCAGCAATTTGTTAAGTGGAAGGATGAATAAAACCGACTGGCTTAGGGCATCTGATCATTATCCATTTCACCAAGCGGGTTATCCTTGGGTGTACTTTGGGGTGCCACCGCATGCTCAATACCATACACCCGAAGACACAATCGATACTTTAGACATAGACTTTATCGTGGCGGTTGCTGAAACAGTGTATCAAATGATCAGTATCGATAAGCTGACCAAAGCCCCATAAATCGCTTAACCTGCGACAACAAGTGTTCACTTTTCAACCAATTAACAGATTTTAAAAATCAAGAATCAGGCCAATCTTCAGCTTTAATGGCCAAATTAATGTTTATTTTCAGTTTTTACGTGGTCAACTTGCAATCTTGCTGCTATAATACGCCCCCTTATCGGCGCGGGAAATCGACACGGGGTTGATTTTCTGTCTGTGAAACTTTAGCACGAGCTTCCGAACTTCGTGCGCATCCACAAGGCTACAACTCAATGTCATCTGAAAGAACTTTCCGCGAACTCGGCCTGTCTGAGTCTTTGTTGCGTTCGCTTGACGAGTTAGGTTATGAAAACCCAACTCCAATTCAAGCTGCGAGTATCGACCCGCTTATGGCTGGTAAAGATATTATCGGTCAAGCACAAACTGGTACTGGTAAAACAGGCGCATTTGCCCTGCCCTTACTAAACAAAATCGACATGAAAATCAATGCTCCACAGATTTTGGTGTTAGCTCCAACCCGCGAATTAGCGGTTCAAGTTGCCGAAGCATTTGGTAGTTATGCCAAATTCATGAAAGGCTTCCACGTACTACCGATTTACGGTGGTCAAAGCATGCAACAACAATTAAACGCCCTCAAGCGTGGACCACAAGTGATTGTTGGTACTCCAGGTCGTGTAATGGATCACATGCGTCGTGGCACATTAAAACTAGATAGCTTAAAAGCATTAGTATTAGACGAAGCCGATGAAATGCTAAAAATGGGCTTCATCGACGATATCGAATGGGTATTAGAGCACAAGCCTGCTGATAGCCAACTTGCATTATTCTCAGCGACTATGCCTGAGCAAATTAAGCGCGTTGCAGCTAAGCACTTATCTAACCCAGTAAATATCAGCATCGCGTCTAGCCAGACAACGGTTGAGTCTATTGACCAACGTTATGTGCAAGTATCACAACACAATAAACTAGAAGCGTTAGTACGTGTTTTAGAAGTTGAAAATACTGAAGGTATTATCATCTTCGTTCGTACCCGTAACAGCTGTGTTGAATTAGCAGAAAAATTAGAAGCCCGTGGTTATGCTTCATCGCCATTGCATGGTGACATGAATCAGCAAGCTCGTGAGCGTGCTGTAGAGCAGCTTAAGCGCGGCAAGTTAGATATTTTAATCGCGACTGACGTTGCGGCACGTGGTCTAGACGTTGAACGTATTGGTCACGTAGTAAACTACGATATTCCTTATGATTCAGAAGCCTATGTACACCGTATCGGTCGTACTGGTCGTGCTGGTCGTACTGGTATGGCAATTCTATTTGTAACCAATCGTGAAATGCGCATGTTACGCACTATCGAACGTGCTACAAACAGCCGTATTTCGCCAATGAAAGTACCTAGCCCTGAATCAGTTGCAGAGCGTCGTTTATCTCGTTTAGGCGAGCAAATCCAAGAAACCATCAACGGTGACTTAGATTTCATGAAAAACGCTGTCGCAGAATTATGTCAACAACTTGAAGTTGATACCGATTTACTGGCTGCTGCTTTGTTACAACAAGTACAGCAAGAACGTCCACTACAGTTACCGACTATTACCGAGCGTCAACGTGATTCACGTGACGAACGTGGTAGTAGCGACCGTGGTGACCGCAATAGCGACCGTGGCGATCGTCCACGTCGTGAACGCAGTGACCGTGGCGAGCGTAGCAGCCGACCAGCACCAAACAGCTTTGGTGATGCAGAAGGCTTAAAAGATAACCCAGACGTGAAAATGAATCGTTATGTTATCGATGTAGGTCGTGAAAATGGTGTTGGTGTAGGTAACATCGTTGGTGCAATTGCTAACGAAGCAAACATCGACAGCCGTTTCATTGGTCAAATCCAATTGTTTGATCAAGTCACAACAGTTGATTTACCAGACGGAATGCCTAAAGACATCCTTTCACACCTAAGAAAAGTGCGTGTTTGTGGTCGTCCTTTAAACATTCGTGAAGCGGGTGATGAAGTGTTCGCTGACACGACTCGCGGCGCAGGCGCTCCACGTCGTCCACGTAGTGATCGTGCTCGTAGTGACCGTCCACGTACTGACCGCCCAGCGGGTGATCGTCCGGCTAGTGACCGCCCTGCAAGTGCAGAACGTCGTCCACGTAAGCCACGTGACAACGGTTAATCATTCAGTTGAATGACACAAAAAATGGAGCCTAAGGGCTCCATTTTTGTTTTCTACAACATAGTCTTGGTTCAAAAAAACTAACAGTTAACACTAATTAATTTGGCTACAACAGGAATGTAGGCAATATTATCATTCTCGAATGAATTAACCCGATAGGTAATCTAAATGGATTTTTTACTCGTCGTTGCACAGATATTTGGCTCGACATTCCTTGACGCTACAAAATCAGCCAAGCAAGATAAAACCTTGCTATGAATGATGATAATTGGCGGCACACTATTTAGCGCATTTGGTTTAATGCTTTATTACCTCGCGCAACATAGTTAATGCCTAGCGACTATTTACAGTACAGTCATTAACGCTTTGGCCTGCTTACGCTTTTGATACAAGGGGACAATTTGCACGGCAAACACCGAGCACACAATCATAACGATGCCAGCAAATGACAACACATCAATATCGGCACCGGCAAATACCCCGCTCCACCAACCAAGATTGACCACAACTTCTGTCGCAGTAAAACTCAATACCGGTGTTAATGCCAACATGGCACTGACTTGTGCCGTGGGCCAATATTGCATTGCTTGACCAAAACAGCCATATGCAATCAAGGTGTTGGCACCACAAAACAGGACGATCCACCATTGGTTTAATGTCATTGCTTCAAACTGACTAAAATCACTAAATGGCGCCATAAGCACAATGCCTAATGCGTAAATAAATAACAGCACATTACTGGGTGATAACCGCTGACTTACCGATTTCTGCAATAATGCATAACTGGTCCACGACATCACCGAAAATTGCACAATCATAATGCCAATCAATACTTGATGATCGCTGGCTTGGTTTAAATCGAGCTGTGGATGGAAAAACATCAACATCCCCAATCCTAGGGTGGCAAAACAACTCAGTTGAAATGCGTTAAAGCGTTCTTTAAAAAACAGCACCCCGCCAAAGGCTAAAAAAAACGGTGCGGTTTGAAAATTAAGCTGCGCAGTGCCTGGGGCTAAATAGCCTAATGAATACACAAACGATACGTAGTTGCACATCAACAATACCCCAGCTAATACCAATTTCATCCATATCGCTGCCGGCAGTCCTGCAAATTGGCGTAATGCACCTAAGCGCCATTGAATTAACAAGGTCACCACTAATGCCATAACAAACCGAAACCAAGTCAGGGTAACTGGGGTAATAAAACCACCGGATAGCTTTAACGCAATCGGCAAAATACCCCAGAAAAATACCGCAATAGACACGAATATCAGCCCCAAACGGTTATTAATATTTTCTTGTTCGCTGTTCAATTGTTGTTATTCCAAACACTATTTAGGAAATGAATTTTGCCTGATTAACCTCACAAAGTCTTGAACAAGATATTGCTAAACTACCCAAAGATTGTTCGCATAACAAAAAAGCCTATTTCAACTCACCCTTTCCCGTGGCAAACCCGTTTAATGCAGGTAAAATAGCCGCCATAAAAACCCTATACGCCCTTCAACCTAAGGAACACTCGCATGAGTCTTGCTGATTCCGTTCTTGCAGTTAACAATGATTTACCTATTCGTACCGACAAGCCTGTTCACAGTGGCAAAGTTCGCAGTGTTTACTGGTTAACAGATGCTGATAGCCGCCGCTTAATTCGCGACAAAGGTTACGATGTACCTGAAGATACTCCACTGGCGATTATGGTGATCAGTGATCGCATTTCTGCATTTGACTGCATTTTTCATGGCGAAGGTAACTTGCAGGGGATCCCGGGTAAAGGAGCAGCACTCAATGCCATTTCTAATCATTGGTTTGGCTTGTTCGCTGAAAATGGTCTAGCCGATAGCCACATTTTAGACATTCCACACCCTTTTGTGTGGATCGTTCAAAAAGCTCGCCCGATTAAAGTGGAAGCGATTTGCCGTCAGTACATAACGGGTTCAATGTGGCGTGCTTATTCAAAAGGTGAACGAGTCTTTTGTGGCATCACCCTGCCAGAAGGCTTAAGCAAAGATCAAAAGCTACCTGAACTGCTAATCACCCCGTCTACCAAAGGTATTTTAACCGGTATTCCTGGTGTGCCAGCACAGGATGACGTTAATATTAGTCGCAGTGATATTGAAGCCAACTACCAAGCATTTGGCTTTGAAAAACCACAAGATATCGACCTGTATGAAGTTCTGCTCAAGCAAGGCTTTAAGGTAATATCTGATGCGCTAGCCAAACTTGACCAAGTGTTTGTCGATACCAAATTCGAGTTTGGCTATGTCAACGATAAAGACGGCAACGCTAAACTCATTTACATGGATGAAGTTGGCACCCCTGATTCATCACGTATTTGGGATGGCGCAGCTTATCGCGAAGGTAAGATTGTTGAAAATTCCAAAGAAGGTTTCCGTCAATTCTTGTTAAACCATTTTGACGATGCCGACATTTTATTAAACAAAGACAGAATGCCAGAACGTGAAGCGCTTGCCCGTGACAACGACTTGCCGTTAGAGGCTATGATGAGCGTATCACGCACTTATATTGGTGTGGCTGAAAAAGTAACTGGAGCCACGATTCCATTACCTGCGAATCCAAAAGCTGACATTATTAAAGTGTTACGTGAACAGTATGATTTAATTGAATCAATCTGAGTTTGCTTAACAAAAAGGCGCTTAGGCGCCTTTTTTATGTGTGCGAATCTGCACATAGCACGCAATAGCCGTAACGGGTTTATACACCATGGCTCATAAAAAAAGGATGACAGCTGTCATCCTTTTTTATTTATCATCAATTAACTACGATACCGATTAACACATCATTATTAACTACGACGGCGTAAGCCTAGTGCACCTAATAACATCAATGCGAAGTAACCTAAACTACCACCGTCACTGTCTTGAACAGGCTCTGGTGTTGGCGTAGGCGTTGGTGTTACTGGCGCAGGGTAGCTTAGTGCAATGATCACAGGGTCATGGTCAGAAGCTGAGAATGCACTTTCAGACTTAACCAAATCACCAGTGTATTTACTACCATATTCAAACAGGTTAGATTCAACTGAGTTGATGTGCCAGTCGTCAATATCGACTAACTTAGCTGCTAAGCTCGCATTACCTAGTGCATGGTCTAAGTTACCTAACTCACCGTTGTAGCTGTATGAGTAAGTCGTTGCACCATGAGCTTGAGTGTTTAAGTTAATTAACCCATAACCTTTATCAATTACACTGCCTTCACGCTCGTACACTTTACCGTTTAAAGTGGTCCAAGACGCGGTGCGGATAACATGATCTGTGGTTGACGCATCATAGTTAGTCAATACTGCAACTGGATCTTCTTTGCCATAAGCATTTAAATCACCAATAACCAGTATATCGCCTTCGACATCTTTTAATGACTCACCCAATACTTTAGCCGCTGATACACGGAAAGCATTACACTTGCCTTGCATGTCTGCTGGCTCAGCATTTTCATTAAACTCAGCCCAGTCTTCGATACAACCTGAACCTTTCGATTTTAGGTGGTTAACAACGACGGTCAGTTTTTCATCATTAATACTAAACGTTTGCACTAAGCTGTGACGTTGGAACTTATCAGAACTAGGGCTTTTCTCAACCACACCATCTTTCTCGCGAGTTTGAGCGCCTTCTGCAGCATGTTGCTCAGGCGTTGCAATAACTTTTGCTGCGCCGTCTAAAGTGATGCGCGCTGGGCGATATAACATACCAACGGTAATGGCATCAGTACCAATAAACTTACCGTCGTATTTGTCCGCATCTGCAATTTCGATAAAGCGATATGCTTGCTCATCGGTTAATTCAGCATTCAGTGCATCAACTAAATTTTGCACAGCACTTAGCTCACCAAAGCCATTGTTAGCGATTTCCATTAAGCCAACAACATCAGCATTCATGGCCACTAGCGCAGACACAATCTTAGTGCGTTGCAGAACCATTTCCTCTTCCGTTAGCGCGCCACGGTTACTGTTTGATGGATTGGCATCACCGCCAACAGCATCGTTAAAGAAATTCAATACGTTAAAGCTAGCGACGCGAATGTCACCCATGTCTGCCACAGTCGGCGCATCAGTGCGATCATTTACACGGATAAAATCACCCGCTGTAATGGTGTTGGTCGCTAAAATTCGGTATGAGTTGTAGCTATAACCAATCACACCTTCAAGGTTTGTGAGCTGATCGCCCACACGGATATAACCGGTCTCAGCATTAAAGTCAGGGAAGTAAGGCACTTCACCGTCTTTTGCTTTGAAGTCAGACTCTACAAATAACTGATTTACCGCATTCGCTTTACCGAGTGCGATTGCATCGGCTGAATTTGGTTCAAACACTTGAGTAGGCTTCATTAATGGCGCTTTATGAGACAACATCATATTATTGCGGTATGAATCATAATCGAAACTAAAGGTACGAGAAATTTTCATCTCGCTACCTGCATCTAGCTTCACTTTCATGCCTTCAACACGTTCTAATGCTTGTGCAAGCGTTTCACCATCGGCAACATAAAATGCACTGGCAGCAGGTACGTCACCCATTGCTCCCACTTCAAATTTTTGATCGTCTTTAATGTCTATCTGAGTTGAGCCGTAATACTCACTGACTTTACCTTGCACACACACTTCAGCGCCGGGCTGAATCGTGTCTGGTGCCGCTTGGTTCATGAAAACAAAAATACCGTCAGAAGTATAAGGTGAGTTATCACCTTGCATGTCTTGAATAAAGAAACCTTTGTATAAACTGTCACTTCTGGCAGTAACTATCCCTTTTACGGTTACTTCGTTAGCGGATGAAAAACTCCCCTCGGCAAGTAAAGGACTTGCATCTCCAGCACCTTGAACGTCATAAATATTAGTTAGCGTTGCACCATTACAGGTAAATGTAGATGGCTCTGGCGCAACCGCAGCATCAAGCGAACCTAAACCACTGAAAGTGTCTTTTTCTAATTCAACCCACTGGGTAGCATCATAGGTAGTGCTAGCCGTTAAGTTATCTAAATTACGTTGGAAGGTGGCATCTAACCCCCAGCCACTTGGCGTTGGTATTTCACCAATTACATCAACTAACACACCGTCTTTTAATAGACCAACAGCATCGCCACCATTAAAGTACAAGTTGCCGGTCATAGAGTCTGTGGCTGCCGGTAAGGTAATCGCTGCACTTGTGTGCAAAATCACTTTGACACTTTTTGCGGCTATCGAATCGGTTAACTCAACCATATCTAGCGCTGCTGTATCGCCGTCTTTATAACGAACTAATTTGTAACCTGTTAAATCAACCGCAACATCACTGTTGTTGTACAGTTCAATCGCTTTATTATTTGCACTACCCTCAACGTATTCACTTATCAATACATCTGCATTTGCCATCATAGGCAATGCTGCAGCAACTGCGAGTGAAACCGCCGTTAGTTTAGTCAGTCCTTTCATTTTGTAACCCCATATTTTGTAATATAAATGCTATTTTTTTGTAATATGCGGCGCGATTGTCCCAAAGTTTGTTTACAGAAAAAAGAACATAGATCACATTAATGAGGTAAATAAATTTGATATCTGATTGATTAACAAGTAATTTTATCCTTACAGAAAAACGACATCTGCGAATAAAAGAAATACATCAAATAAAACAATAACTAGACTCAGAACACGACTAGACATAATGACAACTTAACAAGATAAGTTTTGTAACAATTCTGTTGAAAATAAAATTAAAAATAGAATTATTTGTTTCATATTGGATTTTTTGGCGTAACATCAGCTTGAAAATGTAAGGCTTTTAGCTAACTATTACGCTAATATTGGCTGATTGACATGGCAGACACCGGATGAGCTGTCGACATAGATAATTCATTTAAGTTATTCGTGTTATTGTCGATATTGAACATGAACCAATGCCATATTGGTCACAAAAAAATACTGCCACGCTGACTATTAGTATCAAAACACTAACGGCTCATCTAGTATTCAAATTTATTGTATTTACAGGTTTAGGTACTAAAACCATGAAAGAAGTTGATTTCAGAAATATCGATAAACTCTTCATCAAAATGTCCATTAACGATAAGTTTTGGACGATTTTCGGACTATTCCTCATCATTTTATCAAGCGTATCGTTTAGCAGTTACTTTAGTAAAATAGACAACATTGAGCAGCAATCTCTGCATGTTTTAGAGCAAAAAACGGCCGCTACAGTACAAGCACTTGATGCGACCAATCAGCTAGATCAAGCCTCAAGTCTCGGCTTACAAGTATCGGGTCGTTTGCAAACCAGCTCACGCCAACAAGATACTGTTACTGCCGTTTATACATTAAATAACCAATATTATGCGATGAGTGAATCAGTCTATGGCCAAGAAGCCACGGCTAAGCAAGCTGCATTAGTTTCGTTATTGCTATCATTCTTGTGGGTGCTACCGTTTGCATTGGTGATTTACTGGAATGCCACCTTTATTGGTGGTGCCCTATGGGTGTTGTGGAGTACCACAGAAAAAATTGCCAAAGGTGATTTAACCTCTCGTTTAGGTTTCCATCCTGGTCGTGATGAGTTCGGTACCATTGGCTGCGCACTAGACAAAGCCATGGACACATTAACTGAACTTGTTGTTGCTGTGAAAAAAAGTGCCGGAACATTGCAAACCACTTCCAGCTCATTTGCCAATGATGCAGTACAAAGTGCTGAACAAATTGACTTACAGTATGCTTCGCTCGACTCAGTCGCTACGGCAATGGAAGAAATGACCGCATCTGCGGCAGAAGTGTCGAATATTGCCCGTAATTCGACCCAAAGAGTGGAACAAGATTCAGAATACACACGCCAGAGTTATGACCGAGCAAAACGTGCCATTAATGAGATTAAGCAGTTATCTAGCTACATTGAACAAACTTCAAACTCGGTCACTACCTTAAAAGTCAATGCCACCAATATTAATGAAGTCATTACCACGATTAATGCCATTTCAGATCAAACCAACTTACTGGCATTAAACGCAGCCATTGAAGCGGCGCGTGCTGGTGAGATGGGTCGTGGTTTTGCTGTGGTTGCAGACGAAGTAAGAACCCTTGCCGGTCGTACTCAAGCAGCAACGGTTGAAATTCATAAAATGATTGAATTACTGCAAAGTGAAACACTCAATATCGACAGTATTACTCGCGATACCGTCAAGCAAGCACAGACCAGTAGCGATCTAATTGCCAATATTGGTACCGATATTAATGCCATTTCAGAATCATCGAAATCGATTATGGACATGAGCTTCCAAATTTCAACGTCATCAGAAGAACAAAGTGCCGTAGCCAATGATATTGCTAAAGAACTGACTGAAATAAGACAGAAATCAAATATTATTAGAGGTTTATCGCAACAGTCTTCAAGCGGTGTTAAAGAACTATCAAAAGCATCAACTGATTTAGGTAAGATTTTAAGCCAATACCGCACAAATTAACTTATTTACAAATAGGTTTACTCCTATATCTATGCAAGATTAAAAACGACGGGTAATGGTTAACATTATCCGTCGTTTTTGTATTTTGCCATCAGCTAACATCCGCGATCACCTATACTTTACATACTGTTTATGAGTATACTTTTCACGCTAAATGGATCTATACCTTTTAGCCCGTTCAGGTATAATCCGCCCACTTTGACATCCCCACCAATATCGTTAACTTTATGTGTGAGATCATATGACAGTTGAAACTTTTAAACCCAAGCAAACCACCACGTTAGACATTCCGGTAAAAACACTTAAGGCCAATAGCCTGAACACAGAAACCACCGGTAATCGTATTGGATTTGTTTCATTGGGTTGCCCCAAAAACCTTGTCGACTCTGAACGGATCCTGACACAGTTGCGCACTGAAGGTTATGATGTCACCAACAGTTACGATAATGCCGATCTGGTAATTGTCAATACATGTGGCTTTATCGATAGTGCAGTACAAGAGTCTTTAGAGACCATAGGTGAAGCATTAGCGGCAAACGGTAAAGTGTTAGTGACGGGTTGTTTAGGGGTAAAGAAAGACGAAATTATCGAACTTCATCCTAATGTTTTAGGGGTGACTGGCCCTCATGCTTATGATGAAGTGTTAAAGCAAGTTCACCTGCATGTTGAGAAACCAAAACATAATCCATTAATTGATTTAGTGCCTGATCACGGCATCAAACTGACCCCTAAACATTACGCCTATTTGAAAATATCCGAAGGCTGTAATCACCGCTGTACTTTCTGCATTATCCCTTCAATGCGCGGTGATCTAGACTCTCGCCCTATTGGTGACGTATTAGGTGAAGCACAACGTCTCGTGAATGCTGGCGTGAAAGAATTACTGATTATTTCGCAAGACACCTCTGCTTATGGCGTTGATGTAAAACATAAAACCGCTTTTTGGGATGGTATGCCAGTTAAAACCCATATGCAGCAGCTTTGTGAGCAGTTAGCCAAACAAGGTGTGTGGGTACGTTTGCATTATGTTTACCCTTACCCACATGTGGATGACATCATTCCATTAATGGCACAAGGTAGTATTTTACCGTATTTAGACATTCCGTTTCAGCATGCCAATAAACGCATACTGAAACTAATGAAACGTCCTGGTAGTTCAGACAAAGTATTAGAACGCATTGCTAAATGGCGCGAGATTTGCCCAGAATTAGTGATTCGTTCGACCTTTATTGTTGGCTTCCCGGGTGAAACTGAAGCAGAGTTTGAAGAGTTACTCGACTTTTTAGAAGCCGCACAACTTGATCGCGTCGGTTGTTTTAAATACTCGCCGGTTAAAGGTGCTAAGGCCAACGACTTACCAGACCATGTCCCTGATGATGTTATGGAAGACAGATTACAGCGCTTTATGGCTGCGCAAGCACAAATTAGTGCCGACAAATTGCAAGCTCGAATTGGGCAAGAATATCTCATTCTAATTGATGAAGTAAACACCGAAGGCGCAGTTGGCCGCTCATACATGGACGCGCCAGAAATTGACGGAAAGGTCTATTTAACCGACGAGTTTGACGTCCAGCCAGGTGATCAAGTATGGGTACAGATTATTCATGCCGATGAGCACGACGTGTGGGGCGTGAAAGTCGAAGATTAATCCTCCTCAGTTGTAATGCATGCTCTACATAAAAAGCCGATATCATTGATATCGGCTTTTTGTTTGAGCTTATTTACTCATCAAGCAACATCATCACTACTCTCTTCACTGCCTGAGCCACAGCCTAATAACAAGACTCCCATTGCAGACATTATCATCAATCGACTTATTTTTTTGTGAAACATATTTACTCCATTAACCATCTAGTTACATTTGCAAGAGTTATGACACCCCTTGCCTGTAAACGACTGTCAAGAAAGGTAAAGTAGAGTGATAAAGCTCAAGAGCCAAATTAAAGCTAAAAAAAGCCTCTTAATCAATTAGATAAGAGGCTTTCATTGTTTGCATTTAAACCATAAATGCGTTGTTCAGCAAAAGGGGTTAATTCCCCGCGATTTTCATCTCGCTCAGTAAAATTCCGCCGGTACGGATTGATGAACGTAAATCGCGATCTTTACCTACACCTTGTATTCCCATAAACATGTCTTTTAAATTACCCGCTATGGTGATCTCTTCTACTGGGTATAGCACTTCGCCATTTTCAACATAGAAGCCGGCCGCGCCGCGAGAATAATCACCCGTAACGCCATTAACGCCTTGGCCCATTACTTCGGTAACAATTAAGCCAGTATTCATGGTTTTGACCAAGTCATCAAATGTTTGGTTTGAATGGCTTAAGGTCCAGTTATAAATACCACCAGCATGACCTGTATTGGTCATACCTAGCTTACGTGCAGAATAACTGGTTAATAAGTAAGTTTCTAATTGGCCGCGATCAATAATACGCCGATCTTGGGTAGCGACACCTTCGCTGTCATAATTAGCGCTGGCTAAAGCACCTAACAAATGTGGCTGCTCTTCGATGCTAAACCAGTCTGGGAATATTTGGGTATTCAATGCCTCCATTAAGAAGCTCGACTTACGGTAAATACTGCTGCCACTGATCGCACCAATTAAATGGCCCATCAGGCCAGTAGCAATTTCTGGCGCAAATAGCACCGGCATTTTCGCGGTGGCAATTTTACGTGCATCTAAACGGCTTAAAGTTTTGTTTGCCGCTTGTAAACCAACGGCTTCTGGAGACAATAAATCACTGTACTTACGCGCAACGGTATAGTCATAGTCACGCTGTAAATTGCCATCAGATTCTTCGCCTATCACCACACAGCTCAAACTGTAACGAGAGCTGCAATAGCCATTAAGAAACCCATGGCTATTGCCATACACTCTGGCAGCTGTATGCGCATTAGCGCTGGCGCCGTCTGAATTTCGAATACGACTATCAACTGATAAACTGGCTTCTTCAGCGCGAATAGCCAGCTGTGCCAGCTCTTCTGCATCGATATCGTGTGGATGGTATAACTCTAAATCGCGAATATCTTGCGCCATCAAAGCGGGATCAGCCAAGCCACTAAAAGGATCCTCTGAGGTATATTTTGCAATACCATCGGCGGCTTTTACCGCTTGGCGAATCGCCTCTGGGCTTAAGTCCGAGGTAGATGAGCTGCCTTTGCGACCATCGCGGTAAATGGTAATGCCTAACGCACCGTCTTTATTAAACTCAACGGTTTCAACTTCTTTTTCACGGGTAGAAACCGACAAACCTTGCTGCTTACTAATAGCCACTTCAGCGGCCGAAGTGCCTAACACTTTTGCGTATTCTAACGCGACAGCGACAGCATCTTTTAACGCAGATAATTCAGAATCAATTCTAGGTGTTGGTTCAGTTGCGCTAGGCGCTGAAGAAGGATGAGAAGCCACAAAATTACTCTTTGATTAGTCTAGTTGCCGCTAGCATATCAAATTCAATTGGCGATTGATAACCGTGCATTTATATCGCTCACTATCATCAATAAATTCTGCATATTCTAGGCCAAATAAATGCTATCATTAACGCATATTGACTTGAGGTTTATGACTATGAAAATTGTTGGCGATTCTGAACTGTTTCAGCAGCCCTATGATAATGATGACAACTATGTCAGCAGAACAGGCGTTAAAAAAGAAAGTGAGGATGCTCAAGCACTTGGCATGCGTTTAGTGGCCCTGAGCAAAACTCAATTAGACAAAATGGGTTTAGATGAATTCTTATATGATGCGATTCTAAAATCAAAACTGATTAAGCAAAAAACCGAAGCCTATCGCCGCCATTTGCAATACATTGGTAAATTGATGCGTGGATACGAGCATGAACCTATTGAAGCAGCACTCGATAAAGTGTTGAACAAAAACAATAATGAAGCTGCTCAAATACAGATTTTTGAAAAGATGCGCGAGCGTTTATTAGCAAATGGTGATGACGAGGTTCAAGTACTTCTGGATTTACATCCACAACTTGATCGTCAAAAACTGCGTCAACTGATCCGCCAAGCGAATAAAGAACTGGCTAAAGGCCCAGAATCAAAATCGTCTAAAGAGCTATATAAGTATTTAAGAGCTGAAATCAAAGACTAGGGCCATTTCAAAAATAGTCTGTTTAATAGAATAAGGATATTGCTAATGCGGCTAAAAATGATGACTCGCACACTAATGTTACTATTAACTTCAGTGTTGCTATTTACAGGTTGCAACGGTGCTGCGGATGGCACCGATGCTGACACGTCAAATGGCAGTTACAGTATTACTGTAAGCTATCAAAATGTCGTCAATGGCCAATGTGATGCCAGTACTGAATCTCTGATTTTTGATATCGATGGCAGTTTTTGTGCCGTTGCACATCTCAAACTCGGTAATGCTAACGTCAGCGGAGCCCTGATTACATTCAGTACTAGCACTGCCACAGTCACACCCGCTAGCGCATTAACATTATCTTCCGGCCTTGCGACTACGATTGTCACATCTGGCGGCATCGAGGCTGGTATTCTTAGCGCAACTTATTCACCAAGCGATGCTGACTCAGTTAGCGCGAGTCGCAATTATCAATTTAAAGAATACACCACAAGTATTCCTGCTGAAGCGATTCAATTAACAGCTTCAATTACAGATGCTACAGGTCCAATTACCCGCTTTAATCTTGATAAAACAGTGCAACTCAGCGCGTTACTTACCGACAGTAATAACCAAGGTATTGCTAACCAAATTGTCACATTCAATGCCGGTAGTGCGACGTTAACGCCCGCGACTGCTCTGACTAAAGCTTCAGGTATCGCCACTCTTAATTATACTCCGTCAGCATCAGAGTTAGGCGCCAGTTTATTAACAGCCACAACAGAATATCAAGGGGTAACCCTCAGCAGTACTAGCGCTTATGAAGTGTTAGCGACTGACGACATTGCCACTGCTGGCATCGTAAAAATGGGATCCATTGATGCTAATGGTGAGTTTGTCGAAGGAGAATTAGCCACAACACTAACGGCAGCAGCGGATGGTAGTTATACCATTAGCGCCGGTGGCACTTTTGGGGTTACCGCGACGCTCGTCAGCGAAGACACAGTTGGCAATATGACTCGCCTACAAAGCCCGACCAGTATTAGCTTTAGCTCAGACTGTTCCTTCAATGATAATGCCTCACTCGACTCACCTATCACCAGCTTATCTGGCTCAGCAAGCTCAACATTTTCTGATGTTAGTTGCAGTGGTAATAGTGAACGCAATGACACTATCATCGCGACCACTACTGTGAATGGCAGTAGCTTAAACGCAAGCTTACCTTTTATTTTAGCCCGTCAGACCTTATCTAACGTGAGTTTTGTGTCAGCTGACCCAAGCCAAATCCGTATCAAAGGTTCAGGCGGCACAGGCTCAACTGAATCATCCTTAGTCACCTTTTTAGTTTCTAGTGCGAATGGTCAACCTGCTGCTCAACAACAAGTAAACTTTAGTCTAGATACTACAGTTGGCGGTTTACAATTTGCTAATGGCGCAGTAACAGATAGCAGTATTACTAACGCTCAGGGCTTGGTCAGCGTTCGCGTTCAAGCCGGTACGATTCCAACACCTGTCCGGGTAATGGCATCAACAACTGATGCTGACACGAATAAAACCATTACCAGCCAATCAGAGCAACTCACCGTCAATACCGGAATACCACAGCAGCTAGGATTTAGTATTTCAAGGTCAAACGGCAATCCTGAAGCGGGTGACTACAATGGCGAGCAAGTGACCATTACCGCTTATGCCTCTGACAGTTTTGGTAACCCGGCACCAGATGACACGACCATCAACTTCACCGCTGAAGGTGGACAAATTGAGCCATCGTGTACTATTGCAGATGGCCGCTGTTCAGTTATTTGGACATCGGCATCGCCACGAGTAAGCGATCACCGTGTCACAATTATGGCTTATGCCTTAGGGCACGAAACTTTTTTCGATACCAACGGTAACAATGTGTTTGATGCTGCTGATGGCGGCGTGGTTAATGGTTGTTTAAATGGCACAACGTCAATTGCGTGTAGTGGTGATGGTATGGATGTTGAAACTTACCATAATGGTGGTTTTGTTGATTTACCTGATGCTTTTAGGGATGACAATGAGTCTCGCACCCATGACTTAGGTGAGCCATATTTTAATATTCAAGCCAGTACTGCGTATCAAGCGGCTGATGGTAAATTTAACGGCCCTCAGTGTGAAGGCAGCTTATGTGATAGCACTGCCACGACCACCTATATTCGTAAAGCATTGGTGTTAACTATGTCAGGCTCTAATGCGACGTTTGTTGTGAGTCAAGATGACGCTGTGATTAACGATTACACCAGTGATATTCAACCTATCGGATTAAATGCAATATCGACGTTTACTGTGGTGTTAACAGATAGTGCCAAGCAAATATTACCTTCAGGTACCATCTTAACCGTTGCCAGCACTGAAGGTGAGTTGCAGTTCTCTGGCTACAGCGTACCGAACGCAACATCGGCGGGGGGAACATCAACCACCTTTACCCTCAAAAATATCGGTACACCTGGCACCAGCCAAGTAACACTGACAGCAACGACGCCTAAAGGTGTGGTCACTGAACTGAAGTTTTATGTCAGCTTGTTATAAAAGACTGCTCTAGAGTGACTAAACAGCCTGCTCTTTTAGCAGGCTGTTTTTATTATTGGAATTCGTTGATAAGTTGTTACAATAAGCACGTTGTGCACTATGGAACTCCACTGTGCATAACGTTGAATCCAAATAGGTAAACAGGGCTAGTTTACTCATTCGAGGGCCAGAATACGCCTCTCGACGCATACTAAGGAATAATAATGCGCAAACTTTTTATACTTTCTACTTTGACCGCAGGCGTGCTTCTTAGCGCTTGTGCCGCTAAACCCCCTATCGTTGCACAAAACAAAACTGTGGTAGTGAATGACCAAACCATCATTTTTGGTGGCATATACGACAAAGAAAAAAACAAGCTACAGTTAATCGCTAATGGTGACACGATCATGCAAGGTCGATTCCCACCAATGACCCCAACCCAGCATCTTAACGCTAAGTTCAAAGGCATGGCTGTAAAAGGTGATTGCTATTTCGGTTCGGTATTAGGCGATCAAGGCGGTAGCTTTGGCGTGGTAGCGAGTATTATCCAATCTGCAAAATCAAGCACCGCTGATAAGTGCGATATCTTTATTGATGGCACTAAGCTAGAAACATTGTACTTCTAATCGAGTAGCAGCCATAAGCCCTAGCCCTGCTTACCTCCTGATGACCAAAGTGCTAAAAACATTGCACTGAGATGGTGCGATGTTTATTAGTTTAAGCACTAAAGCAACTCAAAATATAAATACCACATGTGTTAGTACTTTGTTTAAATAAGACTTTAAAGCATGGTCTGATCTTTGCTTTCACAATAATGATAATAAAAATGCACTACTGCTTAGTCGACACTGTTACTCCATTAAATGACTTAATTAGTCCTTGCTGAGAATTAAATGCTTCCTTTACACACCTCAATGCGTGGCCTACGTTGCTTTTGCGTCGCAGCTGAATGCTTAAGTTTTAAAGAGACGGCTAAAAAGCTGTACCTCACACCATCTGCCGTTAGCCACCAAATTAAGCAATTGGAAGAAACCCTCAATCTAAGCTTGTTTATCCGTCAAACCCGCTCGGTTGCATTAACTGAAGTTGGTGCACGGTTTTACCAAGCGATCGAGCCAGTGATGCAGCAACTGGTCAACACTGTCAGTGAATTTAATCAATCAGACAGAATGCTCGAAGTCAGTATTTCAATGCCTGAGTTTTTCGCTAGCGAGCTGTTTATGCCTAAACTTATTGGCTGGTCATCCAAATACCCCAATATCAACCTTAAACTCGAAACGATTAAATCGCGCAGTGATGTGATAAAACACACTGATGTATCGATTATGCTCTCGGGTAAACAGCAGCCTAGCGACAATGTATATGACCTATTTCCAATAACGTATATGCCAGCATGTAATGCACAGCTCCACTCTGAGCTATCATCACAAGGCTTTAAAGCGTTAACCAAGGTGCCGTTGATATTGCATAAAGCCAGACCCTACGCATGGCATCAATGGGCTGACAATATCGGCTTTGAGCAATTCAAACCCAAACAAATTATTCAATTAGACAGTATGTTCAGTGTCGCGCGAGCGGCAGAGCAAGGGCTTGGTGTAGCATTAATCCCCCTGCCTATCAGCCAAGCGTGGTTTGATAACAAAATCCTGATTCCATTATTCCCCCAGCCACTTTATAGTCATGACCGCTATTATCTCACCCGCCATTCCAATGAACAGCAGCGCCCAGAAGTGCAATTGCTAATAGACTGGATCCTTAAAAGCTTTCACGATGAAAGCCGTTAGGTGTCAAAAGTTGAAGGGCTTAGGATATCTGGCTCAGATTGAGATAAAAGCAGTTTTCACATGAGCCATGAAAATGATTAAAAATCGTGGTGCAGCTAAAATAACGGCTTGTCATAGGTTGAATTAAGCAATCCTAGCGATTAAAACTCGCAGTAATGTGACTTTTTTATACCTATTTACACACAACTTGCGCATCACTGGCGATATAAATCACAACACGCTTATGAAGTTCGTTATTGGTAACGTAACCACAACTACCGTGATACACCGCTAAATCTTTAGCGTCGATTCTATAGGTATAGACCCCATCTCGTTGTTGCGTTAGAGCATAATGAAGCGTATTACTCGTGCCTTGTTCAATTGAGCCAAAATCCAAATGAGTACTGGGTAAATCAATTTCAGCCAGAGTGATCTCGGCTCCCGAATTATTTACTATTGTGATACTCGGTAAAATATAAAAACTCGAGTAATAGAGCACAACCAAAAAAACAGTTACCGAAAATACAATTTTATACAAAAGTTTCATTATGTTTCCGCTGATAAAATACCGCTGTATGCAGTGGCTAAATATAGTGAAGAGGCAGCGAACATCGTCTGTCTCGTCCTTCTTGTCTTTCTTTTATATGGCAAAGTCTAGCAATTTTTTGGCGGTCAATATCATGCTTGATATTTAAAAATGGTCAGCGCAAAAAGAAAGCGAGAGGAGCAACATGTCTAGTTTGATAATCTAAGATTCACTCCAAAAAAGCAAACCTCAGCATAAATGACTCTTTTTGCCAACAACTTAACTGTGACATCAAGTCATAAACAAAAGTACGGGCCACCGATCAGCAGTATCTATTGAGTGATGTTAAATAAAGCATCGCAACAATCAATCAAGATAAACACGATAAAATACCTAAGTCGCTCACCATCACTGCACTAAGCTTGATTAACTTGTCGATATAAGTGAATTTTTTTAATCTATTAATGCGTTTTTTATCGTTTGTCGGCTTTAGTCCTTTTGACTAAAGTTCATCTGTAGCGCGGCGCTACGTAAACGTTTAAGGGAGCGACATCATGAAAAAAAGCATAGTTAACGGCCTAATGAGTGCCACATTAATACTGACAGCATCGACAAGTGTTATGGCTGACGAACAAGGCCATCACATCAATAGCAATGCCTACAAAATGGTATTAATTGAAGATGTACCAGGTGTTAACGCATTGCAATCTGGTGATGTTCAGCAAGGGCTCACAGCAACATTGTCTGCAAGTAAATACACAGTGGATGACTATTCTCGCAATGTGAACTTATGTGCAGGTTACGTGCAATTATCTGACATGGAAAATGCCGAAAAAGCCTGTGATGCTGCAGTGAAAAGTGCCCGTACTCAAGTCGCAATTGCATCAATGGTAGAGCGTGCTTATGCCTACAATAATCGCGGCATAATGAAGTTAATCAATAATGACAAATTAGGTGCATTAGCTGATTTTAAATATGCGGCAAAAGTGGATAACAGCAGTATTTATCAGCATAACGTTGAACGTTTACAAGCATCATTAACCAGCACACAAGACGGAATGATGTAATTGGACCCAGACCAAAAAACCGTCACGGTTCAATGCAATCAGCCAAACAGTTTTTTGTTAGTACATCTTGCTGAATGTGCAGTAATAGACAGGTCAATCAATACGATACCTGTCTATTTTTGTTAGCAGAATTGATTGACAGAACGTGAAACTGCTACAGCCTTTTTGTCATTTACACTCGATACTAATTTACACTCGATACTATGATGGAGTATTAACATCTTGCTGTTTACGTGCAATGGCCACTATTGCCATAGTGATAAAAACGGCGAATAGGCCCCATAATTGCAGCCATTTAGGCAACACGGCCGACCAACCTGCCCCTAATTGATTTAACTCAAGCATCCCCATAATCGCTGGCACAGCAGGAATAACTTGCGATGCCACTACCAATGGCTGTGGAATCAACGCAATTGGCCACACAAATCCTGACACAAATAAAATTGGCATAGAGACCAGTAAATACAATTGGGTGGGTAATTCACGCCGGCGGAACAAACTACTGAGATAAATACCTAACGACCCCGTAGCCAATAAAAAGGGCAACATAAATAAGCCTACTTCAATCACAGAGGCAACCACGCTGACTTTATACCAATAAAAACAAGCGCCTAAGTAGAAACTACTAAATAGTGCATAAATCATCATAAACACACTAAGTCTTGCAAGCACTAAGGTCACCGGCCGGACTTGCTGCCAGTAGCCCTGTTTACCCCATTGGCCTGCGCCCAAAATACCTGTGCCAATTAATAAGGTTTGATGCAAAATTAATAAAAATAAACCCGGTACCACATAGGGGGTATAACCCAAACTGGGGTTAAAAGCCGGCACCGAATTAATATGGATAGAATTAACAGCTTGCTGCGCTAACTCTGGGTTTTGTCCACGGGCGAGCAAACCTATCATTTGCACGTGTTTACTGGCATCAATACCTGCAGAAACTAAGCCTTCAACAATCGCAGAATAAATTAAAAAGTAACTCGCATCACCGCCGTAACTTAATGTCGCGCCTTTGCCCAATAACAAATTACGCCTAAAATCCGCTGGGATAACCAATAAACCGTGCGCTTTACCAGCATCAATCCAAGCTTGGGCTTGGTCAATACTGTTTACATTAGCGAGCACTTTTATCTTGGCACTGGCATCGGCATGACGTGTCACCAATCGGCTGAGAGATGAATTATCATGATCAACGACCACAATCTGCTGCTCTGTCGGCACCTGATGCAGATACGGTAACGGATAAAGCACTGAGTAAAATAATACGCCACCAAATAAGGTCACGACTATGGCTTTATCAGCCAGTATCGCTTTGCATTCTGCAACCATTAACTGCCAGAAGTTCATCACTTGGCTCCCAGACTAATTGACTTGCTCACGGGAACTTGAGGCGGTATTTTCTGAGCATGACGCCCCAACACATAAAGCAAAGGGATTAAGAGTAAAAAGCCCCAATATGAACTGATTTGCAGTAACACTTGTGGCAAGTTCACCCCGTAGCTCACCACACTGACATGAGAGTCGATATAGTGACTTGATGGCATAATCAAGCGCCACCATTTAGCCAATAAAGGCATATCATTAACTGGAAAGGTGATCCCCATAAACGCAAACGCAGGAGCAAATAAGGCAGTACAAAAGCTGACCACCCGTGCACTGTCACGCATCAGCATAAAAATAAATAACACGATCAACCACAACGCCATGAGCATGAACATCTGCGCCAATACCAAAAGCCATAACGAACCCGCTATCGGCATCGCCAAATAATGGTATAACCACAGCAGAATAAAGCCACCATGAATAAGCATAATGGGACTGTAGAACAGGATTTTAACCCACACCTTAGCCCAAAAATCTTTGGCTAAATAGTTACGCTCACCCTGCGGGAGCAGCTCCGCATTAACACTATTGACAAAAACCAGCATCGACAGCAACTGCCACAATGCAATCAATATAGGAGGAACCAGAAATCCGACATAGTTATTATTGCGATTAAATAGTGCCGTGGTTTGATTACTAATAGGCGTTAAACTCACATCGACTGTGGCTTTATTGGCTCCTTTGAGCAATAAATTTACTTCACCAATATGCGTTAAGCCCTCAGCAAGGCTGAGTTGTAGTTGGCTAGAGAGTAACTTGCCAACTAATAAAAATTGACTGTTATAGCGAATATCAATCGTGGGTTGTTTGGATGTTAATAGGTCTTTGTTAAGCTGATAAGGCAAAATAACTAAACCATAAACTTCCACTTTACGCATAGCGTCAATCGCTGATGCTTCATTAGCATATGCGCGAGGAGCAACCACGGCGTTTGCCGATAATTGCCGGGTAAGCATACGACTAATTTGGCTATTATCTAAGTCAACCACGGCAACCGGAAGCTGTCTTGGCAAGCCTGCACTGAACAACCACCACAGCGCAAGTACGCCGATGAGCGGAATATAGCTCACCAAGGCGAGTTGCCAAGGCGAATGCCATAACACTGTCCATTCACGCCGAAATAGATGCCTCATCAGCAAGCCTTATTAATGTTCGTTGAGCTTGTCGGCGCGAAATAATACCGACATCCCAACACGTAAATCGGCTATTTTCTGCTTAGGTGTCAGTTCCACCTCGAATGTACGCATATCAAAATCATGGCCACTTTCAGTGGAGCGCCAAGTGGCAAAATTGCCCATCACACTGATGTGCGACACGGTAAATTCAACTTGCTGCTGCAATGCGGGGATATCTAACATCACGCTTTGATCTTGTTTAAATTGCAATAATTGATCTTCTCGCACTTGTAATACAGCCCAAGCATCACTCATATCAATAATGCTCACTACCGGAAAGCCACTCGGTGCTAACTCACCCGCTTGTAACAGTACTTCACTCACCTCAGCTTTTTTAGGTGAACGCATTTGGCTATCAGCTAAAATTGCATTCACCTCGTTAACTGCACCTTCTGCCATACGAGTCTTGCCTGCCGCAGCCGCTTTGGTTTCATCGCGTGCGCCTTCGTCGGTCATTTGATACATGGCATAGGCTGCCTGTTCAGTATATTTAGCGGCCTGCCATTGGGTATAAGCTTCATCGCGCTTTTGCCTTGCGACAACACCTTCATCAAATAGATTTTCAATGCGCTGATATGTTTTTAGACTAAGCTCGGTGGCAGCTTGAGCTTTTAACCATTGCTCTTTAGCGGCTGTGACTTGTTGTTGTCTTGCGCCATTATTCGCTTGTTGCTGCATTGCGGTTGCGGCTTCTAGACCACCTTGAGCCTGCACTAGCTTAGCATCCAATTCAGGACTGCTGATGGCAAACAAAATATCGCCCACATCAACCTGATCGCCTTTGCGCACTAAGACCTGCTCTACCCGCCCTGGCACTTTAGAAGAGATGTTGTATTCACGAGCTTCTATTTGCCCTTGTAACACGCTAGGTTGCGGCGTAAAGGCCAGCATGACGCCATAGCCCAACAGTAATATAAGTAACACGAATGCAATGACCGCGATGATCTTGTTAGCCCGCATAAGCAGCCCCCTGAAGTTGAGTTCGGTTAATAAATTCATCGACTTGACCACTAATGGCCATCACTTTGGCATAGGCTTGAATATAGCGATATTTAGCCCCTAATTGCTGAGTTTTAACCGCCGTTAAGCTTAACTCTGCATCGATCCTATCAATTGATGTGGATAAGCCTTGATTGAAAGATAACTCTCGTAAACGTAAATTTTCAGTCGCTAACGCTAACGACGTATTCAGCGCATCGGCTTCTTCTTTAGCTTGCAGCATTTGCCGATAACTTTGATCGATCAGTAAACTTAAATCCTGTTTTGTTTGTGCTTTAGTGTATCGAGCTTGCAATAAAGCACTTTTGGCGGCTTGTACTTTACCACTGCGCCCATCACGGCTTATCAGCGGTATGCTCATACCCACACCTACCATCCAATCAGGTTCCACTTGTGAAAATAAGCTGTCATCTTCATACAAGGTATAGTTACCGTATAAATACACTGTGGGGTAATAACTGCCCTTTTCTAGGTCCACTAAGCCATTGGCTTGAGCTTCTTTAGCCTCAAGCAGTTTTAATGCCGGATGCTGAGTTAACGTCAGCTGGCTAAGTTGTGGCAATGACGGTTGCTGTTCCAGTAAAAACAGCGCTGAAATAGGATCGACTGAGGGAATATGCAACATCCGCGCTAAAGCTATTTCGGCCATCTCATATTGACGCTGGCTTTTACCCCTATTGACCTTGGCATTTTCTAACGCGACTTGGGCATTTAAGCGTTCAACTTTGGCTATTTGCCCTTGTTGCTCCAATTTTTGTGCATGGCTGACATGTAACGCTAACGAATCTACCAACTGATTTTGAGTATCAACTAAGGTTTTTGTCACCGACACCGCATAGTAACGATCAACTAACTGCAGAAATAACTCCCGCCGAGCTAGGGCCAACTCTTGTTCAGTTTCAGAAACTTGTGCTGCATGTATCCCTTGCGCAGCAGTAATTTTACCACCAGTGTAAATCGGCCACATGGCTTGCAAACTGGCACGAAATACATCTTGCTCAGTAAAAGGGGTAACAAACAATGAACTAGGAATACTGGCTAGGGCACCGCCAAGCGCTGGCGGTAAGGTACTGCTATCAAACGAGGCAAGTGGATTAAGATCATTGAGGTCAAGTTCAATCGGTTTTTCAAGACGGGTATAACTACCGGCAATATTCAAGGATGGGAAATTCAGTGCATCACCAGCGTCTTCTTCGGCTTTGGCGCGGTTAACATGCTGGGTTTTGGCTTGCAGATGATCGCTTACTTGGGTTAATTGCTGCCAAGCATTGCTAAACGTAATGGGCTCAGCGAAAACACTAAGATGAACAAAAAAAACACTCGAACACAACACCAAGCTCAATCGCCTCTGGCTATGTGGACTACTATGACGCTTTGCAACCATAAACACCTCTAGAGTTAATACTCTAATTCCTTGATGAAGTATAACTTAAAACAGTTATTTTCACAGCCACATAGATTATTAACCTGACTATACATATCCTTAAATAAACAAGACTATCAAAATAAGCCTTAAATATACAACGGCTTACCAAGTCATAACACTCAGTAAGCCGGCTACTTACGCCTAAATAGGCTAACGTTTAAGCGGTACCGCCAACCGTTAGACGATCAATTTTCAATGTTGGTTGCCCCACGCCAACAGGTACGCTTTGTCCGTCTTTACCGCACACGCCTACGCCTTTATCTAGAGCTAAGTCATTACCAACCATGGAAATTAATCCCATGGCTTCAGGGCCATTACCAATTAAGGTTGCACCTTTAATTGCCTGAGTTACCTCACCGTCTTCAATCAAATAAGCTTCAGAAGCTGAGAACACAAACTTACCTGAAGTGATATCGACTTGGCCGCCACCAAAGTTGGGCGCATAGATGCCTTTCTTCACTGACTTGATAATGTCTGCAGGGTCTGATTCACCGGCATTCATATAGGTATTCGTCATTCGTGGCATAGGTAAATGAGCATATGATTCGCGGCGACCATTACCCGTAGGCAATTGTCCCATTAAGCGCGCATTTAACTTATCTTGCATGTAGCCGGTTAAAATACCATTTTCAATCAAAGTGGTTTTTTGAGTTGGCACGCCTTCATCATCGATACTTAATGAACCACGACGATTTTCCAATGTACCATCATCGACTATGGTGACTAATGTCGATGCCACTTGCTGGCCCATTTTACCGCTAAAGGCGCTGCTGCCTTTGCGATTAAAGTCACCCTCTAAGCCATGACCTACCGCTTCGTGCAATAACACACCAGGCCAACCGTTACCTAACACTACGGTCATTTCACCTGCTGGAGCATCAATGGCATTAACATTCACTTGAGCTTGGCGCACTGCTTCACGAGCAAATTCAAAACTCTGTGGTAAGCCAGTTTCATCTGTGGCTAAGAAGGCACTGTAATCGTGACGACCACCACCACCGGCACTACCGCGTTCACGCTTGCCGTTATCTTCTAAAATAACACTACAGTTAAAACGCACTAATGGACGAATATCTGCGGCCAATGTACCGTCACTGGCAGCGATCAATATTTCCTCATGCACGCCAGATAAACTCACCACAACCTGAATAATACGACTGTCTAAACTACGAATATACGCATCGGCTTGCTTTAACAAGTCGATTTTCTTCACTTCGTCCATAGCCGCAATTGGATCGGCACTGTCATAGAGTTTATGTGCCGCTTGACGCTTAAAGGCTTGTACCTTGTGCTGCTCACCGGCACTGGCAATGCCACGGGCGGCTTTCGCTGCGGCATCAAGAGCGGCTGGAGTAATCTCGTCGGCATAAGCAAAACCGGTTTTTTCACCGCTAATAGCACGTACACCCACACCACGCTCAATGTGGAAACTGCCTTCTTTGACTATGCCATCTTCTAAAACCCAAGACTCATGACGGCTACCTTGGAAATACAGGTCTGAAAAATCGATATTGTGTTGATGAATGGTATTTAAGTAACCTTGCAATCCGTCTAAGGTTAATCCATCTTGCAATAAACTCTGCTCTACTTGGGTTAAAAATGGCATTAAAATTCTCTTTATTAATTGGTAACGCGTACTGCGAATTCAGTGTTAGTCGTGGCTCAGCCAGTATTATTTCAGCTGTGGCTCTCTAAATCGATTATGGCCCATCAGCGGCATTTGTTGACGAATGCGCTGTAATTCCGCTAAATCGACTTTAGCCTGTACCCAGCCACATTCCGTCGCTCGTTCAGCAATAACTCTGCCCCATGGATCAACAATCATACTGTGCCCCCATGTTTCTCGACTGCCTTGATTATGCTGTCCCCATTGGCCTGCGCCCAATAAATAACATTGAGTTTCAATCGCTCTGGCTTGCAATAACACTTGCCAATGCGCTTCCCCAGTCACTTTGGTAAATGCAGAAGGTAGAGCAATATAATCTGCTCCAGCTAAACGTAAAGCCCGAAACATGTCGCCAAAGCGAATATCATAACAAATGGCTAAGCCGACTTTGCCAAACGGAGTATCAATCACACTAATATGATCGCCTGGATGAAAGGTATCACTTTCACGATAGGTTTTGGTGTTATCACTCACCTCAACGTCGAATAAATGCAGTTTATCGTAATGACCTAGGGTGACGCCATGATCATCAAAAAAATAACAACGGCTGAAGACTCGACCATCATCGGCACGCATAGGAATAGTGCCGGCAATAAAATACACTTGATACTTTTTAGCCATCGAAGCTAACGCGTTTTTAAGTTCGCTTTGATGCTGGCTACCTGCATATTCAAGCTGCTGGCTTTCGTGACTACCAAACAATAAACAACACTCAGGTAACACCACTAATTGTGGTTCATTGGCTTCTCGAGGTAAGTCTTTAAGCTGCGAGTCGACAAACGCGAGATTGGCTTGGACATCGCGACTGCTTTGGCATTGTAATAAGCTGATTTGCATCTCTCACTCCTGGTAGCGAAACGACATGAGCCAATGGGTCGCCTGCGTGTTGGCCCCTTGATAAAGCGTCGGTGTACATTTGCGCCTTTATCATTCGAGAAACCTGATTCGTTGGTATTGAGCTAATTGCCCCTGTGGTATTGGGCGGTACATTATCTTGCCTATTCTGCTCTGGGGCTTGAGTTTCATTTTCGCCCTTGGTATCACTTTTAAGCTTGGGCTCGATATTAGAATCAACTCCAGTTTTAATCTGAGTTTCAACACTCGACTCATTGGCTTGCGGTAAAATAGCTTGTGGAATTTCAATTTCTTTACTCTTACGCTCAAGCTCTTCAAGTTGTGGATTGTCCATGGTGCCGGTCACTCGAAAACGAATTTCAGAAATGACTTCAATCACGGGCTCTAACACTTTTGTCAGGGCAAATGCCCCTAAACCTAAAGTCCATGCACTGGTACTCAATAACACCACGGTTGGTACACTCGACGCAAGCTGCGGCACAAACCGAATATCATAATTTAAGCTTTGACTGGTGAGATCGGTATAACCGCGTATGCGCATATTGCCCGCAATAGCATCCATTTCTGAATCTGTGGTTTTCACTACACCATCATCAATCGCAAGGTTGCCGTTGAAGCGATTAAAGTATAAGCCTTCACCGAACACATCCGAGAAATCTAATGATAATTTGCGTAATAATGAATCTAAACTAAATAATGAAAATACCCGTGCACCTTTATCGCTTATTTCAGATAAATGGCCTTTACCTAACTCAAATTTTAGCTGGCCGTTAAGTGTATCGAGCATGAAATGATAAGGTGCACCTTGCCATGATAACTGACCATTGAGATCTAATGGCGCATCTTCTAGCCCAGGGTTGATGTTCAATATCGTCGAGAGGTCATCAAACTTATCGGCCTGTAAATTGACCTCAAACGAGGTTTTTTCAGTGCCATTATCAACTGACCATAAGCCATTTGCCTGCAATGTTACCGTTGGCTTAGTCAGTGAAAGAGTCTGGAATTGGTAGCCTTGTTCTACGGGCAATCCTTGCAATACTAAATGACCGAGCGATAAATTATTTACACTAAAATCATCCACATCTATCGCTAACGTAGGCAGATTTTGTAGCATAACAGTCGGGGATAAATCATCACTTTTTGTTGCACTGGCTGTTGGCAATAAATGCAGTTTGCTTGCGACAACTTTAATGCCTTGATCGCGCCAATTAGCATAAAAATCGATACGGCCATCAAACTGTTGTGACTGAGCATCAAAGCGCCATACATGTTCGGTTGGCTTAGCATCGAAATGCAATTTATCGAATGATTGCCCAAGTACGGTTAATTGGCCAATATTGGCATGAATTCCCGCTAATGGCGGAAATGCCGGAGTCGCAAGGTTAGCATCAACCGCAGGCGAAATGGGTTGTTGCAACTCAGTGTCAGGCAACTCGGCGACAGTTAAAATACGGTCTCGTATCAAAGAGGTCACGACTTCAGGTTCTGCTGTCGCACTAAAGCGATTAATCAGTGGTAGCCACTGCGCTAAGTCAACTTTAGGCAGATCTACATGTATGTGCCCATACTGCTTATTTAATCTGTCACCCAGTCTAAAATGGCGACCTATCATCACATCATAAAAAGCCAGTTGACTGCCATTATCGGCATTAAATCCTCCCCAAAACTCCACATCATTACCCAGTTTAATGCTCAGTGATGATTGTTTGTTATCGCCAATCAGTTCTGCACTGAGCGTTTTCGGTTCCGCGGCCGATTTTTCATAAGGGATAGGTAAATCTAATGATGTTCCAACAAGATCGGAATTTGCAGAAACTTGTAAACTGTAGCCACTAGGATCAAAAATCATAGTTAACTGGCCATTCCAGTCCATGTTTCCGTGATAGGTTTCAGTCAGTGGATTGTCTAAACTGTCAGGTAGGGCATCAAGATCCCAGCGTCCTTTCAGCGCAACATTTAATGCAATATTGTTGTTGCGCTTACCGGTACTCAAGCTAAACGTGAGAGGCTGTTGAAATAATCGAGCCTTAATATTTTTGCTTTCAATTACTTGATTAACAAAACTCACTTGCCCTGTCACCCCCTGTAAATCTAAACCGGGGGTATCAATAAACACTGGGTTATTATTAAATGTGACTTGACCTTTAATGAGTTGCTCACCCCCTTCATATAAGGGAATCGCCAGATCCAATCGAGTATTAATGTGTTGTTGGATTTGCACTACGTCTAACGTAGACCCGACAGAATCATGTAACGGTGAAGCATTAATTACTTTGGTTGCAGCTTGAGCATCAGTATTAATATCGGCTTCAACCTTCAACAACGACGCTTCCCCCAAATGTGGAATAGACACTCGCGCGCCGTCTACCGTAACGTCATCAAGTTTGCCCTGATCAATATGCAAATCCATCATCGCATTTTCAAACAAGGCTGATAATGTAAGATCGCTCACAGCAGGCCAATCAGGTTGGAACTTAAAATTGCCATTATTAAGAGTAAAAGCGGCTTGAAAGACTCCGCTGCTATCTTGATAGGGGTAGCCACCTAAATCCCCATGCCAGACTAACTGCGCATCATTCACTTGCCCAGCGACTAAGCCGTCATTAAGGTAGCTAATTAAGTTTGGACTCATCGCCATTAATGGAAAATATCGCCCAAGATGAGCCACATCATTAATGGTCACGTGAGCAGCTAATCCCATATGAGTCTGTTCAGCAAACTCAAGATTAAGGCCCGCTTGCAGAGTAAGATCGCTATTGCTCAATTCAATATTAGCCACGGTCAAGCGCTGCTGGCCAACATCATATCGGCCCATGACGGCACTGCTATTAAGTGTTATTGGCTGACTAAAATTATCGCTAAAATCGAGCTGGTATTTTTGCTCAGGTAAGCTAAATTCAAGTTGATTATTTGCCCAAGTTAATTGGGCATCGAAAGGGCTGATACCAGGTATAGACTCATAGGGCTGCCATTGTAATTGTTGTGCTTCAACTTTAGCAATAAGGGCTTTTTCTGCCTGTTTATACAGCCGAATAGGGCCAATTTTTCCTTGAGGATTAAGCTGCTGCCAACTGCGTACTTGCTGCATGCCTAAACCTGGCACTAACGGCAACATAGGCTTAAGCAAGGTCGGGATAATTTGATTCGCATATCCAAAAAAATCACCATCACCACTGCCAATAGCCAAGGTGAGTAATGGCCAAGTTTGATCATTGGTGGATAAATCTAAATTGTGACTGTCGATTCGCCAACCATCAGGTTGTGGGATCCATTGCAATGAACCTGAATTGATTGCAAACTTTTGCTGGCTGTCCGCATCTTGCCATTGTAACCAGCTCGGTTTAAAAACCAGTATGCCATCTTCAATTTGACGATGCGCGAACGTCATCCATGCATCAAGATTTATGACCCCTTGAAACTCAATATTATCGGCGTCTGTTTGCGCGTTATGTTGTCTAGAGGCCCATTTGCCTAAGTCTAATGAGTCTGCGGCCACGTAAAGTTGACCAGCTATAGTATCCGCTTGATAACCATCACCGCTAAGATCAATACGTAACGTTAACTGTTCTTGCTTTGACTGCTGTGGATCAACATAGATGATGCCTTGTGCTTGGTGACGATTAGTGCTGTTTTGCCATAATAAATTATCGATAAAAATCGGCCGATAATCATGCTGTTTACTCACCAGTTGCAGGGAGGCATCGGTTATTGAAAAATGACCTAATTGCTCCAATAACAGGGCATATAACCAGTCAAGAGTGGCTTTATCGCTAGGCTTGGTATTATCGTCAGTAGCAGTTAACTGATCGAGATTGAGCGCCACCTTAAGACCATCAAATACAACGGTTTCAACCTGCGGGCTCAAGGTTAGTAGCGACTGCCAAAAATCGAGTTTGATATGCACATTGTTGCTGACAACTGTAATTGGCAGATTATCCTGTGGCGGTAGGACTAAATTGTTAATGGTCAATGCAGGCCCAAATGCTTGCCATTCAGCACTGAGTTTATCCATCTGCACATGCAGTTGGTACTCACTATCAAGATAATCAATTAACTCAGTACGGACTTCAGGAATATGAGGCAATAAACCACGAATAAGGCTCACCGCCAATGCAAAAAGCACCAGTGTAATAGCCAAAATCTGCCAAAATACTCTGTTGATCGTTCCCGTACGAGTTGTCGACACTACATCATCACCACATCATATTTACTTTGAATGTATAACGGTTCATTTTGCAAACGAATACGTTTACCAATGTAGACTTCTAATTCTGCCAACAAATGTGATTCATCGCCGCTAAAACTCATGTACACAGCCGGTGAGCAATACAATAAAAACTCATCGGCTTTATAAGCTCGATCTAATCGAATAATTTCGCGAAAAATCTCATATGACACAGTTTCAATCGTTTTCATGGTGCCAGTGCCTTTACAAGATGGACACTCACCGCATACCACATGCTCTAAACTTTCACGGGTACGTTTACGGGTCATTTCAACTAAACCCAAGCCAGAAAACCCACTCACGCTGGTTTTGACTCTATCTAACGCCAAGGCCGCATTTAAACTTTCTAACACCCGTGCTTGGTGTTCCTTACTTAACATATCAATAAAATCGATAATGATAATCCCACCCAAATTACGTAATCGCAGCTGTCTTGCAATCGCTTGAGTGGCTTCAAGGTTAGTATTAAATATGGTTTCTTCTAAATTACGATGACCAACAAATGCACCGGTATTAATGTCGACTGTGGTCATAGCTTCGGTTTGATCAATAATTAAATATCCACCCGATTTGAGTTCAACTTTGCGACCTAAAGCGCGTTGAACTTCATTTTCAACATCATACAATTCAAAAATAGGCGCTGGGCCGGCATAATGCTCAATTTTGTTAGCAATCTCAGGCATAAACTCTTGCACAAACTGTTGAAGTTCAGCATATGTACGGCGTGAGTCAACTTGAATATGATCAAGCTCTGTTCCCACAAAGTCACGAATAATCCGTACCGGTAACGCTAAGTCTTGATAGAGTAATATTACCCCTTTCCGCTTGCGACGTTCGCTGACTTTGGCCCACACTCGGCGCAAAAATGCTGCATCTTGAGCCAGCTCATCTTCACCAATATTTTCAGCGGCTGTGCGAATAATAAAACCGCCATCATCATCAACATAAGGAAGGGTAATATTTTTGAGGCGTTGGCGCTCTTCTTCCAGTTCAATGCGTTGCGATACGCCAACATGGCTAGAACCAGGCATAAAAACTAAATAGCGGGAAGGTAAAGTAATGTCGGTAGTGAGGCGGGCGCCTTTAGTGCCAAGCGGGTCTTTGACCACTTGCACCATAATGTCTTGGCCCTGACGAACAAGCTCGGCAATATCGCGCACCACAAAGTTACCTTTTTCAACATCGGCAACACATTCAGTATGCGGAACAATATCGGAAGCATGTAAAAAGGCGGCTTTGTCTAAGCCAATATCAACAAATGCGGCTTGCATGCCTGGAAGTACACGGCTGATTTTACCTTTATAGATATTGCCGACCAAACCTCGCTTCATGCGACGTTCAATATGCACTTCTTGTAAAACACCATGCTCGACTAATGCTACACGCGCTTCTGTTGGCGTGACATTAATGAGTAATTCTGTGCCTTTTTTACGTTGAGTTTTTATGTTCATAGGCCACCAGTATCTGGGTCATGCTCCAATCGTAATGTTGACAGCAGTTGCACCACCGTAGATGACCGATTAAAGCAAAAGTTAAGTTTGCTGCATCATGCAGGCTAATAATTCACGCGTTTCTACAAGCGGTAAACCAACGACGGCTGAATAACTGCCACTAATTGATTGAACAAAACAGCCACCCAAAGCTTGTATGCCATATGCGCCAGCTTTATCCATTGGTTCGCCCGATGCCACATAAGCGTCTATGTCGGCAGCAGATAAGTCACAAAAGCTGACTAGGGTTCGACACAGGCGGCTAAAGGTTTGCTCACCATCTGTTAAGGCCACCGCGGTCATCACTTCATGAGTTTTACCAGATAATAATGTCAACATACGCTTGGCATCATCTTGGTCTATTGGCTTACCGAGGATTTGATCGTTCAATACCACTATTGTATCTGAACCGAGTACTTTTGGGGCGATAATATGGCCACTTAGGGCTAAACCCGCTTGGGCTTTTTCAACGGCTAAACGGCACACATATTGTTGTGGCGTTTCAGTTAACCAGGGTGTTTCATCGATATCGGGTGCGACTAGTTGAAATGAGAAATCTGCCTGACTAAAGCCAGCTTGCGCCAGTAATTCTTTTCTTCTTGGTGATGTTGAAGCCAGTACCCATGCCATCGGTTAGTTACTCTTATTAGTGTACATTAAAACAATTCTTACGTTATCAGATTGATTAACGTACTTTGTAATGGCGGCGCATGTTACGCAGAACCCAGAACACCCACCACCAAATAAATAAACTCGAAATAGCGGGTAAAAACATCTCAACATCAAATGGTGTTGCACCGACAACAACAAACTGAATCCAAAATATCACCAAATGATAAATACAGATAAAACATGCTAGGAGTAATGATTGTTGCCAGCGAGGATAGTTACGTAACTGTTGAGACAACAACACGACAATATAAATCACTAACGACAATGCGAGTGAACGGATGCCTAAATGGGCCCCCAATAACACATCAAGCATGACCCCTAACAACCACGCAGTGAGAATACTGTAACGATGCGGTAACGCCATCGCCCAATACATCATGACCATAAGGAGCCAGTCTGGTCGCCATGCTTCGACCACTTCCGGTAGCGGCATGATCTGAAACATCATACCAATAAATAAAGTCAGCCATACCACTAAGCGACCATTAGCAATGTGCGCGCTCATTGGTTTTCCTCGCTTACTGTTGGTGAAGTCGTTGTTTGTGAAGGCGGAGTACCAACTTGAGATGACGATGCATTATCACTAGTCTGGTTAGGTATGGTTTCCGTTTCACCATTCGTTGCAGCATTATCAGCCGCCTCGTTCATCAGCCCTTGGACCTCAGCAGGCAACGTAAAAGGTTTGGTTTCATCAGGCCAAATAAGCAAAACATACCGAATACGATCAAGCGCAGCTAAGGGCTGGGCATTAATAACCGCATAACTCTGACCATCATCACGCGATACACTGATAACACGAGCGACGGGATATCCCTCAGGAAAACGATTTCCCAAACCTGACGTTACCAATAAATCACCCACAATAATGTCAGTACTTTTAGCCACATTGCGTAATTCAATTTGGTCAATATCACCGGTACCGTTGGCAATTGCCCGCACATCGTTACGAGTAACACGCACCGGAATACCATGAGTGCTATCTGACACCATCAACACGCGGCTAGTAAACTCACTCACTTCAGTCACCTGCCCTACAACGCCTTTGGCATCCACCACTGGCTGACCGACATAAACGCCGTTCTGTAAACCATGATTTAACACTACAAACTGCCGAAAAGGATCGCTGGCAACTTCCATGACTTCAGCGACCATTTTACGAGAATCCATGTGCACAGGAGAACCAAGTAATGCGCGTAAACGCTCATTTTCTTGGCGGACATGTTCAAAACGCTGTAAACGTTCTGACATCACCAGTTGTTGGCGTAAGAGTTCTTTGTTTTGCAGTTCGAGCATATTACGCGTGGCAAAGGCTTCGGCAGACCAGTCGAGCATCATACCTGGCACATTGGCCAAAAACTGCAGTGGGCTTAATAATGAGGATAAAGACTGGCGAACAGGGTCAAGACGGTAATTAGTCATCAGTAATGCCACCGACAAAATAATTGCCAGTGTCAGTCGGAATTGACTAGAGACGCCACGAACGAAAATTGGTTTCATAAAGTGTTCGCAACTCTGTTAACCCATAAAATGCCATTAACAAAGCCGCTCAGCAGATGATAATTAGTTCTCTTCAGAGAACAAATCACCACCGTGCATATCAATCATTTCAAGGGCTTTACCGCCACCACGAGCAACGCAGGTTAATGGGTCGTCGGCAACCATCACCGGGATACCTGTCTCTTGCATTAATAAACGGTCTAAGTCACGTAGTAATGCACCACCACCAGTCAATACCATGCCACGCTCAGAGATGTCTGAGGCCAGTTCTGGTGGTGATTGCTCAAGGGCAACCATTACCGCACTGACAATACCAGATAATGGCTCTTGTAATGCTTCTAAAATTTCATTGCTGTTTAAGGTGAAGCTTCTTGGTACACCTTCAGCAAGGTTACGACCACGCACTTCAATCTCAAGCACTTCGTCACCTGGGTATGCTGTGCCTATGGTATGCTTGATACGCTCAGCCGTTGCTTCACCAATTAAGCTACCGTAATTACGGCGAACATAATTAATAATCGCATCGTCAAACTTGTCACCACCAATACGTACCGATGAAGAATACACTACACCGTTTAACGAAATAATCGCCACTTCGGTAGTACCGCCACCGATATCAACAACCATTGAACCTGTCGCTTCAGATACCGGCAAACCAGCGCCAATTGCTGCTGCCATAGGCTCTTCGATTAAGTACACTTCACGAGCACCTGCACCCATAGCGGACTCGCGGATGGCGCGGCGTTCAACTTGAGTCGCGCCCACTGGCACACACACCAGAACACGAGGACTAGGACGAAAGAAACTGTTGTTATGCACTTGCTTAATAAAGTGCTGAAGCATTTTTTCAGTCACATAGAAATCAGCAATTACGCCGTCTTTCATCGGCCGAATAGCTTGAATATTACCAGGCGTTCGGCCTAGCATTTGTTTTGCTTCTCTGCCAACTGCAGCAACTGACTTTGGCCCATTGCTATTGCGTTCGCCACGAATGGCAACCACTGAGGGTTCGTTCAACACGATACCTTCATCGCGAACATAAATAAGAGTGTTTGCCGTACCTAAATCGATCGATAGGTCGTTAGAAAAAATGCCGCGCAACTTTTTGAACATGTATCAGGCCTGTATTCTGTTGAGTCAGAAGAAGAAAAATCAGCTAACTTTATCAATGACACCCCCATTCTACAATACCGAACAGGTTAACAATTGCTAATCTAGCGTTTTTTTTTGTAAAAGCTGTTAAAAAATCAACATCCGCGCAGTTTTAAATCAAAAAAGCCCAAATTTGATGCTTTTTCATGCATATTATTGCCCCACCTCACGCCAATAAATGATCCTATCATGGCCTCGGTAACGACCAAAGAAGGCACTTGCTCTTGGGTCATAAAGCTGGGCCGGACTTGTTTGGTCCCAATTCCAATACCACTGAAGCCATGGCTCTACTTTTAACGGGGCAGTCACCTGACCTCGATATGCTGTAGAACCTTTGTTTTGCCATAACAAGCTTGACTGGCCGTTGTTAACTAATGCGCCATTATTGGTACGAGTCACGACCTGATCAGACGCTAATAATGGCGCGTATATTTCACTGCCGTCAAGCGGAACGATAACTTGAGTACAGCTATCGCCAGTATTCATTACCCAGCTACTGCCATTCCAATATTGGGTATAGGTTGGCATGTCTAATACTTCATTTTCAGGACCATAAGTATTATCCATTACAACTCTGCCGTGGCGTAAGTCTTGCGTCGATAATCGTTTGGCGTTGCAGTTGTTGCTGTCGGCGCAAATACCACTGCTGTCGGCGCGCATATCAGCTGATGCAATAAACGACACACTACCATCGTTATCAAAGGCTTGTACACCGATAGCTAATTGACTAAATGGGCCATCCACACCTGGGGCCACTGTACGATTAAAATTAGCTTGATAAGATAACCCTACGTTTGCTTGACCCAAAACCCAAGAGCCAGCATTAACCGGTAAAGCACTTAATCGGCTGCTTAAATCAATGCCATTATTGGCATCTTCACCTACTAAGCTTGCACTCGCTTTAGCAAAGGCGCCTTGATAGTTCTGAGTGACATAAGTGCCAGTATTGACTGCATCTAAGGTTAAGGCGAGAGCAAAAGGTTGATCCATATAGCTAAAACTGCCGCAAGATGGCAGCACACTTGAGCTACTCACAACAAAGCGGTCGGGTACAAAGCGCCCTATATTAGGCGATGCCGCCTGTGGAATATTATAAAAGCTTGAGCCTAAATATTCGCTCGGTGGATCAGCGGTAAACTTAAACACGCCCACTTCCGTCACTGTCTGCGACACGGTATTACTGCTCGTGGTTTGCGCAACATGATTATATGCCGTCGTACCTACAGCACCTAGCACACCATCCGATGGTGAAATAATTTGATTGCCTAATGCTATATTGTTATGGACATAATTAGGGGTATTTATATTATCGCAGTAGTTTGTATCACCATCCGCTTGCCATGCTTTACCTTGAATAATTAACTCAAATGGCTCGCCAGCTTTTTTATATCGATTACACGTACTACTAATACTTGCAGAACACTCTGCAACACTCTCTTTGGGGGTAACGCATAAACCTACCGGAAAGCTAACAAACGGATCGGAACCAACCATTACCAAGCCTTGTTCATCACCTGTGCCAGTATACTTTGCATCTAGCTGCATTTTTCCTGCATCTGGATAGTTGACGTTAATATTGGCTTTTCCTTGTGCATCAAATGCCAACGCAAGCGTGGTGGCGGCGCTACTCTGCTTACCTACCACGGTATTATTCACTGTTACTGATTGACCACTAATTGGAGTCGTCGGCTCAATATAGGTACTCCAAAAACCGACGTTTTTGGTGATGCTAGCAAACGTTGGGATACATTGCAGAGTACTATCCGATTTTTTCACTGCACTAATAGAAATATTACCTGTTGGTTTGTTGGCCAACTTATCCGGTACCTCAAAAATAAAACCGCTATCGGCAAAAACTAAATTACAGTTAGCCTCGCTTGCGACACTGCCATTAACACGGCACAAGGTTTTACTGAATGCTTTAGTGCTTGGCGTAGACCCGGTGACACCTAAAGTCACAGTGCCGGGAGTATTATGTCTTAGCTGTAAATCTGATTTTTGCCCCCCAGTAAACGTTACCACATTGCCTCCAACCCAACCGCCAACGCCTGTCACTGTTGCAGGGCTGAGCGTCGCAGTGACAGTATCAGGCACAGTCGCACTGCAATCTGCGTTAGCACAGGCTTTAATAGATAATGTTTTGGGTGCACAAGTGATCCCTTGACCAGAATAGGAATACTCAAAATGATCAATTTGTACTCCAATAGGGCTGGAGTTGAGCGCACAAATCTCAACATTATCAATTTCATGATTGTTAGTAGATCCGCCAGTTGACCCCGTTAACGACAATAAAAAGTTTTCAGGTATCGCAGCTTGTGTAGAGATGCCGGCAGCATTAAATGCGGGAATAATTTCAACAAAACCGCTACCACTATTGCGTTCAACCTTAACGATTGATTGATTAGGGAGTAATGAGTCAACAGTAATACGGTACCGATGCGCAGGTGAAACATTATTGTTATCCACTTTCGGAGATAAGCAACTACCGGTATTAGTGGTGCCATTACTACAAGTTCCGCGTAAATAAGGATAACCAGAAGTACCAGAACCTGAACCTCGAATCGATACCGATTGTGGACGTCGGCCTGGACCGCTAGGACCACCTTCAGCAGAAAAGTTACCGTACTCGTCAATCCCGAAACCTAGCCAGCCACCAGCAAAACCATTCACATTAGAACGTGCACCATATCCCATTGGACCACCAGCAGAGCCAGGCTGCGGGGTAATAGCAGCATCGGATAATACAAAAGCAATACCGTCGGCACCGTTACCACCATAGGCATAATGATCAAACTCAATTTCGACTTTATTATTAACCGCAGGAAATAAACGCTGATAAGTTGTCGATGTTGCTTGGTTAGTTCTCGCTTCAGTTTGTCGTAAGCGGCCGTTAACTATTGAAGGGATAAAGTTACCCGAACTTTGAGCCACAACCCAGTCACTGCCTAAGCTTGCCCGTTCAAAATTATCAGTAAAACACTGGCGGACAGGGGCGAGTTTTTCTATGGCAATAAAACTATAGTTTTCCCACACGTGACTACGGTCACTATCACTAAAGGTATCTTCATCATTAACCATACTGACTGAGTTACTGGTCAATTTACAGCGTCTTAACCAACCACCATCACCACCCAAACGACTGTTTTTACTGGCTACCAATGTTGGCACACTAGTAAAACCATTTAATGGTGTGAGTAAATTAGTACATTGAAAATTGACGTCTTGGGTATTGTTCACATTTGTCTTAAAGGTGGTCGAAAGACCAAAATGATAATTGACATTTTTACCTTCCAGCACTAGCGGGCCACTGCCAGACGTTACTGATAAGTAGGCAATTTTTTCATATTGTAAATTATTGGCATTTAATTTACTCGGCTCACATTGCCCCGAATTATTGCGCACTTCAGAAGTATCCATCGCTAATTCGATACCACTTGAAGTAAATTGCGACGTGCTGGTTAACCAGCAGTTATTATTTTGGGTTTGTAGTTGGTTAAGCACCACATCTTGAGTACTGGGTAAAGATACGCTGATATATTGATTGTTCGAGCCGACCAAGGCCTTATTCTGCAACACTGAACCAGCGATTAATTGGCTACCGTTATTTAAATCAAATTGACCGGGCGTAACTGCAATCCAGTGTACTTCAGGCATCTCTGCCGCTGACACTCTATTACCTGAAGGCCATTTTCGCTCCCAAGTAAAACCGCTTGCACTGATTGAAGATAAAAACACGCTTTGAGGACCATCGTTGGCAACAGGGTTATTTTCTGACACAGTCGGCATCACAAAAACTAGCGGCATTACGCCGCTTTGAAATGCTGAATCAAACACCACACTTTTGGATGTACTACCGGAACTCGCTGCGGACTTGCCATATTGAATATGAAATGGCGTGATAGTCTGAATCTTAATACTACAATCTGGAACCAGATCAATTTGATCCGCATTAGCAGAAAATGTCACCGATGAACTGCCATTTAAGATAATATCTTTACCTGTCACAGCACCTTGAATTTTAGCAGAACCATTAATTGTGACGGTATTTTCGGATACGACATATGCATTTAAGCTAGCACCGCCTTCAATCTCAAATTTACCATAATTGTAAAAAAGCAATTTATCTGCCGAACTGGCCAAGGTCAGATTTTTTTGAACATAATCGTTTTTAATAAAAAAACTCACCCGACCTGACGGCGGAAATATCAATTGAACACCATTATTAATGTTCATTGATTCGATCCAATATTGCCCTGCAGAAAACTCTATAGTGCCTGAGCTAGCGGTCAGGTTTTTAATTTTATATTTACCATTCTCAGTGGTAAAAACAACCTTTTTATCGCCACCATTAGCAACTGACACATTGCGGTATTCACCCTCAGCAAGGCTAATGGTTTCTTGACCATAAACGGGAGGACCTACATCAACACTACTGGTTGATTGGCACTGGGCAAAATCAATGCGGCCACTGGGTAATTCAGCCACATACTGGCCCTTGCTACACACTTTTGCAGTACCATTACTGCTAATACAAGAATTAAATCTAGAATCCCCTCCCTGAATATAATTGTAGGTGGGTAACTTACTGTTATTAGGTGCATTAATAATCGTGGCCGTATTCAAACTAATGGTGCCACTGCTATCAATATTGTTAACCCCTTCTTTAAAGGTTGTGCTCCAATCAGCCTGCGCCACAGACAAAGGCATGAAAATGGCAGTAGTTAGCCATAGAAAAAAAGCTAACCTGCTAACTAAACTCGATATCATTAACATAAAAGGGTTAATTACCACGGGCTTCTACCTCTACTTGGCGACTCACTCGCAAACATGTTGAGCTATCTGAGTTACCAGCACAGTTACCTGTCTCGCATACCGCTAAACTGTTAATCCGATACTGAGTGATACTGGCAACAGTTGTAGCATTACAGTTAACCAACACAGTACAGTTATGAAATCCATTTCCTCCTGTTGGCGGCGACCAAGTTGAACTCACATTGCTACAACTTCCATTAACACCACTAAGGGGGAACAACTGAGACAGAGCAGCATCAGCGCCACTATTGGCACTAAATAAAGCTCGAGTCCCCCAGACTTCCATATTAACCGACTCATCGGCATCGCTAACAATGCGGATTAAACTCGCCGCCAGTAAAAACATCACTGTCAGCACAAAAATACCAATGATTAATGCACTGCCTTGTTGAGAATGTTGCGGCAATTTCAGTTTAGGGTACATTCATCACCTGCACTTGATGTTGATATTGAAATGTTTCGCCATTCACCCTAAATCTAGGCTGTAAATGCACTATAGCATTAGTCACTAATGTTGCTGGCGTTAAAATGATTGCCGGATTAATGGTTAAAGTATTAGTAATATTTTGTGCCATCAAGACGCCATTCCCCATATCCGCTGGAGAGGGCTGCACAGCCTTATAGCCATATTGTTGGTATAAGCGTAAATCAACATTACCCGCGGTGTTAATAAAACAGTAACTGAGTGGGCTCTGAGCAACATACAAGCGTTTTAATGGCGACGCTTCGGTAAAGCGAATACTTTGGGTTAAGGTAATCGTCAGGAGATCTCCGCTTTCAGCCACACTTTGCACCAGAAAACGCTTTGCTGTTAATCCTTGAGGGTTATAAACCTCGCTAGCGGTTAAAGGGTAAATCAGCACTGATTGAGCAGCATTAATTGAACGAACACTTTTAATCGCGGTTAACGTATTTTGCACTGATTGCGGGAAAAACGGCGCATCAATATACGATGTACTGGCACTAATAGGTAATAATTCCAGGCATTGATAACCGCCATCAGTCGCTGTTAGCACTCGCATACTATTGGGAACTGCGCGGCGAATATCGCGGGTCATCCGTTCAATGCCAAAACGGCTTTGACTGAGTACCTGATCAACTGCGCTTGATTCAACAAAAATGCGAGTACCAAAAACAACAAAACTGCTTATTCCAACCACAATAATCCCTAAAATTAAAATAACCGTAACCATTTCAATTAAGGTAAATCCCGCTATTTTTGGATGGCGATACTGCTGCATTAGTAGTTACCCCTTACCGCTTGGTAAGTGATCACTTCACCAGCAGGGGTTGTAACGTCTACAGTAATTAATTTTTGCGCCTGCGTTGACGAGTCAAGATAGGCTACTGACACGTTCAAGCGATAATTGGGATAAGCTTGGGCATAGGTTTGGCTTGAGTTGAGCATGTTTTGTGTTTGATCTAACCCATCATAATCATCAACATCGTTGAAATCGTCGCGATCTTCACCATCAGGGCCTAGGGAACTGGCCGCGGTACAAACTTCCCCAGTAGGAGCATTGCACGCCGGAACACCACCATTAGGATTGGTCTTTTGATCATAACGCTTGCCCCAAATCTCATTCATAACCGAATGCGCAAACTCAGCAGAGCGCACTCTTTGTAATGTCGTCGCAGCTCTATCTGCTTGAGGGAACAACATGCTAGTGATCATTACAATCGCGATGCCAATCACTATCATACCGATAACGAGTTCAATCAGGGTAAAGCCACGCTGACGTCGAGATAGTTGCAAGCGTTGTTGATGTTGATCATGTTGACACAATTGCGACTTACTGAGCATAAATATACCCCTCTGACTCAACCGCAATAGCTAATGTTTCATCTGCAACAGCATTAAAGCAATTACCTGAACACGCTGGAGATACCATACGGCCCTGCTCGTCAAAGGTGATTGAAAAAGCCTGACTCGCATTACTGGCTAACGCGATATAGGCACCACCGCTGAAGGTTTGTGATTGCTCTATGCGAACTTGGTTTGTGCATAAGCTAGCGGTTCTTCCGCTAAAATGGCGCAAAGTATACCCGCTTGCTGTCACATCAATTTGATAACACTGATCGGTATTTTGCATTGCTTTAAGCTGGACTTGACGTAATTCACTGATAAATTCATTACGTAAACTGTAGGCGCTATAAGAAGAGTCAGACAACAGACGTGGCAACACAGTCACGGCAATAATACCAATCACAATCATGGTGGTAACCAATTCAACCAAGGTAAACCCCAGCTGAATGTTGCGTTGTTGACTCACAGAGTGATGTCCTCATTGTATCCGTTGAACACTTCGACACTTAACAGCATTAAACCGTAGTAGTGTCAGAGGCTTATACTAGTTTATCTAGTATGGCAAATACAGCCAATACTGTCTGTTTATTTATTACCTTGTACCGTTTTACAGAAAAACCAAGTGAGTCAATTAATCTCTTTTTTAACTCAAAATATTCAAAAAAAAACCTGCCTAAGCAGGTTTTCTCTCTTAACACTCATTAACAATCTGATGCTGCAGGCATTGCACTGTACACAGGAAGAGCCGTTGCTGTAGCTGAGGTATAAGTGAAAGTACAAGTTGATGGTGCACCTGCTTGCCAAAATTTCCCAGTTGCAACATCAAAAACCCAATCAGTAGTAATGCCAGTCGCGTTAGGGTCTGTCCCGGCAGAAACGCTTAAATCAATTGCATTTTGAAAATTAACTAATGCTGTGGTCAAATAACCATAATCAGTTGTTACATCAATATTAGTCGCTGGAGTAGCCGTTGAGGAGCCAGTTAAAGTCACTGTGGCCCCAGTCGCTTGTTCTTTACCAGCTAATGCTGCTTTTGAATAAACTAAGGTGTTTGCACCTTGAATTGCCGCTTTTAAACCTTGTAACGCAGACACACGAGCATCACCTTGAAGATTTATAAACTTAGGCGCTGCTGTTACCGCTAAAATACCGAGAATAATGATCACAACCACTAATTCGATTAATGTAAAACCTTGTTGTTTTTGCATATTAAATAACCTCTATAGAAAATAAATAAGTAAATCAAATTAGTTGTTAGTAAATGATACGACCTGACCCGTACCGGCATTGTATGTAATTCCGTTTGCACCGACGGTATCTAAATCTGGAGTGGGTGTTGCGACTCCCGATGTTTGATTAAGCGCTAACGTCGCAACTTGATGATAAACGCATAAATCAAGCCCTGCAACGACTTGGCCATCAATACTCGTAGATGAGCCACCGACACCATTTTGCATTCTTACAGTGTAACGTTGTTGACGAGCATCTTGGTTAAAAAGCACATTTCTAGGTGCGTTTTGCAACACTGCATTAAATACTTCCTGACATGCTTCATTTGTCATGGCTGTAGCATCTGTGTTGGTGGTCCCGGTAGGAAAACCAAACCGTGCATCTAACGACACATTCGTCCCGTCTAAAATCACATTACTATTCCGGCGACCATCAACTTCCCATTGTGCACGCACAAAACTCACCGCTGTGGCTAAACCGCCAGCAACACCATCGACACTGGCGTCTTCAGCATCATCGGTGACATTCAAAAAACGCGGAATTGCCGTTGCAGCCAATAAACCGAGAATAACAATAACAATGACCAACTCGATCAATGAAAAACCTTGTTGTTTCAATTTCATAATATCTTACTCTTCTCTATAGTGCCTACAACAGGGAAACATACTGGTTCAGCGATAACTTCACTGATATTAGCAGCTTATTTAAATTTTAACATGGATGATACAAATTTTATCTGTCACTCATCAAAAAAATGACTCTACCCGTCTGGAGCTGATAACTCAAACTGGCTTTGTTATTTGAATAGTAGCGACACACATGATCATCAGACTGATAATCTACCGCAATATTGAGCTCTTGAACATTATTGGCCAATAACTGCGCCCACAACTGTGCACAACCTTGTACATCATTGGTATCAATAATTGGCCAACCTTGGTTAGATAAAGACACCCAATTATCGGTACCGACTAAATCGGCATCAAAATCGTCGTTAATCTTATCATTTCTAATAGTGTCAGCTTGAGAGTCTGAATCAAGATTGTCATCTGCGACCTTACTTGGTGTCACATTAGGCACCTTGTTATGCCAAGATAATTGCATCCGGTGTGGCCTGCCAGAAGCTAACCATTGACTGCGCACCATAGCTAAGACATTTAAAAAACGATTATGTTCAAACTCTAAACCTCGGCCACCTATATTGGAGGTGGAATTAAAAGAACGTATGCCAACAATACTCAACAGTACTAACACCACCACAATAGCAATGACTCGCCCATACACTTTAATGAGGTCATCATCTGCTTTTTGTTGGCTCAACATGCCAGTACCCAATGAATAACTTGCATTATGTGCTAACCGCCTTTGACCACATTAAGCATATCCCACATAGGCAGATAAATACCCAGTGCCAGTATCAAGACAATGCCAGCGACAAACGCAATAAGAATAGGTTCTAATTTAGCCGTCAGATTTTTTAAATCATAATCGACCTCACCTTCATAAAAATCAGCAGCGTCATTTAATAGTTGATCGATTTGCCCCGTCTCTTCGCCCACCGCCACCATTTGCAATACTAACGGAGTAAATAATTGACTGCTATTAGATACCCTGAGCATTGACTCGCCTGATTCAATACCATGGCGCATCGAGACAATTTTATCATGCATATAAGCATTATCGACCGCATCAGCAACCAAACTTAATGCTTGAGTCATAGGCACACCAGCACTGAGCATCATCGAAAAACAGCGACAATAACGCGATAACGTTGAGCGCTCAATAATGGAACCCACCACAGGAATATGCAGTTTCCATAAATCCCATTGCTTCTCACCCTTTTCTGAATGATGCCAATACCGAATCGCCACTACCACAGCAATTAACAGCACTATCATATGAGGCCAGAAATTAACAAACAGATTAGACGTACCAATTAATATTTTTGTCGCCCATGGCAACTCTGCGCCGAAACGAGAGAACATATCGGCAAATTTAGGGATAACCATAATATTGAGAATAATCATTGCGATGGTAATGGCAATTAACACAAACATGGGATAACGCATTGCCGCTTTAATCCGTCGACGTGTTTCTTGCTCACGCTCGATATAGCCAGATAGCTGGATAAAGGCATCTTCTAACTTACCGGTATTTTCACCAACATGGATCATCGACACAAACAATGAATCAAATATATCTGGATGAAGATTCATTGCCGAAGAAAGTGGTCGACCTGAAGTAAGCTGAACTGAAATATCATCTAAGGCTGTTTTCATTCGATCGGAATGAGTGGTTTCAGATAAGCCAGCAATAGCTCTTAAAATGGGAATACCCGAACGAGTTAATGAGTACATTTGTCGACTAAAAATTTGTAACTCTTCTAATGACACTTTACTGCGAAATAAGCTCATTGAAAATGATTGCTTATTTTTTACTTCACGTAATTCCAGTGGAATAATTCCACGAGAGAGTAAAGCGTCGGCAGCGGCACTTTCATTAGCAGATTCAAGCTGTGCACTAACAGCCAGCCCTTGTGAGTTACGACCTCGATATTGATATATTGGCATTGTTACAACCCAATATCTTGTTGACTAACCAAATCTTCCGACAACGGCACTGTCGACTCACTAACATCTTCAACCAGTTTTGATACTTCTTCGAGTGTTGTCGTACCAAGGAATAAATACTCCATCGCAGAATGTGCCAGTGGGATAAAATTAGGACTGCGCAGCGCTGCACGAGCAAAATCTTGAGGATTACCAGTACGCATGGCGTCAATCATGTTGTCATCAAGCTCAAGTATTTCAAAAATACCAATTCGGCCACGATACCCCGAACCATTACAGGTTTGACAACCACGGCCTACTTTAAATGTCGCGCTGCTAATATCTTTTTTAGTCACACTACTAAGCCAACTGCGCTCAGCGGCGGAAGGCTGATAATCAATGGCGCAATTATGACAAACACGCCTAACAAGACGCTGAGCAATAATAACGCGCAGTGCACTCGCCACCAAATAGCTGGCCGCACCCATATCGAGTAATCGTAACGCACTGGTCACCGCATCATTGGTATGCAAGGTCGATAACACAAAGTGACCAGTTAATGCGCCTCGAAGACCAATTTCAACGGTTTCTTGGTCACGCATTTCGCCCACCATGATAATGTCGGGATCTTGGCGAAGAGTGGTACGCAGCACATTGGAAAAATTTAAACCAATCTTATGGTTAACTTGAACTTGGTTAATGCGTGGTAATTGATATTCCACCGGATCTTCTACGGTGATAATCTTTCTGTCAGCAGTATTAAGCTCACTTAAAATACCGTATAAAGTGGTGGTTTTACCGCTACCCGTTGGCCCGGTCACTAACAACATACCGTGAGGGCGTTTAATCTGTTTACGAATTCGCGCCACAATATGCGGTGGCATGCCAGTTTCATCTAAGGTGCGCAGTCCAGTTGTTTGATCTAATAAACGCATCACCACTGATTCGCCGTGATAAATTGGCATGGTCGACATCCGCACGTCGATTTTATGACCTTTGATTTCCATATGAAAACGACCATCTTGTGGCATACGTTTCTCTGAAATATCTAACCCAGCCATCAGTTTCAGTCGTAATACCAGGGCCGATGCAATATTAACTTCGCTTAAGGTGTTTTCATGCAATTGACCATCAATACGTTGGCGGATGCGCAAGACTTTATCGCCGGGTTCAATGTGAATATCTGACGCACGCATTTGCACCGCATCTTCGAAAATAGACTGTAATAACTTGACCACTGTGGTTTCGTTATCACTATCACTTTGGGTTAAATTAGCCAAATCGAACATGTCATCAGCGGCATATTCTTCATCGAGCTTACCGGCTATTTCGGCGATTTGTCCGGTGCGGCGGTAGAGGTTATCAAATGCATCGAGTAATTGTTGTTCTGGTGCTACGGCAATCATTAACTGTTTAGGCGCAACCAACACTTCAATATTATCGATAGCCTGTAAGTCGGCTGGATCGCTCATGGCCACTAACACATGATCAGCATGACTTTCTACCACTAAGGCACGATAACGCCTAGCTTGTACTTCAGGAAGAATATTGACCACATCGGCAGCAATTGGGCGACGACTAATATCCAAATACGGTAAATTAAGTTGTTGAGATAAAAACTTAAGTAACTGATCTTCAGTAATACTGTTTAAATCAATCAGTGTACGACCAAGCTTTTTACCTGAATTGCGCTGCTCCGCTAATGCTTGTTGTAGCTGTACATCAGTAATAATCAGCTCTTGAACAAGAAGATCTCCTAACCGCATCTTTAACTTAGGCTTCATCGGTTTTCTCCTAGCTGATCTAAACGCTTTTCAATAAATGTCATGGCTGAAGTCGATAACCCTTCATAGCTTAATGCTGAACGATAAGCCTGAGCGGCTTGTGAGTATTTTTTTTGTGAGTCGAGCGCATAAGCTAACCCCATCCACCAGCGAGATTGAGTCGATTCGGATACCAATAAGTTACGATAAGCCGCTTCTGCTAAGGTAAAGTTCTTCGACGTTTGGGCCAAATCGGTTTGCGCTATCCATTTATCTCGAGCCCACGTTGAATTATCGGGGATCATCGCTAATGTCGCTAATGCAGCATCATAAGCTTTAATTTCGGTTTGAATCCGCGACAAAATCACATAAAACTCCCATTGTTGCGGAAACATACTGATGCCACTTTCGAGTAATCCCATCGCAGTAGTCATATTATTTTGCGCATAATAAATTTCAACCAATTGGATACGCGCTTTGTGTAAGTTCGGTTGTAAAATGATCGCTTCTAAATAGTAACCTGCTGCATCATCAAGTCGCCGTGCCTGCTCGGCATCCATTCCTTTACGGTATTGCAACTGTGCCATTTGTGCCTTACTAATAACGACCTCTTTTACCGACATCTGCACAGGTTTTTTCTCAACAGCGGCTGCTTCAGACGAGCCAGATGATTGAGTTGCAGTGATGGCATTAGCGCTGTCAGCATTATTCAATACAGGATTGTTCTGTGCCGTCTGGTTGGATGCAATTTGATCAGGTATCGGCTCATTCGCGCTGGATACACTGACCTTATCGGCTGCGGTTTTGCTAGCAACTGTGGCGGCGACTACGGTGTGACTATTGACCGTTTCAGGCTCTCGCTCGCTAGCTTGTTGTGCCGAGGGTGAAGACGTATCAATCTGCTCAGCGTCACCCTTTGATGCTATGTCCACTTGAGTCAAATCGGTTAAGGATGTTTCATTTGTAACAGGCATATTGTCTTGAGTCGTATCGGCGCTGACGGGCTGCCTTGACGCTTCAATAGATTTAGGCGTCATTGTCGAGCTGGCATTTAAGGCTAACTCAGAGGGTTCAGTCACAAGGTCGTTATGATTAAGTGCTTGGCTTAGCGTTAACGATTCAGTGTCTGTGCTAGCAGCGTCACTGATTGCTTTAGGTTGATTTGCGATTTGCATATTGGCTTGGCGATACATTGACACACCAAACCACAAAGTAGGTATCAATAGTACTGCAACAACAATGAGACTAATAAGCGGTGAACGTGATTTAGCAACAGTTTGATATTGAATTTGAGGACGCACAAATTCACCCACAGCTTGTGTCGAAGGATTATCGGTTTCAGGCTGCTGACGCTGTTCTAAATCTTTCAGCATATTGATAATAACGCTCATTTAATCTCACTTATTTGTGTCACCCATTCACCACAACAACTGTCACTATTTAACCCAATAACCAACACCACTGCAGCAAGGAGCACAACAAGCAAGATGTTGAGCCGAGATACACTCACTTTATGTTGTAAATTAATATCTTCCGTATCGGTTATCGCAGCCAAACAATGCCGAGTTCGGACCTTTTTTTCACCTTGGCCGTAACATAGCAATAAACTTTTATGTGCCAAAATATTCACCAAACGCGGAATGCCACGAGCAGCTCGGGCAATACGCTTAATATCCGCGGCAGTAAATAATTCTGGCCCTTGGTAACCCGCAATCGCTAGCCGATATCGAATATAAGCGTGTATTTCGTCCCATGTTAACGGACGTAAACCATAGCTAAAGGTAATACGTTGTCGTAACTGCCTAAACTTAGGTTGCGCTAAACGTTGATCTAATTCAGGCTGACCAAACAGCACCACTTGCAATAACTTACGATTTTCGGTTTCTAAATTAGTAAATAACCTTAAGGCTTCAATACTTTCATCCGGTAACGATTGCGCCTCATCCAACACCAATACCACATGAAATCCTTGATGATTTAACGCTAACAAACGCTCATGGATAAGTCTTGTCAGTTGTTGTTGATCGACTTTATTTGGCAAAGACAAACCAAGTTCAGCTGCCACAGCCCAACGTAACTCCTTTGGATTTAAATAAGGATTGGGTAAATATGCACAATGGTATTGAGCGGGCAAATCGTTCAACAATTTACGACACACTAAGGTTTTACCTGTACCCACTTCTCCAGTGACCTTGATAAAACCCTCACCTGTTTCTAATGCTGTTTGCAGCACTTGCAACGCTTCCACATGCGGCGCTAACCCAAAAAAGAAACCGGTATTAGGGGTCAGCGTAAAGGGCAACTGACTTAAGCCAAAATGCTGCAAATACATAATTACCGGCTATCCCTTGTTAATGTTAAGCCAAACGAGAACGATCACTACTTTGAAGGATACCAACGCTCAATCAAATCTTGTGAGCGCTTTAACTCGTCCTTCCATGTGTCACCACCGACCACGGTTGGTTTTAACATAATAATCAATTCAGTTTTCTTTTTAGATTTACTACGGCTGGTGAATGCTTCACCCAGAAAAGGAATATCACCTAAAAATGGTACTTTAGACACAGTTTCAATATTCTCACTCTTCATTAACCCACCAATCACGACCACATCACCAGATGCTGCGCGGATAACGGTATCCGATTCGCGGATCTCACTTTGCGCTAATGGCAACTCCAAGGTTGAATCACTGATTTTAATCTCTTTGGTTTGTGAGGTCACATCAATCACCGAAGGATGAACATGCAGTATGACATTGCCATCTTCATCAATCTGCGGGGTCACATCCAAAGCAATACCAGAGAAAAATGGCGTAAGTTCAACTTGTGGCGTGGTCACCGGAGTAGTACCTGCCACTGTGGTGGATGAAACGTCCGTGACAAAGTATTCATCATTACCGACTTTAATCACTGCTTTTTGGTTATTCGATGCGGTGACTCGAGGACTTGACAGCACATCTACATCACCTTGAGTATCGAGCAAGTTAATGATGGAACTAAAATCACTTCCAGTGAAATTAATCGATGTTACTCCGCCAATGGCAGACGTAATCGCATTACTTAGCCCCTGTCCTGCTGAAGTACTAAAGTTAATGTTGGTATTACCAGCGTGACCTAAGACATTCTCCCACTGGATCCCTTGCTGATAACCATCCGATAAAGTTACTTCAATAATTTTTGCTTCTAAAATGACTTGGCGCTGCAGATGGCTTTCTGCTATTTGTAAGAAACTTCGAATTTGTCGTAACTCATCAGGAAAAGCTCGAACGGTAACCAGACCGGCTTGAGGAGTGACTACAACTTGTCGCCCGCCACCAGTTTCACCCATTATAGACATTAATGTGGCTTGTAATTCACCCCAGAAATCCGTCTTAGTGGTTGAGCGAATAAAAGTACCATTGGTATTATCACTGCTATTAGCATTACCATTGCCACTATTACTATTTGAACTATTACTACTGTTACTGCTGCTATTACTATTGTTACTGCCATTGCTGCCATTGCTTGAATTATTGTTTTGATCTGAAATGCGCCCTGAGCTGACGGAGGTTAATGACAAACCTTCACGCTGCATATAGATATAATTTAAGGGAAAGGTTTCGGTTCTCATTCCCGCGGGATAAACACGTAAAATACGCCCTTCACGCTTAACTTCATAACCGTAAATATCTTCAACGACTTGAATAACCTCTGCCAAGGTGACCGCTTTTAATGATAATGAAATGTTGCCTTGCACATCCGGATGAACCGCCACACTTAATGGGGTGTCTTTGACTAAGCTGGGGAAAAATACTCTGGCATCAACTTCGTTTGCTGATACGTCAATACGACGCTCAGCGGGAAGGGCTCTTGCCGCTTGGCCCAGTGTATTATCGCCATTAAGCTCACGCTGAACATCTTCAGGCATTGCCGCTGGGGGTGGCATAATAGTTTGACCCGCTTCAGCTTGTTGTCTTGACTCATTCAAGGCTGCTTTTGCGGTTTGTGGGTCAGGTCTATCCGTCGTTTGACAAGCAACTAAGCACAGCGACATCAGAGGAGTAACGTATTTAATCACATTCATTTTTATTCTTATCCTATCGCTCTGTTATCGACTTAAATAGTTGAAGTTTTCGTCCATCTGACAAGGTGACGTAGTCTTTATTAATCTTTGATACTCGTAAGCCACTGCCACTAACTGTGTCACCCACCGACAGAATGATGTTATTAATCACCGCATAGGTATTCTGGCCGCTGACAATACTGTTTAACACTAAAGATTGATTATCGGTTTTGGTTATCGCAGCCACAAACCCCTGACCCGGTAGGGTCGGATCACGTAATGTTTGTGCATTCGCCGCTGACATTAATAGCATCATTAGGCAGGATGCATACGCCATGGCATTAATCTTGTTTTGCAACACTGATAAAGTCCTTATTCACACTCAGTGTGTAAAGTTCTAATTCAACTAACGCATCTGGATGAGATTCAACACGATAATCTAAACGTTTCCAGTACAATTTATCAGGCATACTTTCAACGGCTTTAATAAACGCTAAAATCGCGAAGTAGTCGCCTTGTAACGTCAGCTTAATACCGTGGCTGTAAAGGTTAACTTTACTGCCATCGCCCACTTGTAATAAGGCTTTAGGCGCTATGGAAGCAAATGAAATCAGCGATACACCTTTAACATTACCCAGCAGATTAGCTAATACTGTTGGCATGTAGTCCGCAGGAACCATATCAACCATTTGCTCAGTAAGATCAGCATCAACTAATTGCATTTGTTCAGTAATCAACTTTAGCCGTTGATGATAATCTTGATTAGGGTCAAGTTGTAAACGCTCTTCATAGAGAGCCACTTGTTGTAAGGAAATTGAATTTTCTTGTGCTAATCCTTTAAGCTGAGTTTGCAAGCTTTGCTGCTGCTTCCAAACCGACTCTAATGGCATAAACAACAGCATGCCGACCACAACAAATAAAGCGAACATAATCAATGTACGCTCACGTTGACTTAACTCATTAAATTTTGACGACCATACAAGCCATTGCTGCTTCATTGTGCGAGCTCCTTAGCAATGGGCTGGCTGATTAATTTAAACGCCAGTGGTTGTGCTTCGCCGCGATCCATTGTCATCGCTGAAAACGCATACCCCTTAAGCGTTGAAGTGGTTTTTAGTTTATCTATCCACAGTGGAATGCTCTGTGGATTACGCCCATAACCTTCAAACTCAATGCGCTGAACATCAGTATCTTGTTGTTCAATGGTAATATGGCTCAACCATACATTGGCATCCGCCACTGCTGCCAAGTCGGTTAACATTGGTGAGTAACCTTGACTAATCAGAGTATTGCGCTGACTTAGCTCATCTTTTAACAGTTTTTTAAGATCTAAGCGCTGTTGTTCAAGCTCGACCTTTGCAACTAAGTTCGCATCAGGCTGACGAGCAGCGATTTGTAGTTCTAGCTGAGTCTTTTGATCATTTAAACTATTTCTCTCTCTGCTTACCTGCTCACTTAAGGTTTGCAAATCATGGCTATGCCACAGACCAATTGCATAAAGTAGTGCACAGCATCCTGAGAATAAGCCCAAAGCCAACATCATTCTTGCAAAGGTTAGCTTTTGTTTTTTAGGCAGTAGATCAGTGCTATATAAATTAACCGCGGTTTTTATCACACTTCACCTCGCGTTAATTCCTGTAACGCTAACTGAGCGAGTAATTTCGATACGCCGTCGTGGGCAACGGCAAGCACTTTTTGATTAAAGTTAGCACCAACGAGATTAGCTAATGATGAATTGTCACCATCTGCCAATATGCTAATGGATCCCACAGGTGCCTGACGTAATTGGCTTTCAAAATAATCCATAGACCGTTGGATCTCCAAACTGAGATTATCGGCTAAGCCATGTTTCAACTCTTCTAAGGTTGCTTCATTCAGATGATTAAAGCCTCTGACGCGACGTTGCATCAATACTTCGCCAGCTTTAACAATTAATAACAACAATTCTTGCTCAGGTAAATGAGCCACCAGCATGTGGGCCATATTGTCGTTAACTAAAACATGGCTTAATGCCAACTCTTCAATGCTGATACCGGCAATGTCTAATCCATTGGCATCACAAGCACTGGCCAATTGAGCTAGAAACTGTCGACTGCTGACCACGACATTCACTTTTGAACTGACAATAAAACTAGACTCAAAATAATCTAAATGGATATTGGCCACAGGTTCTGACACCATATCTTTCACAGACCAGATCAACGCTTGAGTCACTTCATCTGGCTCAACATTCGGTTTTTCAGCTTGTAACAATTGATAATACTGATGTGACAGCACTAATTGCACTCGAACTCGACCAAACTGGCTTTTTAGTGCTTCAAAGGCTTGAGACCAATTATTTTTTGGTACTGAAAACTGGCTAATAATAGGTGCTAATTGGCCTTGTTGGAGTTTACAAGCCCACAATGAATTATCGGCGATAAATACGCCTACACTACCCATCAACTGTGATGTTTGCCAAAAGGCGAGTTTACTCAAAAAACCATTGTTCATTGCGTTGCCCATATTCGCTAACATATTAAGTGTGTAACATCACTCATTCATAGAATTGGTATTAGAGACATGTCATCAAAAAACGACACGATGACTCTACTATTTAAGCATCTAACGTTAAGGCAATCTGCTTAACTTTGATTGCCAGTGTCACCAGTCACATCGATAAAAAATCAAGCTATAATAACGTAAAAACAACAACTAAATAACAACCAAGCCATATATTAACAAAGTGTATATGCGTTTAAGATAGAGAGTAATCTTTTGATAAACAAGGTATAAGGCCAATCAATTACAGCAAACATAGCATTTTAACACCTAAACTTCAGATCTTTGCTCTAAAAACTCGCCTTGTGCAGCACTTACACCGAGAATTTTTAACGTTTGCCATTCTTCGAAACATTCAACGCCTTCAGCAATCACTTTCACTTCGGCTCGATAAAGGCCGCCAATTAGGCTGCGGATGAATAATTGATTCTCGGAACGTTGATGGACTCGGCGTACAATAGAGCGATGTAATTTCACTAAATCAAAATGGTACTCCTGAATATAGTGAGTCCCGACAACAGATTGTCCAACATTATCTACAGCCAATTTAGCGCCCATTTTCCTCAGCATATCCAGAGTCTTAACCAGTGAGATATTTTCCTGATTTTTAACAATAATGTCTTCAGACACCTCAAAAATCAGTCGCGCGGCTAAGGGGCGATGCTCTAATAAAGTCGATTGTAACCAGCGAACAAATGCTCTACTGGTCAAACTATCAAGACTCAAGTTGATACTGTAGCTTGATGTATTGTCAGACATTAGCCTAAAAAGTACTTGTTCCAATACTTGTCGCTCAATCTGCGGCATCAATCCACATTTATTAGCCATTGGAATAAACAAAGTGGCGCGCACATCATTACCCTGTAAATCTCGGGCACGACTAAAAATCTCATAGTGCATAATTTGATTATCACTATCTACAATGGCTTGTTGTAAGGTGAAAAATCGTTTTGATACCAATGCATTTTCAATAAAACTGCGCCATCGAACAGAGCCTTTGGCGATTTGCTCATCGAGTGCACCTTTATCGTACATGAACCAGTTATTAACTCGTTGAAGTTGTGCCGCTCGGAGGGCCATCTCAGCTTCTTCAACAAGCTGTAACTGTAGATCGCCAGCTTTAAAAAAAGCACATCCTAGATGAAAGAAATTATCAGGATTACCAATGCCATAAAAAGGCAATGCGATGCAGGTTTTGAGTATTCGCTGCGCTAACTGATCGGCTTCAAGCAAAGATAACTGTGGTACAACAATGGCTAATTGTGAGTAGCTACGCCGCGCAAAAATACTGTCTTCATATTGCATTAATACCGCTGTAATGGCTTCTGTAGTCAATGAAAGCATGGCCTTAACGCCACCTTCACCGAATTGGTCTTCCACTAAATCAACATCATCAAACTCTATGAGCATCAATACACCATGGGCAACCATTTTCTGGTGGTGACTTAATCCATCAAGACGGTTTTGAAAAAATATAGGATTACCAATTTGGGTTTGTTTGTCTAAAAAAGTATCTTTACGGATAAATTGATCTAAACGGCCGCGTTCTTTATGAGCATCATCGAGTTCTGCAAGTAATTTACTGATGGCACGATTAATCATTCGAGGCTTACCGTTAGTAGGTACATCGGCAGCTTGTTTTAAATGACCATCGAGAATGAGCTTACTGCGCTGGGCGAGTTGCTCTATCCCATCTAGCTCTCTGGAATACCAACCGTAGCCAAAGCGGACAAAAAAACCGATGCTAGTAAAACCAATAAGCAGAATAACGAGCTCATGCCAGCCAAAATTACGTAACGAAAATGGTGGCGGTAAAGTCATCGTCATGAGTAACTGCCCTTTACTTAGCGAGCTTTTATAAAGAGTTAAACTACTTTTAGATGCAGAGGCTTGCTCATGATGAAATTGATAAATTAATTGACTGTTATGCGACAAGGAAAAATCAACCGCCTTATAAGCAGTCAGTAAAGGGGGTAACCAAGTAGAAAATTGTTTATTGCCATGTTGTTGGTAGTCAGCAACTAACATGGTCTCTAATTCAGCCACCTTCTGCTGCTGAAAAGTATAGGTTAACTGAGTAAAACCCATTACCGCGCACAGTAAAAACACAAAGGCCACCGCAGCCAATGAAAGCAGCCAAAAGCTAGTCAGTTTTTTGGTAAGAATCTTGGTAAGCTTCATTTATCCGCTATCCTGCTGGATTTACTTATTTTATTAACAAGTTAATTTTCATCCAGTATAACCATTGTGCCAACAAGTTCACTAATCGTTTTTACTTATACGGGTATGATAGCTAAAAAAAAAGGGGCCAAGCCCCTTACGTTAATCATGTGATGAATTCATTCAGACTCAGAGCAGCATCAGATACCCAGTCCCGAGCAGCTTATACCTTATATTCTGTCGGTAATGTGGTGATTTTAGCCACACCAGAATCAATCGCAGCTTGCGATACTGCTCGAGCAACCAGCGGCAATAATCTTGGGTCCATTGGTTTTGGCAGCACATATTGAGCACCAAAGCTCAACGATGACACATTGGGATAAGCAGCCAATACCTCTGCTGGAACCGGCTCTTTCGCGAGGTTTGCGATAGCATAAACAGCCGCTAACTTCATCTCATCGTTAATGACCGCAGCGCGCACATCAAGTGCACCTCTAAAGATAAATGGGAAGCACAATACGTTATTGACTTGATTTGGATAGTCACTTCGACCCGTGCCCATAATGAGGTCTTTACGAATGTTATGAGCTAATTCAGGTTTAATTTCAGGATCAGGATTTGAACAGGCAAAAATCACCGGATTAGGTGCCATTAACGCAATATCATCCGCGGTTAATAAATCCGCCCCCGATAACCCTAAAAATACATCGGCATCTTTTATTACATCCTGCAGGGTGCGTTTATCGGTATTATTGGCAAATAAGGCTTTATATTCATTTAAATCTTCACGGCGGGTATGGATAACACCTTGTCTGTCGAGCATATAAACATTTTCACGTAATGCACCACATTTAACGATCATTGTCATACACGCAATGGCAGCAGCACCGGCACCTAAACAAACAAAGATAGCATCGTCAATTTTTTTGCCCTGAATTTCGAGGGCATTCAACATACCTGCAGCCGTAACAATAGCGGTGCCATGTTGATCATCATGAAACACTGGAATATTACAGCGCTTAATCAGCTCTTGTTCAATTTCAAAACATTCAGGCGCCTTGATGTCTTCTAAATTAATGCCACCAAACGTATCGGCAATCGACTCAACAGTATTGATAAAGTCTTCAGTGGTGCGATGTTTCACTTCAATATCAACCGAATCAATATTCGCAAAACGTTTAAATAGTAATGATTTGCCTTCCATCACAGGTTTTGACGCCAATGGACCTAAATTCCCTAGCCCTAAAATAGCAGTGCCGTTGGTTATAACCGCAACGGTATTACCTTTATTGGTATATCGATAAGCATTTTCAGGATTAGAAGCGATCTCTCTAACAGGCTCTGCAACACCGGGACTGTATGCTAAAGCAAGATCGTGACTTGATTGAGCAGGTTTAGTTAGGCAAATAGCCGTTTTTCCTGGTACTGGAAATTCATGATAATCCAGAGCTTGTTGACGAATATCTGACATTGTATACATCCTGAAATACGCTATATATGACGGAGAGGATGATGTAAGGAGCCCATCAATTAGCACCTTGCTAACCCTCTAAAATTTTAATAACAATACGCTAATACTGAAACGATATAAATCAAAAACTCAATGATAGGAGGTGTTGTGAGCAAGAATAGAGGCTAGGTTTTATTAATCTAACTAATTGAATATGAATATATATAAATCAATAAGTTAAAAGTGTAGGAAAATAACAAGATTTACGATAATAAACGGATAAAGACGACGATATTTGCAGTTTATTTTGTCTAAATAACAATAAAGCGCTGTTTATGCTTTTTTACATTGTTTACTACTAAAAAATTAGTTTCCGCCTCAGCACAACACTATTTTAGGATAACTCAGGTTAAGAAATGGAATTATGCTAGTTGTAGAAAATAAAAAAGGCGCCGAAGGCGCCTTTTTCAAGTCAATTGCAATGCAATTACTTTTTACCAAGCATACCGAAACGCTTGTTGAACTTGTCAATACGACCACCAGTATCAACAACTTTCTGAGTACCAGTGTAGAATGGGTGACATGCACCACATACGTCCAAGTGTAGGTTTTTACCTGCAGTTGAGTTCACTTTGATGATGTTACCACAAGTACAAGTTGCAGTAATTTCAGCGTAATTTGGGTGTATACCTGTTTTCATTTGGAGTACCTTAAATTGAAGGCCATGTCGCTCTCCCAACCCGAAGTTGAGCACCACATGCAGTTAATAACAATATGTTTTAGGCGCGGAATAATACAGGGTCTCAGGTACACAAACAAGTAGAATTTCTACACAGTACTAGGAAGACTTGTGCGACAACACTAGCTCATCATAAGTAGCTTGGGCATTAGATGAATTTTGATATTGCTGCACAATCTCCTCAGATGGGCACTTTAAACGGCTATCAGACATCAGTAAGTATATTTTCTGATTAGCAAACGCATTGGGGTTGGCATCATAAATCGCCAGCATCGCACCAAATACGCTGATTTGCCATTGTCGGTAATAACGATCAGCAACCCGCCATAAGGTATCTTGAGGCAATTTATCAAGTAAGCAGGACTTATTCAGTGCAGGACTTTGCCGATCGGTTTCAGCTAGTGTCATCTTGGTTTCGACATTAACCAGAATTGGCTGAGGCAGCGTTTGTGTTTCATGAATGGCAGCCAGCAGTTGCTTACTCTCTAATTCTTTACTGTCGGCATTAAGCGAATCATCGATCTGTGTTGCTTGCGGCGTTTCCATGGATGCAGTAACAGGCAAATCTGAAGCTGATACTTGTTGAGACTTATCGCCTTGGCTGGCCACTACATTATCAAATGTTACTTTATCTGCAGCAACATTTTGGTAGCGCGATAGCATCTCTACTGATGGGCAACGTAATGCGCTCCCGACTTTTAATTGGCTAATTTTATCTTGGTAGAATGCAGATGGATTGGTTTCATAAAGGGCAAGCATTGCGCCGTAGATATTTGAATTCCATTGCTTACGATAGCGCACCGCTATTTTCCATAAGGTATCACTCGCTAACTGATTAATCTGGCAATCACTCAGATTTTTTTGCGTTGTCGCGACTTGAGGTGTAACGCTGCTCTGGTGACTTATTGGCGTAGGTTTTAATGTCGATAATGTCGCAGACGACTTCATCGTTTTAATGGCTACCGGCTGGTGTTTACTCTGGGCAACAGATTGAGAAAATAAAGCTACAGGGGAATATTGCAGCCATTTAGCATTACGAAATTCCGATACAATTAATGCCGCATCTTGATCGCGAACTTTTTCAGTGCCTGTTAATACAAAAACATCATTATCACGTCGCTCAACATCGAGCTTTTCTAGCACGATATTGTCTTTATAAATTTGGCGTAAGTAAAACGTCAGCCGCGATAAATCATGATGATCAGTTATAACATTCACGGTTAATTTAGGTGTTTGGCCACTTTCAAATGGAATGGTATCAATACTGATATGACTGACTTCAGCGATCACAGTTGAAATACTGTTAAATGCAAGTAATGCTAATATAGTTAGCATCTTAACGCGTTTCATCAATACAATCCTTTCGATTATAAACCGCTTCCATACAGCATACAGTTATGCTGTAAAAATCATGATACTTTGTGCATTTATACACTGATTGTTAAAGTGTTAATGCTACGTTTATCACGCTGTAATTTATTATTATTGTTTACTTTTTTAATTTTTAAAATGCCTAACATCACAAATATTAACATGTGCAACTATATAAACTAACATAATCTGCTGCAACTAATTACTGACAGAAAGAGCAAATACTCGACTACATAAGCGTTTTTATCACAGATGATCAGCATCAAACTTATTGATTGGCATGTTTTGCCTCAATCGCCTCGAATACTTTTTTGTCGACCGCTTTATTATCATATTGCGCCAAAATCATTGTTGATGGGCAATTCAATGGCACATCTTTAAGTAACAAGTGGATTTTTTGCTTAGAGAATGCCAATAAATTCGCCTCAAATATAGCTAACATCGCACCGTAAACGCTCGTATTCCACTGTTGTTTATAACGATTAGCTATTCGCCATAAGGTGTCACTATTATCACGTTCAAGCAAACAGTTAACTTGTTGAGTCGATACAATAGTTGATGATGGCACCGATGGCACTTGAGCCACGCGATGATCAACTTGCTGATGTTTGGAAGTACCCATTACTGGCAGATTAGCGTCAGGTATTGGCCGATGTTCACTGTTGACCGCTATCTTTGCACCATTGAGCGAATATGGCGCATCAAAAATAGCCACAACAGCCAAGGTGACCGCTCCTGTCGAAGTGGCTTCAGTAATAATCAACTGCGCATTTGAGTCACTGATTATCTCGCTACCATTAAGTTGAAGTAAAAAGCGATTAATGGCTTGCACCGTTAACTTTTGCTGCTCAACCTTGTTATTCTCTAACTGGCGGATATAAAATCCTAATCGCGACACATCATCATTTTGTGCCACCACATTAACTTTTAATTGCGGTAAATGATTTACTTCAAATTGACGACTATTAATACTGACATGATTAACCTGAGCCATTGCTGTAGCAATATAGCTCAATAATCCAAACCCTAGGATAATAGCCTCAATAAGTCCTTTACGCATATATGTTGCCCTATCTCTTTGATGACACTTAGAGGTAAACTGATCCGCAATCCACTACAGAATTGAAAATGATGAAACCTTATGCCCGTGTTTGTTGAAGTTGCCTTACCCGTCCCATTACGCAGAAACTTTAGTTACCGCGTAAAAGACCAGCAGCAAGCGGGATTACAAATAGGACTTAGGGTCAAAGTACCGTTTGGCTCTCAACAACTCATTGGCTTAATAACTGCAATTACAGACAGCTGTGACTTGGCACCCCATCAAATAAAATCTGTTACAGCTGTGTTAGATGATGCCCCATTGCTACCTGATTCGCTATATAAATTAACCCTGTGGGCCGCCCGATATTACTTTACCACTCAAGGGCAAATGCTCAGTCAAGCGCTGCCAGTGGCATTGAGAAAAGGCTTAGAAGCAACGCCACAAGCCGTGGTTGAATATCATTTAAGCCCGCAAGGACGCAATGCTGATCCTAGCGTATTAACACGCGCTCCGGCACAGAAAAAACTGCACGAGTTATTGCTGGCAAATCCCATCAGCCATGATGAGTTCACCACTCAACAATTAAGCAAGGCGGCATTAAAAGCATTAGAACAAAAACACTGGATTGAACGGCAAGAAAAAGTGCTCTGCCATGATTTAAGTTGGCGTCAACAACTGATCATGAATGAATCACCCCACAAGCTTAACAAACAGCAAGCTGTCGCAGTATCGGTACTCACTCAACAGCAAGGTTTTCATTGCACTTTATTAGAAGGGATTACTGGCTCAGGCAAAACTGAAGTTTACTTAGCCTTGCTTGAGACTATTTTACAACAAGGTAAACAAGCGCTCATTCTTGTGCCTGAAATAGGCTTAACCCCGCAAACCATTAATCGCTTCAAACGTCGTTTCGAAGTCAATGTCGCTGTGATCCATTCGGGCCTAACCGATAATCAACGCTTAGAAGCTTGGCGTCAGGCTCGTGTCGGTGAAGCGGCAATTATTATTGGCACTCGCTCAGCACTCTTTACTCCCATGGCTTTTCCTGGGTTAATTATTCTTGATGAAGAGCATGACAGTAGCTTTAAACAACAAGAAGGTGTGCGCTACCACGCCCGAGATTTAGCCGTAATGCGGGGACACCTTGAAGATATTCAGGTGGTTTTAGGTTCAGCAACGCCATCATTAGAAACCTTACAAAATGCCTTATCCGGACGCTATCATCACCTTGAATTAAGTGAGCGCGCTGGCGCAGCGCAAAAAGTGAAACAAGGTATTATTGATATTACTTCGCAACCCCTAAAAGCGGGGATGTCAGCATCATTAATTAACGAAATGCGCATGCACCTTGATGCGGGTAATCAGGTGCTGCTATTTTTAAACCGCCGTGGTTTTGCGCCCGCGTTACTGTGTCATGAATGTGGCCATTTACATGAATGTGATCGCTGTGATGCCTTTTTTACCGTCCATCAGGGCTTAAACGAAATATGTTGTCATCATTGCGGTAATCAATACGCTATTCCGCGCCAATGCCACCAATGCGGCAGCACTATGCTAATGGGCCATGGTTTAGGTACCGAGCAACTGGAACAAGAAATCGTAAAACTGTTTCCCAAATATCCTGTAGTGCGAATAGACCGCGACACCACGCGGCGTAAAGGTTCACTTGAACAGCAGTTGCAAGGCATACACATGGGTAAATATAAAATCCTCGTTGGCACACAAATGCTGGCAAAAGGTCATCACTTTCCTGATGTCACCTTAGTGGGTTTACTTGATGTTGATGGCGCCCTGTTTAGTGCAGACTTTCGCGCACCAGAACGATTTGGCCAGCTATACACCCAAGTATCGGGCCGTGCTGGCCGCGCTGATAAACCCGGTAAAGTACTCCTGCAAACCCATCAAAGTGATAACCCAATTTTGCGCGACCTGTTGAAACGCGGTTATGGTGAGTTTGCTCGTAGTCAGCTAAAAGAACGTCAACAAGCATTATTACCACCGGCATGGCACATGGTATTAATTCGCGCTGAAGCACATTTAGCTGAAGATGCTGATGCTTTTTTAACACGCACTAGCGAACTACTCCCCCAAGATAAAGACTTTGAAATTATTGGTCCAATTCCGGCACCGCTTGATCGTAAAGCAGGCAAATACCGCCGCCAATTAATACTGCAAGCCAAAAGTCGGCAGCGTTTACAAACCGAATTTGAACGGGTTTTAGCGCTTATTGAACAAATACCAGAAAGTAAACGTTGTCGCTGGAGTATCGATCGTGACCCACAGGATTTGATGTAATCGCCTGCTGTACGGGAAGTAAACCGACCTTATACCAGTGATAAACTTCACTTAGGTTCATAATCAACATAAAAAAACCAATATTTCCGTTAAAGCAGATAGCAATCACCCCCTATAAACGGCTAAAATATGCGGTTCCGTCATGTCATTCATTTAACGAATTAGTGCAAGCAAAAGCCCATGAAATCACATATTGAATCTTTACTAGAACAAACCATCGAATCCTTCAAACAGCAAGGGATTGTGCCGGCTGATTTTCAAGCCCGCATTCAGGTCGATCGCACTAAAGATAAAAGTCATGGTGACTTAGCGACTAACCTGGCAATGATGCTAACCAAAGTAGCTAAAAAGAACCCTCGTGAGTTAGCGCAGCTGATCATTGATACCTTGCCTGCTTCATCTTATGTGGCCAAAGTAGAAATTGCTGGTCCAGGGTTTATTAATTTCTTTATTGATGACAATGCATTAGCTAATCAGCTACAACAAGCGCTAAACAATGACCACCTAGGCGTGATATTACCGCCTAAGCAAACGATCGTTGTTGATTATTCTTCGCCAAACTTAGCCAAAGAAATGCACGTCGGTCACTTACGTTCAACCATTATTGGTGACAGCGTAGTGCGCGCGCTTGAGTTTTTAGGCCATAAGGTGATCCGTCAAAACCACGTAGGCGACTGGGGAACTCAGTTTGGTATGCTACTGGCACTAATGGAAGAATTACGCGCAGCCAATGGCGAACAAGCCAAAATGGAATTGTCTGACTTAGAAAGTTTTTATCGCGCAGCTAAAGTCCGTTTTGATGAGTCGACTGAATTTGCCACTCGTGCTCGTCAACTCGTGGTCGCTTTACAATCTGGTGACGAATACTGTAATAAATTATGGCGCGAATTTAACGATATTTCATTAAGCCACTGCCATGATGTTTATAAACGTTTAGGGGTTAGCTTAACCCGCGCCGATGTGCATGGCGAAAGCGCCTATAATGCCGACCTTGCTCAAGTGGTTAGCGATCTTGATGCTCAAGGTTTGTTGGACGAAAGTAATGGCGCTAAAGTGGTGTTCCAAGAAGCATTTCGTACCAAAGAGGGTGAACCTCTTCCTGTTATCATCCAAAAAGCTGATGGTGGCTATTTATATGCAACTTCAGACCTTGCTGCCATGCGTTATCGTTCAAACGTACTAAAAGCCGATCGCGCGTTGTACTTTGTCGACTTACGCCAAGCACTGCATTTTCAGCAAGTGTTTAGTCTCGCCAAATTAGCTAAATTTGTACACCCAGAAATGTCACTAGAGCACACAGGCTTTGGCACCATGAACGGTGCAGATGGACGCCCTTTTAAAACTCGTTCTGGTGGTGTAGTTAAATTAGTTGATTTACTTGATGAAGCCGATGTGCGAGCACTTGAACTTGTTCGTAGCAAAAACCCAGATATGGATGAAGCGACCCTTACTGAAATTGCTCGCGTAGTTGGGATCAGCTCGGTTAAGTATGCAGACCTATCTAAAAACAGAACCAGCGATTATATTTTCAGCTTTGAGCAAATGCTCAGTTTTGAAGGCAATACTGCACCTTATCTATTATATGCCTACACACGTGTTGCCGGTATTTTCAAGCGTGCGGCAGATATTGACCTTAGCCAAGCTAAGATTGTGCTCGAACATGAAAAAGAAAAAGACTTAGGCACTAAATTAGCCCAGTTTGGTGAAGTATTAACTCGCATGACAGACAAAGGCTTACCACATGTACTATGTGGATATCTTTATGAGCTTGCTAGCGAATTTTCGAGTTTTTATGAAGCTTGTCCAGTATTGGCTGCCGAAACTGAAGCCGAAAAACAAAGCCGTTTATTGTTGTCGCAATTAACCGCAAAGACCTTAAAAACGGGCTTGTCACTACTTGGCATTGAAACCCTAGAGCGGATGTAATCATGAGTCGTGACTACGCAAATCGCAAACCTCGGGCGGGCGCAAAAGCCCGCGCGCCACAACGAAAAAAAGCACCTAAACGCTCTTTTCCTTATTTTGCTGTGTTTGTGATACTCACATTATTGAGCGGCTTTGGTTACTTTTTATGGTCGATTAATGGTAGCTCTGACTCACCAGTAACAAGTGAGCCGGTTCAGCAACCGAAAAAGAAAACCGTACAGGCCGTCGCCGCAGATGCACCTAAAAAAGTGGTTAAGAAAGATCCAAATGCATTACCACCTAAGCCACAAGAAGAATGGACTTATCTGGAGGAGCTTGAAAACAAGCAAGTTGAAATTGACTTGCCTCAGTCTGGAGTGGTTTCAAGTGGTATCTATCAAATGCAATGCGGATCGTTTAGACAAGAATCGCAAGCAAATGAAATGAAAGCCAGAATCGCCTTCCAAGGTGCTGAAGCACAAGTTCGTCGTAGTGAAGGCACCAACGGAATATGGTATCGAGTAGTGTTAGGGCCTTATCCAAACAAACGCGAGGCAGAACATAACCGGCATAAGATGCAAAGCGCAGGTTTAAATGGCTGCATTATTTGGTTATGGGAATAACACCACAAGTCTGCTGATAACATTTATCTCATATTAGCCCTGTTCATTCGAACAGGGCTTTTTGTTAACCATCGCTTGATATTTAGCATTTTGGCCCCATATCCATTTTAACAATCAACAATTGCATTCACCCTAATGAGCCGTTGATGTATTAGGAAGAGGATTTACCGTGACTACTATCGTATCCGTTCGCCGCAATAATCAAGTCGTCATCGCTGGTGATGGCCAAGTGTCTCTAGGCAATACCGTGATGAAAGGCAATGCCCGTAAAGTGCGCCGCCTATACCACAATAAAGTACTAGCTGGTTTTGCTGGCGGTACTGCCGATGCATTTACTCTTTTTGAGCGCTTTGAAGCTAAGCTCGAAATGCATCAAGGCCATTTATTAAAGTCTGCTGTCGAATTAGCCAAAGATTGGCGCACCGACAAAATGCTACGTAAACTCGAAGCTATGCTAGTGGTAGCCGATGCTCAAGAATCACTCATTATTACCGGTAACGGTGATGTGGTACAACCTGAGTACGATCTTATTGCTATCGGTTCTGGTGGCAACTATGCCCATGCATCGGCCTTAGCACTACTGCAAAATACCGAGTTAAGTGCAGAAGATATTGCAGAGAAATCACTAACAATTGCAGGTGACATTTGTGTATTCACCAACCAATTCAAAACTATCGAAAAGTTAGACTACTAATTCGAGCGTTAATAAAGGAACAGTTATGTCTGAAATGACTCCACGTGAAATTGTTCACGAACTAGATGCACACATTATTGGCCAACAAAATGCCAAACGCTCGGTAGCCGTTGCACTGCGAAATCGCTGGCGCCGGATGCAGCTTGAGCCTGCATTGCGCCATGAAGTCACGCCAAAGAATATTTTAATGATCGGCCCAACCGGTGTGGGTAAAACAGAAATTGCCCGTCGTTTAGCCAAATTGGCTAACGCGCCGTTCATCAAAGTTGAAGCAACAAAATTTACTGAAGTCGGTTATGTCGGTAAAGAAGTGGAACAAATCATCCGTGATTTGACCGATTCTGCCGTTAAAATGACTCGCGAACAGCAGATGAAAAAATGCCGTTATCGTGCCGAAGAGCTCGCCGAAGAACGCATTTTAGATGCGTTATTGCCTAAGCCGAAAGATGACTGGGATACCGACAAAAAAGATGACTCGAGCACCCGTCAGGTTTTCCGTAAAAAGCTGCGTGAAGGCTTATTAGACGACAAAGAAATTGAAATCGACATAGCGGCACCTCAAGTAGGTGTTGAGATTATGGCGCCTCCAGGCATGGAAGAGATGACCAACCAGTTACAAGGGTTATTTCAAAATCTTGGTCAAAGCACCTCTAAGCGCAAAAAGCTTAAAATTAAAGATGCTTACAAGCAGCTCGTTGAAGATGAAGCCGCTAAGCTGGTCAATCAAGAAGACTTGAAAGAGCAAGCGATAGAGCTGGTTGAGCAAAATGGCATTGTGTTTTTAGACGAAATCGACAAAATTTGTAAACGCGGCGAAAGCTCAGGCCCTGATGTGTCTCGTGAAGGTGTGCAACGTGACTTACTGCCATTAGTTGAAGGTTGTACTGTGTCGACTAAGCACGGCATGGTCAAAACCGACCATATTTTGTTTATTGCCTCTGGTGCATTCCAGATGTCTAAACCCTCTGATCTCATTCCAGAGCTTCAAGGCCGTTTACCGATTCGAGTTGAGTTAGATGCCCTAACTGCCGCCGATTTTAAACGTATTTTAACCGAGCCATTTGCGTCACTTACTGAGCAAAGTATTGCCCTCATGAACACTGAAGGTGTCACCATAGAGTTTACTGAGTCAGGTATTGAACGTATTGCTGAAGCCGCATGGCAAGTGAACGAGCGTACTGAAAATATTGGTGCTCGCCGTTTACATACTGTGATGGAAAAGCTGATGGAAGATATCTCCTATGATGCTTCTGAAAAATCAGGTTCCACGTTTGTAATTGATGCTGACTATGTCAATGACCATCTTGATACCTTAGTACAAGATGAAGACTTAAGTCGCTTCATTTTATAATCATTATTTGAATCAAGCGTCCTCCCATTTGATTATGACAGATGGGAGGCTCGTGACCTTTTCTATATGAATAAACATCACGAATGCACGTTTCAACAATAGGATTAACAGCAAAGTCGCGTATGATGATAATCTGCGATTTAGCGTTAATCCTTTTTTTATAGGTATTCCCATGACCCAATCAACGCCTACTGTCACTGGCATTAAACTTAAGCGCCAATCTAAGTTACTCGAAGTGACGTTCGATAACGGCCAAACCTACAATATCAGCTGTGAAATGTTACGGGTATTCTCGCCATCTGCAGAAGTGCAGCGCCATGGTAATCCAATATTGGTTACCCATAAGAAAGCCGTTAATATCAAAGCGCTCGAACCAGTTGGTCATTATGCAGTTAAAATCATCTTTGATGATGGCCACGATACCGGCTTATATTCTTGGCAGGTACTGCATAACTTATGCAGTAATCAAACTGAGCTATGGCAGCAATATCTTGCCAGATTGCGGGCAGAGAATGGCTCACGAGAACCTCTGATTTCGATGAATATTAAGTATTCATAGACTTTGTTTTACAATGGCCTTCGGCCACACCAGCTTTTTCAAACTTCGTTTGAATTAACATCGCAAGGTTCCACCCTGCGCGGGCCAAAAACTTTTTAAGATATGACCTGCGGCCACTAACGTCGTGGCGCTTCGCCCATCCGGAGCAACATCACAAGGTTTCACATTGGGTGATAATAAACCCAAATTATCGATGTGTGCGAGTGACGTTTAGCGCAAACACCTCTGCAACACGTTGCAATGTACATCCTTGATAATGTTTACCCGAAAACAAACGAACCCTTACCTTTTTGGTATTAGAAAGCTTGTTTTAATTAATACCATGACTGTTATCAATTGCCTGCCGCAGGCCTTAGTGCAAGCACTTCTGTGACACGCCGCGCTTTTTATATACAAAAAATCCCTGTAAGCTCGGCCATGACGTCCATGTCATGGACGGTCACAGCCGCGCTTACACCCGATATTCTATCTCTTCGATTTAACCTTATTTGTAATAAAGTCCGCTTTATTTAGGTGAATTGAATAACCACACTCAAATCGTCACCACCGAGATATGTCATCGGAGATCCAGCTTTAGTTTTGGCCCTTAAATGTCGTTTCCAACAATTCCAAACCGAAGAAATAAAAACTACAGGTACAGATAAGTCAGCGACTAATATCCATTTATCTTTCGTATTGGAAAACTTGCTGTAGTTCATACCATGACTGTTATCAATTGCCTGCCGCAGGCCTTAGTGCAAGCACTTCTGTGACACGTTACAAGTACATCCCTGTAAACTCGGCCATGACGTCCATGTCATGGACGGTCACAGCCGCGCTTACACCCGATATTCCATCTCTTCGATTTAACGTTATTTGTAATAAAGTCCGCTTTATTTAGGTGAATTGAATCACCACACTCAAACCGTCATCCCCGAGATCTTTTATCGGGGATCCAGCCTTTGCTTTTGCTTTTGCTTTTGCTTTTGCTTTTTAGCCATCGTCACAAATAGAGCTAAATCGAAGAGATAAAAATTTCAGGTGCAGATGAGTCAGCGAGTATCCAAAACATGGATGTTTTGGTTAAGCCCACATGGAAGTGCTTGCGGCGTCTCGCTGGATTATCTGCACGATAGCCTGCGGCAGGCAATTAGTTAAAATGAAGTTTTGAACTTATATTAATGTAATTAATAAGTCGTTTGGAGCGGCTTTAATGTTAACTTTCCGCAGGGTTGCTTAATAAGACCTGATAATATATACAAAATTATTATCTACTTAATATAAAAAATAATGCACTATAATTATTATTCACTACAGTATTCGACATTTTAAAGGGATAAATTGACTAATTTAGATAACTTGAATTTATGCTTAAATCAGATAAATGCCTTAGCAAATAAAACCAAGCCCTATCAACACACAACTTTCAATCAAGCATTCTATTCAATATTGAGAGCTTCCGCTGTAGAACTTGATGATCTAATCAGTAAAATTGACGACCTAACCGCATGTAGTTTACATACACGAAATATATTCGAACTATACTTAATTTTACGACATATTTATGAAGATGAAGAAGCGTTAAACTGCTGGGTTGGACAGTCACACAAAGATTCTACAGACATTAACAAAGGCTTTGTTACTTTATTTCAATCTAATGGACTTGATACTTCTATACTAGAAAATATGCAGCAGCTTAAGGACAAGGCTCTCGAAGAAAGCAATTATGAATCGAAAAGCCCATTTCAAGTCAGAAATCTAGCAGATAAGTATGGTTATCTAAATGATTATCTGGCTGTTTATAAGCTTTGCTCAAAACTAATTCATCCTTCATCATTAAAAATTAACTTGTATAACGAAATAAGTAAGGAAAATAATTACTTAAAAATAGTCCATAAAATTGTAATTCACTTTAGTATTAAACTCACAGAGTTTGCTTTAAATATTGAAAATAATTCCCAATATTAATCAGTATTACTTTTATTAGATGTCTAATGGTATAAGTCTATTCAATAATAAAAAAAATTCTGCCATCCAAATAAAAATGCCAGCATTTCTGCTGGCATTTTTGATCAATTGTTAACTAGTTTAAGCTTAAACTGCGGCTTGGAAAATCACGCTGTCGGCTTTCTTAGTGTAAGAATCGATTTGGTCGAAGTTCAAGTAACGGTAAGTATCAGCTGCTGTTGCATCTAATTCTTTGGCGTATTCTTGATACTCTTCAACTGAAGGTAGGCGACCCAATAACGCGGCTACTGCTGCTAACTCAGCAGATGCTAAGTATACGTTTGCGCCAGTACCTAAACGGTTAGGGAAGTTACGTGTAGACGTTGATACGACAGTCGCACCTTCTGCAACACGTGCTTGGTTACCCATACATAGAGAACAACCAGGGATCTCGATGCGAGCACCAACACGACCGAAAATTGAGTAGTAACCTTCTTCCGTTAATTGATCGCGGTCCATCTTAGTCGGTGGTGCAATCCATAAACGAGTTGGTAGCGTGGTAGCAAACTTTTCTAACATCTTACCGGTAGCACGGAAGTGGCCGATGTTAGTCATACAAGAACCCACAAACACTTCGTCAATCTTAGTTTGTGCAACGCTTGATAATAATACTGCATCATCAGGATCGTTTGGTGCACAAAGGATTGGCTCTTTGATGTCGTTTAGGTTGATTTCGATAATTTCAGCATATTCTGCATCTTTATCTGCTTCCATCAACTGTGGGTTAGCAATCCATTCTTGCATCGCAGTAATACGACGTTCAATCGTACGACGATCGCCATAACCTTCTGCAATCATCCACTTTAACATTACGATGTTAGAGGTTAGATATTCAATGATTGGCTCTTTGTCTAGCTTAATGCTACAACCTGCCGCTGAACGCTCAGCAGATGCATCAGATAATTCGAATGCTTGTTCAACTTTAAGTTTTTCAAGACCTTCAATTTCTAATACGCGGCCAGAGAAAGCGTTGATTTTGCCTTTCTTCTCAACCGTTAGCAGACCCATTTCAATTGCTTTTAGTGGGATAGCGTGGACTAAATCACGTAAGGTAATGCCAGGTTGCATTTCGCCTTTAAAGCGAACTAGCACTGATTCAGGCATATCAAGAGGCATAACACCTGTTGCTGCAGCAAATGCTACTAGACCAGAACCTGCTGGGAACGAAATACCAATAGGGAAACGAGTATGTGAATCACCACCAGTACCTACGGTATCGGGTAACAACATACGGTTTAACCAAGAGTGAATAACCCCGTCACCTGGACGTAAAGCAACACCACCACGGTTCATAATGAAATCTGGGAGTGTGTGGTGAGTGGTAACATCAACTGGCTTTGGATAAGCGGCAGTGTGACAGAATGACTGCATGGTTAAATCAGCACTAAAGCCTAAACATGCTAAGTCTTTTAACTCATCACGTGTCATAGGACCGGTAGTGTCTTGTGAACCGACAGAGGTCATCTTAGGTTCGCAGTATTGGCCAGGACGAACGCCTGATACGCCACATGCTTTACCAACCATTTTCTGAGCTAAAGTATAGCCATTGTTAGAAGCGGCGATGTCTTGTGGACGAACAAACACTTTTGATGCTTCAAGTCCTAAGGTTTCACGCGCACGGTCAGTAAGGCCGCGACCAATGATCAACGGAATACGACCACCAGCACGAACTTCATCTAACAATACTTCGGTTTTAAGCTCAAATGTAGAGATAACTTCATCAGTGCCGTGACGCTTAACTACACCTTCATAAGGGTAGATATCGATCACATCACCAGTATCCATTTGATCAACGTTTAGTTCGATCGGTAATGCACCCGCATCTTCCATAGTGTTGAAGAAAATTGGCGCAATTTTGTTACCTAAACAGAAGCCACCAGCACGCTTGTTAGGCACATAAGGAATATCATCACCCATAAACCATAACACTGAGTTAGTGGCAGATTTACGTGAAGAACCCGTACCAACCACATCACCAACGTAAACTAAAGGATGACCTTTACCTTTTAACGCTTCGATTTCTTTGATTGGACCCACTACACCTGATTGATCAGGCACAATACCGTCACGGGCATTTTTTAGCATTGCTAATGCGTGTAGTGGAATATCTGGACGAGACCATGCATCTGGCGCAGGAGACAAATCATCAGTGTTGGTTTCACCAGACACTTTAAACACTGTTAAGGTGACTTTGTCAGCCATTTTTGGACGGTTTAAGAACCAATCTGCATTAGCCCAAGCCTCAACAACCTGCTTAGCAAAATCATTACCCGCTTGCATTTTTTCAACAACATCGTGGTATGAATCAAACATCAACAATGTATTTGAAAGTGCGGTAACCGATAGAGGTGCTAATGCTGCATTATCTAGTTGGTCAATTAACGGCTCAATATTGTAACCGCCTTGCATAGTGCCAAGCAGTTTAACAGCGTGTTCTGCGCTTAAAATAGGAGATGACACAGTGCCTTTAGCGACTGCATCAAGGAAAGCGGCTTTAACATAAGCGGCTTCATCTACTCCTGGTGGAATACGATTTTCGAGCAAGTCGAGGACGAATGCCTCTTCACCTGCTGGAGGTGTTTCAATTAACTTAACCAGTTCAGCCACTTGTTGTGCATCTAATGGCTTAGGGACTACACCCTCTGCAGCACGTTCTGCGACGTGTTTACGATATGCTTCTAGCACGGCAACATTCCTCTTTGTTTGACGCCTAACGGCGAAACTCAGCGTCATTATGATTACGCTGATAATTCCACTGGTTCGGGCTTGAAATCCGACCACCAGTATACTACAGCTTTATAAAAGTATGAATCAGCTCACACTACCAGAGGTATGAAATCAATGCGATTTATCAACCTAAAAATCAATTTAAACCCAAGTTCAATAAATTAAAATTAGACAATAGTTTGAAACAGCTAAAAAAATATTTAAATACATTAGCTTATGCGGTACCCGCTGATTAAACTATATACAAAAAGATATCTTGTTTTTTAAATGAAATATTTTTTAAAAAGTCTATTTTGATTGCGCCATAACAGCATCAAAGCAATAATTAGCGCTTAAGGTTATGCTGTTTATGGAGTCTGAATTGTGTCTACTCAAATAAAAGCCGTTATTTTTGATATGGATGGAATTTTAATTGATTCCGAACCCGCTTGGCAGTTAGCTGAGCAAACTGTGCTGAATAGTTTTGGGCTTAACCTCAGCCTTGAAGACGTGGAGCAAACCACAGGCTTGCGCATTGATCATGTTGTTAGCTATTGGCACCAACGTTTTCCATGGCCAAATTACGACAATACAGCGACGGCGAATACCATAGTTAATGAAGTAGTAAGCCAAATAAACGCACATGGTCACCCCATGTTAGGTGTGATTGAGTCGCTAGATGCGTGCAAACGTTTAGGGCTTAAAATAGGTTTAGCCACCTCTTCATCGTCATTAATTATCGAAGCAGTGCTGCATAAACTCGCCATAAGTCATTATTTTGATGCTATAGAGTCGGCTGAAAATTTAGACTATGGTAAGCCTCATCCCGAGGTATATTTGAATTGTGCTAAAGGCTTGGGCATAGCACCAAGCCAATGTATTGCGATTGAAGATTCATTTAATGGCTTAATTGCTGCCCGTGCTGCCAGTATGCAAACGGTGGCAATTCCTGCGCCTCACACTGCGACGCAAACCAAATGGGTTATTGCGCATCATCAATTGGCGCACGCAGGATTATTACCCGCATTACTTAACAAGGTCGCTGCGCTGCTAGAGCGGACTACGTCCTGCTAGGTTATAGGTCGCTGCGCTACTAGGGACACTGCTAAGATTTAATAGCATCTGCAGTGTCCTAGCTTCTAGGCTGTTAGCTTGTATAGCCTCTAGCCTCTAGCCTCTAAGTTTTTGGCTTAGATTGAATAATAACTGCCTAAAAGTTTTTGCCGACAAATAAATAAAATGCAGACTGGCCACTGTCATTAAAACCGAAACCTAATGCCGCGGGTCCCCAATCGGTATCGGTACCTAAATACAAACTACTACCGAAAATCAAATCACCTAAATCGACATCATCACGATTAAACCATGCATTACCAGCTTCAAGGCTAGTGCCTAAGTACAAAGGCAAATCGGTGATCAGCACATCGCGGCCAAGATCGTATTGGTAAATCACAGCACCAAAGACTTTATGGGCGCCGACCAAGGTATCTTTGCGGAAACCAGATAAGTTTAAGAAACCTCCTAAATCGGCAACATGCAAAGTAAAGTCGCCATCATTCTGGGTGGTTGCCAATTCCATTTTACCCACAATGGCATGATTACCGAGCTTTAATGCGCCTTTCCAATCGGCCTCAAATTGCCAGGCTAAATCATCGCTGTCAGTATTACTGACATTGCTTAAGCCTTTATATGACTCATCTCTTAAATAGCTGGTAAAGGTCAGTCTATTGCCTTCTGTTGGGAAACTAATGCTGTTGAGATTATCGTAGGCAACCTTAAAATAGCCGCCGGTTGAATGGAAATTAATTGAATCAACCAAGCCAAATTCACTGGTAACACGGCCATCTTCGGCGATAACACCAAATTCCATAATGCCATCAGAATTAAAGTTATAACCAATACCTAATACAATTTGTGCGACTTTATTCTCGAGTTGAAAATAACGGATATCTTGATCGTATAGATCCCAGTTTTTCATTTCATATTGAAATCTCGCTAAGCTGTAAAATGTTTGATCACGATCTAAGGGTTGATAAAACTCAGTCGCCACGCGCTTTTTAAAGCCAAGTTCTAATTCGTTACGCCACTCACCACCATTTTCAGTTAAGTCAGTCATGGTATACGCCAAACTTAAGGTAATCGCCGAATCTAAGGTGAAATCATCTTCCCAATTAAATCCCGCTTGAAAATAGTTTGGTCCCCATGATTTGGCCTTAGTGGTAATGGTCAGTATTCGCCCTTGATCAACATCTTCAAACTCAGCATCAACACGCTCAAATTTATTCAGTGAGTACACCCGATTTAGAGCAGAATCGAGTTCCTCTTTACTCAGAATAATACCTTCAGAGATCCCTAAACGCTCACGCAGTAATTTCTCACTGACTTTTGATTGATTATCAAAAGCAATTTTATAAATGGGTTTTTTAAGCGGGTCGTTCCACAGTAAACTTTGTTGTAATTTACTTGCTTGATAGGCTAAGTAATCTTGTTCACTAATGCCAAGAGGTTGTAACTTTACTAATTCTAACTTAGCGGCATCTTCACCTAATTTAAGTGCCAATGGCATAATTGAAAAATCAGTGGTACTTAAATTATCAATGGCAGGACGAATTAAGATATCGCTCGATGTCAGCAAGGTTTTTTGTCGTGCAGTGCTAGCTTGAGTCAACATAGTTGATAGCTGCTCTAATACAGCAATGGTGCTGTCTAAGTTTTCTTGCTTAGTTAATGGCGAACCGATATCAACAGCTATGATGATGTCTGCACCCATGGCTTTGACCACATCAATCGGCATATTATTGGCAATGCCACCATCAACTAATAAGCGGCCATTAATCAATGCTGGTTGCAATGCACCAGGTACCGTTGCCGATGCTTGCATTGCTTGCACAACACTGCCGCTAGATAACACCACGGCTTCACTGGTGGCTAAATCCGTCGCCACTGCTCGATAGGGAATCGCAAGTTCATCAAAATCACCAAACTGCTCAACTAAACCCGTCGAGTGGCGCAATAATTGCGACATACTTTGGCCACGTAACAAACCACTAGGAGAAGTTAAACTGTTATTGTTATAGCCCACTGTGAGTGGAATATTAAACTGATCACGTTGCTGTTTATCACGGTAGCTTAATTTATCGCGCGGAATAGTGTCTGAGTAGCCTTTAGACCATTCTCCACTGAGCATAATTTTTTCAATTTGGTCGGCGTTATAGCCTAATGCATACATGCCAGCAACATAGGCACCAATACTGGTACCCGCAATGTAATCAACAGGAATATGATATTTTTCAAGTACTTTCAACACACCAATATGTGCAGCGCCCTTGGCTCCGCCACCACTGAGCACTAAGCCAATTGTGGGCCTTTCTTTAGGCGCTTTTTTTGCTGCATAGGCAGGTTGCACCGCCAGGCAAAGGCACATACTGCTAGCCAAAAACCATATTAATAAGTTAAGGCGTAAGGTTGATTGCATAAATCATTCCGAAAGTAAGTAAAAACAACGCATTCTAACAACATTTAACCAATAGCCATACAAATGGATAGCCGCTATAGAATGATAGTGGTATCACAGAGAACCCATTAGTGTTCAATGCTCATTTGTCGCTTAATATCTTGTTCAAGATCAGCTTTGGGCATCGGCTTGGCAAAATAATAGCCCTGAATAATATGGCAGCCTCGTTGAGCAACTTGTGCAAGTTGCTCAGCGGTTTCAACACCTTCAGCAATGACTTCAAGCGAGAGATTTCGTGCTAATTCAATCACACTGCTTACAATAGCTTGGTCAGCTTGATGGGTGTCAATATGGATTAAAAATGAGCGATCAATTTTCAGAATATTGACTTGGAATGAACGCAAATACGCGAGCGAAGAATAACCGGTGCCAAAATCATCGATCGCAACATCAATGCCTAACTGCTTTAACGCGAGTAAATGTTGGCTGGCAATATCGACTTCTTTCATCAATACACCTTCAGTAATTTCTACCGACAAATATTTTGCAGGCATGCCAGTTTTATGTAATGTCGCAGTTAAAAAGTCGATAAAGTCTGGCTGCCTAAAATGCATTGCCGACACGTTAACCGACACTTTTATTTTACTTTGGTACTGCTGATGCCAGCTCGCGCCGTCGAGACAAGCTTGAGTGAGCACCCAGCGATCAATTTCCACGATGAGGCCACAAGATTCGGCTATCCCAATAAACACATCAGGCCGGATCATGCCATCTTTTGGGTGTTTCCAACGGATCAAGGCTTCAACGCCGACAATACTATTATGCTTATTCACATCAATCTGCGGCTGATAATACAGCTCAAACTCATTGCAAAGTATCGCTTGATGTAAATCAGCTTCTAAGCGTAAATGGTATAAGGCTTCAGCATTTCGCTCCGCGGAATAATATTGAAAATTACCTCGTCCCTCTTCTTTAGCGTGATACATGGCTAAATCAGCATTTTTAATCAAGGTTTCGGGGGTTTGGTCATCATCAGACCACATACTGATGCCTATACTAGTCGAAATGAAAAATTCCCGACCGTATAATTTAAATGGCATTTCTATTTGTTGTAACAGTTGTTTGGCTATGTGGTTGATGGTATCGACGTCTTTGGCATCACGCAGCAAAATAACAAATTCATCGCCACCAAAACGACACAACAAATGTTCTTCAGACAAGCAAGACTGTAACCGACTTGCGGCTTCAACCAATAAGGCATCACCCATACTGTGGCCATAAGAGTCATTCACATGTTTAAATCTGTCCAAATCTAAAAATAACAGTGCTAAGTTTTCATGATGCTGCTTTGCTGTTTCTATGACTTGTCCCAGACGGCGAGAAAACATCGCCCGATTCGCTAAGCCAGTTAACATGTCATTGTTGGCTAAACGGCGCAGATGGAGTTCGTTATGTTTGCGCTCAGTGATATCTGAAAATACCACCACATAATGTAATGCAGAGCCGCTCACGTTGAACATTGTCGAGATATTTATCCATACCGGACATCGGCTACCATCGTTACAATTAAACTCACACTCTCCAGTCCAAAAGCCCTCCTTGTCAAACACATCATCCATGTCGAAAGGTTCTAGCGTCTCAAACACTAATTTGGCAAACGGTTTTCCGACTAAATCGCTCTTTTGAGCTGCAAGAATTAAATTGGCCGCAGCATTGCTAATTTTGATGTGCTTATCGCTATCTAAGATCAGCATACCCTCTGAGGTATTTTCAAACGCTTGAGCTAATAAATTGACCTCACTTTCAAGCGCTCTTTGTTGGGTAATATCGGTATACATACCAGCAACATGTATTAACTTTCCACCACTGTGATCGACATCAGTGGCACGACCTTTAATTCGCAGCCAATGCCATTGCTGATCATATTGATTGTGATAGCGATACTCGATGTCAATCACGTCTGTTGCACATGTGATCAACTCATTCCAGGCTTTGGAAATCTGCTCAATATCATCTTGATGAATGGGAATGTCTTCTAGCTTTATGTCGATATGAGGCTCAGGTCCCAGTACACCACCGCGATTGTCTAATGAAAACATTCGAGTATGCTCATGCCATTGCCATAAATCTGAATCGCTACCTTTTAGAGCCTGGCGTAAGCGATCATCACTTTGCAGTAATGCAGTATTCATTTGTTTAAAGCGGCTAACCTGTCGCTGCCTAAAGATCAATATGGCCAATCCAGTTAGCAATATGATCAGTATTAATGCACCTTTAAATTGTTGTGATCGCCACCAAAACTGCTTTACCGTAAATCGATATTGAAATGGCTCACTCGTCCACACACCATTTTTTTTATACAAGAGTTCAAGCACATATTCCCCAGCACTTAAACCGGTAATATTAATTTGTGACTGCCCTTCCAGTAACACATAATTTCCCGCATCGGAGCCATTCTCAACCAAACGATATTGGATGGTCATGGGTTTATCGTCAAGGTAATCCAGTATGGCTATTTGGAAGCTAATTAGGCTCGCACCTGGTTCAACTTGCGATAACTGGCTTGGAATAAGATAAACCGCTGTTTTATCGTCATAAAATACAGATACAGATTCAAGTATCGCCTTATCATTGACCGTTCGCGGCGCTAACTTATCAAGATCGATGAGCATAGCGCCATCAGGGGTACCGACAAAAAAGCCTTTAGCAGGATCATAAAATTTTGCCGACTCATTAAATTCATCGGAAATAAAACCGTCTTTATGACTAAACGAACTGACTTTACCTGTCGCCTTATTTATCTTAATAATGGCACTGGCACAGCCAACAATATGATCGGTTGCAGTATCCTGTAAAAAGTACACCACTTTACAATCTATTTTCCACTGTTGATCCAGTGAGATTATCTTATTAGTTTGCGTATTGTATTGATAAATACCTTGTTGGGATGAACCAAACCAGAGCACACTTGGCGCCACTTGCATAACACTGGTAATCGTTGGAAGAATAGTAAAATTGGCAAATAGATTTAATTTAGAAACATATTCACCCTCTGTGGTTAAATAGCCAAAATGTTTATTTCCAGCTAACCATAGATGATGTTCAGTATCTCTTAATAGGGCACTATAGCGAGCATTAGTCAGTGATTGCTGACCGTCATTGAGCTCTTGTAGCGTCAGATCATCTTTACCATCTTGCCAATAATACAAGCCTTTCGTAGTCGCAAACCAAATGACATCACTAAACAATTTATCACGATAAATATTAATGATTACGCGATCAACCAGCGACGTTTTGCCACCACTCCAATCAGCAAAGCGAGAACTAATATTAGTTAATTTATTGACCACATATAAGCCGCTGGTCGTCGCTAAAACAAGGTGCTGCTCATCTAGGGAACTAATTTTATAAATACTGTCATTAAGTTCAAAACCCTTAGGGATCAGCATAATTGATGTTTGGTCATGGGTATTCACTACTGACAAACCACCATCAGTACCTAACCAGACAGTGTCACCCTCACTGTATATCGACCACACCATTTCATTATCAAGCTGATAAGGCGGCTTTTTAGAATAATCATCAATTAAAAAACTAGGCTTACCGGCAATGACCGCAAGACCATCTCCAGAGCCACCAATCCATAACAAACCATCGGCATCGACTGCCATATCATGGATGTAATCTATATTTGCACGTTGCTTAAGTTCGTCACGGTATATAATTAACTTATTGTTTTCTTGACTCCAAAAAATCAATCCTGCTCGACTTGAAATCCATAAATCACCGTTAAGATCTTGCTCCATTTGCTCAACATAATAAGGGATCTCTGCTACAGCCTGTACTGTAAGCGATTCAATATTAAGCTTAAAGACTCCTTTTGATGTCAACATCCATACTCGTTGTTGTTTATCTTGAAACAACTTATTAATGGTGCCATTTTTATCAGACCATGGAAATTGCCCAATGAAAGTCCCATCGGCATGATGAAGCTGTACCTCATGATTAGTCGAAAACAAATAATTAGTATTATGTAACTCAAGCGCATTTCGCCAAGGCAAATTGCGATCTAATGTATGGCTTGGGGATAAGGAAAGTTGCTGAGTGATGTCATCAAAATAATAAACCTGCCCTGAAAAGGCCAATATGAGTAAGCGCCCATCAAGCTGACGCTGAGTGGCCGCAACGTGAATACTGTTATTGATATTGGTTGCATCATTATCTTCAGGCCTAAGGATCAAACTAAAGTGATTATCTAAAATACTGTATAAATATAACGATGAATTGGTGCCAACCAGTAAATGATCTTGACCAGAGTTAACCACAGTAGAAATGAACTCGTCATCCAGAACTGAATCAAAACCGACTTTATCGATGCGTCGAACTTTACTGTTACTCACCCGGTACAGACCTTGCTGAGTCGCCAGCCAAACAAATCCATAATGGTCAAAGCTAATATCTTGAATCGTGGCATTAGCTAAACCATCTTGCGCATTAAAGACTCGCTGAACAATATCTGCGGCACTCACAGATGCAGCGGCTAACGAACACAGAATCAGACTAACAGCCCCAAAAATTACCGCTCTGATCATAAATTAAGCCTATACCTCAAAAAGATAATATTGATACTCATCGTTATAGCGTCCCCTAAACCGATACAAACTGATATTCTTGTTTAGTCACGCTGTAGATAAAAGAAACAGTATAACTTTCTACATTGAGAGGAAATAATGACATGTACATCTATGCATTATTTTTAACACATTTTGACAACGCTTTATAAACAATATTACTTTTTTATAATTATATGTTTAAAAAAAGTAATATGCTCCGCTAATGCTAGCTTAAAAAATCAAATTACAGGTAAAAAAAAGCACCCCTAAAGAGGAGTGCCTTGTGCTGTTCAGTATCAGTTTAGATTACTTCTTTTTCTTAACCGCTTTAGGGTTAGGTAAGTCAGTAATTGAACCTTCATACATTTCAGCTGCTAAGCCTACAGACTCATGCAATGTTGGGTGAGCATGAATCGTTAATGCGATATCTTCAGCATCACAACCCATTTCAATTGCTAGGCCAATTTCACCTAATAATTCACCGCCGTTAGATCCAACAATAGCACCACCGATCACGCGATGAGTCTCTTTGTCGAAAATTAGCTTAGTCATACCTTCACTGCAATCTGAAGCGATTGCACGGCCACTTGCAGCCCAAGGGAAAGTCGCAGTTTCGTAAGCAATACCTTGCTCTTTCGCTTCTTTCTCAGTTAGACCGACCCATGCTACTTCAGGATTAGTATAAGCAATTGATGGGATCACTTTAGGGTCGAAGTAGTGCTTCATGCCCGAAATCACTTCCGCAGCAACATGACCTTCATGCACACCTTTATGAGCCAACATAGGTTGACCAACGATATCGCCGATAGCATAAATATGCGGTACGTTAGTACGTAACTGCTTATCAACGTTAATAAAGCCACGTTCATCAACATTCACACCTGCTTTTTCAGCAGCTAAAGACTTACCATTAGGTGAACGACCAATTGCGACTAAAACAGCATCGTAACGTACAGGTTCTGTCGGCGCATTCTTGCCTTCCATTGTCACGTAGATACCATCATCTTTCGCGTCAACTGCGGTCACTTTAGTTTCAAGAATAAGGTTAAACTTCTTCTTAATTTGCTTAGTGAAAACGCGAACTACGTCTTTATCTGCAGCAGGAATAACTTGATCGAACATTTCAACCACGTCAATTTCGCTGCCTAAAGATGAATACACAGTACCCATTTCTAGACCAATAATACCACCACCCATAACAAGCAACTTACCAGGCACTTCTTTCAGTTCAAGTGCGTCAGTTGAGTCCCAAATACGTGGGTCTTCATGTGGAATAAACGGTAATTTAATTGGACGTGAACCCGCTGCAATAATGGCTTGTTCAAACTGAACAACAGTCACAGTACCATCTTCAGCAGTCACTTCTAAGCTGTTAGGGCCGGTAAATTTACCAAAACCATTAACCACATCAACTTTACGCATTTTAGACATTCCGCCTAAACCGCCTGTTAATTGGCTAATGACTTTATTTTTAAAGCTACGTAATTTGTCTAAATCAATCTTTGGCTCACCAAAAACCACACCATGGTCAGCAACAATTTTGGCTTCTTCAATGACTTTTGCTACGTGCAATAGTGCTTTTGAAGGAATACAACCAACGTTTAGACACACACCACCAAGGGTACTGAAACGCTCAACAATTATGGTGTCTAAGCCTAAGTCAGCAGCACGAAACGCCGCAGAATAACCTGCTGGGCCTGCTCCTAGTACGACTACTTGAGTTTTGATTTCGTTACTCATGATTTCCTCTAATCTTGTTCATTCCGTGTGAAAGACGGATCGGCCCAAATGTCGATGTCGCCAGCTTGAAACTTACGTTTCACGTCCAATTTCCTTTCAATTGCGAACTAAAAAATTGGGATGGGCGCATTTTATACTCAAATCAATTTGTTTGAAACCGATCACAATAAAAAGGTCGCTCATATGAGCGACCTTTATGCTTATAAAATCAATGTACGAATGTCTGAAAGTATCGCAGACAAGGTGACACTAAAGCGTGCAGCCATAGCACCATCAATAACACGATGGTCGTATGAAAGCGATAAAGGCAACATTAATTTAGGTTCAAACTCTTTTCCATTCCACTTTGGTTTAATTTCAGATTTTGATACACCTAAAATGGCCACGTCTGGATAGTTAACAATCGGCGTAAATGCCGTACCGCCAATGCCACCTAAACTTGAAATGGTAAAACAGCTACCTTGCATATCAGCAGACTTCAACTTGCCGTCACGCGCACGGATAGAAATGTCGGTTAATTCACGCGACAATTCAACAATGCCTTTCTTATCAACATCACGAACAACAGGAACCATTAAGCCGTTCGGAGTATCAACGGCAACACCAATGTGGAAGTATTTCTTCTGAATAAGTGACTCACCATCACTACTTAAGCTTGAGTTAAACACAGGGAACTCAGCTAATGCTTTGGCAACCGCTTTCATCATGAACACTAATGGCGTGATCTTATAATCAGCTTTTTTCTTCGCAGCAAGGTCATTCTGTTGCTTACGGAATGCTTCCATATCAGTGATATCAGCTTCATCAAACTGAGTAACATGTGGAATCGTAACCCAATTGCGATGTAAGTTAGGACCAGAGATTTTCTGGATACGGCTTAGTGGTATTTCTTCCACTTCACCAAACTTACTGAAATCAACCTTAGGCGCAGCAATCACGTTTAAGCCACCAGCACCACCCGAAACAGATGTTGATGCTGTAGCTTTAGGGCGTGACAACTCGTATTTCACAAACGCTTGCACGTCTTCTTTCAAAATACGTGCTTTACGACCAGTACCAGACACCTTAGTTAAATCTACACCAAACTCACGCGCTAAGCGACGTACCGCAGGTGAAGCATGCACAACACCCGTTGATGCTGTCACGCTTGCACTCGGATGATGTGGCACAGGTGGAGTTGATGGGCGGCTTGCAGCCATGGGTGCTGGTGCTGATGCAGCAGGTGCAGACTCAGCAGGAGCTGGAGCTGCTTGTGCTGCTGGCGCAGAGCTAGTCGTTTCAATAGTGGCAATTAAGCTACCTTGAGATACTTTATCGCCCACTTTAACGGTTAACGACACTAATTTACCGGCAAAAGGTGCAGGCACTTCCATGGTCGCTTTATCTGTTTCAAGGGTAATTAAGCCTTGATCAGCAGTGATGTCATCACCCACAGACACTAGCACTTCAATAATATCCACATCACTAGCATCGCCAATGTCAGGAACATGAATTTCTTGTACCTGAGTTGTCGTAGCAGAAGTTGCTGCTTGTGCTGGAGCCGCTTGCTCAACTGGTGCAGCAGCTTGTGGTGCCGGTGCTGAAGGTGCTGCTGCAGAAGCAGAGCCAGCAACTTCTAACATAATCACCAATGAACCTTCAGATACCTTGTCGCCAACGGCCACTTTAATCTCTTTAACTACACCCGCTTTTGGCGAAGGTACGTCCATGGTGGCTTTATCAGTTTCTAAGGTAATCAACCCAGTATCAACATCAATGCTATCGCCAACAGCAACTAATACTTCGATAACAGACACATCTGTGTCGCCACCAATATCAGGTACGTTAACTTCAATCACTTCTGCACTGCCAGCACTTGACGCAGCAACTGGCGTCACTGTTGCAGGTGCTGCAGCTTGAGCCACCGGCGCTTCAGCTTTTGGCGCTGGCGCAGCGGCTTCTTCTTTAGCAGGCGCAGCATCGGCTGCGCTCATCATCGCGATTAACGTGCCTTCAGACACGGTATCACCGACAGCAATTTTTAACTCTGCCAAGGTACCAGCAAAAGGTGCTGGAATGTCCATGGTTGCCTTATCGCTTTCAACTGTAATGATTGATGCTTCTTTTTCAAGAAAATCACCCACTGCGGCACAAATTTCAATAACCTGCACTGCATCAGTATCGATATTAGGAACCAAAACTTCCTTTAAATCAGCCATTTTGTATCCCCTTACGCGAACTGTGGATTGATCTTGTCAGCATCAATGCCATATTCAGCGATGGCTTTAGTCAGCACATCAACAGGCATTTCATTACGCTCAACAAGTGACTTCAGCGCCGCAATAACGATGAACTTAGCATCAACTTCAAAGTGATGACGTAAGTTTGCACGGCTGTCGCTGCGACCAAAACCATCAGTACCTAGTACTTTATAATCAGTTGGTACAAAAGCACGTAATTGCTCGCCGTAAATCTTCATGTAATCGGTAGCAGCAATGGCTGGTGCATCTGCAGATAATATTTGGCTGATGTACGCTTGCTTAGGTTTTGCTGTTGGGTGAAGCATATTCCAACGTTCAACCGTTTGGCCGTCGCGCGTTAGCTCGTTAAAGCTCGTCACACTGAACACATCAGCACTAACACCAAAGTCTTTCGCAAGGGCTTTAGCCGCTTTACGAACTTCTTCTAAAATGGTGCCACAACCCATTAGCTGTACTTTACCTTTACCACTACCGGCAACAGACTCCAGCTTATAAATACCTTTAACAATACCTTCTTCGGCACCGGCTGGCATTTCTGGCTGAACATAGTTTTCGTTCATTGTGGTTAGGTAATAGAAGATATCTTCTTGATTTTCGCCATACATACGACGAATACCATCTTGTACTACCACGGCAATTTCATAACCGTAAGTTGGATCGTAAGAAATACAGTTTGGAATAGTGTTCGCCAATACATGGCTGTGGCCATCTTGATGCTGTAAACCTTCACCATTCAAGGTTGTACGGCCAGAAGTACCACCGACTAAGAAACCACGAGCGCGCATGTCGCCAGCAGCCCATGCCATGTCACCAATACGTTGGAAACCAAACATAGAGTAGTAGATGTAGAACGGAATCGTTGGCATGTCGTTTACTGAGTAGCTGGTTGCAGCTGATACCCAAGATGACATGGCGCCTAATTCGTTAATCCCTTCTTGTAATACTTGACCGGTTTTATCTTCACGATAGTAAGCAACTTGGTCAGAATCTTGTGGAATGTATTTTTGGCCTTCGTGAGCATAAATACCCACTTGACGGAATAAACCTTCCATACCGAAAGTACGAGCTTCATCAGGAATAATTGGCACAATACGTTTGCCAATGCCTTTGTCTTTTAACAAGGCGGTTAATACCCGAACAAATGCCATTGTTGACGAGATTTCACGGCCGTTTGAGCCTTTTAAAATCGAGTCAAAGATTTTCAGTGAAGGCACTTCTAGCTCTTCAGTGAATTTTTCACGACGTTGCGGTAAATAACCTAACAATGCTTCACGACGACTCTTCAAGTATTTTACTTCTTCAGAGTCTGGACCTGGATGATAGAAAGGCAGATCTTCTAACTGGTCATCTGGGATCGGAATATTGAAACGATCACGGAAATAACGGATAGATTCAGCGCCCATCTTCTTCACGTTGTGAGCGATGTTTTTACCTTCACCAGCATCACCTAAACCATAACCTTTAACGGTTTTAGCTAAGATAACCGTTGGACGGCCTTTGGTTTTCTGTGCATGTTCAAGCGCAGCGTAAACTTTAACAGGATCATGACCACCACGGTTTAGGCGCCAAATGTCATCATCTGACATATTAGCAACCATTTCAGCAGTTTCAGGGTACTTACCAAAGAAATGCTCACGGGTGTACGCGCCACCTTTGGCTTTACAGTTCTGGTATTCACCGTCTACGGTTTCTTCCATTAACTGTAATAACTTACCACTGGTATCACGGGCCAATAATGGATCCCAATAACGACCCCAAATCACTTTAACCACTTCCCAGCCTGCGCCGCGGAATTCGCCTTCAAGTTCTTGGATAATCTTACCGTTGCCACGAACAGGACCATCAAGACGCTGTAAGTTACAGTTAACGATGAAGACTAAGTTATCTAATTCTTCACGGGCTGCTAAACCGATAGCACCTAATGCTTCTGGCTCATCACACTCACCGTCACCTAAGAAACAGTAAACAGTTTGCTTTGAACAATCTTTTAAACCACGGTCAGTCAAGTACTTCAAATAACGCGCTTGGTAAATGGCTTGAATAGGACCTAGACCCATAGATACCGTCGGGAACTGCCAGTAAGTCGGCATTAACTTAGGATGCGGGTACGAAGAAAGGCCTTTGCCATCGACTTCTTGACGGAAGTTAGCCATTTGCTCTTCAGTAATACGACCTTCAAGGAAAGAACGCGCATAAATACCAGGTGCGATATGACCTTGGAAATACACCAAGTCACCACCATCTTGCTCATTAGGAGCACGGAAAAAATGGTTAAAACACACATCGTAAATTGTCGCGCTAGACGCGAAACTTGAAATGTGGCCACCAAGCTCTAAATCTTTTTTAGAACCACGTAACACCATTGCCAAGGCATTCCAACGGATAATCGCCCGAATACGGCGTTCCATTTCTTGGTTACCTGGCATGTTTGGCTCTTGGCCTGCAGGAATAGTGTTTAAGTAAGCAGTGGTCGCATTGTAAGGTAAGTGAGTACCGTTACGACGCGCTTTGTCGATTAATTTTTCAAGTAAAAAGTGTGCACGTTCAGGCCCTTCTTGCTCTAGCACAGCTTGCAGAGCATCAACCCACTCTTGGGTTTCTGATGGGTCTAAATCTTGAAGCATATCTTCAGACATCTCGCAGTCCTTCTCTATATACGGATTATATTTCGGCTTTAGTTGCTGCTTGTTGACACAACAACTCAGTTAAACGCCGCTCTTTAAACGGCGCAAACTACGTTGCAACCGACTGTCTTCTTTTCTTACTGACAACATGACTTCTTCGATATAGCTTAAGTGCTCGTTCGAAGCTTCACGTGCAGCGTCTGGGTCCCGGCGTACAATCGCAGCCAGTAACGCGCGTCTGTGATCATTTGCCATGGTGGAAGCTTCTTCGCGTCGGCTTAAAAGTTCCAGATTTTGTGCAACATTTTTATGCAGCACAGGGGTTAAACTTAATACTAAATGCAGCATAGCAACATTGTGCGATGCCTCAGCGACCGCACGATAAAAACGCACAATGGCATCGGCCTGCGCTTCTACTTCCGTTGCGGTTTCAACTTCATTAATACGGTTTTTAATGTTTTGCATATCCGCATCTGTGCCACGCAAGGCAGCAAAATACGCCATCATGCCTTCAGTAGCGTGACGGAATTCGAGTAAGTCATACTGACTTTCAGAATCGTTATGCATTAACTCAACGATAGGATCGGCAAGACTTTGCCACAGTTGTTCTTTAACATAGGTGCCACCGCCTTGACGACGCATGAGCAACCCTTTAGCTTCTAATTTTTGAATCGCTTCACGTAGAGAAGGACGAGACACTTCAAATTGCACCGCGAGTTCGCGTTCAGGAGGTAGCTTCTGACCCGGCTGTATACTGCCTTCTAGGATCATCCGCTCTAATTGCTCCATGATCACATCAGAAATTTTTGGCTGGTTAATCTTAATATAAGCCATCTGGCGCCCTGCTCCCTAAACAAGCAATTGTCAATTGGTCTTACCAATTAATATGAGAGAGCGCACTTTATCAAATCATACAAGCCATGTCTAGTTATCAGCATACCGACAAAGAACACAGGTTTGTTTAAAACGCTCAAGCCCAGAGGATAACGTAAATTTATCCTCAAGGGGTCAGACCATTTATCCGAAAGTCCTAGAAACTAGAGCGCTACGCTGCTAGAGGCTATAAAATCTCAGCAGAGAAGCTGTCCTAGCATCAAAGCAACCCTAGCAGGACACAGTCCGCCCTAGCAGCGTAGCGCCCTAGACTCTAGACAAGCTAACTAACCAACCCAAAAATGGTTAGTACCGAAACCATGGTTAATAACAATACAAAATTACGCTTACTTAATGCCAGCAATGCCAATGTAGATTGCACACTCAAGGGTGCATTGCCCGCTTCAGGTAAAGACTCCGCGGCCACAGCCGTATAGGTGACAATGGTTTTAGCATCCGTTTTGACACTTAAGCCATATTGTCGCCAAGCACTTAACCCAGCACTGAACTGGCCGCTTAATACATAACCAAAACTAAATACCCTACTTGGTAACCAGTCAAATAGCATCTGCAAATGATCAATCAAAGGCATTTCAAGCTTATTTTTACTGTTGTACTCACTATAAAAACGCACGCTACAATATAATATTGCACCAACGGGGCCTAAAAATATCAAGTACAAGGCAACGGCGCCGTAATAACGGTAATTAATCCACGCCACGGTTTGGCCCACTTTACGGCCTAAATCCTGTTCATCTACCACATCCAAGCACTCGGTAGAGTCCAACTCGCTAGCGTAACGGTAACAAGCTTGAACATCACCGCGGCATGCCGCTTGAATATACTGTTTAAATACAATACGTAATGTTTGGTGACTAAAACAAATAATCGATATTAGCACCCAAAATAATAAGCTCAATAAATCAAATAAAATGCCATCAAGAAGCACACTTATCAAAAAGACTGATACAGCCGGCAACACCAGCGCCACCGCTACGCCAAATTCCGATTTAAGCGATTGGCTATCCCAAAACTGTTTTTGGTAACGCATCATCACAGTATCGAACTGCCAACTGCTTGGCAAAAGCTTCAAACGCTCTACAAGAATTGCCACTAATAATGAAAATAATGCCATGAATATCCTTTTAATTTATTGCGTTGTTGCTGTCATCATTAGAAGCGCTGCTTTAGTAGGAAAGGTGATAGCGGTTCCCCAACAACGACTCTCTCAAAAACTAGTCTACAAGGTTAGGCCTCAATTACCTGCGATGGCCTGCTTATATCGATGCCAATCAAAACTGAACCCGGGATCAGTTTTGCGTCCAGGAGCAATATCGCAATGGCCAACAATATTATTTACGTTAAGCATAGGATACTGCGCCATTAACTCCAATGTTAACAGTATTAATTGCTGGTATTGTTGGTCGGTATAGCCACTACTGTCTGTACCTTCTAGCTCAATACCCAGGGCAAAATCGTTACACCCCTTGCGGCCATTGTGCTCAGACACGCCAGCATGCCATGCTCTGTCATCACAACTTACATACTGCACCACCTCACCATCGCGGCGAATTAAAAAATGCGCCGACACTTGCAAGCCAGCCAATGCTGTAAAGCTTTCATCAACATTAATATCTAGGCAACCTTGAAATAGCCCATCAATATGTCCTAAACCAAAACAGCCCGCTGGTAAGCTAATATTGTGGATCACCAATAAGCTCACCTCATTATCAGGCCGAGCATTAAAATGCGGCGAAATACATTTTCTCGCGCTAGCTAACCAACCTTGTTCTAATAAGCCTTTTGGCATATCACCCCTTAAACATAAAGATATCAGCAGTTCCAATGTAAATTTAACCGTATAAAACAGCAATACCAAGGCTGAAAATTGCCAGCTTGATAGTGTCAGTATATAGCCAAGTTATGGTAATCTTTAACAAATGCTTTCTGTAACAAACACTCCGCCCAATGCGGATACTGTTTAGCCTTATCACGATCTTTAGCAAGGACTTTGCTTATGTTAGAAAACGATATCCGTCATGCGGTGCAAACCGCACTTGATGAAGACTTAGGTCACACAGCCCACAATACCGTTAATGACATGCTTAATGCAGATATTACCGCACAACTTATTCCGGCAGATAAACACGTTTCCGGCGCGTTAATCACCCGCGAAGATGGTGTCTTTTGCGGCAAAGCATGGGCAGAACAAGTATTCAATCAACTGGGCAGTGAAGTGGTACTGCATTGGCATGTTGATGACGGTGATTTGATTGTCGCTAATCAATTACTATGTGAACTCTCAGGCCCTGCACGCGCTATTTTAACTGGCGAACGTACGGCAATGAACTTCATTCAAACCTTGTCAGGTGTCGCTAGCTTAACCAAGTTGTACGTGAATAAGCTTGTGGGTACCCATACTCAGTTACTCGATACCCGCAAAACCATTCCAGGCCTGCGCACAGCCCAAAAATACGCAGTCACCTGCGGCGGTGGCAAAAACCATCGTATTGGTTTGTTCGATGCATTCTTAATTAAAGAAAACCATATTATGGCTTGCGGTGGCATCTCACAAGCGATTACCGCAGCACGTGCGTTAGACGGCACTAAACCGGTAGAAGTGGAAGTTGAGTCACTTGAGGAGCTCACCCAAGCGCTTGATGGCGGAGCTGATATCATTATGCTCGACAATTTTGACGTCACCATGATGGTCGACGCTGTCAGCATGAATAATCGCTATAAAGACCAAGGCAATGGCGCTAAATTAGAAGTCTCTGGCAATGTCACTTTAGACACCCTAGCCACTTTCGCCCAAACCGGAGTCGATTATATTTCCGTCGGCGCACTGACTAAACATGTAAAAGCGTTAGATTTGTCTTTGCGATTAAAGGCTTAACCCTTATATTTTCTAGGTTCTAGAGCGGACGGCGTCCTGCTAGGTCGCTGCGCTTCTAGGGACAGCTTTGCTGCTAAGATTTTATAGCATCTAACAGCGCAGCGTTCTAGAACCTAGGCTTTTAGCTTAGCGATAAATCTGTCACATCCGCCATCAAGAAACGTCAACAAAACGACATTGTTGCATTTTTGTCAAAAAAACATTCCTCAACCTAATCTGTCAAAAAATAAATTATCGTATTATGTACGGGAAATGTGAAATCAGAGCATTTTTAGACATTTATTTTTTATTAATCCATTAATACTATTCCATTTTGTAACGGTTTATACTAACGTTCATTGTAGGCGAGTTGGCCTTTCGGCCATGCACGATAATCATTAGATTGCAAAACACGTTACATTATTAGTAAGTTGTTAACATTTGCATTTATAACGAGTTGTATAGAGATTTGTATAACCATTGCTATATAGCTCAGCAAATGCCCTGTAACTTACTAACATTTACGTATTCGCTCTATGTTTATCGCTCAGCCGAAATGCCATTTAAGTAAACAATCTGCTAACATTATTTGCAGTTGACAAGGTTATTATCTATACAGTGTTTTGTGCCTCCGAGCACCACACAGTATAAATTGAGTTAACCCTTGGTAACGCAAGCAATATTGGCTCTATAAAAAATCGTGGTCAACTAGTATCTGATATCTAGCACCACACAATTGTGCTTTACGGTTTTAGGCAAATGGACTGCCAACTACTACACTTAGTTTCTATATTTAAGCATTTAACTTGAAGACTAGACTAAGTAGCAGTTATCGAGGACTGATACTACCCTAGCCTATTTTACGGAGAGAAAATGAAAAGTATCAATCAAATCAAAAACGCTAAGGGTTTCACCCTTATCGAATTAATGATCGTAGTAGCGATCATCGGTATCCTTGCTGCAATCGCATTGCCTGCATATCAGCAGTACACACAAAAAGCCCGTTTTGCGGAAGTTAATACAGCTTCCGATGGCATGAAAACTGCTGCAACAGTTTGTTTTCATGAACAAGGATTGACAGCAAATTGTGCAGCTGGCTCGAATGGTGTCCCGGCGGTTCCTGTTGCAACTCCTAATTTAGCAAGTTTCACCTCTACAGCTACAGCGACAACAATAGTGCTCACAGGTACTGGAACTGCTGCAGCAGGAGGATATACAAATCTTCTAACAGGGACTGCAGCAGCAGGAAATATTACATGGGTTCAAACAGGAACATGTAAAGCCGCAGGATTTTGTAAATAATTAAAGAGTTTAAAATGCCTACAACCGCTCTTCACTTAGGTTTATCAACCTTATTTATTCGCAAGGGGATACTAAGTGAAGAGCTGATTTCAGCAGCAATTAGTACCTCTCGTCAAACCAAGCAGTCCTTGGTAACGACTTTAATCACATTGAAATATATCTCTTCTCGTGAAATTGCTGAACTATGTTATGAAGAGTATGGTACCCCGCTACTTGATCTCAATGAATTCGACGTTACCAATATTGCAGAAGATTTACTCAACAAAAAACTGATTGAAAAACATAAGTGCTTACCTTTATTTAAGCGTGGTAATCGTCTTTATATCGCGACTTCAGATCCTACCAATATTTCAGCGCTGGAAGATTTTCAGTTTAGCCTAGGGTTACATGCAGAAGCTATTCTAGTTGAAGACGAAAAGCTCCATAAGGCATTAGAAAAAATCATCGAGGATGATATTTCTGGCCTCGATTTAAGTGGTGCTGATGAAGAAGCATTGGCTAATATGGAGGTTACTGATACCGAAAGGCGTGATGAATCAAGCGGTGATAGCAGTGACGATGCGCCGATTGTTATCTATATTAATAAAATTCTTACTGATGCTATCCGTAAAGGTGCTTCTGATTTACATTTTGAGCCTTATGAAAAACGTTACCGAATTCGCTTTCGTATCGACGGTATTTTGCATGAAGTATCTGAGCCACCAGTCAATCTATCCAACCGAATTTCCGCTCGCTTAAAAGTCATGTCTAAACTAGATATTGCTGAACGAAGAGTTCCGCAAGACGGCCGCATTAAAATGAAACTGTCACGTACTAAATCTATCGATTTTCGTGTCAGTACCTTACCCACTATTTGGGGTGAGAAAATTGTAATGCGAATCTTAGATTCATCCTCAGCGCAGCTGGGTATTGAAAAGCTCGGTTATGAAGACGATCAGCGTTTACTATACGAAGAAATGCTCGCCAAACCTCAAGGGATGATTCTAGTCACTGGCCCGACTGGTTCGGGTAAAACAGTATCCTTGTATACTGGCCTCAATATTTTGAATACTGAAGAGCGCAATATTTCCACCGCGGAAGATCCGGTTGAAATAAACCTTGAGGGCGTTAATCAGGTCCATATTAATTTAAAAGCAGGATTAACCTTCGCCTCGGCACTACGCTCATTCTTACGTCAAGACCCTGATGTAGTCATGGTCGGTGAAATCCGTGACTTAGAAACTGCTGAAATCGCGATTAAAGCCGCGCAAACTGGCCACTTGGTGTTATCAACATTACATACTAACTCGGCAGCAGAAACCTTAACCCGTTTAATTAATATGGGTGTGCCGGGTTATAACATTGCCAGCTCAGTAAATCTAATTATTGCCCAACGCCTTGCTAGACGATTATGCCCAGCGTGCAAACATGAAGAGACAATTCCGGTTGCTGAAATGCAACGCTTAGGTTTTTCGGAAGCCAATATCGCCAAAGGTTTTAGCGTATTCAAACCAGTCGGTTGTGAGCTCTGCTCTGGTGGCTATAAAGGCCGAGTCGGTATTTACGAAGTAATGAAAATGAGCGATGAAATTGCGCGGGTCATTATGGAGGGCGGTAACTCGCTACAAATTGCCACCTTAGCCAAACAGCAAGGTATGCGCGATTTACGCCAATCTGGGCTACTTAAAGTGATTCATGGCGTCACCAGTATTACCGAAATTAACCGTGTCACCAGCTTTTAATTCAGCTATAGTCAAATCTGCTACAGAAAAGCAACGATTTAATTGATTATTCTCTATTAACAATAAAGCTTTAACGTGGTGTAACGGAAAACAAAAGGACTGGCTATATGGCCACAATAACAGCAAAAAGAAAGCCAAGAGCGGGTAAAGCAACTAAACACCAACCTAAGGTATTTACCTACCAATGGAAAGGCGTTAATCGTGATGGTCAGCGCACCTCGGGTGAGCTAAAAGGCTCCACTATTGCTGAAATTCGCAGTGTATTGAAAGCCCAGGGTGTCACCCCAAAAGGTGTACGAAAAAAATCACCACCACTATTCAAATCTGAAAAAAGTATCACCGCAATGGACATTGCGATGATCACCCGCCAGATAGCTACTATGCTTGCTGCCGGGGTTCCTTTAGTTACAACTATCGAGTTACTTGGACGCGGTCATGAAAAAGCTAAAGTACGTGAATTATTAGGCACTATTTTATCTGATGTTCAATCCGGTATTCCGCTATCAGATTCACTCAGACCTCATAGGCGTTATTTCGATGATTTATATGTCGACTTAGTCGCAGCCGGCGAACATTCAGGATCGCTCGATGCAGTATTTGACCGCATAGCCACCTATCGCGAAAAGGCTGAGCAATTAAAATCTAAAATTAAAAAAGCCATGTTTTATCCTGCCGCTGTCGTTATTGTTGCGATATTAGTCACCTCGCTATTATTATTATTTGTGGTGCCACAATTTGAAGAGATTTTTAACGGCTTTAATGCTGAACTACCGGCGTTTACTCAACTTATTGTAGGCATATCTCGTTGGCTGCAAGCTTCATGGTATTTATTTGTTATTGCCATTGTTATTGCGGTTTGGCTTTTTAAACGAGCCCATCGTACTTCTCAAAGCTTTCGCGATCGAATCGATCAAATGGTGCTTAGAATTCCTGTAATAGGTGATATTCTCCACAAAGCAGCGATGTCACGATTTGCCCGTACCCTATCAACCACATTTGCGGCTGGTGTGCCGTTAATCGATGGCTTAGAATCAGCCGCTGGTGCGTCAGGTAATTATGTTTATCGCAAAGCATTACTCAAAGTTCGCCAAGAAGTGATGGCAGGTATGCAGATGAATGTTGCTATGCGTACCACCGGCTTATTCCCTGATATGCTCATCCAAATGGTGATGATTGGTGAAGAATCCGGCGGCTTAGACGAGATGCTCAATAAAGTGGCCAACATTTATGAGATGCAGGTTGATGATGCCGTAGATGGTTTATCAAGCCTCATTGAACCCATTATGATGGTGGTCATTGGTACACTAGTCGGCGGCTTAATTGTCGGTATGTACTTACCTATTTTCCAAATGGGTAATATTGTCGGTTAGTATTAGACAACCCTCAAAAATAAAAAAATAAAATGACTGAATTCATCTCTACTTTTGTTGCCACAATGATTCAACACCCTTGGGCCTTTGTTGCGATTAGCTTTATTTTTGCTGCCACCATTGGCAGCTTTCTCAATGTCGTTATCCACCGTTTACCGGTAATGATGAAACGCGAATGGCAAAGCGAATGTAACTTTTACCTTAATGAATATCATCCTGATATTGTCGAACAGGTCGGTAATGACCGGTTAAACAAACCTATTGATGCTTTTCCTGCAAAATACAACATTGTGTTACCCGGTTCTGCCTGCCCAAAATGCAAAGCCAATATAAAGCCTTGGCATAATCTGCCTGTACTGGGGTGGTTAATGCTTGGTGGAAAGTGTGCCGATTGCAAAACTCATATTTCAAGCCGTTATCCCATTATCGAATTACTCACCGGTTTATTAGTTGCCGCGTTAGCATGGCACTTTGGCCCAACATGGCAATTTGTTTATGCCAGCATTTTAACGTTTGTGTTAGTGGCATTAACTGGCATCGATTTAGATGAAATGCTATTACCGGACCAACTCACCTTACCGATACTGTGGTTAGGATTAATCATTAACCTTAAAGGGATTTATACTAGCCCAGAAGATGCCATTATCGGTGCTGCGGCAGGCTATTTAAGCTTGTGGTCAGTATTTTGGTTATTTAAGCTGGTAACAGGCAAAGAGGGCATGGGTTATGGCGACTTTAAGCTATTAGCCGTATTTGGTGCTTGGTTAGGCTGGCAAATGCTGCCACTGATTATTTTATTGTCCTCACTTGTGGGTGCTGTAGTCGGTATTAGTATGATTATCACTAAGCAAATCAACAAAGGCAATCCAATCCCCTTTGGCCCTTATATTGCTGCTGCGGGCTGGATAGCGTTAGTATGGGGACATGACATTCTCAATTGGTATCTTAGTACGTTATGATGGCAAAAAAGTATATTGTCGGCTTAACAGGCGGCATTGCCAGCGGTAAAACAACTGTGGCCAATCTATTCGCACAATATGGCATAGACTTAGTTGATGCTGATGTTATCGCTAGAGAGGTTGTCTCAATCGGTTCGGATGGGCTAAATGCAATAAAGCAGCACTTTGGCCAGGGAATATTATTAGCGGATAACAGCTTAGATAGAGCGGCTCTACGAGCACAGGTGTTTAATAACCCTGAGCAACGTTTGTGGCTTAACAATTTACTTCATCCAATGATCCGTCAAAAGATGCTCGACCAAGTGCAAGCATCGACTTCGGCATATGTAATAATGGTAGTACCCTTGCTATTTGAGAATCATTTAGATAGTTTAGTTGATACTACTTTGGTCGTAGATATTGCACCGGAGTTACAGGTTTCAAGGACGATGCAACGTGATGGTGTCAGTAAAGAACAAGTTGAGCATATTCTCGCGAGTCAAATGACCCGGGAACAGCGACTCGCTCTGGCTGATAATATTATTGATAATCAAGGAGAACATGAGCAGTTGCGCAGTCAAGTATTTCGTCTGCATCAACAATACCTACAACAGGCAACCGATTTAGAAACTAACGTCAATGACTGATTTAATTTATGAACAACCATTAAATGAAAAAATACGCAGTTATTTACGTATAGAAAACCTTGCCCTACAGTTGCAGCAGCATGCTGAACAAGATCATCAATATCAGTGTTTTAATCCTTTATTTTCGCTTGCTGAGCTAACTGAACGTTGCGATTATCGTACCGACATCTTAAAAGATATCGAAAAACAAATTCAATTAATTTCACAATGGCGTACTCATTCGAATGTTGATAACGATCAAGTAGATAAACTCACTGATAGGCTTATCGCGTTAAAGTCACCTTTGCAAACCCAAGAAAGAATTGGTTGTAGCCTCAAACGAGATAAATTTCTTACCTCTTTGCGTCAGCGTTTTAATATGACTGGAGCATACTGTAATTTTGATTTCCCTCAACTGCACTTTTGGCTAGGTAAAGACTGGCAATATCGACAACGAGACATAAACATCTGGCTTGCAGAATACCAACCCTTACTAGCGCCTATCATGTTGCTTTTAGAACTGATTAGAGCCACTGAAGATTTTAGATTATCTCAAGCTCCGGTAGGGTTTTATCAAGGTAATTCATCACAGCCGCTATCCTTAATCCGCGTAAAGATAAACTCAGACCAAAATTGCTATCCAACCGTCAGTGGTAATCGAAATCGTTATGCTATTCATTTTGTCGATTTTGATTTACACCGCCATACCTGTGAAACTATTGATTTCTCACTAGCAACCTGCAGTTAAACCCTTTAACATTCCAAGTAAGACTAACAACCAAGAATCATTATGCCGTTAACAGTAGTAAACTGCCCAATTTGCAAAGCCAAAGTTGAATGGAAAGACGAATCGCTATTTAAGCCTTTTTGTAGTGAACGTTGTAAACTTATCGATCTTGGTGATTGGGCAAGTGAAAAACATGCAATCCCGATCAAGAACAGTATCGACCCAGATATGCTTGATGACATTGGTTTTGATGAAGGTGACTTCTTTAAACAATAAGTTCAAATAATAAGGAGTCGAAACATGCAAAAGAGAATTCATGTTGCTGTTGGTGTCATCATTAATCAAGATAGGCAGATTTTACTTGCTAAAAGGCTTGGACACCTTCACCAAGGCGGAAAATGGGAATTCCCAGGCGGTAAGGTAGAAACAAATGAAACGGTTACTGAAGCGTTAATTAGAGAACTAAAAGAGGAAGTTAATCTTGATGTCTCTCATTCAACTCCCTTCATGGACATCATTCATGATTATCCAGATAAACATGTCAGACTCGATATCCATTTAATTACTGAATTCTCAAACCAAGCTAAAGGTATGGAACAGCAGCAAATTGAATGGGTACCAATCCATAGTATTGCAGAATATGACTTCCCCGAAGCTAATAAGCCTATCGTAGAAAAAATATTAGCAGAACTCTGAAATCGACCCGCACCTTCTATTTGAAAGCCTATTTCTAAAGAATAATACCCATTACTAATCAAGTAATGGGTTTAAAACTGTCTTACCTGCCACCAAAGTTCACACTTATTTTATCTACTAATGAGTATCGCATTGGTAAGGCCTAGGTGAGCGTCTAGCGAACTACACCTAGCATCGATGTTCTGATTGCTTAGGTTTCAAAGCACAAAACAAAAAGGCCACCTTAGTCGGGTGGCCTTGCTGTGTTCTTTGGCCCCTAGAACTGACCGACATATCAACCACACTGGTCAATGGTTTAGGCGCTCTCAGGCACAAATTGCAGACGTAAAAAAGCCCGCTACATAATAGCGGGCTGTTTCACGACTCTTTCAAGACAAATAGGTGCCTGGAACTGACCCTCTCTCGCATTGGCATACTGGCCACACTGACTAATTGCTTAGGTTTAAGGCACAAAACAAAAAGGCCACTCGGTTAGAGTGGCCTTGCTGTTTTATTTGGCGCCTGGAAATGACCTACTCTCGCATGGGGAGACCCCACACTACCATCGGCGATACT
>NZ_JACJFJ010000040.1:0-272 GCF_014164545.1 Shewanella sp. SG41-3
CACTGGATTCAAGGCGAAAAGAAAGTTTGAAAAAACACTTGACGCCGACACGGGAAAGCGTAGAATACGCACCCCAAGCCAACGACCTAGCGTCTTACGGCGATGTCTGAAAAATCGACATCACGTTCTTTAACAATTTAAACAAGAAATCTGTGTGGACATTCACAGGTATTGAGTTATTCGAAATTGTCTTCTGTTCTTCGGAATGTTGGCAATCAAAAAATTTAAACTCAATGCAACGATGAATGTTCATAGTAATATGTACAAAGACT
>NZ_JACJFJ010000041.1:0-272 GCF_014164545.1 Shewanella sp. SG41-3
AAAAGTGGTGGGTCGTGAAGGATTCGAACCTTCGACCAATTGGTTAAAAGCCAACTGCTCTACCAACTGAGCTAACGACCCATCTTGGTTTTGCAAGAACATCTATTCTTACTGGGGAAAAAGCCCACTGTCTCTGTTTCAAGACCAACTAAGCTAACGACCCATCTTGGTGTAACATTTAAATTGTTTAGCCACGATTTAAAAAGTGGTGGGTCGTGAAGGATTCGAACCTTCGACCAATTGGTTAAAAGCCAACTGCTCTACCAACTGAG
>NZ_JACJFJ010000042.1:0-255 GCF_014164545.1 Shewanella sp. SG41-3
CGATACTGTGTTTCACTTCTGAGTTCGGAATGGGATCAGGTGGTGCCACAGCTCTATGGTTTCCAGACAAATTTTGTTTATCTAACGCAGTATATTGCATTAAATAATAATTCGGAAAGCTGATTTCTTTTTGAGTCTCTCGCACTGCTTAAGCGCTTTATTCTAATACTAAGTCGTATCAGTAAAACCCATCTGGGTTGTATGGTTAAGCCTCACGGGTCATTAGTACAAGTTAGCTCAACGCCTCACAACGCT
>NZ_JACJFJ010000043.1:0-253 GCF_014164545.1 Shewanella sp. SG41-3
GAACCTTCGACCAATTGGTTAAAAGCCAACTGCTCTACCAACTGAGCTAACGACCCATCTTGGTTTTGCAAGAACATCTATTCTTACTGGGGAAAAAGCCAACTGTCTCTGTTTCAAGACCAACTGAACTAACGACCCATCTTGGTGTAACATTTAAATTGTTTAGCCACGATTTAAAAAGTGGTGGGTCGTGAAGGATTCGAACCTTCGACCAATTGGTTAAAAGCCAACTGCTCTACCAACTGAGCTAACG
>NZ_JACJFJ010000044.1:0-247 GCF_014164545.1 Shewanella sp. SG41-3
CTCAGTTGGTAGAGCAGTTGGCTTTTAACCAATTGGTCGAAGGTTCGAATCCTTCACGACCCACCACTTTTTAAATCGTGGCTAAACAATTTAAATGTTACACCAAGATGGGTCGTTAGCTTAGTTGGTCTTGAAACAGAGACAGTTGGCTTTTTCCCCAGTAAGAATAGATGTTCTTGCAAAACCAAGATGGGTCGTTAGCTCAGTTGGTAGAGCAGTTGGCTTTTAACCAATTGGTCGAAGGTTC
>NZ_JACJFJ010000045.1:0-241 GCF_014164545.1 Shewanella sp. SG41-3
CTTCTGAGTTCGGAATGGGATCAGGTGGTGCCACAGCTCTATGGTTTCCAGACAAATTTTGTTTATCTAACGCAGTATATTGCATTAAATATTAATTCGGAAAGCTGATTGCTTTATTGAGTCTCTCGCACTGCTTAAGCGCTTTATTCTAATACTAAGTCGTATCAGTAAAACCCATCTGGGTTGTATGGTTAAGCCTCACGGGTCATTAGTACAAGTTAGCTCAACGCCTCACAACGCT
>NZ_JACJFJ010000046.1:0-233 GCF_014164545.1 Shewanella sp. SG41-3
TTGAGTTATTCGAAATTGTCTTCTGTTCTTCGGAATGTTGGCAATCAAAAAATTTAAACTCAATGCAACGATGAATGTTCATAGTAATATGTACAAAGACTTGTTTCACTTCGGTGAGATAAGCAATCAGAATTCATTGAGCCGAATCGCAAGATTCAAAAAACTTTAATTGAAGAGTTTGATCATGGCTCAGATTGAACGCTGGCGGCAGGCCTAACACATGCAAGTCGAGC
>NZ_JACJFJ010000047.1:0-232 GCF_014164545.1 Shewanella sp. SG41-3
CGATACTGTGTTTCACTTCTGAGTTCGGAATGGGATCAGGTGGTGCCACAGCTCTATGGTTTCCAGACAAATTTTGTTTATCTAACGCAGTATATTGCATTAAATAATAATTCGGAAAGCTGATTGCTTTATTGAGTCTCATCGCACTGCTTAAGCGCTTTATTCTAATACTAAGTCGTATCAGTAAAACCCATCTGGGTTGTATGGTTAAGCCTCACGGGTCATTAGTACA
>NZ_JACJFJ010000048.1:0-217 GCF_014164545.1 Shewanella sp. SG41-3
TGTACTAATGACCCGTGAGGCTTAACCATACAACCCAGATGGGTTTTACTGATACGACTTAGTATTAGAATAAAGCGCTTAAGCAGTGCGATGAGACTCAATAAAGCAATCAGCTTTCCGAATTAATATTTAATGCAATATACTGCGTTAGATAAACAAAATTTGTCTGGAAACCATAGAGCTGTGGCACCACCTGATCCCATTCCGAACTCAGAAG
>NZ_JACJFJ010000049.1:0-214 GCF_014164545.1 Shewanella sp. SG41-3
ACTTCGTCGTTCCGGTATTACTACCAACTACGTCGTTCCGGCAATGCTTTTAAGCCGGAATCCAGGTGTTGGCTTTAAGTATTCAAGACAAAAGTCAAAAGAAACACCTGGATCCCTGATAACAGCTCTCAGGGATGACGAGCGGGTTGAACATTCAAATAACAACAACGATTTCGTCCAGTAACACCCACTATCGTGTCGTTCCAGTATTGCT
>NZ_JACJFJ010000004.1:0-270981 GCF_014164545.1 Shewanella sp. SG41-3
TTAACTCATCTTTAAATCCAAGCCCCATAGTTGCACCTAAACTCAGAAACCCGAAAATAACGAGAGTTATAAAATGCAAAATTGTGGCAATGGCAATCTGTTTAATTTTCATCGTGCAACATAACAGCGTATTAGCGAGAATTCCGATAAACATCCTGAAAAGCTCACCAAAACTCAACATCCATACTACTTTAATTATTAATAATTTTAGTAACTTATCAGCTTAAACAACCCAAATCAATCACCTTTTAGTCTAGGAAAAAACGAGAATTTAGATAACCGAGAATGATATGGCTCGTCATATGGATCCGATTTTTTAACAAAATAAGCTAATTCAATTGGATAGCATTGTCCTTTAGGTAAAACCGAGAATTTTTGCGATTACATAACGAGAACAAAACTGGCATTTTTACAAGAATGAATTATAACTGTATATACATACAGTTATAATGTCAGTTTGAATCAAAAGGAGTTGATATGTCAACATCACCATTTCTCGAGTCAATTCGTACCGAACTTCGCACTCGTCGTTACAGTATCAAAACAGAGAAAGTATATTTATATTGGATAAAGCAATTTATCCTTTTCAATGACAAAAAACATCCTCAAGACATGGGTAATACCGAAATTGAGCGTTTCTTAAATCACTTAGCAGTCAATCGGCAGGTAAGTGCTGCAACACAAAACCAAGCTTTATGCGCAATTATTTATGTATATAAACATATTATTCGAAGAGAGATATCGGATTTACGTTATTCGTTTACTAAGCGGGAGCAGTCCATACCGACAGTGCTAACCCACGAGGAGGCTACAAACATTATTAGCCACCTTTCTGGCCAATATTGGTTAATGGCATCACTTCTATATGGTGGAGGATTACGAATAAATGAGGTATTAAAGCTAAGAATTAAAGATGTAAACATAGAGAATAATACGTTATTTATTTTTAGAGGCAAAGGTAAAAAAGACCGTTATACATTATTGCCAAAATCCTTAAGCCATTCTTTGGATAACCAATTTAGTATCGTAAAAGCGTGCCACCAGCAAGATTTAAATGAAGGATATGGGTTAGCATCTTTGCCACCTGCACTATTACGCAAATATGGTAATGCCGCTAAAGATTTATCTTGGCAGTATGTTTTCCCCTCATCGACACGCTGTACACATCCATATGATGGCTATATTTGTCGTCATCATATTCACGAAACAACATTTAGAAAACAATTGCGCAAAGCAGTATTAATCAGCTAAATACCGAAGCAAGTAAAAGCACATACCTTTAGGCATACGTTTGCGACTCAACTACTGCAAAATGGTACCAATATTCGTAATGTTCAAGAACTATTAGGCCATTCATATCTTAAAACGACTGAACTGTATACTCATGTTATAGGTTCTCGCTTTAGTCATACTACCAGCCCAATAGATAGATAACGCCCATAAAAAAGGACTCTTATGAGCCCTTTTACACTGAGATGATAACAACCGCTTTGGCTGCGGCTTACCGCCTATGAGACTTAGCTACGCAAACCAATTCCGCGCGAAATCAAATAGTAAGCTACTGCCCACAAGCTGACGCAAAAGCCAACCATGATGGCGATAGATAACGGTACACTGAGGTCGGCAAAACCTAAAAATCCGTAGCGGAATACGTTAATCATGTATACCACAGGATTTAAACCCGATACACCTTGCCAAAAAGGTGGCAATAATGATAACGAGTAAAATACACCGCCTAAGTAGGTGAGTGGCGTAAGAATAAAGGTCGGGATAATACTGATATCGTCAAAGCTTTTGGCAAACACGGCATTAATCAAGCCACCGAGTGAGAATAACACTGAGGTTAAAAACATGGTGATAACGACCAAGCCAACATGATGTAAGGAGATATCAACAAACAACATCGCCACTGTGGTCACAATTAGGCCCACGCATAACCCACGGGCGACACCGCCGCCGACATAACCAGCTATCATCACGTAATGCGGTACTGGAGCCACCATGATTTCTTCAATGTTGCGTTGAAACTTGGCGCTGTAAAACGATGAGGCCACATTAGAGTATGAGCTGGTGATCACCGACATCATGATTAAACCAGGAGCGATAAACTCCATGTAGGTCACGCCGCCCATTTCACCGATGCGGCTACCAACTAAGTTACCAAAAATTAAAAAATATAACGTCATGGTAATGGCTGGCGGCACTAGTGTTTGGATCCAAATACGGGTGAAGCGATTAATTTCTTTGGTTAAAATACTTTTAAAAGCCACAAAATACAGACTTTTCATTATTTTGACTCCTTGGCTTTCTCTACCAGCTCTACAAACAATTCTTCTAGACGGTTGGCTTTATTGCGCATCGACAAGACTTCGATATTGGCTGAAGTAAACTGAGTAAATAACTCATTAATGTTATTCGATTTGGCCACATCGACTTCTAAAGTATGTGCATCAGTTAAGCGGCAATTCATATTGGTTAACTGAGGGGCAACATCGAGATCATGACGTAAATCGAAAATAAAGGTTTCAACATCTAGCTTGCTCAATAAAGCCTTCATGGTGGTGCATTCCACCAGCAAACCGGTATCGATAATACCAATGGTGCGACACAGCATTTCGGCTTCTTCAAGGTAGTGTGTGGTTAAAATAATCGTCACACCTTGTTTGTTAATTTGCTTTAAAAACTCCCACATTGAACGACGAAGTTCAATGTCGACGCCTGCTGTTGGCTCATCTAATATTAGTAATTTAGGTTCGTGCATTAACGCACGCGCAATCATTAAACGGCGTTTCATGCCACCAGACAGTTCGCGCGCTTGAGCATGGCGTTTTTGCCATAAATCAAGTTGGGTGAGATATTTTTCAGCACGTTGTAATGCTACGGCTTTTGGCACGCCGTAGTAACCCGCTTGGTTAACCACAATTTGTTGCACGGTTTCAAACTGGTTAAAATTAAATTCTTGCGGTACTAACCCGATACATAACTTGGCATGTTCGAGATCTTTATCTATATCGAAACCAAATACCGAAACCGTGCCAGCGGTTTTCTGCACCAATGAGCTGATAATGCCGATGGTGGTAGATTTACCTGCACCATTGGGGCCAAGCAAAGCAAAGAAGTCACCTTGCTTTACCGTCAAACTAATTGACTTAACGGCTTCTACACCGCCTTTATAGGTTTTTTTAAGGTTATCGATCACCAATGCATTGGCGTTATCGGCCATATTGAAATCCTCAACTTACAATGAAAAAAAACTCCCACATCGGCGGGAGTTTATAAATTATGTTTGCTTAATCCAGTGGTACAACTTTAGCGATATAAGGCAAGTTGCGGTATTGCTCTGCGTAGTCGATACCGTAACCGACAATAAACTCGTCAGGAATTGTGATACCAATAAAGTCGACGTGTACATCAACCTCGCGGCGTTCTGGCTTATCTAATAAGGTACAAAGCGCTAAACTTTTTGGTTCGCGCAGTAGTAACATCTCGCGCACTTTATTTAAGGTGTTGCCTGAGTCGATTAAGTCTTCAACAATTAACACGTCACGGCCAGAGATATCAGACTGCACGTCTTTAAGCACTTTAACGTCGCGTGAGCTAGTGGTTGAATTACCATAACTTGATACTGCCATAAAGTCGATTTCAACATGGCCTTTGATGCGGCGACATAAATCGGCCATAAACACTACAGAACCTTTTAATAGGCCAACCATTAATAAGCGTTCACTGTCAGCGTAATGAGCATTAATGCGTTCAGCTAACTGGTCTAAAGTTTTATTGATTTCTTGCTCAGAAATCATCATTTCAATGGTGTGCTTCATAAATCTCTCAATTGTCGATGTCGTGTGACTGAGTACGTCCGTATCCCCAGCGACTCGTTAAGTCGTGTTCAATACCCAAATGATCAAGTATTCGGGAAACCATGAAGTTTACCAGATCTTGAACCGATTTGGGATTATGATAAAAACCTGGTGCCGCTGGCATGATGGTCGCACCATTGCGTGTAAGGCTTAACATATGCTCTAAGTGTATGGCACTAAAAGGAGTTTCACGCGGAACAAGGATTAACTGCCCACGCTCTTTTAATACTACGTCTGCTGCTCTTTCGAGCAAATTATTACTCATTCCAGTGGCGACAGCAGCTAATGTGCCGGTTGAACACGGACAAATCACCATTTGTTTTGGTGCCGCACTGCCTGATGCTGGCGGCGAAAACCATTCATCTTTACCTAACACCACTAATTCGCCTTTTAATGGCTCATCAGAATTATGCAGTTGCTCAAGTAATTGAGCCTTGGCTTTATCTGGATTTGCGCTCAGTTGTAACCCATGCTCGGTGGCTAACACCACACGTGCTGCGCTGGATACCATTAAAAAAACTTGGTAATCAGCCGCGAGCAAGCATTCAAGCAACTTAATGCCATATGGTGCGCCAGATGCGCCGGTCCAGGCGAGACTAATTGCTTTGGCTTTTTTGGCATAGGCCATGTTGTACCCTCTATCGGCTAAAGCCGTTACGCTAGAGCCTTAATTATTTTCTGGTGAATACCATTAAAGCCACCATTACTCATAATGACCACGGTATCACCTTTATTGGCGGTGGTGGCTACTGTGTTAATAATGTCTTCTATATTGTTAAACACAGTCACAGGAAGTGGCGCATTAGCCATACTGGCATGAATGTCCCAACCAATATTGTCCGCTTGATATAAGTAGCCAACATCAGCCAATACCATCGAATTGGCCAGCGTATCTTTATGTACACCGCTTTTCATGGTGTTCGATCGCGGCTCTAGCACTACAATAATCTTGCCATTAGCATGATCACTGGAAGCCACTTTGGCCCTTAGCCCTTGTAAGGTGGTGGCAATAGCGGTTGGATGATGAGCAAAATCGTCATACACAGACACCCCATTAACGGTAGCCAATAATTCTAAACGACGCTTAGGTGGACTGAACTGTGTCAATGCCTCAATAGCATGGCTTGGTGCTACGCCAACATGACGTGCCGCAGCGATAGCCATAATTGCGTTTTCGATATTGTGCTGACCTATCAATGCCCAGTGTAATATCCCTTGTGACTCCCCCTTAAACAGCACTTCAAACACATGGCCGTCGTCGGCAATAGTACGCGACTGCCAAGCACTTGGTTCACCTTGGCTTGCTAAAGGACTCTCTGAATGATTAGCTATATCTGTGGCTAAGGTTGGCGATTTAGAATAAATTTCTTGTTCGCTCCAACAGCCCATATCAATCACTTGCTGCACAGCTTCAACATCGCTAGGCCAAATAACCTTACCTTCGCCCGGCACAGTGCGGATAACATGATTAAATTGACGTTGAATGGCTGCGAGATCGGCAAAAATATCGGCATGATCAAATTCAAGATTATTGATCACTAACGTGCGTGGATGGTAATGCACAAACTTAGAGCGTTTATCAAAAAAGGCACTGTCGTATTCGTCGGCTTCAACCACAAAAAACACTGAGTTACCTAAACGGGCTGACACGCCAAAGTTTTGCGGCACGCCACCAATTAAAAATCCCGGCTCGTAGCCGCAGTACTCTAAAACCCACGCGAGCATGCTGGAGGTAGAGGTTTTGCCGTGAGTACCCGCTACCGCCAACACCCAACGGTCTTGCAAAATATGTTCAGACAAAAACTGCGGCCCAGAAGTGTATTTAATACCACGGTTTAATACCGCTTCTACACATGGATTACCGCGACTCATGGCATTACCAATAACCACTAAATCTGGTTGATTATCGCCTTCTTTGCCTAATTGAATGGGATCAAAACCTTGGATTAGCTCAATACCTTGTTGCTCAAGCTGGGTGCTCATCGGCGGGTAAACGTTAGCATCACTGCCGGTTACTTTGTGGCCCATTGCGCGGGCTAGTAGGGCTAAACCGCCCATAAAAGTGCCACAAATACCTAATATGTGTACGTGCATATTCAACTCTAATTGGTCCGTAATATGGCGGTTATTCTAATCTATTGCGCAACAGAATGTCAGTTAACAATGATTGAAATTAATCTAGGGTCTGTTGCTAATACAAAATAAAAAACAGTCCCATACTGAGTACGGTTGTGAGTAAGGTGTTGCGGGTAACGTAAGCCAGCACTGTGGCCACCAGAGCACAAGTTAAATAGGGGTTATATACACTAATAGCAAGTTGGCCTTCGGGCACAAACACAATTGGCGCTAAGATAGCGGTTAATACCGCTGGGGCTGAATAGCTTAAAAACGTTAAAGTATTTTTACTTAAGCGAATAGGCAATTTAGGTTCTAACAACAAGTGTCGACTAATAAACACCACTGCCGCCATGGAGAAAATAATCAGCCAGATCATAGCTTGTGATCCTTATTTGCGGTCACTGAAGAAGTAGATTCAGCGGTATTCGAATTAGCGATAGCAGAATCAATGTTACTCGAATCAACTCTAGCCGAAACCACAGCGTCTTCGTTAGTCAATTTGGCGTAAGTCATGCCTGCTGCCATGCCCGATATTGCCGCAATTAATAGCCCGGCTTGAATCGCAAATACTGCGCACACGACAGCTAAGGTAAGCGACACCAGGACACACACTAATATTGATGGCTTTTTTACTGTGGGGACTACGATGGCGATAAAGGTGGCAGCGATGGCAAAGTCGAGTCCGAGTTCGCCTAAGTTGTCGATAGACTGCCCTGCGACAATGCCAAGCAAAGTAGCAATATTCCAACCAAGATAAAAGGTTAAGCCGCCGCCCAAAGCATACCAGCGATCAAACTGATGTTGCGCTGGCGAGTCGCCTTTATGAGCTTGATTGGCGATAGCAAACAGTTCATCTGTGAGTAAAAAACCTAAGCCTAAACGCCATTTAAGGGGTAAAGGGCTTATATGAGTGCGCATCGCCATGGCATACAGCAAATGTCGAGAGGTGATCAGTAAGGTGGTGATCAAGATACTGCTAATACCAATACCGGCTTTTATCATACCGAGTGCAACCAACTGGGCACTACCCGCAAAGATAATTGCAGACATCGCTTGGCTTTCAACTGGCGTTAGGCCCACTTCCAGTGCAAACGATCCGGCGAGTATCCCCCAAGGGATCACCGCAATCGTCAGCGGCATAACGGCAAGCGCACCAGCTAAAAACGATTTAGTTTTGCTGGGGGTAACAGAAGTTAACTCAAGGGTGTCCACGTTATATCCTTATTGACTGATATTGTTATTCCCTCAAATACAGCTTGATAGGAAACAAGAAGATTAGCTTAACGTGAATAAGTTAGTAAAGCCCTTGAAATATGATCATGAATCTTACCAGGGTATCAGTTGATCTATAACGTTTTTAGCTGTGATTAATCGCTCGATGAAATATACAAGTATGAGCGTTATTCACTGGTTCAAAACATAGTATGTAGCATAGGTGTTAAATGCTAAATGCAGCAATACCCAACTCACTAACGCAGGCACTCATGTGCAACCACAAGCTTAACCACAACCAAGCAATAAAAACCAATATTTAAATTAAAATCAATTACTTACAAAAACAAATGACGACAAAAGAAGATTGCTAACAAATTTCCAAGATTGGTGGCAAGTAATTGATGCTTTAATACTGATTTAACCTGTTTTTAAGCGGTAATTATCACACCACTACATTAGCTCAGCCTTAAGTAACGTTTATGATAAAATGACTCACCTCATATTTTTTACTATAAAAGACATTAAATATAGTATGTAGATTTTTATATTCATCATTTACATTTATCAAATAGTATTAGTCGCGACGATATTACCCAAAAACGTTTTGCACTTCTAAGTTGCAAAAAAACATATATTTTATATTCAAATTTAGTATCGAGAAAATCAAACGCCAAATTATACATTTATGCAATTAACTAAAAGTCTCGCATGAACGAATTTTAAACAAGTAAAAAATATACACAAAAAGGAATTACATTAAATGTAATTCCGATACGTATTAAATTCGAGTATATAAATCGAAAAGTGAAAAACACATGTTGGATTAAATAACTAACAAAGCAACCTAGGTTATCGTGAACAATGTGATTGAAAATATCATCTATTAAAAAATACCAATAACCGCCTACACCAAAGCCAATTTTTACTCAATAAGCATTAAGAAGTAAAACTATCAAGAAAACTCATACTAAGGTCTAGATACAACACCCAAGTTCACATCAAAACATATATTTATAATGCCCATATAACTAAAACAACATCTGCATCGACTTTATTGTTAAACAAGCTCACTGGTTAACTCGCGTATCTGCTGTTTTAACCAAGTAGCATCTTCATTATCTGCATTGGGATGCGTCACCAATACTAACTTTAATGGTTCTACAACGTTAAAAAGACGATTCACTTCGTATTCAGATATCTGACAAGCATGTAAACCTGACTCCTCATCTACCATGTCGTAAACGGCCTTGTAAGGTGTTAATGCCAACGACTTACAATCAGAAAGGTAATCAAATAAAGAAGATACATTTGTAATAGTCATTTCAGTTTCAAGAGGTAGATTGTTGAGTTGACAATACTCTTGAAACGGATTGATTATTGGCGCTTGGGCTCCCATAAGCGTATTGATGTATGGATACTCGGCAATACTTTCTAAAGTGATTTCTTGCTTTAAAATGCGATGATTTTTACAACTTAACAAGTACTGTGACCCCATTTCGGCAAGCACTTCAACGTGTAACTTTTGATCAAAGCAATGAATTTCCTCAGGGCTTTTACAGCCACACAAGACAATACTATTAGGATCGTTAGAAACGCTTTCTAGAGCATGTTTATCCCAATTGTTCACATTGATATGAATATCTTTATGATGCTCTTTAATTGAATTCATTAATGCACGTGGGTAAGCATGAGCAATCATTCCTGGCATCACTAATTCAAAATGTCGACTATGTGGTAATGAGGTACTATTCAGCCGATTGAAATTTTTAGCACAGTCCACAATTTCTTTTGCAATAGGATAGATCCTCCCTGCATAATCGTTCGGTACCAATCCATATTTACGTCTAATAAAAAGCTCATCACCGAATAGCAATCTTGCTGAATGTAAACAACGACTAATCTTTGATGCTGGTACATCCAGTATTCTAGACACATGAGTAGCCGATTTGTTTTCGTACAAACTTACTAATATAGAAAGTGTTAATAAGTCTAATTTATCTAAGTCAATCTTCTTCATCACAGATACTCCCTTAGAGGTATTTAACATATCATATTATCGATTTATATAATATTTCATAACTTTATTTTAAGTATTTGATGATTACTTAATCCAGATCATAAAAATCAGTTATCAAAAACAACTCATTTTACAAAAACACTTTAAAGAGGAAATAGCTTAAGTATGATTACTACCGAGGTGACGATTAAGCTTGCACAAAAATTATAAAGAAAAATGTCAAAATGAGCATTTCAACTTCTGCAATATTCAATTCAGCATTTTAAAAAACTCTATTGTAAACTTAAATATTAATATAGTTAAATAAATACTTTTCTTAATTTAACATGCTAAAAATAACAATAAGATCCAAATCATAACTACAATCAAATAAATAATAATCACCTCATTTAATTGATTACGATCAATTAAAAATGAAAATACAAGGATAGTATTAATCGTACGTCGACGACGTACAGTTAATAAAACAATAAGTGTTTGGAGGTTGGTATGTTCACTTCAGTCTTTTTAAGTTATGTATTTATATACTCAGTTTTATTTATCGTTGTTCCATTTATATTAGTTGTTTTCATTATGACTTGTATAAAGTTCTTCAAAACTAATACAGAGGACCACACAGTAAAATTTAAAAAAATGCTTTTTGATACTCAAAGTTTTGACTTTTTAAAATCACTAAAAACCATGATTGGCGAAAAATATGACGTTTGTTGTAACGTTCCAATCGATACCGTGTTTGAAATGGATTCACAAACTGCTGCCGAAAATCATACACGACTCGATTATGTCGTCATTGACCATGATTCGTCAGAAGTGAAGTTAGTTATCTCTGATTTTAGTAATCAAGATGATGCTAACTCAAAAAGTTTGTTCGAAAAATTCAACATTAAATTAGTTGAAATGGCTCGAGGCAAACCTTGTGACATGCAAATGTTAAAACTATCCCTACCTGTATGAAGACCTTATCGGGTGACGACAAGCTGTTTTCACTCGATATTTTATCTTTTTAAATTCTGATCGCGAGGATTCATTATGTCCGTGAATAAATGGCTATTGCCACTCGGCATAGGATTGCTATCACTGTTTCTTAGCCAAGGCGCTCTCAGCGATGAACTTACTGGCAAAATTAACAATGATTCATGCATGAAATGCCATAAACGAAATGGAGCAATGCAGGGATATCATAGCCATGACTCATTAAACATGAGTTGTAGCTCTTGCCATGGTGAAAAAGGCAATCATCCTAGAAAACCTAATGATTTGATGATGTTTTCTTCGGACAATGACATCCCTATTACTGCTAAAAATGCTGTATGCCTTAAATGTCATACGCCAACAAAGTTAGCTGACGCTGAATGGACACATAACGTACATGCGCAAAAAACCAGCTGTACATCTTGTCATCAATTGCACCCTAAATTAGATCCGATGTTGGGGTTAAGTGCCTCAGAGCGCAGCAATAAATGCCAAAACTGTCACTCGGTGCGAGGTAAGTAATCATGGAAAACTCAAGAAGGCATTTTCTTAAAAGCACCTGTGCATTGGTTGCAGGCGTGTCGGTATATCCACTCAGTGGCAAAAATGCCAATGCAGAAATGGAAGCCGATATAAACAACATAAAGTACGCTTTGTTACATGATGAAACCAAATGCATTGGCTGTAATGCCTGTGTTGAAGCATGTCGAGAAGTGAATCATGTCCCCGAAGGCGTTACACGACTAAGCATTGAAAGAACTGGACCATTTGGAGAATACCCTAATCAATTTTATCATTTCTCTCGGCATTCTTGCGAGCATTGCGAAGAGGCACCCTGCGTTTCTGTTTGTCCCACCGGTGCCGCCTTTATTAATAAAGAAACCGGTATTGTTGCAGTCAATGCAGATAAATGTGTCGGTTGCCAATACTGTATTGCAGCCTGCCCTTATGAAGTACGCTTTATTAATCCTGTGACTAAAGCTGCCGACAAATGTGATTTTTGCCGCGAAACGAATCTCAAACACGGTAAACAACCTGCCTGTGTAGAAATATGTCCGACAAAAGCATTAGTGTTTGGCAATCTTAAAGATCCCGAGTCCGAACTGGTTGCACTATTGAAGGCTAATCCGACTGAGCGCTTTAAGCAACGTTTAGGTACCCGGCCTAAAATATTTCGTATTAAAGCGAAACTAGGGGAGATTATATTATGAGTGCTTTTCATTTTGATACCTTGGTTTGGCACTGGCCCATTGCAATATACCTCTTTTTAGCGGGGGTATCCGCAGGCGCCATGTTCTTCTCTGTTTTATTGAAACATTTTTGCCTAAAGGATAAAGCACATCAGTCTGGATTTATTATCGCTGCGTGTATTATTGCGGCAATTTCCGTGGTAGCAGGATTGGGGGTGTTGGTATTAGATTTAACCAAACCTTTGGACTTTTGGAAGATCCTAGTGTTTTACAACCCTACATCGGTAATGTCGATGGGTGTGCTTATATTAATGCTTTATCAAGTATTTATGTATGCCTGGATTGTAATTACATTCAGAAAAATCATTGATGATTTTTGTGAACAACGTTTTTCGATTGTTTGTAAGCTAACACGCATTATCGCGCATTATGAAGCAGGTATAACCGGCTTACTAGTTATCTTCTGTGTATCGTTAGGTGCCTATACCGGCTTTTTATTATCCGCTCAACCTCACTTCCCTATGTGGAATACTGGCGTGTTACCTTTGCTGTTTTTGGTTTCAGGCTTATCTTCAGGTGCTGCGGCAACGTTATTAGGTGGTGTGTTACTCAAAGGCAACCCCAATGGTGCAGAAGTTCGTTTCATTCATAAAATAGAGATCCCACTGATTTTAGGCGAGATACTACTTATGTTCACCTTCTTCCTGGGTTTAGTCTTCAGTGGTGGCCAAAGCAAGGTGGCGGCATTCAATGCTGTCGGAGTAGGTTTTTGGGGCTTTATATTTTGGTTTGGGATTATGGGATTAGGATTATCGGCCCCATTAGCGATGAACTTATTTATGACCGCCACTTCAAAACGCAAGTTTGCCTATGTTGCCGGAACGGCATGCTTAAGTTTATTGGGGGTTATATTGTTGCGTAACTTCATCCTTTACACTGGTCAAATGGTAGTAAACTAGTCGCACTTTTAACGGTGATAGCACGCATTAGCAACCGTACTGTCACCGTATATCTAACAGAGACTAACTCGCTTGGCGTTACACCTATTTCATCACTTGCCATTACCGCCTAACTATTTTCGACCAAGTGAACATCAGCAATCATTAGAACAGAGTGATTAAAACAGCGTCGTTCAAACTCAGTCATATAGCTCAGTCATTTAAGCTTCGCAATACTCCCTACCCCTTAGATCCGATATGAGTATTTTCAATTACAGCTGAGTAAATTGTCTAATTAAATTATGATACACATTATGCAAGTTATCTAATTCAGCACGATCGGTATGTTCAGCTTTAATCAAATTTTGAATGCTTTGATCGAGCTGATATAAGGTTTGACGTAAAGTCATATCGGCAACCATACTTTGCATCCATGTAATAGCTGCAATCCGCTGCCCTCGAGTTACCGCAGTCACTTTATGCAAACTACTCGACGGATATACTACAGCGTATCCTGCCGGTAATTTAATGTGTTGCTGGCCAAATTCGGTGGCAATAACTAACTCACCACCGTCATACTCTTCGGGTTCACTCAAAAATACCGTCATTGATACATCACTGCGGATGACTTCTGCGGTATTAGGGATACGCATAATGGCTGCATCAACATGATAGCCATACTCTTCGGTTTCGCTATAACGATTAAAGCACGGCGGAAATATCTTGTGCGGTAACGCCGCCGATACAATTTTAGGCGTTTCGCCAATACGTGCCAGTAGCTGATTAGCGAGTTGGCGCACATTAGCGTGTTGTGCATCTGCTTGATTGTTATTTTTAACCGACGCCGCCATCCCCATTGCGGTTTTACGACCGTCGCCCCACGGACATTCAGCCAATTGCTGACGATAAGCGCTGACGTCTTGTTTCGAGAGAATTTGTTCAATAACAATCATGCAAACACCTTTAATTAAAACTCATATGTCATCGATAATTTAGCATTACGGGCATCACCTAAGTACATAAATGAGCCAGAACGATAAGCTGCAGTCCAGTATTCTTCATTGAGTATGTTGCCCACGTTTATACGGAAAGTTAAATCCTCGGAGGCATTGTAACTGGCAAATAAATCAACTACTTGATAGTTAGGTACCACAATGCTGTAACGGCTATTGTCGCTATCATATCCTGCAGCAGTGTCTGGTTGTCCACCATACATTTCACTTTGATAAGTGTAACTACCACCAAATACGAATGACTCTGTTAGCTCATAACGCAGCTGTAAATAAGCGCTTTCGTCTGCAAAATTACTCAGTACTAAACCAATGTTAGCTGGATTGTAAGACTCTAAAATTTCTGAATCCATTTTAGCTGCCGAGAATTGTATGCTGAGTTTGTCAGTAATATTGCCGACCATACCAAACTCGATACCTTTAACGCGGTTTTTACCTGTATTAAGTGTCCCCAAAGTTGAGTAGCTGTCGCCAACACTTTCCATTACATCACTTTTCGTGATTTGGAAAATCGATGCCGAAAACATCATTTTGTCGCCGAACAACATCCACTTGGTACCAAGCTCCAAGTTTTCAACCAATTCAGCGTCAGCTTCAGTTGCCTGATCTGGCGTACCACAAATACCACCATAACCGCAGTTAGCCCCTAAGTCAGACTCCCCGCCATTGATGTTAGTGGCAGTACTGTAATTAGCGTAAATATTAGCATCTTCAGATAAGTCATAAACTAAGCCAATATTACCGTTGTACATGGTATCTGAATAGGCATAATCCACTTCTCCACCACGACCCGTTGTGTCGTTACTGTAATCAAAGCTGTCTTGTCTAAAACCAAAGAACAAGGCTAGCTGATCGGTTAATTCGACCGTATCCATTACGTATGCCGATACGGTTTCGATGTCGTATACAGCATCTGAGCCACCATCAACATAGCTGCGATTCATTAATTGGCCAATATTATCGACAGCATTTCCGTTACCATCAATAATACAATATGACTCTGATACGCCACCGCGACCATTGGTTAAACAATTACCCTGATTGTTGTTGGTGATGCTATATACGCCGTTGTCGACATTTTCATCTGTATATTCAAGGCCAAATACTAACTTGTGATTAAAACCAAGTGCTTGGGTATTCCAAAATAGATTGAACTGAGTACTGACATAATCAACATCTTGATTACCTTGATGAGTACTCAACGTTAGAGTGCTAGCACCAGGTGCTGTTGGATCGGTAGCTGCACGCGTCGAGCCGCCCATACCTGTTGTAATGTAGCCGTTTTCGGTATGACCAACACGTGTCGCATTGTACAAAGTAATGCTGTCATTTAACTCATATTCGGTACGTAAGGTGAACGTGGATACTTTTGAATTTAAAAAGTCACCATCTTGAGCGTACACAGGAATATCTTTGATCGGTTCACGGGTTTCACGATCAAAATAACTGCCTAAATCTGGTACATCTTTCGCGTCTAGGTAGTAACCGTCGGCAGTAAATGACAATGCATCGGTGGCTTCGTACACACCTGATAACTGCACACCTTGACGTTCACTCGTAATACCTTCGCGACCGGGCTTGTCTTCTTCAGCCGTTAATCCGTTAAGACGCACTGCCACTTTTTCAGATATCGGTAAGTTATAGTCAACCGTTAAACGAGTATGATCGTCAGTGCCAACACCAAGATCGACGCGGCCAAAATCGTAAGCTACTGAGGCTTTTTTAGTCACACTGTTAATGGCACCGCCTGATGAACCACGGCCAGCAAATGTTGAACTAGGACCTTTGGTTATTTCAACACGCTCGGTAGCAAAACTTTCACGAGTGGTCATGCCAGGATCGCGAAGTCCATCAACAAACACGTCACTACGTGCTTCGTGGCCACGAATAATATAGCGATCACCGAACGCATTACCGTTTTCACCGGTACCAAGGGTCACACCAGCTTGGGCTGATAAAATATCTTTTAAATCAGTATTACCTGACTCTTGAATTTGATCTTGAGTTAACACGGTAATCACTTGCGGCGTATCGACAAGTGCAGCCATCCGACGTTTATCGGCAGAGTTATTAAACATGTAAACCGAGTTTTGCACGCCATGAACACGAATTCGCTCTATAGATTCGTCCGTTTGCGCTGGTTTACATTTCGCCAATATATCCTTATCGCAAGTTTCATTTTTAGTATCTGCAGCGTATAGCGCTGGGCTACTGAATACTAATGCTGCAGCTACCGCTTGAGCACCTAATGATAACTTACTGTAATTATTAGACTTCATGTTTAACATCATCCTGTTATTAATAAGCATTAACTAAATTTCATTTATGTGCTGCACTTTACATAAATGAAACAAAGATCGCAAATACAAATCATTATCATTTATGTAAAGATTCGTGCGGAGTGCGATTTAATTAACAAAATATAGAAATAAACACACAGGTAGGCGTTATTAGTAACCGTTTGAATACCGCTCAGAAAGAGCGGTCTGGTCGAAATAAGTTAACTGACTTGATAAAGCTCTAACGGAAGTCCATCTGGATCGCTAAAAAAGGTATATTGTTTGCCGGTATATTCGTCAATACGTACAGGCTCAACCGAAATATTATTCTGCTGCAAATGAGTAACTACAACATCGATGTCATCAACTTTGAACGCTAAATGGCGCAAACCTTGAGCCTCTGGATAACTGGGTCTTGGCGGTGCGCCATTAAATGAAAACAGCTCAATTTGACTGCCATCGGGCAAACTTAAATCGAGTTTGTAAGAATCACGTGCTTGGCGATAATGTTCCGCAATAACTTTTAAGCCTAATATTTGGCTGTAAAACGCTTTTGAGCGTGGGTAATCGGCACAAATAATCGCGACGTGATGAATTCCATTTAGCATGGTTGTCCTTATAAACCTATTCTTAAAAAAACCTTTTAAACTAAACACTTAATAAAATGAATTATCAATAGTATAAAGGTAAAAAAAATCCTGATAGCATAAGTCTATCAGGATTTTTATCTACTTGAAAAGCAGTCAGAAATCAGTCTAAATCTAATCGATTATCTTTAACGATAATCACTCAGACTAGATACCCACTTCACCACCATCGTTTTTACGGATCATCACAGTCGCCGCACGTGGACGTACTGTAATCCCTGCAGGTGTTATTTCGTCAGCTTTGTCTGAATATGGCCAGTTGCCAGGATGCTGAATATTAGCAAATACCGTTTTATAATCTGGCGTAATCGCAAAACCAGTAACCTCACAGCCATTAGGGCCAACAAAGAAACGCTTAAGCTGAGTTTGGTTGTCTGCGGTCAACACTTGTTGTTTACCATCGGCATCAAGCATGCTTGATGGCACAATTGCCAACATTTGATCGTTGGTTTCTTCGGTGACTTCCGAGGCTCCATTATCAGTTTGTACCCACAAAATACCGCGCTGGTCGAACGATAAACCATCTGGGCTAGCAAACTGGTTTAAATCCGTTAAGCCAGATAAGTTGGTCTCGGCATCACCATCAGCTGGTGAACCAAACACAAAGATATCCCAAGTAAACTCTGTTGCAGTCTCACCATCATCCCAACGGATAATATGACCAAAGTTGTTATTTAATCGTGGGTTAGCAGGGTTGGTGCTGTCGGTACGTTTATTGTTGTTCGTTAAGGTTAAATATACAGTACCAGTAAATGGATCTACGGTTGTCCACTCTGGACGATCCATTGGTGTTGCGCCCACTAAGTCAGCTGCGCCAGCTGTATTGATGATAATGGCTTCGAGTGAATCAAAGCTGTTTGCAAGAGTTTTGCCGTCAGTCGTCATGCCATCTAATGTCAATGGTAACCATTCACCGATGCCATCTTCACTGAACTTAGCTGCATATAAAGTCCCAGCATTCATGTATTTGTCGCCTACAGTTAGGCGATTAGTGCTATTTGCATCTGCAGGATCCCATGGAGCATCAGAAACAAACTTATACAAATATTCAAAACGTGAATCGTGGCCTGAATAAAATGAGATTGGTTTGCCTTCTTCAAGCTTACCAAACACACAACCTTCATGGCGGAAGCGACCTAATGCAGTGCGCTTAATCGCACGAGAATTGGGATTGTATGGATCAATTTCAACAATATAACCATAACCATTAGCTTCGTTACGATAATCGTTTGTGGCACTTGAACCTGTTGGCGTTATATCAAAACGAGAAAATTCATCTAAACGCTCCTCGTCATCACCAGCTAAATGGGTCCAACCATAACGAGTATCAGATGTTGAAATACCAATGCGGGTTTGATCTTCCGTTAAGGTGCCGTTATTAACAAAGTAACCAGGCCAGTTTTCTTCACACGTTAAGTAAGTTCCCCAAGGCGTATAACCATTACCACAGTTATTTAACGTACCGCGCGTTTGGCTACCATCTGGTGAATAGCGGGTTTCAAGGTATGAGCTGTACGCTAATGGCCCTGCTATATCCATCACAGTTGCAGCTGTAAAACGGCGGTTGTGGCGGTCATTTTCAACCACTTGCCAAATACCGCTAACTAATTTAATTCGTACAACAGAAACACCATGAGCATTGATTTCTTTACGTATTTCATCAATTACTGTGCGTTTGCCATCAGTGCTATACGTCGGACCATTTGGATGCAGAGCATCTTCATCTATGTATTCGTGGTTGATACACAATAAACCATCATCTGCGGCATCGTTAAGCGGAAAGAAATGCATGCCATCATGGTGCATCCCAACTGAGTTTTCTTGATCTACCGCGGTATTGCTGCCATCGGCTTTCCAGGCTGCTGCTTTGGTATTTAACGGCGTTCCCCAAGGTGCTAATACATAAGCTGAATACCCTGCAGGAATTGCTACTGCATCAGTTTTAGAACCCGCAATAGATTCAAAACCTAATACTGCTGAGCTTTTAAGCGGTGGAGTTGGCGTAACTGGTGCGGTAGGCGTTGTTGGCGTTTCTGCTGCAGAATTATTATCAGAACCACAAGCACTTAACCCGAACCCACCAAACGCAGTCATCGCACTAAGGCCTAAACCACGCTTAACAAAATTACGACGCGATAAATGATTTTCCATCACTTCATTGAAAGGTGTATTTTTGCTGTTGTTAAAACGAGTTGGATCAAATGTCGCCTTGCTCATAAATAGTCCTTAGATATGCTCTGAAAATAACTGATTAAATGTAGGTATAATTATTTGTCAGTTAAGATAAGCGTCTAATGTGACAACAAGGTACAAACTGGATGACAAAAATGTGGCAATAAAAAGACAATCACCACACCGCCAAATGTGATGATATTCAGATACTCATTTTAATATTAAATAGGCGGGTAAATAACACATCACGATCCAGCGAATAAAATAGATTTTTAACGCTTTTTACCGTGAGATGCTGCCAATGCCTTTTTACGCGCTTGTTGTTTTAATGAAGACTTAGTGGTTTTACGGGTTAGCGGAGCGATCACATCAAGATCAGGCTCAAATCCAGCCAACCATTGTTGTGGCAAACGTCGATCTAAAAAAACTTCAAGTTTGATCAATAACGGCTCGTCATCAACACTGAGTAAAGTAATGGCTTGCCCTGGCTTACCGGCCCTGCCTGTTCGGCCGATACGGTGGACATAATCTTCAACTTGAAACGGCAATTCCATATTAACTACATAATTTAATTCGTTAATATCGAGTCCTCTGGCCGCAACATCAGTGGCAACTAATGCGGTGACATCGCCGGCTTTAAAGGCGGCCAATACTTGCTCGCGCACCGCTTGTGATAAGTCTGCGTGAAATGCTTCTGCTGCAACTCCCGCTTGTTTCATTTGCTTTACCAGTGCGTCGGCGCCTTGTTTGGTGCGACAAAATATTAAGCTTTGTTGCCAACCTTCTTGGGCAATTAAATGACACAAGATGGCGCACTTTCGTTTGGCATCAACATTAAATACCCGCTCAACAATACTGCTGGCTGTAACATTGCGTTGGGCCACTTCAATCACTTGTGGCGATCGTAATAAACGGCGACTAAAACTGAGCATACGGTCATCTAACGTGGCTGAAAACAACAGAGTTTGCCGGGCACTTGGTAAACGCTTAAGTACTTCGACTATTTCATCTTTAAAACCCATGTCCAACATGCGATCAGCTTCATCAAATACTAAATGAGTTAACTGCGACAACGACAATGCGCGCTTACGTAATAAGTCCAATAAACGCCCTGGTGTTGCCACTAAAATATCAGTACCTGCGGCTAACTGTTGTATTTGCGCACCAATACTCACCCCGCCATAAACCATCACACAGCCAATATCACTGCCTTTAGCATATTGCTCGATACTCGACTGAACCTGTTGGGCCAGTTCACGCGTTGGTACTAATACTAAACAGCTAATGACGGCCTTTGTATTGGGGGTTTCTGGTGTTGTTGGTACTGTGCGCTTGCTTAAAATGTGGTGCAGTAAAGGCAAAGCAAAAGCGGCCGTTTTTCCCGTGCCAGTTTGTGCCCCCGCCATCACATCTTTACCGCTTAAAATAATCGGAATAGCACGTAACTGGATCGGTGTAGGCTGCTGATAATTAAGTTCAACTAAACGATCGATCAAGATGGGATGTAGCGACAAATCTGCAAAAGACATAAAAACTCCAAACAGGTGGATGCGCAGTTTATCACGCTCATTCTGGTGAAAACAAAGGCTCTATGTTTTGATTATATGGATTGTGGTTAATGAAACTAGCCGTTTGATACGATGCTGAACACATCTTCAGTACAATGAACCTATTGTGACAGAAAATACTGAGTTAAATGAATCTGACATATACAGCTGAAGACATTAAAATAATCAGCAGCTTTATTCATTACAACGATGTTTTCACTAAATGTTGCCATGAGCTCGCGAAACGGTGGACTTCTTGCTAATGAGCGGTATTTTCAAGCCTGCCAAGCAAACTGAACTGGTTAACAATGTAGCATCTAAAATCAATGACACTGATGCAACAGAGACTAAAACATCTCAGGCTGAAAATACTGCCAAAAAGCACGCTAATAAGTGGCAGTTGAAGCGGTGGATCAGGTGATAAGTATTAAACTGCTAGCATATTAAACATTACCACGCCTAAATAAACGTAAATTATCTTTGCTAATTAGCTTGGGATATTGGGCGGTGACGTCGAAAAATCCATTTGAATACGCTAGTGCTAGTGACGCTTGGTTTTGCTTATCGATGTAAGCAAATACAGGGGTCGATATAAATTGCTTTAAAAACATTTCTAACGCTTTGGTAGCAATACCTTGGCCCCAATATTCACGGCCAATCCAATAGCCAACTAAACGCATTTGAGGATCAGATTTTGCTGCCGGGTCGGTATTGATCCATGATAGAACATTACCCACTAGCACATCATCTAGCCAAATACCTTGGGCGGTGGCTTTCTCATTGGCCAATATTTTTTGCTGCCAATGTGCATTAAAAGCCTTGCGTTTACGCGCTGGAAAATCAGCCATTTTATTCGCAATAGGGTCGTTCTCAAATTCAAACAATATATCTAAATCTGCTTCAGTAATGGGATGAAGAGAAATATTCATTTCGGGTTCGCCTTTTCTATGTTGTGTCACCAAGATCATTTATATTATAGATAACCTCAACTCTGAATAAGAGATGGGATAAATCGTTAAAAAACGGTTTTATTTCAAGTTTGTAATAACAAACTGGCCGCGTATTGCACTAACAAGGCATATTGACACATCAATAACTTGCCTATTATAAGTCGATACAGGGTAGATAGTGGCTCAAAGGGTAATTTGATAACCGTTTATTATCCAGCGCTGAGGTTATGTTTATTCATCGACGCACTATGACGATGAGTTGTCGTATCAACATGCATTTAAGGAACACAGGATGAACAGCATTAAAACATGGCAATGGTTAGGCTTTGCAGGCCTATTACCTTTTATTATTCTCAGTGTATTGGCATTCAATCATAGCCTATTAGCACCCGAAATGACTATGTTAGGGTTTGTTAGCTATAGTGCTGTAATTTTAAGCTTTGTTGCCGGTACACTTTGGGGCAAGGCAGTCATATTAACCTTAGATGACAATATAGCCAAATTACTGATTATTAGTAACATAATCGCTCTTGGATGCTGGATTGCACTATTAACCCCCTTTGTATTGTCCGCACTTATTCTGCTCGTTAGTGGTTATCTGTACTTACTCTATGTTGAATTTAAAGCTAAACAATTATCAACCACCACCAGCTATATCACATTACGCACAATATTAACCAGTGTCGCGGTAGTATGTCATATTGTGGTGATGCTGAGCCTCTTTAGTGTTTAATGCCATTGAATTAATTAAAAAGCTCATGCTTAATCGCATGAGCTTTTTTCTAGCTGACTCAAAGACACCTAATAAACCCACTATAAGCCAGTTTGACACTGCTCAGTTTGATTTATCATTGGCGCTAAAATAGGCATCATACCTTTAAGCACTTGTAATGGCAGTGCGGAAGTAAAGCTGAAATCGTCGGCCTTCTCTCCTGGCACAAACGCCGTTAGAGTTCCGAAATGATGATCGCCCAAATAAAACACAAATGTCGCAGTACGGTTTATTGCCGTTGAAGACACTTTACGACCATTACGAATTTCAGTCGCAATACGGTTATCACCAGTCCCGGTTTTACCGCCCATAACCACAGGTTGGCCGTTGCTATCTAGCAAGCTGCCTTTAAGCCTTCTGGCAGTTCCATTTTCAACCACATTAGCCAACGCCCGTTTAAGGGCCCGAGCGACTTCTTGATGCATCACTCTGGATACTGTTTGCTTGTTATTAGCCAATGTCACTTCATAGGGCGTATTTTCTGCAAACTGTAATTGGTCAATTCTCACAGTGGGATAACGATAGCCATCATTTTGAATAATACCCATTAGCTCCGCCAAGGCTGCAGGCCTATCACCGGAGCTCCCTAAAGCCGAGCCTAATGATGGCACCATATAATCAAATGGATAACCCATTCTCACCCAGCGCTGATGAATACTTAAAAATGCTTCGACTTCTAGCATCACTTGAATTCGAACATCACGTGCATTTTGATGGCGAGTTCTAAACAACCAACGATACACTTCTTGTAATTGTGGTTGCGCGTCATCTAATACTTGGGTCAATTCGGTTTGTGGGTAGTCATTTAAATAACGTAACACCCACAGCTCCAATGGATGAACCCGAGCAATATAACCTTGATCAGCTAAATTAAACTTTTCTTCGCCGTACTTGCTGTATAACAGATTAATTTGTTTATCGGTAAACGTTTTGCTCGGTAAACGCTCAGTTAAAAAGGCTGTTAATTCACGGACCCCGTCATAGGGTTTTAAATAACGATAAACGGCAGTTAGCTTTTGTTCCTGTTGCTGAATACCATCAAAAAACATATCAAGACGCTGTTCTGGCGTTAAGTGACGATACTTACGATAAAAACGTTTTACAAACGAACTGCCTTCCCGTTTAGCAAATGCTTTGAGGTATTCTTCTCGACGAGGATCTTTATCATTACGCAGTAACTGTGACACACTGCCTTCACTGTTATAACTACTGCTGTAATTAACAATATCTTGCATTAAGCGCACAAAGGGTAAGTTTATCGATTCTTGTAACGCTTGATATAAGGTTGGTACGCGGCTGTCTTCTTTCTTATTAAAATTGTTAAATACATGCAAACCGCCGCCAGTGAAGAATCGTTCTTCTGGTGAGGCCGAATATTCGCGCTGAAGAGCGGCATCTAACATCCGGGTTAAATTACGGTCACGGGTGGTAATTAAATAATCGACCACCCAACGGGTAATTTTGTCTTTGCGCTCCACATCCACTTGGCGTAAATCAACCACTGTCATGGCTGAAAATCGCTGTTGTAACTCTGCAATAATATCTAAATATGTGGCTAGTACTCGCAGTTTCGCTGTCGAACCTAACTCTAATTTACTGCCCTCATTAATATCAAACGGCTGATCAATGCTGTCGGTTTGAATGCGGACGCGATTAGCACTATCGGTGCTTTCATATAAAGTAAAACTGTAGAGCACTTTGTCTAACTGCGGTACCGACAGTAGACGTTCTCCCAATAATCCTATGCGCTGTGCATTTGGCTCAAAAGCTAAGCTGCGTAAGTAATCACTAACTTGCTGCTGTAAGTCGCCATGAAATGTACTCTTAATCGATAAGTCGTAGCGATCAAGATCAAACAAACTTAAGTCGAGCATGCCCGCGGTGCGGATTCTTACTGCATTAACCCCTTTATTGCTAGGCAAGTTAGTGACTGCCAACTTACTATTATTAAATGTTAGTTTTTGCTCAAGAGCAGACACCATCAATTGCGTTTCAATCAAGCCATCGCCACCCAATAAACGCAAATAACTGTCTACAAGCGACTCTAAATCATCATGACCTTGGCGTAAGTAATATGACGGCCGACGTTGGGCGATCATCAGTGCCACGATTTGACGAAACACCTCGCCACGCTGAGCACCATTTTGTGGTGTATGACGGCTCAATAGTAATTGGTTGGCCTGATTAAAATCAGTTTTAAACCAAGCCCATAAACCATCCCCAATACCATGGACTTCACCAAAACCGGGAGCCGATGATAACGGTACTGTGTTGAGATAATCTTGTACTATGCGATGCCGAGCGCCAACGGTGCTCTCGCCTTGCTGATAAACTCGTACAATGGCCGAACCAATTTGCAATAATTTGTCTTTGATACTTAAGGTTAAGCCATGATTTGAATGCCTAAATTTTTCAATTTGGGTGGCTAAGGTACTACCACCAGCTTTAGACATATCAGCACCAAAAATATCCGCAACCTGGCTTGCTGCAGCCAACACAAATCGAGGCCAATCAACGACAGGATTATAGTTAGCTTCAGGGCTTAACATTTCTCGATTTTCAATAAACAACAAAGTGTTAACCACTTGATCTGGAATTTTATCTTGATCTCGATAAACACGTTTAGGGTACAAGAAGTCGAATACCGTCATGTCACGACAATCTTTTATACTTAACCCTGATTGGGCTTTTTCATGATACGCCGGGAAAAAACCTTTTTGGGTATAATCCATCAACATCGGCGAAAACGCGACTTGCTGAATAATTTGGTAATTGCGCTCAATTAATCGAGCAATTTTCTTCGGTAATTGACTGTAACCATGGCGCTCATCAAACGGACCATATTGCGGATAGATGACCGCATCACTGCGATAATCTCGGGTTTTGTAGGTTAACTTACTGGCATATTGGTGCAAAAAATAAGATTGATAATACGATGTTCTTACCTCAAACTCGACCAGATAAGCGGTTGCTAATAATAACACTATCAACAGCCAACCCGCTTTACTGCGACGAACCGGTAGCGGTTTGGCGGGAGACGTTTTAGGCCGATAATTGTCAAACTGACTGTCTGTATTTGGACTAGACACGAACTCTCCATCTAACGCATAAGATCACAATAACGCACCATTTTATTTGTCGTTGATATGTTAAACACATCGCGGATGTATATTGTGTTAATTTTATCAGATGGGTAAAGCCATTAGATATAGACAAAATAACTAAATATTGTTTTTTAAACGTTTATTACCACAATATCGCTGTTTTGGCACAAGAAGCATTTATCAAGTCTAAGGATTGTTTTGGATAACAACATATCGCACACACACTATCCACCATTGCGACTAGGTTTGGCCATGTGGTCACAAAATCAGTGGCAACAAACTATCTACGGTAATAGCCAAGCTCACCGGCTAGCACGCTATGCAGAAATATTTAATAGTGTCGAAGGCAACACCACTTTTTATGCCATACCATCGTTACAAAACGTGCAAAATTGGTACGCAGCAACCCATGACAATTTTAGTTTTACCTTTAAACTGCCCAAGCAGATTACGCACGAATTACAGCTACAACATACAGGTCCTGCCTTGAAACATTTTTTCAACGTCATGGAACCTCTGATTACTCGCACTGGGATATGGAAAATCCAACTTCCCGCCAGCTTTGGGCCGCAATCGTTACCGCAATTAGCACAATTTTTAGCTCAAGTTCCTCAAGGGTTAACTTATGGCGTAGAGGTACGTAACAGTGCTTTTTTTGCTAAAGGAGAAGCGGAACAAGCATTAAACCGTTTGCTTATCACCCATCATTGTAATCGAATTATTATGGACACTCGGCCGGTTTTTGCCGCCGCACCAACTACACCTGCCGTCATTGATGCCCATAAAAAAAAGCCCCGAGTACCTGTACACGCTATTGCTACCGCCAACAATCCAGTGGTGCGCTTTATTGGTCACCCACAAGATGAAGCCAACGTACATTTTTTCCAAAACTGGCTTAAACAGTTACCACTTTGGATAGCTCAAGGTAAGCAGCCTTATTTATTTGTCCACACTCCAGATAATCATGCGGCACCGCAACTTGCGGTAGATTTATACCGCTTACTCCAACAGCAGCTAACACACAGTGCATCGCCGCTGCCAGATATTAATTTATTACCGCAACATCGGCACAGCACAACGCAAATGGGCTTTGATTTGTAACATTCACTTTTATCCAACACCAACAGCATACTAAGGCACAAATAGCGGTGAACAGAATACTGTATTTTATGATATTATTTGCGCCGATCTAGCTTAGCCATACCGCCCGTTTATATTGTTAAAGGAACCACTATGAGTGAATCTGCAACCCGTCTAAATAAGTACATTAGTGAGAGTGGTATTTGCTCACGTCGTGAAGCAGACCGCTATATTGAACAAGGTAATGTATTTATCAATGGTAAGCGTGCCAAAATTGGTGACGGTGTCGAATTCGGCGATAAAGTAAAAGTGAATGGCCATGATATCGCCCCTCGAGATGAAGCGGACTTAGTGTTTATTGCACTCAACAAACCTGTGGGTATTGTGAGCACTACTGAAAACTCCGAGCGTGATAACATTGTCGATTTTGTTAACCACAGCGAACGTGTATTTCCAATTGGTCGTTTAGACAAAGATTCGCAAGGATTAATTTTTCTTACCAGCAATGGTGATTTAGTTAATAAAATCCTCCGAGCCGGTAATAATCACGACAAAGAATATGTGGTCACCGTAAATAAACCTATCACAGAAGCCTTTTTACAAGGAATGCGAGCGGGTGTGCCCATGCTAGGGGTCATCACTAAAAAGTGCAAAGTTGAACAAGTTTCAACATTTGTATTTAAAATTATATTAGTCCAAGGCCTTAATCGTCAGATCCGCAGGATGTGTGAACACTTCAACTTTGAAGTCACTAAACTTGAACGCCAATCGATTATGAACGTGTCGCTTAAAGGGTTGCCAGTGGGAGAATGGCGCGATTTAGATGAGCAAGAACTCAGTACCTTAATGAAATTAATTGAGCATTCCTCGTCAGAGGTCAAAAACGCCCCAAAAAAAGCCAAGAAAAAGCCCGCCCAAAGCTTACGAGATAAAATTGAAGGCCCTGAGCATTTTATGCAAAATAGAGGAGCTAAGCCTAAAAAGCCGACAGCAAACAAAGGTAAAGTTAGCCACTCAAGAAAACCGAAACGCTAAACTCAAGGGCTTGCAAAACTCACATTTACTACAGCATAAATGACATATCACTTAAGATATCTTCAGTCTGTAAATTAATCATTTTACAGTATTCAAAGAGGTTGTAATGCTGTAGAATTGATATTGTACCAAATTTAAAAAAGCCAGTTTCATATAAAAAACAATTAATATAAGCACTTAGTGTTTGATTATGTATTTATAGAGATAACTATTTGATATGCATAATGTTGATCAAAATTAATACAGAATGGTTTTTTTATTTATGTTAGATATGCTAGAATTTTACCCGCTTTATTACGATAAAGACTGATAGATGACAGCAACAGGACGCTGTGTTTTTAAACAAGGAATGTGACATGTTCAGCAATAACCTTCTAATTGTAGATTTCCCTGTCCTTCTTCATGGGCAATTTCAGCACCTTGCGAATCTGATCCAATTTAACTTAATTCCGACTAGTGCTAGTGATGCATTATCAGAATTATCCAACGCGTCTAGTCTGGAAAATGACACCAATATTATGGTTCATTATCTTGAAAATCCATTACAAGATATTGGCTATTTATGCGTCGAATTATTTAAAAATGATTTGCATATAGCATTTTGTCCTGCATTAAATGTGGAATTAGAAGTCATTCTTATTTCATCAGGATTTCATGGCGCAATCAGTGTCGATGACGATATCGCCCACCAAATACAAAGTATCAAAAAAGTACAAGATGGAGAAATCAGCTTCCATCCCAAAGCGGTATCCAAATATATCTTGCAAAGAAAGCGTATTCCATCATCAGGTAATCGCGCCAAAATACTTGCGGTCACCACCAAAAAAGAACAACAAGTCTTGTCACTCATACTGCATGGATTAACCAACGAAGAAATGGCCAAAGAGCTCAACATTTCGGTTAACACAGTCAAAATGCACGTCCAAAATATTTATAAAAAAACCAAGATAAAAAACCGCGGCCAATTATTTGCCTTCGCTGCTGGCTGATCCCCTATTTAATACTCCAGTTAATACTTAAAAAGTGCGCCTAACAATGTATCAATTAAACGATACATTGTTAGGCTCACTTAATATTTAACATTAGATATTTTCATTGTTTTAACAACACTTCATCCATAATGTAAGGACACATTAATGCACCATAAAAGCATATTAGCCATATTGATCTCTGGCGCACTCTTAATCGGTTGCGGTTCATCTGACGATGATACTAATACCGGAATAACTCAACCAGACTCTGGCACACCAACTACGCCGCCTGTATCAGAATACAATCACCAAGCAACTGGTCTCGCGGTATATCAAGGTGCATTATCTGGTGCGACTGTTTGTGCCGATTTAAACCAAAACTTGGCCTGTGATAATGATGAACCTTTTACGATTACAGATGTTGACGGTAACTACCAAATAGACTGGAAAAGTGAAGTCGAAACACCAGATTATTATTTAGTGGCTAATTGGGAAGCAGCAACGGCAACTCAAGCAATTCAAGCACGCTCTTTGGCGCTGAATATTAAAAATCCAACCAAGCGTTCTGCGCCAAAAGCTATCGTTAGTAATGCAGGGAAAGGCACATTAATCGCTAGTCCACAATACAATGGTGCGATTAACAACCTGACACATATTAAACTCTCTCGTGTAATAGAGATGAAAAATCAAAGTTTGTCTGACAGCGAAATTGATCAGCTATCGACTGAGTTAGATGCTTTATTAGCAATCTTATATCAATTAGATGCAGCAAGCTTATATTCTGTTTCTGCTGACGCATCGGCTAAAACAAGCTTTACCCGCCTCGAGTACGCAATTGCCTATTTACAGCAAGTCATTGCAACCCAAATACCCAACTTAATTGCAGCAGAGAAAATTCTGGCAGCTACATATTTGGAACTTTGGCAAAAACTAAGCGCCAGCGGCCTTTCAGCAGAAGAGTTTTTCTCAACTGATATATATACTCTCGCAGCCAACATACTGTTTAGTGACGCTGCGATCGCATTAGGGTTTACAGAGTTACCTATTGATTCACGTATTTTGTCCCAAAACGATTGGGATATTGTGCTGGGTAATATCATCAACGAAAAAGGCTTTACCAATACATTATCACTGACCATGTCGGCTGATATGAATGCGTTTTCAATACAAAATGCCGACAATACCAAAACACTCTCTTGGGTTGCGGTTCAACCTAATCAGGCGCTAGCTTTTGAAGCTTCATTAGATGAGGGAAATGAAATAATAACAGAGTGCTGGAATAAAACAGATAAACGCTGGTATACCGAAGATAATGGTCCAATAATTGAACCCACAATTACTGGTAATACCTACAACACTGTATACTCTGGTACGTATGTACCTATTACTATTGATATCGATAAAGTGACTAACGCTAATACGAGTGATTATTGGCAATCGGTTTTAAATATGGCCCCAGAAATATTAAAGTTAGATACATTAACCTGGCCTGATACTCTATACCGATTAACCGTGACTCAATCCGCAGACGTAATGTGTCGTGTCGTTGATGATTATGAAACTTATGAGCTATCAAGCTCTGTGACTGAAGAAACGCTCTCTACTACTATTATGGCGGAAATCTTATTTAAGTTTTATTTTCCTGATAACATTCGCATCGATGAAGAAAATCAAACTATTGCACTACTTGATAGTGACGGCAGTATTGAACAACGTTTTCAAATGACTAAAAGCAATAGCCCAAGTGATCAGTTATTAATTGAAGTTGCAGAAATCGTCGAAGGCTCTGCACAACAATACGTGTATCCAGACTACTTTGTACTTGATAATCAACAACTGATTAAAGTTGAACTCAATAAAGCAATGCAAGCGTCTACAGCAAATAATGTCTCGGTAACGTTTGATAACAACGCAGGGTTTACCCAAACCTTGTATCAACACCTTTACGACCAAGTTAATCCATTGATTTTCGGTCAATAAAGGTAGCAGACTGATATTAATGAAAAATCCCCATAGCGTTAGCTTATGGGGATTTATTCATTCCGCAGAAAAACATCCTTTTGAATGTTTAATATAAAAACAAACATCAAAAATAATAATCAATCTGTAATTCTAATCGCAATTCATTTACACCCTGATGATGTTTGAATATCTTATGGGCACGTTTAAGGTTCTTTCTTAATATTATTGGATACTTTATTTCAACAGGGAGTTGATATGTTAAAACCCGTGCTTATATCATTTGCCGTCATCATGACGACTATGCCAGCGATGAATGCCTACTCGACGACAACACAAGAATTGTTTTCTGAGCCTAAAGACGTAAAAGAAGTAAAGAATGAACTTCGGCATTTCACACCAGTACAATTGATAACGTCAATTGAAGACAAAAAAATTCTTTCCAAAGAAGTGAAAGGTAAACTGATTAGAACTAACTATGAATTGCCGCCGTCTTATACACCTGCCCATTTAATCAATAACTATAAAAACCAGCTCAAGGCATTAAATGCCAGTATCCTCTTTGAATGCGAGCAAGAAAGTTGTGGTAGTGAGGAGAAATTAGCCAAATTTATAAAACCGCTATATACAATTTCAAAAAGTTCACCCTCGTTAATTACTGCCTATATCACCCTTCCTAAAAAACAAGTATATGTGTCCATATATGCGGCGGGTTGGCAGCGCGCCACCAGCGTAGAGATCGATATTATCGAAGTAATCGATGAGCCGCTAGATTTAGTCACCACTAATCAAGGTTATTTATCACAAGAGGTGAGTGAAATAGCAGTAACAGACAATAGCAACAAAGATGAAAAAAACTCAGCTGATCACCCAATGTTGACTCGTATACCTGGCGCATATATCGATGAGTATACCACCCATTCCTTTGGGCAAATTGCCGTATTAGTGGGTAAGAATGGTAACAAACTTGAGACGCTAAAATTAGACGGTAAAATCACAGATATTGGCTATAACTTACCTCGAACTTATTCTGAATACGAGATTAATGCTAATTACCAAAACGCATTAACTAAGCTTGGCTTTAATGAAGTTTATGCTTGTACAGGTGAGCTATGTGGTCGAAAAACAGAAATGTATAACGCTTTAAAATTACTGATGTCCAATGGCCGTGACGACAGCCAATTTTATCGATTGTATAAGTTAGAAAGACCGGAAGGAAATGTGTACGTAATGGTGTATGTAATTGGCTTTGTTGGCAATCTTGCAGCAGAAGTCCGAATCATTGAAGAAACTACATTAAACAATAATCGTGTAGGTATTGATTTGCAGGGATTAACCGATGAAATAGCCAAAACAGGCCATGTGGCGCTAGACGGTTTGTTGTTTAAATATGACAGTGATGAACTATTACCAGAAGCTTATCCAATTGTAGAAGTGGTCGCTCAATACCTACAAACACACCCTAAACAACTGTTTTATGTGGTAGGACATTCAGACGATCAAGGCTCGCAAGCTTATAACCAAACCTTGTCAGAAAAACGTGCGACGGCGATTAAAACCCGGTTGATCAAACAGTTCTCTATTTCTGCACAACAAGTTGAAGCTAAAGGAGTGGGTGAGTACTCACCTATAGCAAATAACCTTGATGAAAATGGCCAAAAGCAAAATCGCCGCGTTGAGTTGGTGATACGCTCTGACAATAAATAACCGACATATAAACCTTACATAGTAAACAATTGTAAGTTCCCCCAAAAAGGTAGTCTTGGCTACCTTTTTGCTCTTTGCATTTCTCATCCATTGATACAAATACATTTATAGACATTATTACTCAGCATATTAATACGGTGCAGAAGCACGTTAGGAAAGATAATCATATTAAGTAGATATTTTTTTTATTGGTAGATTTGGACTAAAGTAAAACAAGGCAATGCGATTTTGTGCGGAGAAGCAATGGATAGTTTTTTCAGTTTGATGAGCAACGCCGTGTTATTACTGGCTCTTGTGGTTATTTATGATGCAATTACGCTACAAAACATCGTTTCCCCAAAATATAAAGATGTCTTAAGTGGCATTTTTATCGGCATGATTACGGTGAGTTTAATGATCAATCCTTGGGAATTTCGTCAAGGAATTTTTTTTGATGCTCGCTGGATTTTATTGAGTTTAAGTGGTCTGTTTTTTGGTTTTATTCCGACATTGATTGGCTCTTTACTCGCTGCATGGTTTCGTATTTATCAAGGTGGTGCGGGGGTATTTGCTGGTACATTAATTATTTTCATCAGTTCTGCCATTGGCTTAGGTTGGCGATACTGGATTCAATCATCAAACAAGCAGATAAACTGGAAAAACTTACTACTAATGAGCCTGGTAGTAGAATTAGCCGCGTTATTCAATGTATTATTAATACCTGTTGCAGATAAATACGACATCATCCTCACTATCAGCCCTACCATACTTACAGTGTATACCTGTGGCTCCATGCTATTAGGATTACTGTTAAAACAGCATCAGCAAAGACAGCAATTAGCACAAGAACTGCAGCATAATAAATCCCTTCTTGAAACCGAAAAAAACCTATTACAAAGTATCATTGATGGCATTCCCGATATTATTTTCTATAAATCGATCGATGGGATCTATTTAGGCTGTAATAAAGCATTTGCTGAACTATTAAAACTCAAACCTGAACAAATTAAATATCATAAAGATAGTGACCTCTTTGATGAGCAACAAACAAATAAGTTTATCGAAGCAGACCGTTTTGTTTTACAGAAAAAACAACCATGGAGAAATGAAGAATGGATTACAACATCTGATGGTATTGCACACATATTTAGCACCCAGAAAACACCTTTTACAGACTCATTAGGACACATTAACGGCATTGTTGGGGTTGGACGAGATCTCGCCTATCGAAAACACATTGAAAAACAATTACGTCGCAGTGAAACAACTTACCGCAACATTATTAGTACTGCCCAAGATGGCTTTTTAATCACCTCACTTGAAGGCAATATCATTGAAGCAAATCAAAGCTTTGTAAATATGACCGGTTACAGCATGAAAGAGCTAATAAACATGCCCATTAACCAAATTGAAACCAGTAACCAGCATCAATTTTCTGATGAAAATATCGACAGAGCTAAGCGAAAAAAACGTTTACACTTCACTTCGCTTCATCGACATAAACAAGGCCATTTATTTCATGTTGAGGTGAATATTAGCTTTTGGGATAGTGATGAAGGAATGTTTTTCTGTTTTGTTAGAGACATATCAGAACGTATTAATGCCGAACAAAAGCTATTACGCAGTGAATCTAAATTCAGACAAATTTTTGAAAAAATCCCCGCAATATCCGTCCAAGGCTATGATAAAGATCGCTCGGTCATTTTTTGGAATCATGCCAGTGAAAAACTGTATGGCTATACCAAAGAACAGGCCATGGGTAAAAAACTAGAAGATCTCATTATTCCTCTGCCATATCGGGAGCATGTGATAAATAATGTTAACGCGTGGATAAATGATGGTATCCCGATCCCTGCGGAAGAATTACTTCTAAGGCATGCTGATGGCAGCAATGTTGCCGTTTATTCATCTCATGCATTAATGAACAATGCCGACAACGAAGCAGAAATGTACTGCATCGATATCGATTTAAGCGCCCAAAAAAAGGCAGAAGAACAAGCTCTCACTCTGTCACAAGCAATAGAGCAAAGCCCCATATCAATGATATTAACTAATATCGACAGCAAAATTGAATATGTTAATAGTGCATTTGAAAGGATTTCAGGCTATAGCGCCAGTGACGTTATTGGTCAGGATGCCAGTATATTGAAGTCAGGATTAACCCCTAAGTCACTTTATAAGGAATTATGGGATACCATTTCTAGAGGGGATGCGTGGCAAGGTGAACTGCAAAATAAAAAGAAAAATGGCGATATTTTTTGGGAACACGCACATATCGCACCTATTTTTGATAACGTTGGCGTCGCTAAACATTATTTAGCTCTAAAACAGGATGTGACTCAATATAAGCTGCAAGAAGAGCGAATAATTCAACAGGCTCACTACGATAGCTTAACAGGCTTGCCCAACAGACTACTCTCACTCGAGAGATTATCGCAAATGCTCAAAGATGCGTTTCGAAGCCAAAATAATGTCGCGGTATTATTTTTAGATTTAGACGATTTTAAAAAAGTGAATGATTCCTTGGGCCACTCTATTGGTGATGAACTATTAGTCCAAGCCGCTGCTCGATTAAAAAACACGATCTCAAATAATGATCTCGTAGGTAGGTTAGGCGGCGATGAGTTTATCATTATATTGGGCAATATTAACTCGCCCGCTGAAGTTGAAGTTATTGCCACTAAAATGCTCAAACGATTTTACCAACCTTTTGTGCTCAACAATCGTGAGTTAGTGTCTACCGTCAGTATTGGTATAGCTCTTTATCCGCATAACAGCGAAGATCCTAAAGAGCTACTTAGACAGGCAGATTCTGCCATGTATTATTCAAAGGACCGCGGTAGAAATACCTATAATTTCTATACCCACCAAATGGACCAGGATATAAATCGACGTCTAAGAGTTGAAGAGCAATTACGTAATGCTCTAAAACGAAAAGAATTCGAGGTTTACTTTCAGCCACTTGTAGAAATAAAAAGTCGTAAAATTATTGGTGCTGAGGCGCTTTTACGCTGGAAAAATGCATTACTCGGCCAAGTAACACCAGATGAATTCATTCCTATTGCGGAACAAACCGGACTGATCATCCCTATCGGTCAATATGTTATTGATATTGCATTTAATGCCACGAAAAAATGGCAGCAACAGTTTCAGCCTCAATTTAAAATTGCGATCAATGTTTCCCCTAAGCAATTTAGGGAAAATACCTTTATTGATATGCTTAAAATGCAGCTTGAGAAACACCAGATCCACGTCAGTTGTGTAGAACTTGAAATCACCGAAGGAGTATTACTTAATGGTGACCCGATTATCAATAGTAACTTAACCAGCATAAATGATATTGGTGTCAGCATCTCGATGGATGATTTTGGTACTGGATATTCGTCACTCAGTTATCTGCGTAGTTATCCGTTTGACACCTTAAAAGTAGATAAAAGCTTTATTAATGATATTACCGTTGATCCTGGCGATCTGGAACTTGTCGGGGCAGCGATCGCCATGGGACATGGACTTAACTTAAAGGTTGTTGCTGAAGGTATAGAAACTGAAGAACAGTATCATCTGCTACGTTCATTAAAATGTGATTATGGTCAGGGCTACTTATTCAGTAAGCCATTACCTAGAGCTGAATTTGAAGAACTGCTACAAACACAGGTAAAATCAGCTGATCAATAACATGTTTAATCATGCAAAAATCAAAAATGCCTGTCAGCTCGCTGACAGGCATTAATAATTCGATTCGACAATTAAGCTATTTCCACTTAATTACTCACGATAATAAACAGCATGCTGCGTTAATTATCTGGCTAGCTTAGTGATTAAATTAAGCGGTTTTCACTTTCCAATTGACCGTTTGGCCAGCAAAAAATGGCACGATAGGGCTACCGTTAGGTAAAATAATCTCTTCTGGTACTGTCCATTCTTGTTTGACTAACGTTACGGTACCTGTATTACGTGGCAAACCATAAAAGTCTGCGCCATGTAAGCTGGCAAAACCTTCGAGCTTATCTAAGACACCCAAGTTATCAAATACTTGAGCATATAGTTCTAACGCACTCCAGGCACTGTAACAGCCTGCGCAGCCACAAGCAGACTCTTTGCGGTGTTTTTCATGTGGTGCTGAATCGGTGCCTAAAAAGAACTTACTTGACCCTGACGCTACCGCAGCTTGCAAAGCATGCTGGTGAATGTTGCGTTTTAATACGGGTAAACAAAAGTTATGCGGACGAATACCACCTACTAACATATCGTTACGGTTTAACAATAAATGCTGTGGTGTAATGGTTGCGGCAACATTAGCAGAAGCACCAGCAACAAATTCAGCCGCCTCTTTTGTGGTGATATGCTCAAACACGACTTTAAGGCTAGGAATAGCTTCGACAATACGCGATAAGTAGCGATCGATAAATAACTTTTCACGATCAAAAATATCAATATGCGATTCGGTCACTTCGCCATGCACCAGTAATAACATACCTTGCTGTGCCATCACCTCAAATATTGGGAATAACTCATCTAATGCTTTAACTGCGGCATCGGAGTTGGTTGTCGCCCCAGCAGGGTATAATTTGCAAGCTACAACACCTGCCGCTTTCGCATCAATAATGTCTTGAGCGCTGGTATTATTGGTTAAAAATAGCGTCATTAATGGCTTAAAGTCACTTCCACTTGGACGAGCGGCTAAGATACGCTCCTTATAAGCCATAGCCATAGCAGCTGTCGTCACTGGTGGAACTAAATTCGGCATCACAATGGCGCGTTTAAATAATCTAGCTGTAGCCGGAACCGTCTCACCTAACATGTCCCCATCTCGAAAATGAAGATGCCAATCATCGGGAGCGGTTAAGGTAATTTGCGTCATGTGGGTTCCTTGGCTTAAATAACATATTGTTAGCTGTTATTGTGCCTGAATTCGGATTTTCTTAATAGATGCATAATTTGAACGCAGACTTTTCTATATCAAAAAATCAGCCTATGTTGACGAATAGATCTAGGAATATGTCGCTATGCTATTATGTTAAAAGGACGTTTTTTATAAAGAGATGACATTGTTAACTAATATCGGATCAAAATTCCTGCTTAATACATGCCTTATTATCGCCAGTATCATGGCGATAATAGCGATTTCTGGCTGCGACAAAATGGTGGTAATGAAAACGCCTGATCATCTGCAGCGGCTGGTTAATGAGACGCTCATTGATGGCGTACTATCAAGCGATGCCAGCATAGCAGTGACATTAAGCAGAAGCCGTACATTATCGATATGGCAAGTTGCGACTGGCAAATTATTGCAGCAATGGTCTGACGATGACTTTGATGAAACCAATTACCTCGTGGCGTTGTCAGCGAATAAACATTACCTTGCGACGGCCAGTAAACACCAAATATCTATCTTTAACCTTAACACAGGAAAGTTAGACATACGTTGGTTCGCTCAGGGTTTCAATCCTGATGCCAGTATTTCGAGCCTTGCTCTGAGCCAAACAGGCAGTACTATTTTGGTGGGGATGAATGATGGCTCAATTACTGTGATCCAAAGGAGCAGCATGACAATGTCATTATTTAAACAACATAGCGCTGCCGTTAATCATGTTGAGCTATCCAATTTTGAACAACAAGTCCTATCGACTGGGATTGATGGCGATGCACACATTTGGGCCACGTATAGCGGTGAATTAATAAGCAGCTTTTCTCGCCCGCAGCAGATCACTAGCGTGAGTTTTGATGAAGCCAATCGACGCTTGTTCATTGCTGATGCCCTCGATAATAATGTCATTATCGATACTCAAACCACGCAACCCATTAGCCAACTTGATTACCTTGAACGTTACCGCTATTTTCGACAGGCGTTATTCATTAACCATGGTAAAAACCTAATTACCGCAACCTCAAAACAAAGTGTTATCTATTGGGATGTCGACTCAGGAAAAGAGCTTTCTCATTGGGACATTACCGCTTATAACGCTGGTACAACCGTATTTTCAATGGTGCTACAAACCAATGGAAAATTATTAACCCTAAGCTCAGACGGCGCGCTTGAAACTTGGAGTTTATGAGTGAGTATTGACTTGGAATTATCAATAATAAGTAGCAATATTGTTGTTATTTTGGCTAGCACTATGATGCAATAAACCTCGTATAAAATTAAATTTTGCTGGTGAGTTCAAAGATCTGTTTATATGTTAAATCGACATAAACAATAATCTTGCATGTACAAACTAAACTCAGTATATATAGCATATGCTATAAATGAGGTGCTAAATGGCAAGACCCAAAATCCCCCGAACCATATGTGGTCAATTAGCCAATATTTGCTTTAAGCCTAATGGTATTCCTATGGTGCAATTAGAGCAGGTTCCACTTGCAGAAGATGAAATTGAAGCTTTGCGCTTAGTTGACTTGCTAGGCATGCAGCAGCAAGAAGCCGCTAAGTCGATGGGAATATCCCGCCAAACCTTGGCTAACTTAGTGAAAGGAGCTCGATATAAAGTGGTTGATAGCCTTATTTATGGCAAAGCGTTGATGACAAATATATCAACTAAATAGTAAACACTGGTAACACGCATTGGCGTGTTTAGGTAAGTCTAATGCAAGCAGTATTAAAAGACTCTGGCCTCAAAATAACCACACAAAGATGTAAGTTACTTGAGTTTTTAACTCAAGTCGATGAGCAGCATTTCACAGTAGAAAATATCTATCAGGGGTTAAATGCTCGGGGAGAAGCAATTGGCCTTAATTCTGTATATCGAATTATGACCCATTTTGAGCGGGCTGGCCTCGTTGTTAGACGACTATTTGAATCTGAAAGTGCCGTTTATGAACTCAATAATAAGCCCCGCCATGATCATTTACTTTGCTTAACTTGCGGTAAGTTAATTGATTTTATCGATCCCTTGATTGAGCTGCGCTTAGGGTTAGCGGCAGAGCATCACGGTATGAGTATTCATCACCATAGCCTCAATATGTATGGTTATTGCTTTAATTGCCAACATGCACTTGACAAAAAATCAGATAAACAGAAAACCTAATAAATAGTCACTTCATTATTAATCAATTTTTTCTTGGAGACAGCTATGACTAAAATAGTCATTATTGGTGGTGTTGCCGGTGGTGCATCTGCAGCAGCAAGAGCAAGACGGGTATCTGAAACGGCTGAAATCATCATGCTAGAGCGTGGCGAGTTTGTTTCATTTGCCAACTGCGGTTTGCCATACCATATAAGCGGCGAAATCGAATCGCGCGACTCACTATTACTGCAAACACCAGAAAGCTTCAAGTCACGTTTCAATATTGATGTGCGTGTATTTAACGAAGTAATTGCTATCGACAGACAAGCAAAGCAACTTAACGTACGTAACCTTATTACTAATGAAACATATCTAGAGTCTTACGATAAACTATTACTCAGTCCAGGTGCATCCCCGATTAAGCCTCCAATCAGTGGCATTAATCATCATTTTGTTCATAGTCTACGTAATATTCCTGATATGGATAAAGTGTTATCTACCCTTTTACTGCATAAACCTAAACACGCAACTGTGGTGGGTGGAGGTTTTATTGGTTTAGAAATGGTAGAAGCGTTACGCCATCTCGGATTAGAAGTGAGCTTGCTCGAACTTGCTGACCAGGTAATGGGGCCAGTAGATATTGAAATGGCCAATATGATGCATCAAAAGCTTGTCGATAACGGGGTTGATTTACGCTTAAAAACAGGCTTGGCCGCTGTCAATGATTGCCCTATAAAACTCTCTGAAGCCGATAATACTGATAACTACGATAAACCTGTCTCTCCCCATTACCATTTGACATTAGACTTAACAGATAACAATAGCTTAGCAACAGATTTAGTCATTCTCGCCATTGGTGTAAAACCAGAAACTCGCTTGGCCTCTGAGTGCGGTTTAGTATTGGGGCCGCTGGGTGGTATTGCGGTTGATGCTGGGATGCAAACCTCTGATGCTGATATTTATGCTGTTGGTGATGCTATCGAAACAGCTGATTTTGTGACTGGTAAGCCGACACTGATCCCACTTGCAGGGCCTGCAAACCGCCAAGGCAGATTAGCCGCAGATAACATGCTCGGGGGGAAGAAATTATATCGTGCGACTCAAGGCACAGCTATCTGTAAGCTTTTTGATATGGCCATATCCTCTACTGGATTAAATGAAAAAAGTTTACTCAAGCAAGCTATTCCTTATGAAAAAATCTATGTGCACACTGCCAGTCATGCCAGTTATTATCCTGGGGCGCATCCTATTACCTTAAAATTATTATTTTGTCCTGATTCTGGCCGTATTTTAGGCGCTCAGGCCGCGGGAATTGATGGCGTGGATAAGCGTATAGACGTATTGGCCGTGGCACAACGTGCGGGCATGACAGTGTATGATTTAGCCGACCTTGAACTGACTTACGCGCCTCCTTTTGGTTCTGCACGAGATGTGGTTAACCAAGCAGGCATGGTCGCTGCCAATGTATTATTGGGTGATGAAGCTGTTTGTCATGTTCAAGATCTACATCACTTGACTGCAACACAAATGATTGTCGATGTGCGAAATCCTGGTGAATTAACTGCGGTGGGCGCAATTGAGGGAGCGATAAATATTCCGCTACCAGAACTTCGAGATCGACTCAATGAGCTCCCAAAAGACAAAGAATTACTGGTGTTCTGCCAAGTCGGTTTACGCGGGCACGTTGCCTATTGCATGCTAGTCCAGCATGGTTTTAAAGTACGCAATCTCAGCGGCGGCTATAAGACCTACCAAATGGTTAATGCGCATTTTTAGTCCATATAAAACGCTTAAATAAATACCTCAGCTAGTGTGCTTATTCTGTAAGTGATAAAACAAAAACCAGCCTATTGGCTGGTTTTTACTTTTTTATTGTTAGGCGACTAACTCGACGGCTAGCCGACAAGTACAATTACGCTTGTGGGCGCATCGCTGGGAATAAAATCACGTCGCGGATAGTATGAGTGTTAGTGAATAGCATCACTAAACGATCGATACCAATACCTTGACCCGCTGTTGGCGGTAAACCGTGCTCAAGTGCGGTGATGTAGTCAGCGTCATAGAACATTGCTTCGTCATCGCCTGCATCTTTAGCATCAACTTGCGCTTTAAAGCGGTTGTCTTGATCTTCAGCATCGTTCAGCTCGCTAAAGCCGTTTGCCACTTCGCGGCCACCAATGAAAAATTCAAAACGGTCGGTGATGAAGTCATTGTTATCATTACGGCGTGCTAAAGGCGAAATATCCGCAGGGTAACCAGTAATGAACGTTGGTTGCATCAGCTTAGTTTCAGCGGTTTCACCGAAAATCTCTTCTAATAACTGACCACAGGTCCAGAATTTCTCTAGCTTGATGCCTAGGCTCGATGCTAAGTCGCGCATAAACTCTACGTCTTTCACTTGCTCGTAAGTCATCGCTTGAATAGTCGCATTGTCAGGGTTGTACTTTTGAATAGCTTCTAACATGCTTAAACGTGCATAGGGGCCACCAAAATCTACTGTGTGCTCGCCGTATGGCATTTGCGCACTACCCGTTAACTCAATGGCGATTGAACTGAGCATTTCTTCAGTTAAGTCCATTAAGTCTTTGTAATCAGCATACGCCATATAGAATTCCATCATAGTGAACTCTGGGTTATGACGTGGTGACAAACCTTCGTTACGGAAGTTACGGTTAATTTCGAATACGCGCTCAAAACCACCGACCACTAAACGCTTAAGATATAGCTCTGGCGCAATACGTAAGTACATGGCCATGTCTAATGCATTGTGATGAGTCACAAATGGACGTGCAGAAGCACCACCAGGAATAACGTGCATCATTGGGGTTTCAACTTCCATGAACTCTTTTTTGATCATGAAGTTACGAATGGCAGAAACCACTTTAGAGCGCATAATGAACGCGTTGCGCGAGTCTTCGTTAACGATCAAGTCAACATAGCGCTGGCGATAGCGAGTTTCTTGGTCGGTTAAACCGTGGAATTTCTCAGGTAACGGACGCAATGCTTTGGTCAGTAATTGATACTCTTCCATATTAACGTACAAGTCGCCCTTGCCAGATAAATGCAGCTGACCTTTAACACCAACAATATCACCGATGTCTAAACCTTGATAACGCTCTTTTAAATCGCCTTGGACTGGCTTACCAGCATAAGCTTGAATACGACCAGACACGTCTTGAATCACTAAAAATGGACCACGCTTAGCCATAACACGGCCTGCAATGCTGGTTTGAAAAGCGAGTTCTTCTAACGCTTCTTTGGTCTGCTCACCATATTGCGCCTGTAACTCAGCCGCTTTATGGCTACGTTGCCATGTATTTGGATGCGCATTAGCAGGACAACTGGTGCGGATGTGCTCTAATTTAGCGCGACGTTCAGCAATCAGTTTGTTTTCATCTTGTACGTGTTCAGTCATGTTATATTCTCGCGTTTACTCGCCACACTTACATGGCGGAAAAAGTTAATTTAATTAAAGTCCTGATTTTAGGCTGGCTTCAATAAACTTATCTAAATCACCATCCAGCACTGATTGAGTGTTGCGGTTCTCAATCCCTGTACGTAAATCTTTAATACGGGCGTCGTCTAATACATAAGAACGAATTTGACTGCCCCAACCGATATCTGATTTTGCATCTTCAGCAGCTTGCTTATCGGCATTTTGTTTATGCATTTCTAACTCATACAACTTCGCCTTTAACTGTTTAAAGGCAGAATCGCGGTTTTTATGTTGCGAGCGATCGTTTTGACATTGCACCACAGTGTTGGTTGGCAAATGCGTAATACGTATCGCAGAATCTGTTTTGTTGACGTGTTGACCACCCGCGCCTGATGCACGATAAGTGTCGATACGTAAATCGGATGGATTAATATCGATCTCAATATCATCATCAATTTCTGGATAAACGAAAACAGAGCAAAAAGAAGTATGGCGTTTGCCAGATGAATCAAAAGGTGATTTACGCACTAAACGGTGGACACCCGTTTCAGTTCGCATCCATCCAAAAGCATACTCACCAGTGAACTTAATCGTAGCACCTTTAATACCGGCCACATCACCGTCGGTGACTTCCATTAACTCGGGGCTAAAACCATGTGCATCGCCCCAGCGTAAGTACATGCGCAGCACCATGTTGGCCCAATCTTGCGCTTCAGTGCCGCCCGAACCAGATTGAATATCCAAGTAACAGTTTGACGCATCACTCTTACCAGAAAACATGCGGCGAAATTCGAGATCGGCTAGACGAGTGTCTAACACCTCAAGTTCTGCAGCTGCATCGTTAAAGGTTTCTTCGTCATCTTCTTCAATGGCAAGTTCAAGTAACCCTTCGATATCTTCAAGACCTGAGTCCATATCATCAATGGTTTTGACCACGACAACCAACGCAGCGCGCTCTTTACCTAATGCTTGCGCACGTTCAGGCTCATTCCACACTTCTGGGCTTTCTAGCTCGCGACTGACTTCTTCTAAGCGCTCACTTTTGGCAGCGTAGTCAAAGATACCCCCGAAGTAGCTCAGTACGTTCAGCGAGCTCTTTAATTTTGAATTTTACCGGATTAACTTCAAACATGAATATTCAACTTAAATTTAGCAGTTAACAAAAGGTGCAACGGCGCATTTTACCTCATGATAGGCGCTAAACCTAGACCGGAAGGATGATTATTAATAAACAAATGACGAATATATTTCACTGAATCAATATCAGAAAAACCATAACCGTGAGTGTAACGACTAAATGTACGCCATATTGTTGTATAACAACTTCCACAAAAGATTGAATAAGGATTCGGTTAAGAATTAAGCCTAGGAATGGCTGACTGATAATGCTAAAAAATACCCATAATAGTGAAAAAACACTTCAGATTATGACGAAAAAAAATGAACCCTTAAGGTTCATTTTCCAACCCAATAACAGTCACTATTATATTTTAAATTGACCGACTAACTTAGAAAGCGTCGAGCCTTCATTGGCCACCGTTTTGCTCATATCAGAAGCATCTTGACTGGCCGCTAATAGCGTATTCACAATCTCTTGCACTGAATTAATATTACGATTAATTTCTTCGGTTACTGAGCTTTGTTCGGTAGCTGCTGTAGCTATTTGAGTACTCATGTCATTAATGCTGGTCACTGATGAGGTAACAGCGCCTAAACTTTCAGAAATGGCCCTAGAAGACTCAACTGAACTTAAACAACTGGCTTGGCTCTGTTCCATGGCTTGTACCGCTTTGGTGACTAACTTATGCAGCTCAGACAGCATTTCATTAATTTCGACGGTACTGGTTTGAGTGCGACTGGCTAAATTTCTGACTTCATCAGCAACCACAGCAAAGCCTCGACCTTGCTCGCCAGCTCGGGCAGCTTCAATGGCCGCATTAAGTGCCAGTAAATTGGTTTGCTCTGCAATTCCACCGATCACACTCAGCACTGAGTTAATCTTTTTCGACTGCTCACTTAATGACTTCACATTGGCGGCGGCATTGTCAATTTGGGTCATCAAATTAGACACTTCAGTTAATGATGTATCGACACAGTCTTGCGCTTTTCCGACGTTATCAGAAGCCGCATGTGTTGCTTCAGCAACCATATTAGTATTATGAGCCACATCATGAGCGGTCGCAGACATTTCAGTAATCGCGGTCACAACCTGATCAATTTCATTGTTATGATTATAAAGCTGCTCAGTCATTGACACTGTTTGACCACTAATGCTTTGCGCTGCATGTTTAACCCTATCAGTCGCCCCCGCTACATCACCAATAATATTCTGTAACTTGTCAATGAACAGGTTAAAAGCACTGCCTAACTGGCCGATCTCATCAATGCTTGTTATCTCAAGACGTTTAGTTAAATCACCCTCACCTTTGGCGATATCATTTAATGAGCTAGCCATATTTTGGATAGGCACCACCATTCTATGGGCCATAATGACTACAGCAAAAGCAGTTATCCCTGTTAAACCCAAAGCAATTAATAAAAATAAGAATGCTTTTTGATTCATCTCTTCAGTTTTATAGGTTTCATAAGCCGCAATAGACTCTTCAATATCATCAATGTAAGCGCCAGAGCCTAACATCCAATGGGTATTGGGGACCATTACCGCGAAACCGAGTTTTTCGACTAACTGTTCTCTACCAGGCTTTTTGTAATAATAAGAAAAATTACCGCTCCCGGATTTAGCGGCATCTAATAGCCCAACAATAATTTTAGTGCCATTGGGATCGGCCATGTCAATTTTGTTTTGGCCTTCAAGTTCAGGCATAGTCGGATGAAAAATATTCATCCCCGCATCATCATAGATAAAAAAATACCCTGCTGTGCCAAAACGTAAGTCTCGTAATGCCGCATTAACATTACCTTTATCACCCAAAGAGAGTTCATATTCAACGACTCCCTGGGCAATCTGAACAGATTCTTTAAGTTGATTTTTGCGTTCTGAAATTAATTCACTGCGAAAATTATCAATATCTCTTTTCAGCGATGCACCTTCGTTAACGTAAAAAATGCTCAGTAATACTGTGAGGATCAACGTTAGCGGAATTAACGATAACCCCAATAGTTTATTGCGTAATGAAGATCTCAGCATAGTGGTAGCCTTTTGAAGGTCTTTTAAGATAATAGTCTACAAATATAATAGTCTATTTATTATAAATGGTTACATTAACAAACTATGACTACTCAAAAAAGTGCGGCCTATCGCAAAACGTACAATATAATAACCGTTTTACAACATAGACAACCCACTACCCATTGCAGCAAATCCTATGACTAACCATACAAGGCTTGGCTTAAAGACTTTTAATACACTAAAACCAATAATCACTAATGCCATGTCCTGCGGCATGATGACCGCACTGGTGAATACTGGCTGATAAAGTGCTGCCAGCAATAATCCCACAACGGCAGCATTGACACCTGCTAACGCACCCGCAATTGCAGGACGTTGGCTAATGCTATGCCAGCTTTTTAACCCCACCAGCATCAGTAAAAATCCAGGAAGAAAAATTGCCAGAGTGGCAACTATCGCCCCTAAAATAGGTGACTCTAACCATAAATCAGCGCCTAAGAAAGTAGCTAGAGTAAACATGGGCCCAGGGATGGCTTGTGCAAGCGCATAACCGCTAAGAAAACGATCGGCAGTAATGTATTCGCCAACACTGGTTTCAAGTAAGGGTAAAACCACATGTCCGCCACCAAAGACTAAACTACCGACTTGGAAGAATTGTGCAAAAATTTGTCCTAGGCTATCTGGTTGATTAATAAAATATAACGATGCCACTATTACTGTAATAAATAGCCCTAACCAAACATAATTAAGCTCTATCGGAGGGTTGTCTGGCGTAATACTGTCGCCTCGAGTCATCAACATGACTCCAACAATCGCTGCCACAATTAACACCCCAATTTGCATTAATAATGACGGCATTAAAATGATGGCAACAGCTGTTGCTGCCATAAGTATTTTAGCGGTTTTTCGTTGACAGAATTGGGTGAACATTGACAAAGTTGCTTCAGCAACAACCACGACAGCGAGTAGTTTTAAACCATGGATGGCACCCGCAACAGCAGTCAACTCGAGCCATTGTGCACTGGTAACGGCAAATAAAAACATCAATAAAAAAGACGGTAAGGTAAAACCTAAAAAGGCAGCAAGACCACCTAATAGACCACCACGATGATAACCAATTGCAAAACCAACCTGACTGGAACCTGGCCCCGGCATAAACTGACTTAGGGCAACAAAGCTTGAGTACTGTTTACTGTCTAACCATTGCTGATCGTCAACAAAGACTTTTCTGAAGTAGCCTATATGCGCTGCAGGGCCGCCAAAACTGATTAGACCTAATGCTAAAAAGCGAGTAAATATTTGCCACATTGTCCGAATACCTTTTTATAGTGATTAACAATGCTATGACAATGAGATGGCATTTTTATGACAATAAAAAAATGCCCCCATCACCATACATAATACTAATATTTATCAGCAACTTATATTTTCTCGTTAGGTAGAGTCATCGTGTAGTGCCACAAAGCTTAGTTGGAGAAAATAAACATTTATCAAATAATCCATTATTCGGCTAAATCGTATTACCTCAACTTGTCAGCAATAAAAACCACCAGCTTGCGATGAAATGCCTCAAATATTCTGAGCGTGGCTTACATGCTTTATATCAACTTAACGTTGAGATTAACTCGGCCTATTGCAGCAGCTCTAACATAACCAATACCTCAAAATGATCCGTATGAGGAAACATATCAAACATTTGTACTTTGGTAATTTCATAACCCGTAATACAGGCTAAATCTGTCATTAAGGTGTGTGGATTACAGCTAGAATACACAATGGCTTTGGGCGCAAACTCGCTCAAAGAATCGCATAAGGTTTTACCTAATCCTCGCCGCGGTGGGTTAACAATAATAAGATCGGGTTTGACTTCAGCTGATTGCCCTTGTGCAAAATGGGTTGAATCAAGAGCACTAAAATCCACTTGTGTCAGCCCAAGTTTGCTGGCTGACAAGATGGCACATTCTATTGCTTCTGATTCAATCTCTATACCCGTTAAGCGAATTTGATGATCAGCACAATGCAACCCAAAACCGCCGACACCACAGAATAAGTCCCAAATATAGTTAGGTGTAAACTCAGTAACCCACTCCCTTGCAATCTGATACAACTGCGCCGCAACGTCAGGATTTGTTTGAAAAAAGCTTTTTGGCCGAATAAATAACGGCACATGATTCAGTTGTTCTTCTAAGCGCGTAGTTTCGGTTAAAAAGATTTCTCTTTCACCTTCTAAAATAGCCATATGAATCGGCTGAATATTAGCCGACACTAAGGTAATTTGAGGAAATTCTTGCAGTAACTGCGGTAATTCTCGTTCAATTCGCGCGATCGCGTTATCGCTACGCAAAACAAAACGCAGCATAAACTGGCCACTACTTTGACTACGAGTCAGCAAAATAAATTTGAGCTCACCTTTGGCCTTATCGACTCGATAAGGAGGCACACCCGCTTGCTGCACAAATCGCTCTAAACGGTGTAATAACAATTGCATATCTTTAGGGTATAACGAACAATCACATAAGCTGATCGGCTCCCCTTGTGGATTAACCAATCCTAAAATAGGCTCATGAGCGGCACCTAATACCACCATTTTGGCTTTATTACGAAAGCCAGATTCTGCACTTAATATCGGTGAAAACCATTGTTTAACCGACATGTCACGAAACAAATCCGTTAATTTTTGCTGTTTTACATTTACTTGCTCAACCATTGGCAGTTGAATATTGCGGCATGACAAACAATCGCCACGCTCAAAATAGTCACATTTCACAGCTGTTTTCCTCTCCAGAATTTAACATCATAAAAGCGTGATCACACAGTTGTTTGAGTTGCTGTAAGTCCTCAATAGTGCCACCCACTTTACAGCGCATTTGCTCAGGAATACTCAAGGCTTGTTGATATAATTGTTGGCCTTGCTCAGTAACATGTAGAACACGCACACGTTCATCTAATTCACTGCGACCACGGCTCACTAAACCTTTGCTTTCTAGGCGTTTTAACAAGGGCGTTAAGGTTCCAGAATCAAGGTGTAATTTTTCACCTAAGGTTTTGACACTAATTCCTGGCTCTTTCCACAACACCATCATCACTAAATATTGCGGATAAGTTAGTGATAACTCATCTAACAATGGCCGATAGGCGCGGATCATTGCATTAGTCGCACTATACAACGAAAAACACACTTGGTTTTCAAGTGCTAGCGGGTTTTGCACTGAAGGTAATTGAGATTCATTAAGCACTTTACTAGACATAGGTCAAACTCCACTAACCACTAATATGGGTTAATCATAACATTGGTTGTGCACAACCTATAATCAAAAAAGGCATCTCGCGTTATTTTTGATAAAAAATAATCAAGTCTTTGGGTTTTCGGCCGTTATACTTATACCATTGGTTTTTTATATTAAGGTTAATCATGTCACTTAGCATTAACTCACCTTCTTCAATGCCTACAACGATTGATTCAGGCAACAGCTTGAAAGTTGCCGTTATGGCTAAAGATCAGCAAAAAGCTGAAGGGCAAATGGCATTGCAACTCATCGAAGCTGCACTAGCACCAGCGCCGCAACCCGTAGGCAACAGTGGCCATAATATTAATACAACTGCATAATTTATTTGTAGCGTCCTAAAAACCCTAGTGAATATTTTTTATATTCCTAGGGCTTTTTTACGAACGACACACTGCACAAGAAGCTCATCAATAGTCGCGACTAAAGATTGGCTTATACCTGCGATGCGAATTTAGTAACGCAGCCATTTCAATGCGTCATCTTCATCTTCGAAATATTTAATCTCGCCCGCGATAAACCAACTACCGATTTTGGCCGCCCATTCTTGCCAATTTTTATTGCCCCAAATAGCCACTCTTTCAAACTCAGATTTGTGCTTTAATCCCAGTGACAAATCATCCCAAGCAGCGCGTAAATCCCAGCCCTCAAGCTCAGTGGCGTCGAGAAATAAACTCACTTTAGGTTGATTAACTTGGCTTAAAGCCCCTTCTAACATAGGGGTAATGACGAGATAGTCTTCGTGGGTTAGTGTGCCCGTTGCTTTTAATGTCACAAAAAACACATTTTCAATTCGGTTTATGCCTATTGATAAACCATGTTTCTTCATATCCATATCGTGGCTCCTTTAACATGCGATTACACATTTAACTGCACACGCCTATCAACAACGCTTATGCATGCTTACATTTTAAGCAATTATAAAATTAAGTATGTGCAGGGCTGCACAAAAAACAAACAGAGTGATGGTAATTAATGTCAAAAAGCATCATGTATAGAGCATGATTTGGGTGACAAAACCACGTTATAAATAACAAATTCAATGCGAATCACAGGACGATTTAATTAAACAACAATAGATTGAAAATAAAGACTTTTATCAGAAAATGGCAAGATGATGTACCATTATGAATCGCTTATCAAACGGCCATCGTCTTTAGATAACTGCGAAAAAATCACGGCGGCTAACATAGTCATCACCCCGACTGTCACAAAAGTGAGCTGGAACGCCCCGAGTACTGTCGCGGCGTTATCGCTACCAATATTGGCACTAAAACCACCGAGTAAAGCACCAGCACAGGCAACTCCCAAACTTAATGATAATTGCCCGACTACCGACAATAGGCTGTTACCGCTACTGGCACTAGCATCATCAAGATCGATTAAAGTCACGGCATTCATTGCGGTAAACTGCAATGAGTTAATCGCGCCCATGAAGGCCAACATGCCCAGTAACAACCAATAAGGGGTGTGCTCGTTAACTAAGCCTATGCTAGCCAGCATCAATCCCAGAGCCAGTGTATTAGCGGTTAATACAAATCGATAACCTAAACGTTCAATAATGGGACGAGCCACCGATTTGGCCATTATCGCCGCAGCAGCCAATGGCAGCATACTCATTCCCGCCTGAGATGGTGAATAACCCAAAGCGACTTGCAGCAACAATGGCACCAAAAAAGGCAATGCACCACTGCCCAAACGAGCAAACAGATTACCAAACAGACCGATAGCAAATGTTCTGGTTTGGAACAATAATGGTGAAAACAGTGGCTGAACAATTCGCCCAGCTCGAAGCCAATAGGCAATTAAGCATGCCATACCACCAAACAACAGCAACATCACTCGCAAGTGTGGCAGATGCAGTTCACCTAATCCTTCCATAGCAACGGTAATCAACAACATCGCCGCACCAAACAACAAAAAGCCCAGGGTATCGAAACGCGACCTTTCCTTACCACGAAGGTCAGGAATAAACCTCCAAACCGCATAACACCCCACAATGCCGACAGGTAAGTTAATCAAAAAGATCCAATGCCAAGTGAGATATTGCACCATCCAACCGCCCATCACTGGACCAATTAAAGGACCGAGTAAACCGGGGATGGTGATAAAGCCCATGATCCGCACTAACTCAGAACGCGGGTACGCCCGCAGCACAACTAGCCGACCAACGGGCAGCATTAACGCACCACCCAAGCCCTGAATGACTCTAGCGCCAATTAACATGTCCAACGAATGCGACAATGCACAAAGCAATGAACCAAAACTAAACAATAGGATGGCACCAAAGAAGATTTTCTTAGTACCAAAGCGATCTGCAATCCAACCGGAAGCGGGGATCAACAGAGCAACCGTGAGCATGTAAGCGATAATGACGCCTTGCATGCGCAGCGGATCTTCGTTTAAGTCATTGGCCATTGCGGGTAAAGCGGTATTGAGGATTGTCCCGTCAAGCGACTGCATAAAAAAAGCAATGGCAACCACCCAAGGTAATCCTCGAGCAGTTTGTGCATCAAGCAGTCGACTATCGGGCATTGAACCTCCATTTACCACATGAGTGTCGCGACACCAAGCAGTGCAAATAGCACGGCACAACCGCGATGAATAAGCTTCATTGGTAGTTTGTTCGCACTAAAATGACCTGCCAATACCACAGGGACATTAGCAATCAGCATACCCAATGTGGTGCCGATAACAACCCAGGTTAATGATTGATATTTTGCCGCTAAGACAACAGTAGCAATTTGTGTTTTGTCACCAATTTCGGCGATAAAAAACAAAATAAACGTCGCAGTAAAAGCACCTAATTTATAAAAACGGTTATCATCGTCATCCATTTTATCGGGTATGAGCACCCATAAAGCAATGGCAAAAAATGAACCGGCTACCAAATAGGTGGCCCATTGAGGATCAATCCAAGCAATGGCCCATTGACCAATCCATGCAGCAAGAAAATGGTTTAATAAGGTGGCAAGTAGAATGCCTAATATGATAGCCGTTTTATTACTGAATCTGACAGCGAGTAGTAAAGCCAATAATTGAGTTTTGTCGCCGATTTCAGCAATAGCAACAGTAAAGGTTGAGGCAAATAAAGCTTCCAATGTGATAATCCTAGGGGTAAATGACGACTAAGCACAGACCGCCGCATACCCCTTGATGCAGTGACAGTGCTTAGGTCTTGCATGGCGAAATCATTAACATCAATAATTTTGCCGTAAGTACCATGGCATGAGGCCAAGTATGTTGACACTTACTCCTAATCATATCGTGTCGATATGCTTAGGTTAGCTACTCCCCTAAAACGATGGGCATTATAGCTTATGATCAGATTTAATCAACGCATTGATACAGTAAAGAGCTTAACGCAGTACTGACGTAATGATACGCTATTGCAAAATCATAGTGTAAAACCGTTTAGCTAAATGTTGACTAATTGTTTATAAACGCAGCTGTTAGCCTATAACCATCAAAGATCCTTGCCTGCTCTGTCACCCTTCTGCTAATGTCCGACACAAATAAAATAATAATTAGACAGGACGTTTTCGGTGAATTTTAAAACTTTAGGCTCTATTTCGATTGTAGCAGGGACTGCAATTGGGGGTGGCATGCTTGCGCTGCCATTAGCAACAGCGGCATTAGGCATAATCCCAGCATTAATTTTACTCGTGGTCATTTGGGGCCTATCCGCTTATACCTCATTATTGATGCTAGAAATTAATCTTCACTCTGGTATCGGCGATAATGTTCATGCCATTACCGGTAAAACCCTGGGTAAAGTCGGCCAGCTAATCCAAGGAGGTTCTTTTCTCAGCTTATTGTTCGCTCTGACTATGGTGTATTTGATGGGAGGGTCGTCGCTATTAGAAACCCGTTTACAGCCCATTGGCATAAACATGAGCAACCAAGTGGCAGTCATACTGTTTACGGTTATTTTTGGCGGATTAATTGCCATTGGCGTAAAATGGATTGATAAAGTATCACGTATTTTGTTTACTTCTATGGTGGTGTTACTGGTCATTGTGGTGGCATTTCTATTACCCGACGTTAACCTAATCAGTGCATTAAATAATTATTCAACCGAAGTCGCTTCAGGCACTGCGCTGCAGCAATTATGGTTAGCGGCTATTCCTGTGGTGTTCACCTCATTTGGTTTCCATGTGTGTATTGCTACCATTGTGCGCTACTTAGAAGGCAATGCCGTTTCTCTTAGAAAAGTGCTCTTAATTGGCTCAACCATTCCGCTGATTTGTTACATTCTATGGTTATTAGTGACCTTAGGCTCTTTAGGTGGTGAAACAGTACATAGCTTTGGAGGTTCATTACCTAAACTTGTTACCGCCTTACAAAGCTTAGCCCAATCACAAATTATCAGCCAAGCTATTGATTTATTTGCTAACCTCGCATTAATTACTTCATTTTTAGGTGTCACCATGAGCTTGTTCGATTACATAGCCGAGCTCACGCGAGCCAACGACGATGCTGCTGGACGTGCAAAAACCTGGTTAATGACCTTTATACCACCTCTATTGTGCGCGCTTTATTACCCCGACGGCTTTTTTAAAGTCCTTGGTTTTGCTGCTATCCCATTGGTAGTGATGATCATCTTCTTGCCCATTGCAATGGCATTAAAACAACGCTCACAGCAATTGGGCGGTTATCAAGTCTCTGGTGGTACTTTAGGGCTTGTTGTCGCAGGTTTACTCGGTATATTAATTGTTATTGCTCAGTTAATAGTGGCATTAACCTAAATGAACTAACTGATTAACCGGATTTGTAAGCGAGTTTTTCAAACGCTTTTAAGATGGTTAAACATTTGTTAAAGTCAGGCTTAGCCTGACTTTTTTGTTTTATGGACTACCAACATTAGCCATGATGAAACAAGAATTAAGCAAAAAATTAGAGACAACAGCAATAATATTCATCGCACGCTAAACCCTAAACGGAATTATATAATGAAAAAATGGTTATTAACTGTCGCTATTGCAGCCAGCTTTGGCGCGTCGGCAGATGAAGGGATGTGGCAGCCACATCAACTTCCCGCAATGGCTGATGAGCTTAAAGCAAAAGGCTTAGAGATCAGCGCTGATTCAATTTCTAAATTGACTGAGTTTCCAATGAATGCCGTGATCAGCCTTGGTGGTTGTACCGCTTCATTTGTATCGCCTAAGGGCTTAGTGGTCACCAACCACCACTGTGCTTATGGCGCAATTCAGTACAATTCAACTCCTGAAACAAACTTGCTTAAAGATGGCTTCTTAGCAAAAACCTATGCCGAAGAATTACCTGCTACACCGGGGTCTCGTATTTTCGTTACCGAAGCCGTAACTAAGGTAACCGATAAAATTACCGCTGGCCAAATGGATAAAGTAGGCAATGACTTTTATAAGGGTATTGAGCTACAAGAAAAAACCTTAGTTGCTGAATGTGAAAAAGAAGATGGTTACCGTTGCCAAGTTTATAGTTTCCATGGTGGCCTAGAATATTATTTGGTTAAACAGTTAGAAATACGCGATGTGCGTTTAGCCTACAACCCAGCCGCGAGCGTGGGTAAATACGGTGGCGATATCGATAACTGGATGTGGCCACGTCATACCGGTGACTTTTCGTTTTATCGTGCTTACGTATCAAAAGATGGTAAGCCTGCTGATTTCAGTAAAGATAACGTTCCCTATGAGCCAAAAAGCTTTTTAAAAGTATCAGCTAAAGGCGTTAGTGATGGCGATTTCGTCATGGTTGCGGGCTACCCTGGCCGTACAAATCGATATCGCACTGCAGATGAAGTTAAAAATCAATTTGGCTGGGCTTATCCGCAAGGTAAAGAGCTGCAAGAAAGCATGATTGATATCATCAAACAGACTGCAGCAGAGGGCAGCGATGAGCGAATTAAATACGAAAGCTTAATTGCTGGCTTAGCAAATTATGCTAAAAACTTTACCTCTATGATTGAGTTTTATGGTAAATCATCCATGCTTGCTGAGCGCGTAAAAGTTGAAACTGATTTAGCTAACTGGATTAACCAAGACAAAAAACGCCAGCAACAATATGGCGAAACCTTATCAAGCTTAGAAAAACTGGTCGCTAAGAGCCAACAAGATCAGCAGCGTGATATGTTGCTAGGCTATATTGGTTACACCACTATGGTGACCACTGCGCGTAATTTATATCGCTTAGCCCATGAAAAAACCTTAGCGGATATGGAACGTGAACCAGGTTACCAAGACCGCGATATGACTAACTTTACCTCAAGCATGGAGCGAATTGATCGCCGTTATGCAGCCAGTGTAGATAAAGCACTTCTTGCAGACTTACTTACCCGCTATGCGGCACTACCTGCAAAACAACGTTTAGCATCGTTAGACAAAGCCTTTGGTATTAGCGATAAGTTTGACGCTAAAGCATTGGCCAAAACACTCGACAATATGTACGCCAATACCAAGCTAAATGACAAAGCGACTCGCTTAGCATGGATGAATAAATCGGTTGCAGACTTTACCGCCTCAAATGACCCATTCATTCAGTTTGCGGTACAAACCTTTGACGCCGATATGGCGCGAGAAAAACAGCAAAAGCAGTTAGAAGGTCAATTAATGAAAGTGCGTCCACAGTATATGGATGCGATCATTGCCTATAACCGCGAGCAAGGTAAACCTGTGTATGCTGATGCGAACTCAAGCCTACGTGTGACTGTCGGCAATGTGAAAGGTTACTCGCCACAGGATGGATTAGTTGCGGTGCCGTTTACGCGTTTAGAAGGTATTTTGGCTAAAGACACGGGTATAGATCCATTTGATGCGCCAGCTAAAGAGCTTGAGCTAATTAAGCAAAAACAATACGGCGACTATTATGTTAAAGCGATTGACTCTGTGCCGGTTAATTTCTTGTCAACCTTAGACACTACTGGCGGTAATTCAGGTTCTCCGACCTTAAATGGCCGCGCCGAATTGGTCGGTTTACTGTTTGACGGCGTGTACGAGAGTATCATTGGTGACTGGGGATATGATCCACAAACCAACCGTTCAATCCAAGTAGATAGTCGTTATATGCTTTGGGTCATGCAGTATTTAGATAATGCTGACAACTTATTAGCTGAAATGGACATTGTTAAATAATGACCATTTCACCCTATGCTCAGTTTACTGAGCGTTGAAGACTCAATAACTCTGCGGCCGTTAATGGCCGCATTGTTTTTTCTGCTAGATCATCAAGACACACATCCAGTAACTGGGTGCGAATTAAATCTATTACCTTATAGCCTAGTGCCTGACACATACGGCGTATTTGTCGATTTAGCCCTTGGGTTAAGACTATGTTAAATCTGTCTTCATCCGCTGCAGGGCTCAATGCTCTAATATCACAAGGTCGTGTGTGCACATCGCCATATTGCACCCCTTGAGCCATCATCAGTAAAAATTCTGGCTTAATAGGTTTATTCACTTGAACAACATAGGTCTTCGGATGATAAAAATCAGGATGCATTAATGCTTGAGTTAATTGACCATCATTGGTGAGTAATAATAATCCGCGAGAATCTTTATCCAAACGCCCAGCGGGATATAACCTTGGCGATTCGGGCAACACATGCAGTAAGCTATGGGGATCATCGGCTAATAAGCGGCAATCAATCCCAACAGGTTTATGATAGATAAAATACTGTTTGGGTTGCACCGGCAAAATCGGTTGGCCATCAACCAAAACCGTTACCGCTTCAGACAGTTTGACTCGATCGCTATGCTGGGCTAATTGATGATTAACGCTCACTCGGCCACTGTCAATCAGTCGTGCGGCTTGGCGTCTTGAAGCCACACCACACACAGCTAAATAGTGGCTTAGTCGCATTGATGTCATAAACGATGCTCAAGTAATAATACTCAGTAATAAACGGGATTAGATTAATTTATACAGGTTATTTTGTTGCGTTCTAATGGTTTTTAGCAAGCTTAATCCTAAGCAAACACACCATAAAATATTTGCCTGGGTTAATGACCACATGGTTAAGGACACCACACAATATTGAGGAAAATCGGCTGAACACTCGCTAAAATCAAGCTGACTCCAATCAAGCAGCATCAGCAATACAAAGCCACTACATAAGGAAATAATGCTCAAGGTAAGCATTCGTTTGGTCATCGTGCTGCCTGGTTTGAAATAATCCACTAAGCAAATACTGTGCAATACCAGAGAGCTGAGTAAATAAAGCGTCGACACCTTGCGATGTAACTCTAAAAAGTTAATCGGAAATACACCCATTAATACAATACTGATCCCCACCACACCACCAAGAACAGCGATATAACGGCTGATTAAATCAGGGAAAATATTAAACACAGCGACCATCGCCAGTAAGAAACATGAACCACTGGCTAGCAGTGATAAATTAAACACCACAGCAAACGATGAATTCATATAGTTTCCAAGGGCGTCAGGGCGGATCATTAACATCTCTATGCTGATGCTATCCACTTTAGCAATGAGCGCACTTGCGACACCAAAAGAGCCGATAACTGCCGCCGCCAATGACATAAATACAATCACTAGATGTAAATCATAATTACGGACTCTACTTGTCACTGTTCGATACTTATACAAAAAATGGGTGCGGGATATTAACGCGTAAAGTACAAAAGTAAAAGCCGATAATCAATAGCCCCATAAAACAATGCCCAATCGTTTAAGATTGGGCATTGTCGACTCCATAGCTGACGTTTACTTGCTTGAGCCAATGAAACCAGTGGATTATTGAGCGTATAGCCGATTAGACTCGTTTACGAAAAATCACGATAATCACAGCAATAACGGCCAAAATCATACAGTACCAAGCATTAGAAACTGCCACTAATGGACTAATGGTAAACACCGAGGCAATTAATAATGCTTGGGCACCATGGGGGATTAATCCCTGAATGATACAGGCAAAAATATCTAAGATACTCGCCGCGCGTTTTGGCGAAACGCCATGTTTTTCAGCAAGCTCTTTAGCAATATCACCCGTTACCACAATCGACACGGTATTGTTAGCCACGCAAGTGTTCGTCGCGGCAACAATAGCAGCCATTCCTAGCTCTGCCGCTCGGCTTGATGCTTCACCATTAGCTTTAGAAAAACGACGGATTAAGGCTTCAATTTGGTTACTGACAAAGATTAATCCACCTTGTTGCTGCATTAATGCCGCTAAGCCACCCACTAGCATCGACAGAATAAAAATTTCCTGCATATTAGTAAAGCCAGTGTAAATATCATTACCAAATTGGATAACACTATAATCAGAGCTCAGCACGCCTGTCACGCCGGCTAATACTATTCCGAGGGACAAGACGACAAATACGTTTAACCCGGCCACAGCCAACACCAGAATGGTTAAATACGGTAATACTTTTAAGATTTCAATGTCCTGAGCTGCAATATCTGCTTGGCCCTGACCAACAAATGAAAAAGCAATCAAGGTGAGGATCGACGCTGGGATCGAAAACACTAAATTCTCTCGGAACTTGTCTTTCATTTCACAACCTTGAGTACGCGTTGCCGCAATCGTGGTATCAGAAATAATCGATAAATTGTCACCAAATAATGCGCCCGACATGACTGCCCCCGCCATTAAGGCATAATCAATTTGCGCTTGATCAGCCACGCCTAATGCCACAGGAGCAACCGCAGCAATCGTGCCCATCGATGTGCCCATCGAGGTTGCAATAAAAGCGGCAATAACGAAAAAGCCCGGTAGCAATAGATTAGATGGAATAAACGATAAGCCAAGTGCAACAGTAGCATCAACACCACCAGTGGCTTTAGCCACTGCAGCAAAAGCCCCCGCTAATAAATAAATTAAACACATAGCAATAATATTGCTGTGGCCAATCCCTTCAATAAAGGTTTCTATCGCATTATTGATGCGCTGTTTTGATAACAATATTGCCAATACAATGGCAGGTAAAATAGCAATCACACTGGGTAATTGGTAGAACGCATAATCAATACCCTGACTTTGAAAATATAAGCCAGCGCCAATGAATAATCCTAAAAACAAAAATAATGGTAATAATGCCACAAACGATGCGGGGCTATTTGGCTCCGTGGTGGCTGATGAAGTAGCTTTAGTCAAAGTGATCTCTCTTTATCTTAACGAATTGGGATTGTCGGATGAGAAAAGCGAGTACGACTCAATCTCGGTCATCGGTGATTATTTAACAACACAGTGAATGCTGCTAAATATTGCAGTCGCATCATAACAAGTTGTGCCAAGAATAAGAGAACTCTTCACCACTGTCAATCTAGACGTCTAGACTTCTTTGCTTCCGGAGCGTTTTTTATTCTAAACCTCAAAAAATGCTACAAATATTTTACATAAACATAATCAATTTATCGATTAATCGCTATTTTTACAGCAAAAAATTGATTTACGTTAATATTGCCCTTTGGCTGATTTGTTATTGTGAAAGTTCTCACTGAACGATTAATTGACCTATTCCATGACTGTAAATCATCAAGTTACCGGCTAGCGATAACAGCCGCGACTTCATCATCATAGGTGAAATATGCAGCACAAACCCGATAGGATCAGCGCGATGAAGCAACTCATTGCCCAAGTAAAACAGACTTTTCCATTAGATTCAGCTGATATCTTTCGTTGTGGTCCAGCCAATACCTGTGTTGGTTGCCCAAAAAAACTATTGGAGCTTGTTGATGCGGAACTCACCTACTGGGAATCAGCGATTAACCAAGGCATAACGCCTTCATTTGGTGATATCAGTCGCTTTGGTAAATTGTGTAGCAATGTCAGTCGTGGTTTAAAACGCAATAATATTCCAATCCAAGAGTAAATAACCGCAAACAAGTTAACAAAACCCGAGGCGGCATAATAACAAAAAGCCCACGAGAAGTGGGCTTAGTCAACTTGAGTAACTCACTCCGTTATTCGTCAGTATCACCTAATGATAATAACGTCGCATTGCCGCCAATTGCGGTAATGTTATTGGTACGAGTTTTTTCAGTTACAAAACGGGTTAAGTAATGTGGACCACCAGCTTTAGGGCCTGTACCCGATAATCCTTGACCACCAAATGGCTGCACACCAACAACGGCGCCAATTTGGTTGCGGTTAATATACACATTACCCACATTGACTTTATCAGCAAGGTTTAACGCATGGCCTTCGTTACGGCTATGGATCCCCAAGGTTAAGCCAAATCCGGTACTATTGATTTCATCAATCACTTTGCCTAAATCAGCCGCTTTATAACGGATAACATGCAAAATCGGTCCAAAATGCTCTTTTTCAAGCATTTTTATCGAATTGATTTCAACCGCTGTCGGCGCAACAAAATGGCCCTTTTCAGTACCAGCAGGTAACTCAAGTTTATTTATCAACTTACCTACTTGGCTAATATGATCAATATGAGCATCCAAGTTAGCTTTGGCCGTCGCGTCAATCACTGGGCCTACGTCTGTTTTCACAGAACTTGGGTTGCCAATGACTAACTGCTCCATCGCACCTTTCATCACTTCAATGACGCGATCGGCAATATCTTCTTGCAAAAACAATACTCGTAATGCCGAACAACGCTGACCTGCACTGGTAAATGATGACGATACAACATCATTTACCACTTGCTCTGGTTGTGAGGTTGAATCAACTACCATGGCATTTTGACCGCCAGTTTCAGCAATCAATGGAATAATTGCACCATCGCGATTAGCCAAGGTACGGTTAATCAATTTAGCCGTGCCAGTGGAACCAGTAAAACACACACCGCCAATACGTTCATCAGCAGTGATTGCAGAACCAACCACAGCGCCAGTTCCTGGAAGGAATTGCAACACTTCGGTAGGAATACCGGCTTGATGTGCCAGTTGCACTGCGCGATAACCGATTAAACAGGTTTGCTCTGCAGGCTTGGCAATAACCGTATTACCTGCAGCAAGGGCTGCAGAGACTTGGCCTAAGAAAATAGCGAGTGGGAAGTTCCATGGGCTGATACACACAAAAATCCCGCGACCTTGTAAAAACAGTTCGTTTAACTCACCTGTTGGGCCTGGAAGCAATTCTGGCTGGGCCATCATTTTCTTAGCTTGGACAGCGTAGTAACGACAAAAATCGACGGCTTCGCGAACTTCATCAATACCGTCTTGAATACTCTTACCCGCTTCACGAGTACATAACACAATCAGTTCTTCGCGATTTTCTTCGAGTAAATCGGCCAACTTTTGCAGTGCATTGGCACGCGTTTCAACCGCAGTACGAGCCCAACCACCAAAAGCAGCATCAGCACTCGCAATGGCTTGCTCAATGGCATTAGCATCAGCAAAAGCAACAGTACCTACCGTTAATGAGGTGTCGTATGGGCTGACCACAGTTTGCAGTTCGCCGGTTAAGGTTTTGCCATTGACCAGCGGGCCTGCGGTCCACTGGGTATCGCTAAATGTGTCTAGTGCAGCAAAAAATGGCTCTGACTCAGAAATAATGTTCATGTTTAATCCTTTAGAGTTTTTACGTTCTGCACCAAAAATATCAGCTGGTTGAACAATTTTACGATTCGCTAAGCTCTTGTAGCCCAATAATGTCACCAGTGGATGAACCACTAAACTCTCAATTGGCGTATTAGGGTCAACAAGTTTATGCACAAATGAGGTATTGGCACCATTTTCTAGTAAGCGACGGACTAAATACGGCAGTAAATCTTTATGAGCGCCAATGGGGGCATAAATACGCACAGCCTTAGCACCGCTTTCAGCTAACATAGTGTCGTATAGCTCTTGGCCCATACCGTGTAAACGTTGAAATTCGTATAAGCGATCGCCCGCCATAGCATCAATGCTAGCGACGGTTTGCGCATTATGGGTGGCAAATTGTGGATAAATAGCACCGCGAGTGGCATCAGACAACAAATAGCGTGCACAGGCTAAATAAGACACATCAGTGCCCGCTTTACGGGTGTACAGTGGGTAACCCGCTTCGCCAGCTTGTTGGGCCCATTTAAGCTCGCTATCCCAGTAAGCACCTTTAACCAAGCGAAGTGGAATTTCATCACCTTGATCTTTAGCAAGACGTGTTAACCAACACAACACAGGTAAACAACGCTTAGAATACGCTTGAACCACAATGCCCAGTAACCCCCAACCTTTGGCAGCTTCTGACTGATAAAGTTGCTTAAACAACTTTAACGACAGCTCAAGGCGGTCAACTTCTTCTGCATCAATAGAAATACCGATATTCAAGGCGCGGGCTTGGACAATTAATTTAACTACCGAGTCGTATAGTTCTGTTAATACGCGGTCTTCATTAGCGACTTCATAACGAGGATGCAATGCTGACAATTTAATAGAAATTGTCGGTCTTGGAGCGTTGCCAACGTCATATTGCTGTGCACCTAAATCATCAATAGCGTTGCTATAATCCATAAAGTACTTGAGCGCATCAGTGGCCGTTAACGCAGCTTCACCAAGCATGTCATAACTGTGGGTATAACCTAACTTACGTTTAGCTTCGCTGTTTTTAAGGGCTTCTTTAACATCGCGCCCTAACACAAACTGCTTACCCATGATCTTCATCGCCGCTAGCATAGCTTGACGGATCATTGGCTCACCAACACGATTAACGAGACGTTTGAGTATGTGACTTGGCGAACCATCAGTATTGCGATCTAACTTAACCAGTTTACCGGTTAACATTAAGCCCCATGTTGAGGCGTTAACCAATAACGAACCACTTCGATTAAGATGTTCATCCCACTTGGCACCAGATAACTTGTCTTGAATAAGCGCATCGGCAGTTTCTGCATCAGGAATACGCAACAAGGCTTCTGCCAAGCACATTAAGATAATGCCTTCTTTCGTTTCTAAGCTGTATTGCTGCAAAAATGCATCAATACCAACCATAAGGCCTTTCTTCTCAAACTGACGAACTTTACTGACGAGTTCATGGGCACGGCGTGTGACTTGTTCAATATCTTGTTCAGACGAAGGCACAAGCTTAATTAATTCAGACAGGTATTGATCTTCATCGACAATATAGTTGTTGGTCACTGCAGTAAACAGTTCCTCAAGAGTGGCATTGTCATAGCAACCGCCCAGTACTTCACTCGCTTTGAACATAGTATTCGCTTCCATCTAGGTCAGGTTAAGGATGGTTATTATCGTTATTGAATGGACACTGTATTCACGAATTATTTATTTTGTATACAATGTACGATCTAATTTTCGGCGATTATACATTCAAAATGTGAACTTGGACACTCTAGTTAAATACTTGCTAATGATTGTTTGATTATGTTCACTGAAATGAATGAAAAAAATGTGTTATAGAAACAACAAAAACTAACTAAGCAGTTGTTAAACAATCATTAAATAAAAATAAACCTAACTAAATATGAATAAATTTTATCGACAAAAAACACCATAAAAAAAGGCCAACGTTTGAATCGTTGGCCTTTTTTAGCAATCAAATTTATCACACAAGTGTTGTCATCTTATCCATGACAATCTGATGATTATTGGAGACATTACATCCAGCGACTTTTTTGACGGCGCTGCGGACGAGGCAAATATACCAATACAATACCGATTAAAGCCCCGATACCTGCTATTAATCCACCTTGTTGCCACATGTAGTAACGTTGATTATCAGCTACTTGCTTTACTTCTGACTTAGCGACATCCCGCTCTTCAATCGCTTTGGCTAACTCAGCGCTTAACTCAGTCACCTTTGCGTTCGCCAGCGTTAAATACTCTTCGGTACTTTCAGTATTTTGCGTAATATTATTTAATTGCTCATTAGCTTGTTTTAGTTGCGCTTCCATCTCTGGAAAACGTTCACGAAAACTAGGCTGATCGGTTACTAAACTGGTTAATACCCAACCTTCACGACCTTTATGGTCGATAATTTGAGTGAAGTCACCTTGGGTATCACCTAATAAAGTAATAGGTTGGCCCGCTTCAACACTGCCGATAATACGAAATTCAGTACCCGGTCCACCGTGGATATAGGTAAACACATCATCAGAAATGAAGCGCGTTGGCCCTTGGGCTGCAAATACGCCATTTGGCGCCAGTAAAAATATAAGAATTGAAAGTACTCTTAACACGGTATTTATCCAAACTCAGAAAACTTATCGTCATGCTATTTATTAAATGCTCTGAATGCAAGAAGGAAGTCATACGACTTCCTTCTTAAATACATTCAGCATTCACATTTTTGCTAATACTGCATGGCGTCTTCGTTATATTAACTAAAGATATTTTTAATAATAAAGAAGAACACAATAGACAGCGCTGCACCTGCTGGCAGGGTAATAACCCAAGACACCACGATGTTACGCACCACACCAATATTGATGGCTGCGATACCACGAGCCATACCCACACCCAACACGGCACCCACTAAAGTTTGCGTTGTTGAAATAGGTAAGCCAGTACCAGAAGCAATCACAACCGTCGATGCTGCCGCTAATTCAGCAGCAAAACCACGACTTGGAGTTAAATGAGTAATATTTTTACCTATGGTTTGCATTACACGTTGACCAAAAATCGCCAAGCCCATAACAATACCAACAGCACCCAGTGGTAAAATCCACCATGCTAGAACGGCTTTAGCACCAATAACGCCGCCACTTTCAACCACAGAAACAACCGCAGCTAAAGGACCAATCGCATTGGCAACATCGTTAGAACCATGAGCAAATGCCATACAACATGCAGTCACTACCATTAAAATAGCGAACACTTTTTCAACATTACCATACTGGGTTTTTAGGTCAGCTTTGTCGCTCATTTTTAAACGACTAATCGCCATTTTACCTAGAAAACCGACTAATGCAGCAACAGCTGTTGCTAGCACATACGCTTCAATTGTTGAAAAGTTTATCCCTACATGCGACAAGCCTTTAGTGATAGTCACAAGTGACATCACAAAACCTGCAAGGGCCATGTAAAAAGGCACATAACGCTTAGCACTCGCTAACGGATCATCGGTGTTAAAAATCAGCTTTTGTACACTTTGGAAAATAATAAAAGCAATAAAACCCGAAATGGCCGGTGTCACAACCCAAGAGCCAACGATACCGACAACTTTACCCCATTCAACAGCATCAGCACTGACGCCTACCGCGGCGAAACCGACAATAGCACCAATAATTGAGTGAGTTGTCGATACAGGCCAGCCTAACGCTGACGCTACGACTAACCAAATACCCGCAGCAAGTAATGAGGCAATCATGCCGTATACCAATAATTCAGGTACATCAGTAAAATAACTTGCGTCGATAATACCTTTTCGAATTGTACTCGTGACTTCACCACCGGCTAAAAAAGCACCGGCGAACTCAAAGATCATTGCAATAATGATCGCTTGTTTAATAGTAATGGCATTAGAACCTACAGAGGTTCCCATTGCATTGGCTACGTCGTTTGCACCAATACCCCATGCCATCAAAAATCCAAATGCCGCCGCTATCATAATGAGCATAGGGCCGTTGGTGACTAATACATCAACCATGTTGTTTCCTTGATAACCTTTGTGATTAGTTACGAGCTAGCATTAGCTCTAGGCGGGAACCGACACGCTCAGCAATATCTGCTAAACCTCCTACCCATTCGATAATTTTATACATGAACATCACATCGATAGGATTCAATTCAGATTCTAATGCATATAACTGACGACGCACTTGAATTTGTAAATCATCTGAATCTTCTTCGATAAGATCTAATTCATTAATCATTTTGGCAACTAACTCAACTTCACGACCACGGAAACCGGTTTCGAGTAAGTCATCGAGCTCGTTAATAGCACGTTTTGCAAGCGATACTGCATCTAAACAACGTTTTAGATAAGCGCCAAAGGCAGCTTGCATTGGCTGAGGAAGGACTAATTCACGACCGATAATACGGCCAGAGATATCTTTTGCTTTGTTAGCGATTTTGTCCTGTTGAGTTAATAACTCAAGCAAGTCGGTACGCTCAACAGGCATGAACAATCCACCAGGAAGTGTTAGGCGAATTTCACGTTTAAGTGAGTCAGCATCTTTTTCCAACAAACTAATTTGTTTGCGTATCTTTACCGCTTCATCCCAGTCACCTGAGTTGGTTGCGTCAAAGAAAGGAACAAGAAGTGATGCACACTCATGTACTTTGTCGATATGCTGTTCTAAAGGCTTAAGAGGTGATTTTGCAAACACACCTAAAATAGAGTTTACTGGCATTGCCGTTTACCTATTTAATAAATTCCAGTTTGGAAAAAGCGGGCGCATGTTAACCCAAGCGTCCACATAATGAAACTGTGTTTTTTAATTTCGTACAACAGTTTCTCTGTTATCGTTGCTTAGTATATATGATGCGAGCAACGCTATCCTAAGAGATTTTTATTACAGCAATGTGACATTATGAAGATAACATGACGCATTAGTGAATATTTAATGACAAGGCAAATATAAAGTCAATGGACGCAGAAATAGAGTTAAAACTATTCATTCAATCACAACACCATGATTTTTTGAAAAAAATATTGAATGAATATCCAAATTCAACCCCACAAGGGCAGAAGAAACTCACCAACGGATATTTTGATACCGACGATTTACAACTGCGTCGTTGGGATATGGGCTTACGAGTAAGAGGGTTTGACAACCAACTCGAACAGACTATAAAAACAGCAGGCAGAGTGGTAGGAGGGATCCATTCTCGTCCTGAATATAATGTCAGCATAAATCAAAAAATGCCGGTTCTGTCACTTTTTCCAGCAGAAATATGGCCAGTAGGAAATGATCTCGACAGTGTATCAAGATCACTAAAATGCATTTTTGAAACTAATTTTGAACGCCAAACTTGGCATATCTATCTCAATGACACTTTGATTGAAGTTGCTTTAGATGTGGGTGAGATTATTGCGCAACATAAAATTGACCCCATTTGCGAACTCGAATTCGAATTACTTGCTGGTGATACTTCAGCCTTAATCCAATTGGCACGTGAAGTGGCTAAGTCAGTTCCCTTTCGTCTTGGCAAAGCCAGTAAAGCTCAGCGTGGCTATCAACTCGCGGGTAAGTCAAAACCTTTCTCAATCGAATCGATTGATCACGTCTGTTTGCCAAAAAACAATAATGTCCCCCAAGCCTTAAGCGCCATATTAGAAACAGCCCTAGAGCGCTGGCAACTTATTGAAAATATATTAGTAACTGTCACTAATGATGTGGAGCGACAGTCAGTATTGTGGGGGGAATTACGCCGCTGCGTGCGCTTACTCAGACTCACCTTAAATCAATTTGGATTACTGGATCAGCACATTAGTCCATTATTTGATCACCTTGAACGTGCGCTAGAATTTGTGGGTCCATTGCAAAGCTGTTGTTTATTGCTGCAAGATGATGCCAATATGCTTGCCAATATCAGCAATAAAGCTGTTGTTTGCCAGCAACTCGAAAACCATATTAACGCAATTTCAACCCAGCTAGCCTCGATATGGCAACACGCCGAGTATGGCCAATTACAATTAGCGCTAGTCGATTTGTTATTAACCACTGAAAATGGTCAACATCAATTCAGTCAAGAGCCAGAATTAGACCTATTTGCCAACAAATTGCAGCAAGCCTCATGGAAACGTATTGGCAAATTAATGCCTATAACATCAGCAATGAGCAGCGAAGACTATCAAGATGTGGCAGATGCTCTTGATGAAAGCATCTTAGTGGGATTTGCTTATGGCGAAATATACCCAGCGAAAAAACGCGAGGCATTTCGCTTGCCTTGGCAAGACTTAGCATTAGGAATTAGTACTCTGTCTGCATACAAAATATTAAGACTGCTTAGTGAGCTACATCAACTTGATATTGACACCTGGCTAGACAATAAAGAAACCAGTTTATTGTTTGCAATGGAGCAGTCACGTAAAAGCGCCTTAAAAGTACCTATCTACTGGTAAACTAAAACCTTATAACAACGGCTAACATCAATCATCGATTAAGCATTATTGATGATTGAAGATTGATGATTGATGAAATAGGCCAAAATTCAAGTCAGAACCCATTCAACAAAAAAAGCCAAAATATTCATTTTGGCTTTAGTAGTAAACAGATTAATGACCACCATGAAGTTAACTAAATGAGGTTAACTATTCAGCCGGAGGTGTCGGCTCGCGGTATAACTTAAGCAAATAATATGCATCAATGAGTACAATAAAAAAGTTCACTAACGCCACTGGAATTGCGTCTATCGCTAAACCATAAGCCACAAATAGACCAGCACCAATCAAGTTCCACCAGCGAAGTTTTTTAATGTTGGCCATCATCAGCGAAATCGCCACAACGACCGAGGCTAAGTAACCGACCCATTCCCAGATATTGATACTGTCCATGGATTTTCCTTATGGTAATATTCTGCATAACCTCATATGACCACTAACACGCTTAAGCAACAAAATAGATCCGATTTTAGCGCAGTGAATTATGCGGGATGGCTTAATATTTAACTCAATATCTCATCAGCGCAACTCGGGATCATCAAGGCTAATCAAATAATCATCTTCAACCTATTATAGTCTATCGCTCGACCACAGCTGCTGTCATTCTTGAAATACAGCACAGTTGACCCGCGCTATTGTGGATTAATATTTCCCATACAGAACTGCGCTTGCCTATGTGTATTGGTTTTGTTGTTGCGGTTAATTCGCCATTGCGTGATGCTTTTAAATGATTAGCGTTAATTTCTTGGCCAACACAATAGTAGCGGGTAAAGTCGACCACAAAATTAGCTGCATAGCTGGCAACCGTTTCTGCTAACGCTACATTCGCGCCACCATGAACAATGCCTAATGGATTATGCACTGCTGGATTAGCGGGCATAGTCGCAACCATGTAATCATCGCCAATCTCAGTAATTTTAATGCCTAATGTTTGCATTAAGGTGCCCTTTTCATGCATCCCAGCATCTAAACGAGCACAATCTTCTAAAGTAACAGCCTTAAACCAAATACTCATTGTTAACATCCATTATTATCGTTATCAGAAAGCCCAGTGTACTTATTAGCGTAAGCTTTTAAAAGATAACACTATCGAGAAACCTGACCGATAAAATAGGAGCCTAAGCTCCTATTTTAATCACTCTATGAATCCATCAGCATATTAGCTGACTAATTCACTATGACTTTGATAGGTTTGTGCCCAACGTAACAATTCAACTCGGTTGCGAGATTCTGTTTTACGGAAAATAGACGAAATATGTGCTTTAACGGTATGTTCACTAATACACAAACGCTGGGCGATTTCTTTATTGCGAGCACCACTGGAAACAAGCTGAATAATGGTTCTTTCTCGATTGGTTAATCTTTGTAGAATGGCAACGGTATCGGAAGGGATTTCAGCACTGGTATCAAGTTTCTGAACTAAACGTCTAAAGATTTTACTGATCAATGGCCGGTCATACCATAATTCATCTGCCACCATTTTACGTAAACCCGTCAGCATTAAATCCATGCGCTGGTCACTGTACAATAAACCACGAACGCCGAGGAGTAATGCCGCTTCTTGATCGAGCGAGCCACGTTCAACTTGATATAACGCAACAGGAACATGCTCCACTAAACGCGACACCAACAAAGGAATACCTTTGCTGTCTAATGCGGCACCTTTTTGTGAAACAAGATAAAATTTATTGGATTTTTTTTCTAACTCAAGCTCAGCGGCATGTTTGACTATTCGAGTTTTCAACCCGATAGACTCAGCCAAAATAGCTAAATGGCAAGGTGCTGCGATTTGGTGTAAAAACACCAATTCATCGATATTTGAACTCATCACTCTTCTCCCTGAAAAGTATGTTATTGCTCAACATACCTTGAGCACATCCTGAGATTATATACTATACGTAAATGAAGCTGGTTTACTAGCCTTAAGTACTAGGCAAAGCCTATTGTTTACTTTTGTTTCACTCTATTAGCACATTTTTATAAGTGACTATTTATTGAATTTAAAGTGCAAAACTGCTCACTTAACACTGAACCAATCACGGTTAATCGCTTATTGTTAATCAAAGATTACTCTCATCAAAGACCTGTTATATGGCAAGGATAGTCAGTATTTTCTCGTATTTATGGCCATGGCGTAAGTCTAAGGTATGAATAATTAATTTGCCTGATGTTGTATCGCTTTGAACACTAATGTAACCCGGATAAGCAGATACGTTATATTGGCTTAACATCTGTAATTAACCCTAAGCACAGCGAACTAATCGACTTATTGCAATCACTGCACTTAGGTACCTAAATCAGCTAACTCACTTATATCGACTTATTATTAAGGGCCATTTTGGCGGCTATTTGTTTATTATGAAGCGGTGAAAGCAGCAATACACCACAAATACCACCAATTAAGGCTAAGAACATATCTGATTGGGTATCCCAGACATACCCTTGAGTACCTAAAAAGGCTTCAGCATTTTCACCTGAAGCTGCGGCGACCCACCACTCGATTAGCTCGTAAAATGCCGAAAAAGCCAATACAAAACAAACGGCCAAAAACTGGCACCATGCGCCTATTTGCATGACCTGCTTGCGGATAAATATTTCTCGCGCCAATATCACAGGGATAAAACCTTGGGCAAAATGGCCAACTTTATCGTAGTTATTGCGTTCGCTACCCATAACTTGGGCTAACCAGTCAAATAATGGCACTTCGGCATAGGTATAACGCGCACCCACAAATAATACACAGCAATGCACTAAAATAAGGGCATAAGCTAACGTGGTCAGCGGAAAGCTCTTACGACTAAAAAATAAAATAGGTAAGGCAATTAATGCGGGGATAGCCTCTAGCCACCAAGTGAACATATCTTTGGGATTACTGACAGACCAAAACAATACCAATAGGTAGATTGCCATCCAAATCACGCGTTTTTGCATCCTCAATTCCTCATCTGCGATATTGTTCTCAATTAAAGATATTACTTCAGCCATCTAGCCCTCCACAAGCCTTAAAAAAAGTGCTACTTTGGCATTGCGTCGGAAGTCCGCATTTATAGCATAACTATTGGCTAATTCATTAGCATAAGCATCATTTAATGATAAGAGGGTACCCATATCATGGCGAAACACTCGCTTGACAAGGATAAGATCAAAATCCTGCTGTTGGAAGGCGTCCACCAAACTGCGGTTGATGTTCTAGAACGAGCAGGTTATTCCAACATTGAATACCATAAAGCGTCGCTCGGCGAAGAGGCTTTACTTGAATCGATCAAAGATGCTCACTTTGTTGGATTACGTTCCCGTACTCAGCTTACCGCTGAAGTATTGCACCATGCAGAAAAGCTGGTTGCGATTGGCTGTTTTTGTATTGGCACCAATCAAGTCGATTTAGCCGCCGCCGAAAAATTGGGTATCCCGGTATTCAACGCCCCATTCTCTAACACTCGTAGTGTTGCAGAACTAGTCATTGGCGAAATCATCATGCTCATGCGCGGCATTCCACAGCGCAATGCAATGTCGCATCGTGGCGGTTGGTTAAAGAGTGCTAATGGTAGTGTTGAAGTCCGTGGCAAAACCTTAGGTGTAATTGGTTACGGTCATATTGGTACTCAGCTAGGTATTTTGGCTGAAACCCTTGGCATGAGAGTAATTTTCTTTGATATTGAAGACAAATTACCACTGGGTAATGCCTCACAAGTTCACTCTATGGAACAGTTATTGGCCCAAGCTGATGTTGTCAGCCTGCATGTACCTGAAACGCCGCAAACCAAAGACATGTTCGCTAAAGCTGAATTTGCCCAAATGCGTCAAGGCAGTTTCTTTATTAACGCCTCACGCGGTACCGTGGTTGATATTGACGATTTAGCCCAAGCGCTAAAATCGGAGCAGATTGCAGGTGCAGCAATTGACGTGTTCCCGGTAGAGCCAAAATCAAATGATGATGAGTTTGTGTCACCGTTACGTGGTTTAGACAACGTATTACTGACACCACACATTGGCGGCAGTACCGCTGAAGCACAAGAGAATATTGGTATTGAAGTGGCTGGTAAATTAGTGAAATACTCAGATAACGGTTCGACCTTATCGGCAGTTAACTTCCCTGAAGTATCTTTGGCACAGCATAGCGGTACTTCACGCTTATTGCACATTCACCAAAATCGTCCTGGCGTGTTGATCAAAATCAACCAAGCCTTTTCTGAAAAAGGCATTAACATTGCCGCACAGTACTTACAAACCACTGCTGAAATCGGCTATGTGGTAATGGAAGTCGATTCAGATCAAGCTGAAGAAGCATTAGTAGAACTTAAATCAATTGAAGGCACTATTCGTGCTCGAGTATTGTTTTAAGCTTACTTAGAAAGCGATTAGCTTAGGTTAATGAGCTTCTAGAAAGCTATCTTGGTAACAAGGTAGCTTTTTTTATTGGTTTTTAAAACCTTGCCCCCTGTTGAGCATTGTATTATTCCGTTACACTCCAACCATACCGTCTTATTCTCAGCTTAGGGATAGTTATGACCATTTCAGTAAATCAACCCGATTGGGATTTCATCGCCACTTCTCCTGCATTAATGCTATCAAGTTTGACTCACATGGGATTAATTGAAATCACCGGCGAGCAAGGGCGCAGCTTTATTCACGGCCAAGTCACCACTGACATCACTTCACTAGGTGAAAATGAATGGAAATGGGGCGCACATTGTGACCCTAAAGGCAAAATGCTTGCTAGCTTTCGTACGTTTGCAATAGCCGACAGCTTGTTTATGTTACTGCCAAAAAGCGCACTATTGTTAGATTTACCCCACTTACAAAAATACGCGGTATTCAGTAAAGCTGAGTTGGCTAATGTGAGCGATGATTACCACATAATCGGTATTGCTGGCCCAGAAGCACAAGCCTTTGTTACGCAATATTTTGGTGAGGCGTCGCAAGCGCTTAATCTCGTCGACCAAGGGGCGATCATTCGTGATGGCGAACGTTTTATTGCCATTGTAAAACGCGCTACCGCAGAGGCTATCATTAGCCAATCAGGCCAAACATTATTTGATGCCACAGCATGGCAAGCGTTAGAGATAAAAGCTGGTTACCCCAACATAGATGCCGCCCACTCAGGCCAGTACGTAGCGCAAATGTGTAATCTACAAGCCATCAATGGCATCAGCTTTACCAAAGGCTGTTACATGGGCCAAGAAACCATTGCCAGAATGAAATACCGCGGTGGTAATAAGCGTGCGTTGTATATTCTATCTGGCACCAGTAGCCTAAACATCACTACTGACACCCAGTTAGAAATCGCCCTTGAAGACGGTTTTCGCCGGGGAGGCAATATCATTGAATGTGTCCAATATGGCGACAAAGTACTTCTGACGGCTGTACTGCCCAATGATACTGAAAACAATGCTCAACTGCGTATTGCTAACGATGAAAGCTCACAGTTATCCATTATTGAATTACCATATTCATTAGTCGATGCTTAACTAATTCAATGTTTTATTGTCACTAAGCGAGCCATTGGCTCGCTTTTTTTATGTTTAGACATAAACAGATTTTATCGCGTATATTGGTCATCATATGACACAGTCAATGCATTACGTTTATCAAAGCTAATTCGTTATGGAGCAATTATGACAAGCATCGTTACCTTAGAAAATATTAGTAAAGGGTTTCGCGATGGCGAGTCATTTCATCCCGTGTTGCAGCAAGTGAGCCTGACACTGCAACAAGGTCAAACAATTGCATTAACAGGCCCTAGTGGTAGCGGCAAAAGCACTTTACTGAATATCATTGGTGGCTTTGAAACTATCGACAATGGCGACATGTTAATTCGTCAAGGCGATAACATGCTCTCAGTAACACAATGGCAAGATAAGCAATGGAGCCAGTATCGACGTCGGTCGCTTGGAGTGATATTTCAACATTTTAACTTACTGACACCATTAAATGTCCGTGACAATATTCAATTCTCACTGGCGCTCAACCAATTAACTTGGAGCCCTTGGTGTGATGAGTTATGCCATCAACTCGGCTTAACCCCATTACTGGAGCGTAATATTGAAAATCTCTCTGGTGGGCAACAACAACGGGTCGCCATTGCGAGAGCATTAGCTCACAAACCACAATTGATTTTAGCTGATGAGCCGACAGGTAACCTCGATCAACACGCTGGAATGCAGGTAATGCAACTACTCACTGAATTAGCTCAACAAGCAAACTGCTGCATTTTGATGGTTACCCACAGCGAGGAGTGTGCAGCGTTTATGCAACACCGTTGGCATGTTGAAAATCAGCAAATAGTAGTTAACCCTACAAATAAAAAGCTGCAGGGATAGACAATGATGACCGACTCCTCATCAATTAGTCGCTTAAGATTATGTTTGCGCTTATTTGTTAGTCATTATCGTCATGCGCCACTGCAAGCAAGTGCCATTTTACTGGGCATTATGCTGGCAGTGACTTTGCTTATTGGGGTTAATGCCACCAATGAAAATGCTAAACAAAGCTACGGCAATGTCTCCGAGCTACTCAGCCAACAAGCACGCTTATCCATTAGCCACCGCACAGAAAGCAGCATTGATGAGTCGGTATACTTTGCATTGGCTAATGGCGGATTCAACACCATCGCGAGTATTGAAGGTATAGCAACAGATGAACAAGGCCGGCTTTGGCGCGTCAACAGTAGCGATATTATTGCGGCAATCAGCAGCCGCAAACAGCAAAATACTGACTCTCACTCCTCTGCCGCGATAACGTCAACCAATATTCCCCTTGCCGAATTGCTCAGCGGCCAAGCCAAGGTATTAATGTCGCTAAGCCAGCGTGATCGCCTTGACAATCTCAGCCGCAAAACTGACCGCTTAGTACTGAATAAGGTCCCTGTTGAGATCATCGCCATTGATGATAACTGGGGACTTGGAACCGCTATTCTTGCCGATATATCTTTAGCCCAACCGTTACTGAATATGCAGGGAAAGCTCAGTTATATTGCGGTATTTGACTCAAAGCCAGCAGATCCTAATGCAACAGCGCCTGAGTCAGATGAGCAACTCATCGCTCGGTTAACCGACACCCTAACTCAAGCAGGTATTGACACCAGTAAGCTAACTTTCACCACTCGAACCAGTGAAGGTGAATCGCTTACCGCCCTCACGGCGAGTTTTCACCTTAATCTTGATGCCATGAGCATGCTAGCATTTGTGGTCGGATTATTTATTGCTTACAACGGCGTGCGCTACAGTTTAATGAAGCGTCAAAAACTGCTGGTGCAAATCATGCAGCAAGGTATAGATAGGCGTACTGTGATGTTTGCCTTAAGCCTTGAAATAATATGTTTAGTGTTTGTCGGCTGTATATTAGGCTTTATTGGTGGCTTACAGTTGTCGCAGTGGTTGCAACCTATGGTTGCGATAACGCTTGAACAGCTTTATGGCGCAAAGTTATTACCCGGAATTTGGCAATGGCAATGGTTTGTACAAGCATTGATACTAACCTTGTCTGCGGCATTTGCAGCCTGTATCCCAATGCTAATTAGCCTTATCAAAACACCATTAGCCCAAGGGGCCCAAAAACAGCCACAAAACCAACAATTCAATATTATTCATTGGCGCCAATTTGTCATCGCAGTGTTGCTGTTACTCATTTGTACTGTCGGATTTGCCTTTACCGAGCAGTATCGCCATAGCTTGGTATTATTGGGTATTATCTCAGTGGCTATTCCATTGCTATTACCACAATGCCTGCATTGGGCGGTTAACTTACTCAGCCCATTTATGCCTAAAGGACTTTGGCAATATGTGATTGCAGAAACCAAAGAGATAATTGCTCCGCTTGCCTTGGCCATGATGGCTATGTTGTTAGCACTGTGCGCCAACATTGCCATGAACACTTTAGTCGGTAGCTTTGAAATCACCCTAAAAAAATGGCTCGATGCCCGCTTACATGCCGACTTATACATAAGACCTAACCCAAATCAGATAGATGCTTTAATCTTATTATTAAATAACGATCCCAAAGTTGAAGCCATTTATGATCAATGGACTATCGATAGCAATCTTAATCGGATTGAAACACCACAAACACAAGTGCCTATCGATCTAGTCAGTCGCGATCATCTGTCGTTGACAGAAACAACCGTCTTTAAAATCACTGCGGATGACTTTTGGCCTGAGTTCACCCAAGGCCATTATGTGATGATCAGTGAACCCTTATCGATAAAATATCAACTCGATATCGGCGATAAAATTCAGTTATCACAACTTAATCAGCACACATTAACTGTTGGTGGAATTTATTACGATTATGGTAACCCTCAAGGCGAGGCGATTATTACCCAGTCTTTATGGCAACAATCTCAATTACCAGCTAAACCGATTAGTCTAGCAGTATCGTACCAAGGCGATATTACTCCACTACAAGATAGCATTAGCCAGAAAATCAATCTGTCTTCCGCTTATATGTACAGCCAGCAGCGGATAAAAACCGAAGCGATTACCATATTCAATAAAACATTCTCTATTACTGTGGTACTGAATAGTTTGACCTTACTGGTGGCGGCTATCGGCTTATTCAGTGCCTGCATGATGCTAACACAAGCAAGGCAAGCACCATTAGCACGCTTGTATGCCCTAGGTGTTAGCCGCAATCAATTGCGTATAATGGTATTAGTGCAAATGTTATTCATTGTGCTATTGACCTGCTTGGTTGCATTACCCACAGGCGCATTACTGGGTTATTTGTTAATTCACAAGGTGACCTTGCAAGCATTTGGCTGGAGTATTGCTATGGTATGGGATTGGGCGGCTTATTTTCAAGTGGTGGTCATTGCGATAGTGAGTTGTTTATTCGCGGTATGTTTACCCTTGTATTGGCAGACTCGAAGACCACTCATATCGAGCCTACAACAGGAAGCATTATGATCTCTTTTATATCAACTATAGTGCCCAAAGCAGCCTTTAAAATGCCACACAGTATGGCTATATTAACGATTTTTGTAATCGGCCTAGTGTTAACGGCTTGTTCACCAGCACAAGACACCGCAGAAAAAGAGTCAACCATTAGCAGCATGTCATCAACATCTGCTGAAGGCTATAGCGACGTTGTTAAAGGTAAAGTATTACAATTTCCACAAGACCATTTAGCTCACAATGACTTTAAAATTGAGTGGTGGTATTTAACCGCTAACCTCACTACCACAACCGGTGAAGACATTGGCGTACAGTGGACTCAATTTCGCATCGGCCTGAGACCACAGACAAGTACGATTACACTTAAAGAAAATGACTGGATAACTAATCAGCTTTACATGGCCCATGCCGCAGTGACCACCAAAAGTGAACACTTAATCGCCGAAAAATGGTCTCGCGGCCATCCTCAACTTGCAGGTGTGGAGCCACAACCATTTGAGGTTCATTTGCAAAACTGGCAATGGTTAAGTCAATCAGAACAACTATTGCCAGCTACATTAACCGTCGCAGGTGAGCAATTTAAGTATCAATTACAACTCAGTAGTCAACAACCGCTGCAATTACAAGGTGAGCAAGGTTATAGCAGTAAAAGCGCCGATAAAAGTGTGGCATCTTACTACTATAGTCAGCCTTTTATTGACGTCACTGGAGAGATAACCCGCCATGGAGTGACTGAGCAAGTAACTGGTAAAGCCTGGCTTGATCGAGAGTGGAGTTCGCAATTTCTAACGAAGGCTCAGCAAGGTTGGGACTGGTTTTCACTGCGTTTAGATGATGACTCAACGCTAATGATGTTTAGGCTTCGCGGGCAAGATGATACGGATCACTTCTACAGTGGCAGAAGAATGTTTGCCGATGGCAGTGGGCGTAATATCAACAGCCAAGATAATCCCGGTGACATCTCAATGGAGCCAACGCAGTGGCAACAAACTGCATTAGGCAAACACCCTATTGCTTGGCATCTTCGGATTGACAGTGAGGGCATTGATGTCACCACTGACGCATTAAATCCTAACAGTGACATGCTGGTATCAACCTCATATTGGGAAGGACCCATCACCATTAGCGGCAGTCACAAGGGTAAAGGCTATATGGAGTTGACCGGCTATCGCTAATACTGTGAGCATTTATAGCAAAAATAATGTCACTACTATCTGCATAAGTTGTATATCAGTTATCTTGCCATTTGGTTAGCTGCATGGGTCATAAAACCGTAACTGACAATATTGACTAACAATATAGAGCTAATTAAAACAGTAATATTCACATCTGATAGAGTAATACTCTAAGGCCTGATTAAAAAATAAACCCAGCTTAAGCTGGGATTATTGGTTGAGATCTTTGCTGAACAACTTGCTCGTTGTTTACGGCTGTTGCTTTTGATGTCTTCGATGATTCAATCTCATCATGCTCTACTGGCATCGCTGCTTGCCATAATGCGCTAACCCATAAACTTGAAGTAGATTTCATTGTTATTCCTCCGTTTTTGCTAAGGAGTTCAAAGTAATCCTTTAAGGTTCATAGGTAAAATGAATAATTACCATGAAGTGGATTCCATTTAAGCATGAACATCCCAATCAAGAGCTTACAGATTTTTCTCACCATAGTTGAAACCGAAAACTTTACCCGTGCGGCACAAAAGTGCTTTATGACCCAACCGACACTGACCAAAACCATTCAACGTTTAGAGGAAAATATTGGTGAGCAGTTGCTTATAAGAAATAATCAAACAGTAGAATTAACCCAAGCAGGACAATTGTTTGAACAAAGTGCGCGGGAGATTTTGGGTCACTGGCATCGACTTCAAGAAGGGATTAGCAACCTTAGCGGCTTAAAGTCTGGACGATTACGACTTGGAGTCTGCCCGATGATGAGCAGTTTAATCACGCCTTTGTTGACCGAGTATCGACAAAAATACCCCGGAATCGAATTACAAATGAACGAGTATGGCGGATTTGGTTGTGAGCAAGCACTGCTGAACAACAGTCTAGATATTGCCTTCACGGCGCTGCCTACAACGCATAAGATAGAGTTAGCGAACCAAGCGCTAACTAAATACCCTTTACTTGCCTGCTTACCAGAAGGGCACCCTCTGGCTAGCAAAGCGGAAATACGCTGGCAAGACTTTGAATCTTACCCCTTCATTCTTTACAACGAAGATTTTTCATTAGCCAAGTTAATTAATCGTTTAAGCCGTAAAGTTGGTGTACAACTTAATATTGCTTTTAGAACGGGTCAGTGGGATTTTTTAGCGGCAATGGTTGAAGCTAACTTGGGCGTCGCAATTTTACCCGAACCCATTTGCCAACGGCTAACCAGTAGCAAACTGATATTTAAACCAATGCAACCTGCCATGACCTGGGATTTAGCCTTGATATGGCGAGAGAACCTGCCATTAACTCCGCCGGCTCAAGCACTCTTAACCCTCAGTAGAGATGGCCATCAATAATGTGGTAAATGCTGTCAGGGTTTTTATATGCTGTTAACAGCATAAAACAAGCATAAAAAAACCGCTGCCTAGGCAACGGTTTTTATGGGCAAATCGAAACTAGAATTACTTCTTAGCTTCAGCAGCCTTACGCTCTTTAACTTGAGCAACAACTTTCTCAGAAACACTGTTTGGACATGGGCTGTAATGAGCAAATTCCATAGAGAATTGACCACGGCCTGAAGTCATTGTACGTAGTGAACCGATATAACCGAACATTTCTGATAACGGTACTTCAGCTTTAATACGAACACCTGTAACACCAGCGTTTTGATCTTTGATCATACCGCGACGACGGTTAAGGTCACCAATTACGTCACCAACGTTGTCATCTGGGCTGAATACGTCAACGTTCATGATAGGCTCAAGAAGTTGTGCACCGGCTTTAGGCATAGATTGACGGAATGCGCCTTTAGCAGCGATTTCGAACGCGATAGCTGACGAGTCAACTGCGTGGAAAGCACCGTCTTGAAGCACAAGTTCAACGTCTAACACAGGGAAACCTGCGATAGTACCTGTGTTCATCATGCTCTTGAAACCTTTCTCAACAGCAGGCCAGAATTCTTTAGGTACGTTACCACCAACCACTTTAGAAGTGAAAGTGAAACCAGTGTTTTGCTCGCCAGGGCGAATAGTGTAATCAATTTTACCAAACTGACCAGAACCACCAGACTGTTTCTTGTGCGTGTAGCTATCTTCAATTTCTTTAGTGATAGTTTCACGGTAAGCAACTTGAGGCTCGCCTACAATTAGGTCAACGCCGTAAGTACGCTTAAGAATATCAACCTTAATGTCTAAGTGAAGTTCACCCATACCTTTAAGGATGGTTTCACCAGAATCAATGTCAGTCTCTACACGGAAAGATGGATCTTCTGCAATCATTTTACCGATAGCGATACCCATTTTCTCGCTGCCGCCTTTATCTTTTGGCGTTACAGAGATAGAGATAACTGGCTCAGGGAATACCATGGCTTCTAGTGTACAAGGGTGCTTAGGATCACATAAAGTGTGACCAGTTTGCACGTTCTTCATACCAACGATAGCGATAATATCACCCGCTTGGGCTGATTCAATTTCGATACGTTCGTTAGCATACATTTCAACCATGCGGCCAACACGCTCAGATTTACCAGTGAATGAGTTAAGGATGGTGTCACCCTTTTTCAAACGGCCAGAATAAACACGTACGAATGTTAATGCACCAAAACGGTCATCCATAATCTTGAACGCTAATGCTTTAAACGGAGCATCAACATCAACGATTGCGAATTCGCCATTTTCGTTACCTTCTTCGTCAGTTAGCGGTTGTGGATCAACTTCAACTGGATCTGGTAAGAAATCAACAACGGCATCAAGTAATAACTGCATACCTTTGTTTTTGAATGCGCTACCACAATATGTTGGGAACACAGCCATTGTACGAGTACCCGCACGGATACAACGCTTAACGTCTTCTATAGATGGTTGAACACCTTCCATATAAGCTTCTAGTAGGTCATCGTCTTGCTCAAGAGCAGTTTCGATTAGCATTTCACGGTATTCTTCAACTAAGTCAACCATGTCAGCTGGCACATCAGTAATTTCGAAGTTTTCTGGTAAACCAGAATCATCCCAAATGTGCGCTTTACGAGTTAGTAGGTCAACAACACCACAGAATTCGTCTTCGATACCGATTGGTAAAACCATTACCAATGGGTTAGCTGCTAAAACGTCTTTAGTTTGCTTAACAACACGTAAGAAGTCAGCACCCATACGGTCTAACTTGTTTACGAAGATGATACGCGCAACTTCAGAATCGTTAGCATAACGCCAGTTTGTTTCTGACTGAGGCTCTACACCGCCTGAACCACAGAATACACCGATACCGCCGTCAAGTACTTTAAGCGAACGATATACTTCAACAGTGAAGTCAACGTGGCCTGGAGTATCAATAACGTTGAAACGGTGATCATTCCAGAAACAGCTTACTGCTGCTGACTGAATGGTAATACCGCGCTCAGCTTCCTGTTCCATGAAGTCAGTGGTTGATTCACCATCATGTACTTCACCGATCTTGTGGATCTTACCGGTTAGCTTAAGGATACGCTCGGTGGTCGTGGTTTTACCCGCGTCAACGTGAGCGAAGATACCAATGTTTCTGTATTTGGATAATTCGGTCATGATTCAACTTTAATGATTAGTTTAAGAAGTAGACGGAGCATGCGAAAAAAAACCGACACACCGCACATCAGGTTATTAAGGCGCATATTGTAAATTGGAACCTTGCTGGGCGCAAATAGCTGTTGCAATATTTATTTACTTTTAGCAAAAAAAACCGCATTAAAAGCCATTAATACCATATAAAACAAAAGACTAAAAAATAATAGTTTATTTTTTAGTCTTTAGGCTTATTTCACCTTAAAATGTTAAATTTTAGCTTAAATGGGTAAATTAGCCTTTTTAGCCCCCAATAATGTCGCTATTGAACATTGTGCCATATCGAGCAAGCATTTATTAATCTACATAATGAATTGGTTTAGAGGCGTAAACATCAATCAAGATGAGGTTTTTATCTACGCACTACAATATTGATTACGTCCTGACTGTTTAGCTTTGAACAACGCAGCATCGGCACGTTCAAAGCACGCCTCTATGGGTTCACCCTCACCCAGCAGAGCAATCCCGTAGCTGCAAGTCACTTTGATATCGTTGTAAAAATGAAAATGAGTGAGTTCATCGGTAATTCTTTGGCATAGCTCTTGGGCATTGATCAACTGCACATGCTGGCAAACGATGACAAACTCTTCACCGCCCCATCTGGCGACAACGTCACGCTCTCTCACTGAAGTTTGCAGCACTTGGGCAACCTGGACCAATATTTTGTCACCAATAGCGTGTCCATGCTTGTCGTTTATTGCTTTGAAAAAGTCGATATCTATAATGATTAAGCCAATATTATTATGGTGATTTTGCTCAGTAGGAGCTTGTCTAGTATCGAGAAATGTTTGGTTGAAGTATTGACGATTATACAATTTTGTTAGTGGATCGTGTTGAGCCAAAAAGTCTAAATCACTATTTTTTTGCTCAAGTTGTAATTGTAATTGCTGTAACTGTTTATTGTTTGCCTCTAAATGAACATTGTACTTACCGATTGATATTGTGCGGTACAGGAGAAATAAAATAAATGTCCCTAATGCCGTTAGCACAGGGATCACTAGGCTATAATCAATGTCTTCGATCACGGTAATATTGTGCCATTTCTTATAAATTGCAATATGATCGGCTTGGGTGATTTTTGCCAATCCTGCATTAATCTGTGGCAATAAATCTTGCTTTGCGTGAATAACCCCCATGCGTAATTCATCTTCAGGCCCTCCCCAACCCGCTATTTTAAGCGAGGTTAAACCCTGTTGTTGAATATATGCATTAACAGAAAACATTGATCCAACAAATACATCAGCCTCACCATTCGCGACTTTTTCCAACCCTTGGCGCTCACTATTAGTCAATATAGTATTGATATTGGGGTAATACTGTTGGATGTACTCGACTAAGCGATAATCTTTGGGGATGGCCAATAAGCGGTCGCCGATATTTTCAAAACCTTGTAGAAAGGGTTGCGACTTCAACGACACCAGTACATTTGGCGATTTAAAAAAGACCTCACTAAAGTAGAGATATTGGTCGCGCTTTGGCGTTTGATTTAAAATAGGGGTTAACTCACATCGACCTTGTTTGAGTAATTCTAAACTCTGCCTCCAAGAGGTTGTCGGGACTAACATAAAAGTTAAACCGGTATACTTTGTTAATAAGGCTAAATAGTCAGAGGAAACACCAGTATGACGACCATCGACGATAGCTTCGTAAGGTAACCAATCGGGATCAACACAATAGCGGACGATATTACGGCTTTGTGAGTCGATTAAAGGCTGCACTTCGAGCACAGAAGCGCTGGCATGCTTAGTGTTGAACAGATTAATCAATATCAACAGCATGACCAATAACACGCTAGATATTTCAGGCAAACTCAACCTTCTCAATAGTATGCTCCACCCATTATGACTCAAGAAAATGGTCGAAAAAGAAGTGTATACGCTATTGAGTGTATGACAACATACCCAAATATGACAAAAAAATACCCGCCAAATGGCGGGTATTTCATTTACTGAACAATTATAGGTATTAAGCTTCGACTGGTGAGATCACAAATAGTAAGTCGCCTTGTGAAACTTGCTGGCCATTGCTATTGAGAATACGTTCAATGCGATACTGTTGGTCTTCAGGATATAACACACCCGTTTGACGATTAAAGCCCGCTAACGTCAGTTGCGAGAACATCTTCATTGCTTCCATCAATGCCAATGTCTGTTCAACAGTAACAATGTCACCTTCTTTTACAAAGTCAGCTTCACCCGGTGCTGGAGAGGTATAGAAAATACCAGCCCCCTGAGCCATAACCTTCAGCTCGTTACTTTCACCAACACGTAATGATTCAGTATCAACCTCAATCGCTTCTGCTGCCGCTTCCATTTCTGCAATCAGTGCAGGTATATCTAACTCAGCCATTAAACGTGGCAAGTAGTTAGTGTCATATACCCCTTCGTTGAAGGTTGGATCTTTAAGGATAAGCTTTAACAATGGAATGTTAGTCGCAATACCTTTAATCACTACGCTATCGAGGTACGCATACATTTTAGATACAACGTCGGCACGGTCAGTACCACGTATAATGATCTGGGCGATCAAACTATCATAGTATGGCGATACTTCTTTGCCAGCAGCGGCAATCGAAATAATTTCAACATCATCACGCTGAGGCAATACACATTCAGTGATTTTACCTGGATTCGGAATAAGCTGCAGAATACCATGGCTATCAAGCGCTGCTTTTTCCGCCGTTACGCGCACTTCCATGGCGTAACCTTGGTCAACAGGCTCAAGCTTTTCAATTGAACGGCCAGCAGCAATATCAAACTGCGCGCTAACAATATCGATACCTGATGTCGCTTCTGTCACCGGATGCTCAACTTGCAGACGTGTATTCATTTCCATGAAGTACACTTCGTTAGCATCTAGGTTATAGATAAACTCAACAGTCCCTGCGCCCATATAATCGGTTACTTCGCCTAACGCACGTGTATATTCCATCACACGTTGCTTAAGCTCTTCAGGCAACATAGTTGAACCTGATTCTTCGATTACTTTTTGGTTATTGCGCTGTACTGAACAGTCACGAATACCCAATACTTTGGTATTACCAAACTTGTCACGCAGTAACTGCACTTCAATATGACGTAATGAGGTAACGTATTTTTCTAAATACAAATCACCATTGCCAAATGCAGCAGCAGCTTCGGTGGCGGTTTTTTGGAACAAACCAATCATGTCTTCAGGACGTTTCACAACCTGAATACCTTTACCACCACCACCTTGTACCGCTTTTAGCAGCACAGGATAACCAATCTCAGATGCTACGTTTACGGCTTGCTCTGCGTTAGTCAAAATACCATGACTACCAGGCACAACTGGCACATTTTGCGATTGAGAAGTGTGGATAGCATTAGACTTGTTACCCATTGTGGTCATTGAATGCACACTAGGACCAACAAAGTTAACCCCATTGTTGACACACAATGCTGCAAACTGCGGACTTTCTGATAAGAAACCGATACCAGGATGTAACGCGTCAACATTTTCATATTCAGCGACTTTCAAGACTGAGTAGGCATTAAGGTAACTTTCATCTGAAGTATTACCACCAATACATACAAGCTTATCTGTATCTTTCAGCATATCTGCTGGAACAGATGTCATGTCAGGATCTGAAGCCACCAACACCACATTAATATTGTTGTCGTGAGCTTTACGGATCAATTTAACCGCCGTACAACCACGAGCATGTACCAACACTTTATGAATAGGCTTCATCAGTGCACGAGGATCATTTTGGACAATGACGTCCTCTAACTCAATCACTTCAGGCACTAGCGTCGACAATGCTTTACTGATCACGTCTTCGATCTTCATTGTCGGTAATGGCATGAGTGGATCAATACCCGACAACTGAGTGTCTAAGGTGTCACTAAATGGATTATGAACTAACCCAGTCATGGCACCTGGCACTTTAGACAAATAGTTAGACAGTGTTGCTGTTGATGGTAAGTACGCAGGTACCACCATTTGGCCAGCAAACGGCATGTTGGTGCCAGACAAATAGTAAGTCTGTACTAACGGATGAGTCACGAAACTGGCTTGAGCACCACCCGTACAATCACCAAAACCAAACATTAATACCGGTAATTCGTTATCACGAATAAAGCGTGTAATACGGTCATTCACAACCGCCATTGAAAACAATGCCGCCGCGCCTTCTTTGGTTTGCATGCCACCAGAACTGATGAAACAAATAACCGGAAGTTTGCGCTTGGCACATTCGATGAGTAGCGAACTGAATTTTTCAGCACTGGCCATATCAAATGCACCGGCTTGGAATGCGGTATTTGAAACCGCAACACCAACACGTAACTTACTGCCGTTATTATTAAAATCAGCTAGACCGGTAATTAAACCGCAAGGACGGATCTTTTTATCAATAGCGTCTTCAATCGATAAACGGAAACCTGGGAAGTTAAGCATGTTAGCTGACATTTTGTCGGCATCAATTTCATCAAACTTATTAAAGAATTGTTTGATGATATTTTCCCATGCCATCTTGCCTTGTTTTTTCTCTTCACGAAGCACTTTTAGGATCAGTAAGTCTTGGTAACCCATGGTTAAGCGGTTCCAGAAATCCTTACGACGGCCAATACGCACAGGGTTAATGGTGCCGGTATATTTGTCATGATCGTCTTCACTGTCGAAATATTCAGGCAATAAACGTTCGAAGAAGTACGTCAAAATAACAAATAAAGAATCGTTTAACTGAGGGAAACCGACACTCTTCCATTGCTCTACACGCGTTAACAATTCTGCACGATTCGATTGATCCATGAAGTATTTTAACCACTTATAGAACTTACTCTTGTCGTTAGCTTTGTCACTTGTCGATAATGCGTTATCAATAGATTTGTGCAGTAACTTATCCACCGACTCGCGAGATAAGCTTTTTGACATCATGGCTTCTTTCGAAATTGACGCCAAGCTACCTACAACATTGTCATATAACGCATTAAAAATAAGCACGTTATGACACTGCCAAATAAAGTCTGCACGTAATTCATCATTAACCACAATATCTAACACAGTAAGTTGGCTAAGCTCAGGCCACGGCGCTTGTGTTGTAGACTTAGGCAATGACTCTAAATGTTTAATTAAGCCATTGAAGTTGTTAGCAGCATTACTTTTCCAACGATGGTATAACGACCAACCAATGTTAAATAACAACGCTTTACGCGCTTTTTTATAGTTCTCTTTTGGTTCACCCAAAATAAAACGAGTAATGACGTTACGCTCGGCAGAAATATCTTTACGTTTAGCGCTAAAGGTACCCCAAAGCTTATTCAGTTCTTCATCATAAACTAACTTATCTGGGTTGGTTAACCACGCTTGGAACACGCGTTCCTGCTCTTGCTTAATGCGCGCTAACAAGTCACCTTCTGGCACGCTCACTTTTGATAAGCGACCATACTGTTCTTGTGAGATTGAATGAATACGGCTACGCAAGGTCAAATAACGTAAATAACGATATGCACTACCAAAAATATTGTGGTACATGGTCGGGTTATTGGCGACAGACAAGCGAGTATTATTTTCAAGCGTCAGTAAATTAGCCGACGGCGCTAAAAAACGCTGCAAACTACGATCGTAATGATCTTTTAAATCGGTAGATTCACGCACAAAATTCATTGCTGCACGTTCAACAGCTTCAATAGCACTGATAATCGCACGACGGAAATTATGCTGACGCTCATCTTTATCTGATGGAGTGAAATCGATAATGCCGTCAATACAGCCTGCGGTATATAACTCTTCTGGAGAAACGCCAACAGACTTAGCACATTCCTGCCATGACAAGTTGTACTTACGTGCAATGCTTTGCAAACCTTGTGGCTGGATAGTGTTAAAAATACCGTCTCGTACAGACAATAAAATATTAGCTGCCGCTAATGGAATAGCACCACCTGAGTAACCTGCACCAATCACAATACCGACTGTCGGCACATCAACATTGGCACTTTCAGCAATCGCTTTAGAAATGGTATGCGCTTGGTTTTGACTATTGGCAATTTCGCCAGCATCAGCACCAGGAGTATCAATAAGATATACAATAGGCATAGACAATTCGGCGAAATGGCGAATCGCTTTACAGGCTGCAAGATGATGCTCTGGCATCCATGCGCCATTGGCGGTAGTTCGTTCCTGCGCGATAAAACCAATACGGCGAGTACGCGTGCCAAAGTTAAGTTCCACTTCAGCACGATAAAACGGTCCGATGTGACTTTCGGCAATAATCTTGCCTTTTAAGTCAGCGATCATACGCTTCGCACCCGGGCGGGTTTTATCCAAGGTTGGTTGGATAACTTTATTGACGTAACCGTCAACGTCTAGAGATGCCAAACTTTTCAAGTTTGATTGAATCGCATCTTCTGTTAATAGCCCTTTCACTTCTTCAGATAAACTCTGCTTGTTATGAGCAGGAAATAATGAAAAGTCTTTAGCCAAGTGTTCAGCTTGTAAAAAAAGTGGGTCAGCCGATAGTGCTTGAGTCTTGTTAGCGGGCTGCTTTTTGCTGGTCATCCTTAGATCCTCTGCTTATATAGCCTCTGAAAATTTTTTTTAGCTTGTAAATATAACTTTGTTAATGGGTAAATTACCATATAAACTAGCTTGGACGCTTTGTTCCATAAATGAGACAGTGAGGTTTGAATGCCCGATTTGAACGGTATGATGCTGTTTGCAGCCGTTGTTAGAGCAAAAGGATTCTCTCAGGCAGCACGAGAGATCGGACAACCTAAATCAACCATTAGTCGTAAAGTTGCCCAATTAGAAGAACAACTCGGAGTGCGGTTACTGCAACGAGACACCCGAAATTTAAGCCTGACTCAAGTTGGAGCATTATTTTTTCAGCACTGTGATTCTATTAGTCATGAAATTGAAGCGGCTAAAGCAACAATAGAAAACACCCATAATGATATTTCGGGCGCATTACGCATCGCCATTCCGGTGTCATTTTCACAAGATGTCATTGGTCATTTATGCTCAAGTTTTATGCGACTTTATCCTAATATAGAACTGGATATTCAATTTACCGACAACGATGTTGGCCTAGTCGGTGAAGGTTACGATATCGCCATAAAATATGGGCCGCTGCAGTCATCAGATCTTGTGGCCAGGTTATTATTTGAACGCCAGCCTATTTTGGTCGCAAGTCCGGGTTACATTAAAAAATTCAGTAGCCCTGCCACGCCACAAGAATTAACTCAGCACAATGGTATTTTACTCGGCACCACCTTGTCGGCACCCATTTGGGCTTTAGGCAAAGGCAGCCGTAAGATAATGGCGACCTTCAAACGTAAAGTGCGAGTGAACAGCGCCAGCATGGTCAAACGTTTAGCGTTAGATGATTATGGTATTGCTATGCTGTCGAACACGAGTTGTAAACAAGAGCTTGCAACCGGAAGCTTAGTGCCAATTTTACAAGAATGGCCAATGGAACCCTTTAAAGTCTATGGGGTCTATTCAAGTCGCCGTCAGCTAGCCAGTAACATTAGTGCTTTTTTAGACTTCTTCACCAAACGATATACCAGCCAAGAATCATTACATTCAATGATGAGTTAAAGTTATATATTTAAAAACATGTCGCCAGCAACTCTTGATTATTACTGATATGATTTAGCCCCAACAGCAGGGCGATTAACTGAATAAATAACCTCAAATGGACTAAACTAGCCGTTTGAGGTTATCTCGTTTTAGAGACGCATAATGCGAAACTTTGTGACTAACACTAAAATCGATAAGGGAATCGCAAACTAATTTGATAGTCTGGTGAGTCTTCTGTTAATCCGCTACCAATTGATGTCACCATCGACAAATTAGGTGATAAGGCTAACGTAGCCCCAATGCCCAAGCTTGCAGTATTGGTGTCAGTACGAGGTATTTTCTCCCATTCTCCACCTTCTGGTCTTTGTTTTGTTTTACTGTAGAAGCGCTGATTAAAGCTCATACTCAAACTCATGCGTTCAGAAACAGCAAAAGCCAATCCCACGCTGTAATCCAGATAATTACCTAAATCAATTTCACCAGGGCTTAATCCTGGCGAACCTGATAGGTCATCAAACGCCTCTGTAAAGCTAACACCGTAATTTAAATTGAAAAATACAATCGCTGGATCAAAGGTTTTTGCTAAACTAAACCCTGTAGATGCTCCCCAAACACCAGAGCCCGTTGCCATTTCAGTCGGATACGTCAAATTACCGGTATCAGATGTTTCGAGTGGGATCCCAAAAGGATCTTTTCCCGTTGGCGCGCGAACTCTGACATTCCACACCCAGTCAGGCCAATCAACTGATTCTGCATTTATTCGGTAATAAACCGCGCCACTGACATCACCAATTTGACCACCACTAATATCGGCAGTTTCATATCGTTGACTAGAGTTGCCTTCACCCACCGAATCATACTGAGTCCAACGATACAGATACGGCAAACTGAGCTCGAATTGCCAGTTGTCATTTAGCGTATAGCGAGTGGTGAGATCCAATCGTGTTGTATTAGTGCGAATACGGTCTAGGTTTAAGTTACCCAAAAAAATAGCATCAAGGGCTAAAAAACCTCTAAGAATAAGATCTTTTCGACTGTAGTAACTATAGGTAAATGAGGGCTCTACGGTAAATTTCCGAGAAAAGACATTATGTGCTTCTTGCAATACATCGTCAGTACTTCTTGCTCTGTCTGGCGCTTTTTTTCGCTCTGCAGCGTCACTGGCGATTGCAGCTTGCTGGCTTGATTGAGCTTTTTGTCGCTCGACTGATGGTGGTGCAGATGACGGTGTTGATGCAGAGACTGGTTGCTGTGTTGAGGTAACATCTTTCGTGCTGGCTTGTCTGTTTAAAGCCTCTTGTTTGAGCACCTGTTGAGCCATCTGATTAATGGTCTGTTGTTGTAATTTAATTTGTTGATTCAACTGAATCAGTTTTTGTTTAAGTACTGCAATATCTTGTTCAGATAAGGTTGATTCTAAAGCTGGTTGAGGATCTGTATCTGCAGAATACGCAGGTACTGCCAATATTCCTGGCAGTATCACTGCAACAGCTGAGGTCCATTTATTATTCATAAATACATCCTTGGCTTGTACAAAATGAATTAAAATCCTAGTGTGGTTAAATCACTGATTTGCCTACCAAGTATATTTGACTCAATTGGTCCAACAGGCATACCCTCATATCTTAGTGTAGACTGGTTTATTACTCCATGGCTAAGCCCATCAATAAAAATGCTCTGAACTAACTGTCCATTGCCATTTTGATAGCTAATTCCTTGACTTGCTCTGCCCGAAGCCAGTTCGACCTGATAGCCAACTGTGTTACCATTGGCTGAAAACGTGGTATTGCCATTGTTGCTTACAAGCGTTGTACCGACGGTAACATTAATTCCTTGCACTAGCGGTGTTAATCGCCCCTGAGCCATATCCAATTCATTTATCGCTAAATTTTCACTCCCAGCGATTTGAATTCGTTGTTGTAACCCTGCTGTTTGCCCCAAAGCATCCAACTGAAACCCATTATTACTACTAATGGCATTAGGATCACTGATAGTAATATTAACAGAAGGCTGATTGTTGACTTGAGTAAACTCAATTTGCATTCCCACTTGCTGTTGGACGCCATTATCTTGAATAAACTGTGTTTGCATCTGCAAGCCAAAGTAATAATCCTGTCCGTTGTTAGTGTATTTACCTTTCATTGATTCCAATTCAAAGTCTGTCAGAACTTGGCTGTGCTGAAATACCGTCAATGAAGGCGAGCTGGCCATCACAGGTGCTGCGATAGCCAGTAATAGCATCATGCTTAGTTTCATATCTTCCTCCTTAAAGCATATCTGAATATGAAAAACCAAATTCAAGTAACTCAGCATCCGTCATAGGTGAGAGCGGATCGAGTGTCTTAAACGTTAGTTTTGCTCTTGGATGCAGTAATGGATTATCGCGTCGATATTCTTGCCCAATAACCACAAATACAACCCCATTCCACTTTTGAGTAAACTCAGCCATTGTCATAATCCGATTACCTAATGCTGGATCGCCTAAATAGACGTTTCCACCATCCTGGCGACGAAACACCACAAAATGGCTATAACCACCATCATTGAGTAACACAATGGCAGGTATTTTGAGCAAGGATATTTCAGCTTCACCGATTTTATATCCCCGCCCTCTTAATTCTTGAGATTGTAGATACCGTTTCATATTAAGCAGTGAAAATCCTTGCTCTTGAACCAGAGTCAAATCAGCATGCTCTAACATGCCAATCAACACTTTTTGTTCACTAATATCTTGACGGTCATAGGCATATTTCAACAGACTAGCTAAACTAGCCGCACCGCACGAAAAGTCGGTTTTTTGCTCTATAACATGTTCAAATTTTCGCTCACGTATACTCTGAATAGATTTTGTATAAGTTCCCATGCCAGGCACAACACCCGTTAATGGGATCTCGGCGGCATAATTGTAGTGAGTAAAGCTGAAAATGATCAATACAGAGATAATCAATTGGCTAATGTTGCGCATAAGATGAATCAGGGGGGCTTACCCCCCTGCCTTATTCATAATGATCAATTTAGTTTTATTCACCAGAGATAATTTCTGCTGCTCCGGTAATACTGGTCAAGGCTAAATTGTTTGACTGTAAGTTACCTGTGCCACTTGCCAAGTTAACCCCAATATTACCCGAGGCATTTTGGAAGGCTGTTCCAGCTAATAATGAAGAGTTATTAGACTTCTGCAGTACAGTTTGCACGAAGAAAGGTAATTGACCACTCACAGTACCATTAAGCGCTAAATCACCTTCTTCATCAAAGGTCATCACTTCGGCACCAGTTGGATTCTCAGTATCAAAGTCAATGTGTCCCACAACGGTTCCAGGTGGGACATCGTGAGAACCATTACCTTCAAGAATAACTTCTGGATAGTAAGCATCATTAAGTGCTGATGTACCTTCATATCCGCCATTGGCGTTTAACGCTAGATTAACATCAACATATTCAACGTTATCCTGAACAACCCCAATATTCATCGTGCCGTTATGTCCAGTATTTTGCACATTAGACACGCTTGCTTCACCTAGACGACCATTGTATGAAGACGCGGCCATATTATTCGCCTGAATATTATTGTTACCAGCAGCAACGTTGACACCAATATTACCCGTGGCATTCATGAATGACGCGCCATTAATGGTTGATGTGTTAGTTGATGCTTCATTCCACACACCATTGAAGCCACCCACCTGAGTACTAAAGATTTCAGCATCACCAGAACCAAAAGCAAAACCGGCATCAATAGAGGCTAACGCAGCAGAATTACTTTGAGCATTAAAATCACCTGCTGCTTGGTTAACACCAATGTTACCGCTGGCATTTTCAAATGCACTGCCGGATATCTTAGCGTCATTATCGTGATAGTAATTTTCAACCATATTCGCGCTAGTTTCCTGCACGTTTTCAACTACAGCCATGCCTAACCCATTAGCAGTTATAGTGCCTTCAATGGCCACTTTACCTTTATATTCAAGGTCTTTAGATACATCTACTTTTTTAGTTAATTCAACACTACTGTCTGAATCATTCATTCCATTTCCATTTCCTGGTCCATTTCCTGGTCCATTTGCATATGCAGAACTACTCATTATTGCTGCAATACTTAGCACTAGAGTGAGTTTTTTCATCTTCCATTCCTCCGATCGATGATTATTAATTCCCGCTTGGTAACTGCAACGAGAACTGGTTAATGGCAACATTATTGTCACCAGAAATCTGATTTACCTGCATCACGCCCTGCGCATCCAAAAAACTGTCTGGCGCGATGTCGGCTTGATAGTATGATAATTGATAAGATGACGGTGCCATTTGGCTCGTCACTTGAGTTAACGCTTCATCATTCAATCCCTGGCCCACTATGGTTGCTAGGCTCGAATCGATGGCAATGCTGCCGATGTTAGCTTGTATGTTTTGCTCACCGCTGACTTGATTAATACTTGCTAAGCCTTGAAACTGAGCGAAAGCTTGGCTGTCTATTCTTGCAGTAAGTTGTTTATTGGATTCTGACAATGATGTTGGTTGAGGTAATAAACTGTAATTAATCGTTTGGATCGATGTACGCTGGCCTAATACATGACTGTTAGACTGAATATTAAAATCGCCAGCCGCTTGATTGATACTTGCTCGACCAGCACCTTGCATCACATGCGAACCAATAACAGTGGAATCATCAGCGTAAGAGGGGGCAACCAGCAATAATACACTGAGCTGTATTCCTCGTATTAATGACAATTGCAATATGTCGTAATGTGATTTGCTAATGATATCCATAAGATGTTCCTTCCATACCTGATATAAGGATATAGCAACCCTTATGCCAAATTTGAAAGTTAATAATTTTCAAATAGATAGTGTTTTTTTAATACAGAGATATTCTTAAAGTTAAGAATGAAAATAGCTAGGTTATTGATATAAAAATTAATTATATTTTTAGACTTAATCTTAATGTTAAGACTCGATAAGCGAACTATACGGATGGCTAAATTAAACCAAATTAAATCAGCTATAAATCATGTTTATCCATGAGTCTATAAAAGGTAGCCCTTGAAATATCTAAATAACTTGCTGCAAGCTCAACTTGGCCATCAGCAATAAGAATGGCCTGTTGTAAGGCTTGTTTTTCGGCATTGTCTTTTAAGGTTTTAAGCGAGAGCGCGATGTGACGCTTTTTATCAATATTAGCTAACTCTAGGTTTTGTGCACTGATCTGCGGCATGTCGCACAGTACCACAGCACGACGAACACGATTAATTAACTCGCGGACATTGCCTGGCCATGAATAGTTTAATAATGCGTGGCATGCAGATTGCGATAATGGCTTCGCCACCAGTCCATATTCATTCGAATACATTCGAATGAATCGATTAGCTAGACCGATGATATCATCACGCCTTTCTTCTAATCTTGGGGTGTTAATGGTTATGCCATTCAAGCGATAATAGAGATCTAACCTAAAACGACCTTTATCAATAGCACTTTCTAAATCAACATGAGTCGCCGCTAAAATACGCACGTCAGCCGATTGAGATTTACCGCCACCCACAGAGTCGTACAAACCCTCTTGTAAAAAACGCAATAAATTGACTTGTAATTCCGCGGGTAAATCACCTATTTCATCTAATAATAATGTACCGCCATCAGCCAATGCAATTTTGCCTTTCCGGTTACTTGTTGCTCCTGTAAAAGCACCTTTTTCATGACCAAATAAGTCTGACTGAATTAAACCTGCCGCCATAGCACCACAATTAACGGTAATAAGAGGTCTATCTTTTCTGGAAGATAATTGATGTAACTTAGTGGCGACTAATTCTTTACCTGTGCCTGATTCACCACGAATAAGCACTGGAATATCTGTTGGTGCAACTCGCTCAACTTGACGAAATAACTGTTGCATGACGTCTGATTGGTACACTGATGGCTCAGTTTCTTTGCCAGTTTGCTCAAGCTTTGGCGCATGATGCTGCTGTTTTAATTTAGACAAGCCGATGCCATGACCTAGACACTTTTCTAACCTTTCTGGATCGATTGGACTCGTGCAAAAATCCCAGGCATATTGCGCAATGAAGGTAGTAATATTTTTTATTTCGAGTTGTGATTTATTGATCAGTACAATAATATGGATCTTGGGGACCAAACTTTTAACTAAGTGGCTGATTTCATTTTCAATATTTCCTTTTCGAAGATCGATTAAGCATAGGGCACAATTATTAGGTATATTATTTTGATCATACTTATCAATGTAATGCAGCTTAAAATCTAATCGAGAAAGTACTTCATTTAGCTCCTTACACTGAAAACCTGCTATGAGTAACGTTTTCATGTTGATATCCTTTCGATAAAGAAATCACAAAAGGGCTAACACAAGGCTAGCCCGTGCATCTTATCTATAGATATAACCGGACAATATTACTTGAATATAAACCCTGCTGACATGTTAATCGTTTATATCATCGGTAACTTAATACATAAGTTAAGTAATGTAGTTACTCATGAGCAGTATCATTATTGGATTCAATATGGATACCCACTCAGAACCACACTTTGTACGTTTTAATCATCTTTTTATCGACTAATCACCCCAGATTGATCGTAATGATGACTAACTTTAATGTATCTGTTATCTCAGCTACATCTTTCTTATGACCATAGTATGGTACAGAAGTGTTAATAGTATACAAAAAGCAGTAATTAAATTGACATATATGCAACATTTAACTATTACCCCAAATATCCACATAAATCGGCGCTCAAAAACAGCTTACTCGTGCACAAGAGTTAACCGTGCTCTTAAACCACCTAAACAACTGTGTTATAAATATAACCTAGACTAATCGTTAGTCCGTCTCACGGGCAGTAAAGTCGTTAAACGCAACCTAAAGATAGATATCTAGGAGTCCTAAAGGAACCGTCATGATTAAATACAATGCTTGTATAATGTTAAGTTCATTGGCACTAGTCACCTTATCTGCTGCAGTTAACGCAGGACAACTCCCCAAAAATGTTGAAGAAATTCGCGTATTAAAGGCGGAACAAACCCTACCTCAGGTGGTTAATCGTTATCAAGCCATTAGTGATACCTTGGAGGTCAAGTTAGCTCAATCCACCGATGAATTAGCGGTGACAGAAATGGCAGCCCATCAAGGGCGTAGATTATGGCAACAAGCTGTTAGGGATGTTCAGTCTGGACATAGTGATGATCGCTCCTTGTACTGGAGTCGATTAAGCATGCGTAAGGTCTTAAAACAAGACAAAGCAGGATTTAATCTTGCCGACTGGCAACGCGAGATTTTGGTCAAAGCGGTGGAGAAATCCTCCCGTGGCTTTAGTGATATTGAATTTTCTTCCGACAGCCAAATTAATATCTTGGTCACTGGTTTTGATCCTTTTTTCCTTGATAAGGATATCGGCCAAAGTAATCCGTCAGGTTTAGCAGCTTTAGCTCTCGACGGTTATCATTTTGAAGTTAATGGAAAAAAAGTACAGATTGAAACTGTGATGATCCCAGTGAGATTTAGTGATTTTGATAATGGTATTATCGAATCGTTACTGACACCGTTTTATCGAGAGAACAGTGTTGACATGGTATTTACCATTAGCATGGGTCGTGATAATTTTGATATTGAACGCTTTCCTGGACGTAACCGCAGTGCAGAGGCGCCAGATAATTTAAATGTATTAACTGGAGCAAGTCGCACCAATCCAAAAGCGCCGCTATTTAACGGTGGCACCTCAAACGATGGGATATTAAATGGTCCTGAGTTTGTGCAATTCTCATTACCTGTAGAGGCGATGGCAGCGGTAAAAGGTCACTGGAGTGTTAATGATAACAATCAAGTTAGCAGCTTATCTCGGGGCCAATTTAAAGCATCATCACTGGCTGAATTACAAAATGAAATTTCTGTAGAAGGCTCTGGTGGTGGCTATTTATCTAACGAAATATCCTATCGCAGTATTTTACTTCGAGATCAATTTAACTTGAATTTACCGGTAGGACACATTCATACTCCACGCATTAAAGGTTACGACTCGCAAGTAGAATCAGACATTGTTGAGCAAATACGAGCCATGATAGCTGCGGCAGCGAGCACACTATAATATCGATACACTAAATTAACAGGCCAATACTTTACTTGCCTGAATCTTTCGTTAATCATTCAAGCAAGTGAAGCTACCCAAAATGTTTAAAAGTATTTTTAATATCAGCCAACGCGCGCACCAAGCGTTAACACAAGATATCCATACTAAGGAATCTTCATTATCAGCGCGCCCTCGCACCAAGCAACCACTAAACACGAGCGTTAGTAACCCCTTACAACTGCAGATCTTGGCCAAAGTAGAAGCCGATTACCAGTTAGCCGAGCTGCATTTCAAACGCAAATTTCCCCGTCCTTGTGTGCATTTCAGCTTACGTGGAAAAAGCGCCGGCACAGCGCATTTACAAGCGAATAAATTACGCTTTAACCCGGTGTTACTGGCAGAAAACCCCGATATTTTTATTAACGAAGTTGTGCCACATGAAATTAGCCATTTAGTGTGTTTTCATCTGTTTGGTAAAGTAAAACCTCATGGTAAAGAATGGCAAAGCGTTATGCTGACAACATTTAATATTGCCCCCAAGACCACTCACCAACTCAATACTCAGTCTGTCAGTGGCCAACAATTCGAATATTTTTGCGCCTGTGGCAGCATCCACTTAACCATAAGACGTCATAACAGAATTGTCCGCGGCCAAACTCAATATCGCTGTCGCCGCTGCCAACAAACATTAAGCCCTTTTTCTCCTTAAATATTATCAATTGCGTCATCGCATTCGATGGCTTAACATCTGCCCAAATGACAGGCTAAGCCTGCGCTGTAATGATGTTTTTGTTAATTTTAGGGTTTATTTTGCGCTTATCATCCACTCATTCTTGGTTATTTGGGGTGTCGCTACTGTGCGGCATTTTTTCATCAACACTTATTGCGGCAGAACACCCCAGTAGTTTCGGTAAAGCCAAAACCATTGCCAAAAAGATCTATCAGCAACACTTGCCACTCAACACCTTCTATTGCGGCTGTGATATCGCCATAGCAGGTAAATTATGGCAGGCGGATCATGCTAGCTGTGGCTATCTGGTTAGAAAACAAATTATTAGAGCCAACCGTATCGAATGGGAACACATAGTCCCCGCCTGGGAATTTGGTCATCAACTGCAATGTTGGCAAGATGGCGGACGTAAAAATTGTGGTAAAAACAACCCGCAATTTAAAAAAATGGAAGCCGATTTACATAACCTTGTACCTGCTGTCGGTGAGGTCAATGGCGACCGCAGTAACTTTAGGTTTAGTGATTGGGGCGGCAAAGCAGATCAGTACGGACAATGCGAGATGATTGTCGACTTTAAAGGCCGTAAAGTGCAGCCACCAAAAGGTGCAAGAGGGCCGATCGCTCGAACTTATCTTTATATGCAACAAACCTATGGTCTACAAATCAGCAGTAGCCAACAAAAATTGTTTAATGCATGGAACAAAATTCAACCGGTTAGCACCACAGAATGTCAACGCGACAGCTTAATCGCAGCTAACCAAGGTAATCATAATGATTTTGTATTCAAACAATGCCAAAATAACGGCTTAGTTCGATAATTGGCGATCAAGCTACCTTGAACAATTGATTAAATAAGGTCAACACTGATGAGAGTCCCACGCATTTTTCAGCCCCAAGACAATTTACAGCAAGGGCAAACACTTCAATTAGATGAAGATGGTGTTGCTCATATCGGCCGAGTATTGCGAATGGGAATGGGCGATCACATCAGTTTGTTTAATGGTGACGGTAATGATTACTTAGCCGAGATTATTGAAACCAGTAAGAAATCTATCACTGTCACGCTATTGAGTTGTGAAAAAAACCACAGTGAATCGCCATTAAACTTACACTTAGGCCAGGTGATTTCACGTGGTGACCGCATGGAATTTACCGTTCAAAAATCGGTTGAGCTTGGCGTAACCACGATTACGCCGTTATTTTCCGATCGTTGTGGTGTCAAACTGAGTGGTGAGCGTTTAGAGAAAAAACTGCAGCAATGGCAAAAAATTGTGGTCAGTGCTTGTGAACAATCTGGCCGCAGTATCGTACCTATTGTTCGCCCGGCAATGACATTGGCACAGTGGTGTGCAGAACCCACTGAAGCATTAAAACTGAATTTGCATCCAAGAGCTTCACATGGCATTAATGGCTTACAGTTAGACGGCCAACATCAAAGAGTAAGATTACTCATTGGCCCAGAAGGCGGTTTATCTGACGAAGAAATTGCCATGACAGAAACCCAGCATTTTACCGATATTTTATTAGGCCCTAGGGTGCTGCGTACAGAAACTGCATCATTGACTGCCATTACGGCATTACAAGTTAAATTTGGCGATATTGGTTAACATACCGATACCTCTCTGCACATTATTAAGGATACACACATGATTAAGCTCGGCATTGTTATGGACCCTATTAGCGACATTAATATCAAAAAAGACTCGAGCTTCGCGATGTTATTAGAAGCGCAAGCAAGAGGCTACCAATTGTTCTACATGGAAATGCATGATCTTGCTATGGTCAACGGCAAAGCCATGGCCAACATGCGTGAATTATCAGTTAAGCAAGATGCTAGTCAATGGTTTACCTTAGGCGAGTCCGTCGATACTCCGCTAGCAGAACTTGATGTTATTTTAATGCGTAAAGATCCACCGTTCGATACTGAATTTATCTATGCCACTTATATGCTTGAACGTGCAGAAGAAGAAGGCGTATTAATCGTTAACAAACCACAAAGCTTACGCGATGCCAATGAAAAATTGTTTACCGCATGGTTTTCTGAGTTTACCCCAGACACTATTGTGACTCGTGATGCTAAACGTATCCGAGCTTTCCACCAGCTAAAACAAGACATCATTTTAAAACCCTTAGATGGCATGGGTGGCACCTCGATTTTCCGTGTGAAAAAAGATGATCCTAACGTGGGAGTGATTATCGAAACCTTAACCAGTTATGGTCAACAATACGCAATGGCTCAGGCATTTATCCCAGAAATCACCCAAGGCGATAAGCGTATTTTAGTGGTTGACGGTGAACCAGTACCTTATGCACTAGCGCGTATTCCGATGAAAGGTGAAACTCGCGGCAACCTAGCAGCTGGCGGCAGTGGCGTGGCTCAACCATTATCTGAAAGTGATTGGAAAATTGCTCGGGCAATTGGTCCAGAATTGAAAAAACGTGGCCTTATTTTTGTCGGCTTAGACGTCATCGGCGATAAATTAACTGAAATCAATGTGACTAGCCCAACCTGCATTAAAGAAATCGAAGCAGCATTTGACGTTAGCATTACTGGTATGCTCATGGATGCCATCGAAGCCCGTATAAGCCAGCAAAAATAGGATTATTCATGCATTATTTATCTATCTACACAAAAATAGTCAGCAGATTAATATTGGTATCTAGCCTGATTATAACTGGAGCAATGGCTGATGAAGTCATAGTGTCCCCTACTGTAGACAGCGCCGTAAGCAATAATGTGCCAACGGTCGGTCCATCAAGACCGAAAAATATTATCATTATGATTGGCGATGGTATGGGACCGGCGTACACCACAGCCTACCGTTATTACAAAGATAATCCTGAGACCGAAGAGATTGAACAAACGGTTTTTGATCGTTTACTTGTGGGGATGGCAAGCACCTACCCAGCCTCTGTAAGCGGTTATGTTACCGATTCAGCGGCATCAGCAACTGCGTTATCAACAGGGATTAAAAGTTATAATGGAGCCATTGCCGTTGATACCGAAAAACGTCCGCTGACCACCTTAATGGAAAAAGCCAAAACATTAGGTTTATCAACTGGCGTAGCTGTCACCTCGCAAGTCAACCATGCAACACCAGCGGCATTTCTGACTCATAATGAAAGCCGTCGAAATTATATTGATATTGCAGAGGCTTATTTAAGCTCAGATGCAGATGTGATTCTTGGTGGGGGTCAGCAATATTTCACCCCAACACTACTTGAGCAGTTTAACGCTAAAGGTTATCAACACATTACTGAATTCGCCCAGCTTGAATCGGTTACTCAACCAAAAGTATTAGGGCTATTTGCTGATGTCCAGTTACCTTGGGTAATTAACGATAACCAAGCGCATAACCTGAGTCATATGACCCAGAAAGCCCTAGATTTACTGTCACAAAATAACCAAGGGTTTGTGTTATTAGTAGAGGGTAGCTTAATTGATTGGGCTGGCCACAGTAACGATATTGCTACGGCCATGGGTGAAATGGATGAATTTGCTTCAGCAATTGAAGTGGTTGAACAATTTGTTCGTCAAAGTAAAAACACACTTATGGTGGTAACAGCCGATCATAATACTGGTGGGTTATCTATTGGCGCAAATGACAAATATGAGTGGAATCCACAGGTGCTACATAAGGTTAAAGCCAGCCCAGATGCAATTGCTACGCGCGCGATTGCCGAAGATAACTGGCAGCCTTTAACCGCAACACTTTTGGGTTTTACTCCAAGCGACGCACAATACAGCCAATTACAAGCAGCTCGCATGCAAGGTAACGAACCACTGTCTGTCGCACTGCGTAAATTAATTGATATTCAGTCTAATACCGGTTGGACAACTGGCGGACATACCGCGATGGATGTTCAAGTATTCGCTGCAGGCCCTGGCGCAAGGTTGTTTAGCGGCCATCAAGACAACATTGATATCGCGACTAAAATGTTTAGCCTATTACCACAATAGAGATAAATACCTTAATCAATGCCGAACGACGATGACCCACACAATCCCCGCCCTTATCAGCGGGGATTGTGTTAATATCAGCGTGTTTACCTTATCACTAGCATTATGAGCAACTGACGTGTTAACAAATCCTTCTCAAGCCTTAATCAGAAACAGCCACTATTTTGAAAAGCAAAATGTGTTAGTGCTTAATTATGAAGCTGATACTTTTGCACATCAATGTCTTGAGTTTGCTCATCATGTTACCGCCCTAGCGTTGGATTTTAATCATCACCTGATATTGTCCTCTTGTACCAATGACAAATTACAGTGCTATTTTGGTCATCAATTACCTGATTCACTCGCAAGTTCAAAATTTGATAGTGTGATTATTTATTTTCCCAAAGCTAAACCGTTAATGGGCTATTTACTGCAACTAGCTGCGCAGCATTTATCTATTGATGGCCAGCTGATCATTGTCGGTGAAAATAAAGGGGGAATAAAGTCGATTGCTAAGCTCACACCTGATTATTACTCGCCACCAATCAAACAAGATAATGCCCGCCATTGTCTAGTGTATGTCAGTTATTTAACCCAAGCAGCGCCAGCATTAACCCTTAGTGATTGGGTAAGCCAGTACTCACTAGAGACTCCGCAAGGGCAATTACAGATTTGTAATCTTGTTGGTGTATTTAGCGAAAAACGTCTCGATCAGGGCACTGAATTATTACTGTCGCATTTACCAGAAAATTTACACGGCAGAGTTCTCGACTTTGGTTGTGGTGCAGGGGTCATTACAGCGGCGTTACTCAAAGCTAACCCGACGCTAACTATTGAATGTATTGATATCAATGCGATGGCACTACTCTCATGCGAATTAACCCTTGCAGCCAATAATATGCGCGCAAAAATTTACCCTTCAGACGGATTCAATCAAATTGTCGGTAAATTTGACGGTATTATCTCCAACCCACCGTTTCATGATGGGTTAACCAACACTACAGATATCGCCACACAATTTGTCCAACAAAGCGCAACTCGACTAACCAGCAAAGGCATATGGCAAATTGTCGCTAATCGCCACTTACCTTATTCAGAGACTATTGCGACTCATTTTGGCAAAGTAGAAGTGTTAGCTGAAAACAATAAATATAAGCTATATTCCCATCAAGGTTAATCCCTCCTAAAAGCCCGCCAAATCTCACCTCAACTGGCTTAGTTCATGGGCAGCAAAGCTCATTACGGCTGGAATTACAGCTAAATATCAGCTAAATTAACGAAAAGGCAAAATAACGCACATTTTCGGCTTTGTTTCGTTGGTATGGTACTGGCGTCTAATGACCGAATATAAAAATAAAAATAAAGGATGTTATGTTAACGCCATCACTCGTCGCATTAAGTGCAGATAAAAGCAAAGCGGAATTACGTATAATTCCCAATACCCATGGCCCCGTGTCGGAGGATGATATTAATGCCTTGCTGACACAGGCTGATTTTACGATGTTATTTCCGATTATCCCCGCGATTAATAAAGCCGTATCTGAAGTCAATGCACTTTGTGGCCAAACGCCTGGCGGACACGAACTCTTTTTTACGATTGCCGAGCGCAAAGATGGCTCTGTGAGCATCAGTGTCAGTGACGATAAAATGCAAGCAAGCATGAAAATCACTTCAGCTTGGGGCGGCAAAGATATCACCCTACCAGACATACTCAATACCCTGAAAACTCAAAAAATCAAAATGGGACTCAGCAAACCTAAGATTATGGCATTGATACAGCGTTTATCGATATTGCCCCCAGGTGAAACCTGTGAGGGGATCATAGCCTCAGGTAAGGTAGCCGTTAATGGCGAAGATGCAATATTAACCCGTAAAGTTGCCTTAGCTCGCGAGCGTCTATTGCAACCACAAGAACGCGAAGACGGCTCTGTTGATATGCGTGATTTAGGCTCACTGATTACCGTCAAACCCAACGATGTATTAATGATTAAAACGCCATTAACGACAGGGACTCCGGGGTTTAATATCCACGGTGATGTACTGCAACAAATTCCAGGTAAAGATAAATCCATGGAGCCCGGCACTGGCGCGAGCTTTCATCCTCAAGATCCCAACCAACTCATCGCCACAGTTCCTGGTCAGCCAGTGGAAAACCGTACTGGCATGCAAGTTGACGACATTCTGCAAATTAAAGATGTTGATGTTCGCTGTGGCCACGTTAATTTTAAAGGCAGTATATTAATTACTGGTGATGTGCACGAAGGTATGGAAGTTAAAGCCAGTGGTGATGTCACCGTGATGGGCTTTGTTGAGTCTGCCACTATTGAAGCTCAAGGCGATGTGATTGTCAGTAAAGGTGTCATTGGTCGCTTGATTAAAGAGCATGAACTGAGTACTAAAATTAAAGCTACCGGACAAATTTGTGCCCAATTTGTACAATATTCACAACTAGAAGCGCTGGGTAATATTTTAGTCACTAAGCAGTTGCTTCACAGTCATTCGACATCTGGTGACACTATAACGGTCAGCGATGCTCAAGGAAAACGAGGCGACTTGGTCGGCGGCATTGCCACTGCTGCTAAAGGGATTAGGGCTATTGCATTTGGCGCTACGGCCAGTACTAAAACCGAACTGTTTTGTGCTATGCATCAAGGTGAGTTAAAGCAAGAGCTTAAAGAATTAGATGACAGTATCAAAGGCATGGTTGTCGCGAGCTTAGAATTAGAGGCGAGATTGCGTAAACTACCGCCTAAAGCAGAATGGCAAAGTGATGCTGGCATGATTGAACAAGTTAAAATGATGCTCGAGCAAAAAAACCAGATAGATGCAGAACGTATTAAAGAAGAAGTTGAATACACACAACACCTTAATGAAGTTGAAAACTATTACAATAATTATGTTATTCAAGCTGAAAAACACATATTCATCAACGTCGAGATCCACATTGGCAATGCATTTAATCGCACCCAACGTGAACATGGTCCGTGCATTGCCAAAAACGTCAATCAAGAAATATCATTCGATTACAGCAATCGCTAGCGAATTCAACACAGCAAATATAGGTAGAAATATACACTATGCAACCAGTACATTGGCCTGCAATACTCAAGTTTGATCAAGATGATGAGTTAATGTACCTAGTTAATCATCAAGATTGGTTAAGCTTTATTTGTGCAAATCAATTTACCCTTGATGCTAACGATAAACTTATCGATAGTGTAGGTCATGTCTATGGTATTCAAACACAATCGCAACAGCTCGCATCAGTGAATAGCTGCGTGGCAGAGCTGCCTTCGTTGCTCAAGCTCGGTGATGATATGAGTGTATTACAACTATTGCCTCTTGTTCGTCAGTATGGCCAATTTCAAGGCCATTGCTGCAGCTCAAAAATTATCTTTACCACCATTGAACAAGGTATCGCGACTGTAGCTGAGTTAGAGCAGCTCTATTAAACCCGCTCTCCTAAATAAGACCTTTACCGCCTACTCATTGACGCCATCATGGTTAAGTTAAACACTTATCCTTGATGGCCTTTGTTAAATAAGTCAAAACTAAAATTAACCAATATAATGGCCTCCCCCATTGAGCAACACCCATCGCTCTGGCAAAATGCCCTCTATGCTCACAGCTCTTAACCCCTGAGAATCCTTAATGGAATTACTAAATATTGAATGTCTAGGTAAACGTTTGCGACTAGAAGGCTCGATTGCGGGTTGGCAGCAACTTTATTGGGACAATCAGCTAGTATCACAAAAGTCTGCCAGTGCCGCCGACCAAGCCTTTCACATCCATTCATTTGAACTGACCAGGCAAACATCTATCGCGACTGAAACCGAAAATAGCGAAAATATAAGCGCTAATCTAAGTGTCACGCCACTCCCAGTACGATTAGAAATCGATGTTAACTGGCAACCATTTCAACTTGATTATTGTTTGTTAATTGATGATGAGTCCATTACTCAAGGACAACGCACAGTTAAAGATATTGAGCGTCAAACCCCTGAAGTTGCCGTGGTAAAAAACCAAAAAATCAGTGTTGTAGGCCTTGCCTCACTAGGTTTTAAACTGCTAAAAAGCGCTAAGGTAGTTAAGGTTCTTTTTGCAGGAGCCAGTGTTGCCGCCTATTCTTGGCTATTTTCATTTCAATTTGCCTTAGCCCTTATCGGTTGCTTAGTGTTTCATGAATATGGTCATATTCGAGCGATGAAACATTTCGGCATGAAAACCAAAGGGATCTATTTAATCCCTTTTGTTGGCGGTTTAGCCTTGAGCGATGAGCGGATCAACACCCGTTGGCAAGACGTGTATATTTCAATAATGGGCCCCACTTTTGGGCTGATTTTATCGATTATCTGTGTCGGACTTTATTGGATAACAGGTAACGTATTCTTTGCCGGATTAGCGGCATTTAATGCTCTGCTGAACCTGTTTAATTTATTGCCTATTTTACCTCTCGATGGCGGACATATATTAAAAAGCATTAGCTTTTCGATGAACAGCTTGATTGGCCTCATCGCCTGCATTTTAGGCGCGGCCATAGGCGTCTTCATTAGCTACAGCTTAGGCTTGGCTTTACTCGGTTTTTTATTGCTGATTGGCAGTGTCGAGATTATCTTTGAGTGGCGCGGACGACATCAGAGCCACTTATTACCTTTAGATCGCTATGGACAGATTTTCTCTACTATATGGTATTTGCTCACAGTGGCAGGTTTAGTGGGCATCATTTGGTACTTTGCAGGCTCTGGCGATGAAATGTTAGCTATTCCATTGCAAATTCTGGGTAGTTAGTCCTATTGCCTGAATACCAATAAAACCGAGTCTGATGACTGACCACATACAAACGCCTGCATATTGCAGGCGTTTTTATTTGAATATCTCTTTTATACTGAGGGTAAAGCAAATACCTTGGTCATGACTTTATACAACTCAGTACCTTGGTGAACTGAGGCGGAGGCAAAATGTAAAATCGGCACGCAATCCATGGGCAAACTAATCGCTTGAAAAGCCTGATCAGTGCCATAAAGGTCAATACGTAAAATGTTGACCAATGGCTGCCCTGCAGCTAATGGCTCACCGACTACAGCACAATATTCAATCAAGCCCGCTTTAGGTGCATGAAACTTTTTATAATCTCGTAAATAACAAGCAAATCGCGCCATTTTCGCTGGGCTAACGTTCTCAGCTATCACCCCGCGATAGCTTAAATAAGCCAATATACCTTTAGCATCCACGAGTGCGTCATCAAGATCAATGCGTTCTTGGCTGGCAAGCTCTAAGGTAAATGCCGACATGGGTACCGAAAAATCTCGGCCCTGGCTCGCTGCATATTGAGTTAATTGCCACCATGGACAAAATGTAGCTTCATCCATCGCGCCACCAAAACTATTGGGGATAACGAGGGTATAGGGTATTGAAAAATATCTCGCGGCATCGATATCATACTCAGGACAATAAAGATGTTTACACGATTTAGGGCCAGTATGTAAATCAAGCACTATGTCGGCTTGGTGCGCCATGGTCTGTAAATTTACCGCCAGACGATGACCTGTTGAGATCCCAAAAGGTTGCGCTAAGCGCTTTTGGCATGCTTCCACTAACATCGAGCGATAAGCCTGAAACAAAGCGTTATCGGTTAAATGTTGGTGTTCGCGATACCAAGCTTGAACATCCACTTGGTGATCAAAATACTCTCGATTCCAATTAACACCTGTAATAGGGTCAAATCGTCCTAAGGTAAACTCGCCACTCTTCTGATTAATTCCTAGCGGATTAGCTAATGGCGCAAATGTAATATTACCTAACACCTGATAACCTTCCAACAAGGTCATCAGTTGATAAATTACCGCATTGCCCTGCACTTCTGCACCATGAACATTGGCCTGAATATAGACACTAGGCGCAGAACTCTCACTACCAATGAATGAATATAGCGGCACTGTCAATGCTTGCCCTGTCGCCAACTCCCCGACCTGTACAGACGATTGGATTGCTTTAGTCATCTCAACACTCAAACAGATTTTGATGTAAGGCATTAACCACTTGCGCCGCCTCAGATTCAGCCACCAACACACATAAATTATGTGGGCTAGCACCTTGACAAATCATCCGTACATTATGGTTTTCAAGCACTTTAAACACCCGGCTACAAATACCCGCCGTCGAGGCGATACGATTACCAATAATGGCGATTAAGGCTAAATTTTCTTCAACTCTGACACGACAATGCTGCGATAGTTCTTGTAATAACGATTCGCTTAATAATCCTTGCCCACTAGAATCAGAACCCGTTTTATCCAGCGTTAGCGATACGTTTACTTCAGAAGTGGTGATTAAATCAACCGATATTTTATGCCTTGCTAAGGTTGCAAACGTTTCTGCTAAAAAGCCTTGAGCATGCAACATTTGTAAACTATGAAGATTCAATAAAGTTTGATCGCGGCGCAATGCAACAGCTCTAAAAACGGGGGTATCTTCCACTTGATGACGGATCCAAGTCCCCCCCATCTCAGGTGCTTTACTGGATCCTACAAACACCTGAATTTTTTGTCTAACTGCCGGTAAAATGGTCGCAGGATGCAATACTTTAGCGCCGAAGGTGGCCATCTCAGCCGCTTCATTAAAACTAATTTCTGCAATAGGGCGAGCATTAGGCGCAAGTCGAGGGTCAGTGGTATAAATTCCGGCAACATCAGTCCAAATTTCAACCGCTGTAGCACAGAGGGCTTCAGCAAGTAGAGCTGCAGAATAATCACTGCCTCCACGGCCTAATGTCGTGGTTTTACCACTGTCATCTGCGCCAATGAAACCTTGAGTGACAATGACATAACGTGCAAGTAACGGCTGTAAAAAATCACCTGACAATGTTGCTATAGCTTCAATTTGTGGTTCTGCACGGCCAAAATGACTGTCGGTACGTAACACTTGACGTACATCAAAATGATCGGATGCGGTGCCTTTTTCACGGATAACGGCTGAAAATAAAATCGAAGAACATTGCTCGCCCGTCGACAGTAATTCGTCCATCACCGCTTTGCTACGATCCAGCTCTAGCGATTCACTTAATACCGACATCCGGCTGAGAATTTTATCAATGCTGGCGGCCACGTCTTGAGGACGTCCTAATTCGTCTAGGATCGCATATTGAATTTTGGCGATTTGCTTAAGCAATATCAAACGACGTTCATCATTAACATTCGCTTGGGTTAACTCAACTAATAAGTTAGTCACACCACTGGAGGCGCTCACCACCACCAAACGAGTAGCAGGATTCGCCAAAACGATATCGGCACAACGACTCATAGAGGCATAGTCAGCCACTGACGTGCCACCAAATTTGGCAACCACTAATTCTGAGCGATGACTCTCAGGCGCAACATTATCTGGGGCAAGGTTCATACAGACGCCTCCGCAGTTTGCGAAAGACAACAAAATAAGATGTGATTTACTAACATGATATACGCTCCGAACACACTACGTTCGAAGAGCCTGGTGCTAAGATAACGCACCCTTATAGAAGGGAAACAGCAATCATCACCAGAAGCTCTCCACCAAAAAAATAGGTGACAATCGTTAGGATTCAGCCTAAACGACCGATATCAATGTTTGCCAAACAAACTGATACCTCGGCGCTAATCTCCATCATAAGTGGTCATTGGACTGGCATCCTCTCACTTACTACCTAGTTAACGCTCCTCTTCTGTTCCTCCCTAAGGAGGGAGTTGAAAATAGCAACAAATACCCTATCAAGTCAATCAGCAAAAACAGTAAAAAACACAGTTCTGCTAAAAATCGTGAATATTTGATAATTCAGGCACAGCAATAGCGGTTATATAATTGTTCTAAATTACGAAATAAAAGCCAATATCAAGCTAAAAAACATCATTAACGCAAAATGTCGAGACAATTGCCACTGTATTGTATCTTTTTATAGTGCAATGTGTTGTTTAACCGTTTAATTGCTTGAATAACTTATCACTCATCACGGATATGACCGCACTCTGGCAGTTCATACACCAAACGCAGTCGGTGATTGAACGCCCCCATAGCCACTTCCGGTTTAATGGTATCAAGACATGCAATCAAGGATATTAAACCTCTATTAACATAATAAATGGCATATTGATTAAACTCGCGACCAAGCTCAACAGCCTGTTCTTTATCAATAAAAATAGCCCAGCTCTTTTCCATATGCGACAAATCAGGTGCCGCACCGACTAGTGCGCGATAGGGACGATTATATTGTTGGATTTTAGATTGAAGCTGGCGATCAAGTAAGCGATTTTGACTAGGAGAGAGCCTAGTGCCGAGGGGGTTATGAGCAGTAACAATTGCAAATGGGAAATCATCAGAAAGACGCTGAGTGAACAAAAAATGAGTTGTTTGATAGTCATCCCACAATGAATCTATAACATTTTTCATAGTAAATTTTCGTCAATTAAGCCAAAAATAGTCTATCAGATAGCTTAAATATCTAAAAGGTTTGAGATCTAGATCACAAGAATAATATTTAAAAATCATTAACTATTATAATGTTATCAACATTAATCTTTTATGTACTTCATTGGTATATTAATTTTTTAACATTTAATTTGTTAACAAATACCTAAAACGAGTACAATACCCTCTACTCATTAATAAATCACTTTAGCGAAGTTGGCTACATACACCTCAAAAGCTCAGCAAATATTGTTGAGAGTGTGATGATTTATTGATGTAAAGTTTACAGTCGTACTAAATTTGTTCTACATTTGATAAAACATTCATACGATTAAATAAGTTTGCGATAGAAGGAACTATCTTTCTAAATGGCATTCATAGTAAGTAAGCTTAGTTACAACAAATTTACACCACTTTTTACATCATCATGCTTTAAGTGCAAACGCACATCATAGTGTCATGATAATAAATAGACGCAAGCAGACTCAGTAACCAGCATTAACCGTTACGAAATAGAGTTTATAGAGAGTGTTTAATTCAGGGTAGACATAGATAAACACCAAAGAAATATCGGAATATTAGTGCATTAGCCCAAGCGCTTTTGCAACCTATTAGCACAAAGTGGCTAGAATCGAATTTTATAAAATCAGGTAAATATCATGCAAAATCCGCACATTTTAATTGTTGAAGATGAAGCTGTAACTCGTAATACATTGCGCAGTATTTTTGAAGCTGAAGGTTACGTTGTTACCGAAGCCAATGACGGTGCAGAAATGCATAAAGCGATGCAAGACAATAAGATAAATCTTGTTGTTATGGATATTAACTTACCCGGTAAAAATGGCTTGTTATTAGCACGTGAATTACGTGAAATTAATAACATCGGCCTTATTTTCTTAACGGGTCGTGACAACGAAGTTGATAAAATTCTTGGACTTGAAATTGGTGCAGATGACTACATCACTAAACCATTCAATCCTCGTGAATTAACCATCCGTGCTCGCAACTTGTTAACCCGCGTAAATAATGCTGCAGCAGAAACCGAAGAAAAAGGTTCTGTTGAGTTTTATCGCTTTAATGGCTGGAGCTTAGAAATCAACAGCCGTTCTTTGGTTAACCCACAAGGTGAAGCTTACAAGTTACCACGCAGTGAATTCCGTGCAATGCTTCACTTTGTTGAAAACCCAGGTAAGATTTTAACCCGTGCTGACTTATTGTTAAAAATGACTGGCCGTGAATTAAAGCCACATGACCGCACTGTTGACGTGACAATCCGTCGTATCCGTAAGCATTTTGAAAGCTTACCTGATACGCCAGAAATCATCGCAACAATCCACGGTGAAGGCTATCGTTTTTGTGGTGACTTAGAAGCGTAATATTGTTAAGTTTACACAATAAAAAAACCAGGTTAATCACCTGGTTTTTTTTATGTTTATTTTTTTAGCAAATGAAATAATAGTCAGCGAAACGATTATTTCAACTGTTGATCTAAAAACGCTGCTAATGTTTTATATAAATGATTTCGGACTTTCTCGCCGCGCATAGAATGCTTAGACCCAGGATAATCCATCATTTGGAACAATTTACCTTCATCCTGTAATGCTTTATAGACTCGGGTACTATTTTCAAACAAGACGTTGTCATCTGCCATGCCGTGATACATCAACAAACCCGACTGATAGTTTTTCACATAAGGTAGAATACTACTGGCATCGTAACCGTGTTGGTTAGTTTCAGGGTTGCCCATATAACGCTCGGTATAATGAGTGTCATACAAACGCCAATCAGTTACTGGCGCACCCGATATCGCCGCTTTAAAATAACCTGGTGCCTTAAACTGACTCATTAACGCCATGTAACCACCGTAGCTGTGACCATAAATAGCCACCTTGTCCCCATCAATAAAGGGTAAGCTACGCAGATAATCAACACCTACCTTTTGATCGTTCACTTCGGCATCACCCATGTTTTGATAAATCACATGTTCAAATTGAGTGCCTCGGTGCGCCGAACCACGGTTATCTAATTGAAATACTGCATAACCTTGCTGCAGTAAATATTGAGTAAAATAATCGGCTTCGCTCCAACTGTTGACCACTAACTGAGCATGCGGTCCACCATATACGCGCACAACAACCGGATACTGTTTAGCGGCATCAAAAGGCACTGGTTTAAACAATCGGTACTCGAGTGCTTGACCATCTTCAGCACTTAGTTGGCCAAACTCAGGCATTTGCCATAATCCGGCATAATCATAAAGCGGATGATTTTTATCAATCTCATTTTGCTCAACCCAAGCGAGTTGTTTGCCGCTATCGTTGTGTAAACTAATTTGTGGTGGTTGCTGCAAGCTACTAAAGTAATCTAAATAAACGGGTTTTTTATCCGCAAAGACCGCCTCATGCATACCCGATGCTTGGCTAATTCGCTCAATTGAATCCATGCCTTCATTAAGATTAACGCGGTATAAGTGACGCTCAACCACACTGTCTTTACGACCAGAAAAATACACCCACCCAGTAGCTTCATCAACAAACTCAAGTGCATCTACAGCCCAATCACCTTGGGTTAATTGTTTAAGCTGCTTACCGTGCAAGTCAAATAAGTACAGATGATTAAAACCATCACGTTCAGATCCCCAAATAAAGGCAGCTTGTTGCTTTAGAAAGTGCAGATCATTGTTTAAGTTAATCCACGCTTTACTGCGCTCTTCAATCACGGTTTCAGCTTGTTTCGGTGTACTTATCGAAGCAATGCGAAGATCGAGCGTTTGTTGATCGCGACTTTGCCATTGAAATGACACATGTTGGCTATCTGGCAACCAATCGACACGAGGTAAATACATGTCTTTTTGTTTGCCTAAATCGATCAAGTTAATACTACGATCTTTTAAGGTCACGACGCCAAGTGCTATCTCAACATTGGCTTTACCTGCATAAGGATAACGCTGTTCAGTTAATTTAATCCCTTCGGCATATATTTCATTACGAGTGACTAACTCGACACCTGATTCATCAATGCGAGTAAAAGCAATCGCCGACTCGTCTGGCGCCCACCAATAACCAGTCATGCGATCCATTTCTTCCTGGGCGACAAACTCTGCCATGGCATTTTTTATCGGCCCTTTGCCGTCGGTGGTTAAAGCGATCACTTTTTGCGTCTGTAACGACAACACATATAAATTTTGATCGCGCACAAACGACACGAAGTGACCTTTTGGAGATAAACGAGCATCGGTAACAAAGCCTTCTCCGGTAGCTAATTCAGCGACTTTATTATTGGCAACATGATATAAATACAACTTACCTGCGGCAGGAATTAAAATACTTGCACTATCTTGCGACCAAAAATACTCCATGATCCCTTGACCATAAATACGTTGACGCTCACGGCGGGCTTTTTCCTCATCAGACAGTTCTCCCCCTTCTAATTGGTCTGCATTAATCAAGATGCTACGTCTGCCGCTAGCAATATCCATTTGCCACAAATCATAAAAATGCTGATTATCTGCTCGGCTCGATAAATAGGTAACTCGCTTGCCGTCTGGGGATAGTGCTAATCCACGAGGGCTTGAACCCGCCAATGCGGGAGAGGCATGAATACGCTCAATAGTGAGTGGCGTAGTGTTACCTTGTATCGCCGTCAATGTTGCGGTAGTCGATGAGTTCATGATGCTGCCTTTAGCGGTTGCTGTTGCGGAAAAAACCGCGCTGGTCAAAAGGAATGGTACGGCAGACACTGCCGCTAAAGCATGATGCTTCCATGTTATTGTCATTATTATTAATCCTTGGGCAATTCAATCCGCCCACATTCTGCCTTAATTTACAGCAAAACCAAAACCCCAGATAACAATCGCTGAAATTAGCGTCATTGTGGGGTATGATTTGCATATAACTGATAAGAATGAATTACCTCGACCTTAACTTCGCAAAATCTCATAGGAAAAATCATGCAGACTTTGGCACAAACCCTTAGCGCACAAGCCGTAAATACGTCTTTAGCACAATTACTGTTAACCTTAGCTGACACTTCAAAAGCCATTAGTGTTGCTGTTCGTCACGGTGCATTAGCCGGTGTTTTAGGCGCGACAGAACAAGAAAATATTCAAGGCGAAACTCAGAAAAAACTCGATGTCATCACTAATGACATGCTTAAAGATGCGCTAAAAACCGACGGTCACGTTCGTGGTTTAGCCTCTGAAGAAGAAGATTATGTGGTTGAAGTGAGTGCTAATGGAGAATATTTGGTGTGTTTTGATCCACTCGATGGCTCATCAAATATTGATATAAACTCATTGGTCGGTACCATTTTCTCTGTATTACCAGCACCAGACGGAGCCTTAAACGAGCAAAGTTTTTTACAGGCTGGTCGCAAGCAAGTGGCAGCCGGTTATGTATTATATGGACCATCAACCATGATGGCACTCACGACGGGTAATGGTACGCAGTTTTATACTTTAGCTCCCGACAGCCAAGAGTTTTTACTGACCGACGATAACGTACAAATCACCCCAGACACTGCGGAGTTTGCCATTAATATGTCAAACCAACGTTTTTGGGAAGCCCCAATGCAAACCTATATAGCCGACTTATTACTCGGTTCAATTGGTCCACGCGAGCAATCATTTAACATGCGTTGGATTGCCGCCATGGTAGGTGATGTGCATCGCGTATTATGCCGTGGTGGTATTTTTACTTACCCAACAGACAATAAAAACCCTGAAAAACCTTTTAAGTTACGCTTAATGTACGAGGCGAACCCAATGGCATTGCTCGTTGAGCAAGCGGGCGGCAAGGCTTCAACAGGCTACGAAACCATATTGGATATTGAGCCAACAGCCATTCATCAGCGTGTTGCGGTGATTTTAGGTAGCGCCAACGAAGTCGATACTTGCTTGAGCTACCACGGTATTGATTACAGCGAAGAGCCATCAATCGACTAAATTGAGCCATTAAAAAAACCGCCTTTGGGCGGTTTTTTAGTCTGGGGCGCTAAGTAAACAAAGTCCATCAGCATCAATCTTCTAAGTCTGAGTATTAGATACTTACCATCGATAAAACCTTAAGTTCACCCCCTAAGTACGGAGAGAAAGAAGCATTTCTTTACAATAACTTAAATAACCTCTAAGTTAATTTATTCAATATTGATAATGGACTATAGCGATGCAGCAAGTCAGCTCATCGAATAAAAAGACATATATTGCAGCTATTGTAGTATTACTGCTTATCAGCCTAGGATGTTATGTCTATCTCACGTTAACTAAACCAGCATATTTACAAAATGGTACGGTTTTAGTGCTCCCGGTAAACCTCACATCAGACAAGATTGAACCACAATGGAATCGCTATGCTGCGATGGATATGCTTATCCATCAACTCAATCTAGGGGTTAATTACCCCTTGCTGCAAACTGAGGATATTATCAATATCATCTCGCTTATCTCTAGAAAGCACTCAGATAAAGCTGCCGATATTCAGCAAATTATGGCGATTTCTGGCGCAGTCTTGGTGATTGAATCAAGTATTAAAGGCACTAATAATCAATACCAATTAGCCTTTACACTACACCAACAACACAGTAGTGAAAGTGATGTCGTTAATGTAGCGAGCATAGAGCAAGCATTGCTCACTGCAGCCGAGTTAATTAATCAACAGGTCCATCCACAGCACAGTAAAATCACAGAGCAATTCGCTTCACGTTTTAGCCCGCCACAACTAATTCACGCAATAGCTCTGATGCAAGGTGGTGATAGCGTCGCAGCAGAGGAGCAATTATCTGCGCTGATAGATACTGCGCCCGATAACTTAGTCGCTCAGCGCCTACTTGCCATGATTCAATTACAGCGACATCAATATCAACGACTGAATAGCACATTGACTACCGCAATCATTGAAGCTTCTCGCCAAAAAGATGAACGAGAGCTGGCCAGGTTCAGATTACTCTTAGCCCAAAGTTACACTGAAACCAATAAGATAGAACACGCACTAAGCGTGCTTAGTATCGCCAAAACTAATGCTGCAAAAGTGCAAGACTGGCTAACGCTGGGTTATATATCACAGCTTGCTGGTGTGATAAATCAGCGCATCGGCCGTAATGCTGATGCCAGAGAGCAATTTAAAAAAGCCATTGAATATCATAAAATGATGGGCTACCCCGTAGGGCAAACACAAGCGCTCAACGATTTAGCGGAATTAGAAATGGTTGAACATAACTACCCGCAAGCTTATCGATATATTAATCGCTCTTATGAACTGGTTGCGCATCGCCGTTTAGATGATTTAGAAACATCTACATTAAAGATTATGTCTAAAATTGAAAATAAAATGCAGCATAGATAAGGTCTTATAGTATCGCTAACCATTCTAGCCATAGGTTTGAATAGAAAATCCCAACGATACAATCCTCAGCACATCGTTTGCGTAAAAACATTAAACATAAAAATGGCCTGCTTGTGCAGGCCATGTTTATCAACAACTAAATCACCATGATGATCACTCGATTATGGCTATGCTTCTTCAGCAGCTTTTGCCGCCTCAAGCTGATGTACTTGCTCAGTTTGATCGACAATAGTTAATACCGCAGTATCACCCACCACGTTACATGATGTCAGCACCATATCAATAATACGATCCAATGCAGCCACAATAACAAATGCCTCTGTTGGTAAACCTAATTGATAAATCAACACCCCAATCATCACCATGCCGCCGCCAGGAACGCCACCCGCACCTACTGACAATAAAAACACGCTAAACAGTAACGACGGGATTTGCTCATTGCTGATAGGCATCCCAAAGGCATTAGCAACGAAGAAAATCGCAATAGTGATATAAATCGATACCCCACCCATATTCATGGTTGCACCAAGCGGTACACCAAAACCAGCAACCGCTTTACTCACCCCTAACTTGTCTGTCAGTGTGCGCATAGTGACTGGAATTGTCGCATTTGAACTGGCTGTTGATAGCGAAAATAAAATTTGCTCTTGGGTTTTCTCGCGAAAGGTTTTCGCTGAAACTGGGGTAAATAAACTGACAGAATATGGATATACGATAAAAATCCATATCAACAACAATGCCAAAATAAGCACTAAATACTCGACAACACTGACAAAAATTTCAGGCTCTAAGGTTGCACCTAATTTAAACATCAGGGCAAACACACCGTACGGCGCTAAACTCATAACCACTGAAATTAAACGCATCATGATTTTATTGGCAGTTTGAAATCCTTTCACCGCACCTTCAACAGATGCGCCCATTGACTTGATCACGCCGCCCATTAATAGCGCCATAAATATCACTTGCAGCATATTGCCAGAGGTAAAAGCTGAAAAAGGATTATTTGGCACAATACTCACAATTAACGACATTAAATCTGGCAGTTCAGTCGCAGTAATATCCAGCGAGCCATTGCTCGACATATCCACGCCTTTACCAGGCTCAAATATCATAGCAACGGTAAAGGCAGCTAAAATAGCAATCACGGTATTAATAATATAAAAACCAAAGGTTTTACCGCCTAAACGACCAAAACTTTTTAAATCTTGTAATTCACACACACCACAAACAATACTCACAAACACCAGTGGCACGACTAGCATCATGATCATATTAACAAACATGGTGCCAACACCACTTGCCAGAGTCACTAATGTGCCACCAAAAAAAGCATTATCGGCTAATAAAAACTGCACAATACTGCCCAGCACAACCCCGAGAAATAGACCAATAAAGATCCGTGCAGAAAGTGATTTTGTCATATTTTTTCCCATTCGAAATGCAACATTAGTTGCTAATTATTATTATTAATATACCCAATCCTAGGCATTTTTTTTATTCGAGCGCAGTGATACTGAGACATAGACAAAGATAATTCAATCATCATCTGAACAAAGCTGACCACTTTTTACAGACTTCATATCGAAATAATTATAAATGCCATAATAAACATACGATTAGCCAATCAAAACATTAGTAAGTAAGGACATATTTATCGCAGAAAACCATTTATCATAACTTCAACACTGATTTATGCTGGCTCAAATGCCATAAATGGACAGTGCTTATAACCTCTAAAAGCGCAATAACGACAAGATGAGCTTTTTTGCCAGCATATGTTGTTGCTTAATACTGACATGATAGCGTGCCACCCAAGCCACTAATTGATCCCAATCTACTGCTAAGCCTTTGCTGCCATCAATGACATCAGAGGTCGATGAACTCGGCATAAGTCGATTGACTAAAGGCGATGGCTGTAACCCAAGGCATTCACCAGGGTTATTTTTAGCCGCGATAGTTTCATTGATATAAGCTAACTGACGCTGCTGCTTATAAAAATCTGTCGCTGAATTGATTTGCGGCAATGCCAGTAATGTTGCGGGTGCACTGAGGGCTAATTGAGGAACGACGAGGTGTTGGCAATGATCTAGGCTATGGGCAATCATTAACCCGGCGGGATCTAAATCGGTAAACGCAATCACTTGCACCTTGGCAGGATCAATCAAACCTAAGAAATGTTTGCGTCCAGCGGGGGAATAATGATGACTGCCGCGATACACCACCATGCACCGTTCCATAAGCTTAGTCATAGATTGATCAAACTGATACTGGAAAACGTTATCAAAACTGTCTAAGTTTTCCACCACCATAATGCAGTTAATGGCGAGCTGTTCGCAAAGGTTAACGGCACGATCAACCTTAAGTCTTAGTGCGCAATCATGCTCGGCCAATAGGCCTTGGCATAACGGTGGGGCTAACTTTAGCAGCAGATAGTCGGCTTCTGGCGCAATATTGGCGTATTTCTCATTCGCGCTTTGCTGCGACATTTGTTGCCGTGTCACATCAAAGTCTAGCGCTAGAATATCTAGGCCGGTATCGATTTGTGCCATTTGTCGCAGTAACTGATGATCGTTAACGCTTAAGTACAATTGCTTTTGGGCGCCGTCGGTTTCACCTATTTGCCACAGACGATAAACATGTTGCCAACCGGCATTAAATGGCACTCGCGGCAATCGTTGTTTTGCTGCGCGAGCCAACATTTGCAAGTGATGTTTACTGATACTCGCCATCTAGACTCTTCATCTTTTATATTGATCGTTTCAGTTTATTACACGTTAACAATATTGATCGCCGACAAGCTTAATGGCCAACGAAATGACGCCAAGGTTACGCTAACCAAAGTTCAACATCGTGAATGACAAAGTTGCCACTATATATCGGGTCAGGCTTCCCTATAGGTTCAAGCTCAAAGTAATTCTTATGCTCATCAGCTAAGCCTTCATAGCCACCAATCACCTGATATAGCCAACTTTCTGCATCCCACTGCAATTGTTTCTCTGTAAGGTAACTGAGCGCCGATTGACGCAGACCTGAATCAATCACTTCACAGAAATACTCATCAACAGCAATTTTCAGTGGGTTTTCAGGGATATCAAAATCTTCACTGTCACCCATTTCAAAGGTCACGTTGTGTTCACGCAGCATGGCCGGCAATGAATCACGGCTGATGGCTTTCACTTGCGCGACCAAACTCATTAGCTCAAGTTCATGATGCGGATTAGCAACATCAACACTCGCGGGGGCTATCAAGGCTTCAGCGCAGTTGAACAATACAGGTACTGTTTTATGCACCACATGGTTTTCAGGTTGATAATCTGGATGCATGCTGGTGTGTAATAACCAGCCTTTTAGTAATCTGGTGCGTCCTTGTATTTGTCTAAACCGGCCCAATAACTCGTACAATCGCGCTTGCACAATGCTTAATTCCTGAGTGCATTGACTTAAGGTTTCTTGCAAGCTCGTCATTAGTAAGCGGCGCAGTTCGCGGATATCACCAGCAATTTCACCTAGCTCGCTAAATTGGAACATGTCTAAACCGTTGAGCAGTTCTGATACTTGGCTTTGAGCTAATTCGTTTTCGCGAATTTTCGCACTTATGGTGCCTACATAGCCAAATTCATTATTAATGCGGCTCCACAACACTCGGATTGAATAACGTAAACTGTCGGTAAAACTGTACACATGCTCATTTAAATCAGCTAAATAGGCTTCCGCTGCGCTAAAATCAACATCGCGGCGCGCTTCTTTATAGTGATCGGCTAAGGTTTTTATCGTCGCGAGCGCCGAACCGACGTTAGCATCAATTTGTCTGTTGCGCTCATCGCTTAAGGCTTCTTCCAATAATGCCCGCACTGAACGCTTTAAGCGCAGTTCTTGATCGGGCTCAGGGCGCCATAAAATGCCACTTTTTCTTAATTTTTCAATAACGCCACTATCATGGGCAGTATCGCTAATCGACCCCGCTAAATAGGCATCCATAATGACGTCGGCATGCCGCCCAAGTTGTTTGAGCAGCTTTACCCCGGCTTGGTGTAAGTTGCTGCTCATATAAGATCCCTTTGGGTCGCGGTTTCGGCTTGAGCCTCAAGACTTAGCCCTTCGGTTTCATCAATAAAACGGATCACTTCGTACAAATAATCGAGTTTACCCGTGGCGATATAAATCTGTTTTTCACTATTGGGTTTGGTTAAATAACCCAGCTCCACTAACCGCTTAAACACCAACTTAATTTGGCCATCAACGTTAGTACTGCTTGAACCAAATAATCGATAATGGCTCAGCTTAGTCAGCTGTTCTCTGAAGGCTGGCGTGTCTTCAATCCGTGCTTGTAAGTCGGTTAAGCGAATAGGGGCACCTTCGCTTAAAGGCGCATCTTGACCACTGGCTTCTTGCACCAGAACTAACCATTCCACCAGTGGGATAAGCGCGGCGCAAATATCTTTAAACTGCGACGAAATCACTTTACGTTCCACTTCGCCCAGCTGCAAATAGCCGCAAAAAAACACTTCGCCTTCACCAGCGCTGGCAACGGTACGATTAATTTGATTCAGATAGGTTTCAACTCGGTCACGAGTACTATTATTCTTTAGGGCGCGCCAGCCGTCTTCGTTAGTCACACGGCAAACAAATTCACCGCGCAGCAGTTGCTCAATTAACGCACCAGTACCTACTAAGGTTGTTTCAGTCGAATCTGACATTAGATGTGCTCCTTAGCAGTTTCAGTCATGCTGGTGTCGGTATGGGTCATTTCAGCATTACGTTGTGATAAACGTGCCGCTAATGGGTTGGCTTTTGGCTTCACCACTTGCAATTTTTTAGTTTGTTTATTAATGATATAACGGTTAGCAAATAGATTTAACACTTCAGATTCTGGGTTCGGAAATGCGCCTAATACACTAATATTATTGTTTTCACAGGCATCGAAAATTTTCTTCACGTTGGTGTGATGCAAAGTGCCTAACTCATCGATGGGCCAATGAATCGTCACATTGGCTTTGCCACGTAATAAACGAGTAAACGCTAATAAGAATTTACATAAAATCAAGTAGGCCATGCCATGACTAGACGATTCGTTTAATTGGCGATCGGTACGAATAATTAAGTCGCTGTTACCTTCTTTTAGTCGCAGCTCAATTTCGAGCAGTTTGGCTATGCCGCCAGTTAATGCTGCGCGACCAATAATGTCTAAAGCACGGCGCATTGAGTTAGTGTAGTGTTCGTCTGGTAGCTGACTAAAACCATCTGCTTTCCACGCCTTAAAGGCTTTAACAAACACTTCAAGTTCGGGCCAAAATTCAAGTTCACTAATGCGCGAGCGAATACGGACCGCAGACTCTGATACGCCATCAAGAAATAACTCCTCGCCCACTTCACGGGTAATGCGCGCGCTTTGGCTGGCAATACGGCGATCGATATCAGTTAACACATCATAAAACGCGGTTAAGTCGATACCAAAAATTCGTCCTTGCTCACGAATCGCCATTAACGATTGCGGCACCATCACATTCAGTAGCTGTTCAAGCTGTGGCACCAACTTACGGTAGTCAAGTAAACGAATGCCTTTATCGTTGACAAAGCTCGACTCATCGCGGGCTCGTTCCCAAAACTCGGCTAAACTTGAACCTGATTTACTGGCAATAACCGAATCAAAGTGCTCAACATATTGCTTCACTGAACCCATTAAATAGTCGCGTTTTAGCAATAAATCTTCGCCTTGACGCAAACGCTCACCAATACCGCCGGTCGCTTCATCATTGTTGCCGGGCAGTTTAAGCTCTGCGAGCTTGCGCATCACTGCACGCAGTTTAGTGAGGTTTTCAGAGGCCTCAACTTGGGCAGCATCACAAGCTTTACGGTCGGTTTCTAGGCTGTCACGACGTTGCTTAATTTCTGTGGTTTTCGCTTTTAATTGCTGCTCTAATTCCAGCGTAGCACGCTTAACATCGGCTAATTGAGTTTGCAATTTTGGCTTACGCACCAACCAAGTATGCTGATACCAATCATCAAAACGCAGCACATCACTGCGACGTTGTTCGGCATGACTAATTTTGGCTTCAAGATCGCGTATTTGCTTTTTAAGCGCCAAAATCGTGCCTTCATCAACTCCACGTGACTTAAGCTCGTTTTTGTACCAGGTTTCACCGGCCTTTTGTTCGGTTTTAGCATTAGCGCGGCGTTGTTCAATATTGGCTTTAATTTGCCCCAATTGATTATCAATGGCGCCGACCACTTCTTGCCAATAAGCATTTTTTTCCATACGCGCTTCCAGCGCCTGCTCTTTTTGCTCTGTTAACCAACCAAGATGCTGATTATGAAGTTGCTTAAGCTCATGCTCAAGCTGCACTAATCTTTTGCTCGAATCTGCTTTGCGATCGGTTACTGCTTGATTAATTTTTTGTTGTTCGTTACGTTTTTCATCAAATAAACGGCGCAAGTCTTCACGACTATTTTTATAGGCTGTGCGAGCAAAGGTCAGCTCACGGGTAATACTATCGAGCGCTGCATTCATGGCAACCAGCTGATCTTCCGCTTCTGCATGCATTTCTTGAGCGCTTTGCAATGCGTCTTCTGCTTTGGCTAAGCGAATACGCAAATCTTGCTCTGTTGCGGCATACTCGGGAACATCAATCGCTTTAAGGTCGAGATTCACCCCGAAGAGGGCTTCACTGCTGTCTTGGGTTAGGCTTGGGTGTAAGTCACTGCGATGCAACAACTCTGGAGCGATAACCTTACCAAAGGTGTGCTCCCAACCGTGGGCTTCTTTTCGCAAAAATTCCAATAGTGTATGCGACTGCGGGAACAGCATATGGTGCAGTTCTTCTTTGGCATTTTCTCTGTCGCTGACACGAATGGTGGCAATGCGCAGCGCTTCATTCGCTTGATCGCGTTTGGCCCGTTGTTTACGTTCTTCAGTGGTTAAGCGATCGACCTTTTGATTGCAGGTTTCTTGCTCTTCGTCGGCCAAACTAATACGCTCATCAAAAATGGCTAGGCGCATTTTTTCATCTTCGGTATAAGTCACACCATCCACTTGATGTTTGAGCTCGGCAGCAGTTAATTTGAGTTGATATTCTTGTTCGCTGAATGTTGCTTTACCCACATCGGTTTGTTCACGCCATTGCAGTTCTAACTTAGCAAGGTCGTCATTGGCGAGTTCGCGCTGCTTATCGCGGGCTTCACGTTGAGCGTCTTGTTCAAGATGTAAGACTTCAAGTTCACGATGTAATTGCTCAGCAATTTTACTGCGACGTGCATTAAAAGCCGCTTCGATGTCTTGGTGTTTTTCGGTTTGTAATTTATGACGTTCGTTAAGATTTTCAACATCACTGCGCCAATTCGGCAAATTATCAAGGTCTGCTTTGGCTTGTTCAATATCGGCATCTAAAAAAGCGGCGTGCTGATCTTCAATGGCATTGAGTTCATCTTCAAACTTACCAGAATCGCCTTTTGCTGCTGATAATTCTTGGTTTAGCTCATCACGAACATCTTTCCACTCTTCATCTAACAAGCGCAATTTGAGGTTTAACTCTTTGCCATGAGTTTGATTACGGTCTTGGCGCTCAGACTCTAAGGTTTCATCAGCGCGATAACCGCGCGATAAACTGGCCAAGCGTAGCTCGGCACTTAATAACTGATTAAATTCTTGTTCGAGCTTGTCATATTCTGGGCGGATTTGCTCAAAACCTTGCACCAGCTGGCTTTCACGGATCCAGGTTTCTACTCGCTGCGGATTGAGTCTAGAAGTCGGCGGGTTAACACCATCTTCCTCTAAAATGGCTGCGATCATTGATTTAACCGTTTCCATTTTGCCCTCTTTCGAGTGCACTGCTTTGGCGAGTTTTTCGATATGACGCAAGCTATGGTCGCCGTCACACAAGGAGAACTGACGCGCATAAGTGCGCAACTCATTGCGGTTACTACCGGTGTTCAGCAAGCTGCGATCGTTTTGAATGATCGCGCGAAACTCGCGGGTATTTAACAAGTTAGTATGAGCAACTCCATCACGTTTTACTTCACGGCCAAGCTCTGCCATTGAATGACAAATAATGGTGTCGCCATTACGTGACTTAATGTAATGCTCTAACTCAAAACCGCGGGCTATAAAGCGGTAGTTAACCCCTTTACCGTCACCTGCTGAGGCTAAAACAGCTTGATAAAGTAAGCCATCATCTTTTTGATATTCATAGATAATGTAGCTTGAATCATGGGGTAAATACCAACGTTCAAAACTGTCACGTGTTGAAGGCACCACTCGGCTTGGATATTCGCCATAAAATACCGGCACCAGACGTTGTAAGGTTGTTTTACCCGAGGCATTGGTACCGCAAATATTAGTGTGACCACTTAATAACAGTTCGACCACACCCGGTAGGTGGGTATTAATTAACACGATTCTAATCAAGCTTGGCATGATAATCCTTTTCCAAACAGCTCACATTACAGTGACTAAAAAGCAAAATACGGATGAAAAAATAACGTCTGTTTTTTCAATGTCAATAAAGTAAAACAAACGCGGCCTAGAGGCAATTTTCACCCACAAAAATTGGCTTTATAATACGCTAAATAATTCAAAAATGGCGGCTAACAATGCAGCAAACAAGCAGAAACGGTTTATGTCGCATAAATGTGCTCAAGTTTGGGGGTAAATAAGATCTTTTTTCGCTGCAATAAAGCAAAAAACGCAGAGATTTCTCTCTGCGTTTTTTGTTATGCGGTACTAAAATTTATCTGAGCATTTTATATTAAGATTAACGTTACAATTTAAATTGTGAGGTCGCATGGCTAAGCTCATTAGCAAACCCATCTAATCCTTCTGAAATCCCCTGCACTTGTGCAAGAATACCCAGTGTTTGATCAAATGAAGCATTCATTTCAACTACGTTATTGGCAACATGTGCAGCAACTAAAGACTGCTGTCCTGTAGCTGCTGCTATATGGGTATTCATACTGTTAATACTGACAATTTTAGATTGAATTGAACTTAATGCTGCACCGGTATCTTTGGCATAACGCTCGTTTTCTGATGACTTAGCAATGGCCACATCCATGGTGCTAACCGATGATTCAGCCGCTACTTTAAGCTTTTCTAATACGCCACGGATCTCTTTAGTCGCGTCGGCAGTTTTAGACGCCAGTGCACGAACTTCATCAGCAACCACGGCAAACCCTCGTCCATGTTCTCCCGCTCTGGCGGCTTCAATGGCAGCGTTTAACGCGAGCAAGTTGGTCTGTTCTGCAATAGAGGTAATCACGTTCAAAATAGAGCCAACACTTTCGGTATCTTTGGCTAACTCATTGATAGAATTTGATGCGAGTTCAATACCTGAATTAAGTTCTTGTGAAATTCTCACCGTGCGCTGCACTACTGCTAAACCTTCCGTTGCCTCACGTTCAGCAACTTGTGCAGCTTCAGCCGCTTGTTGGGCGCTGTGTGAAATATCATTGACTGAATGACGCATTTCTTCCATCGACATATGCACAGTTTTAGCATCGTGACTTTGTTGCTTAGTCGCTTTAGTTGCAACCGCCATGCGCTCTTTTAGCGATGATGCGCTGTCTAGCAATGGTTTAGTCACACTCACAACGCTTTGAATTGACTCAGCAAGTAAGCGTAAAAATCGATTAAAGTTGCTTGATACCTGCCCTAATTCATCAGTCCCGACAACCGTCAGTTGGTGACGTAAATTGCCTTTACCGTCAGCTAATTCACCTAATGAGTTAGCCACATCACCCGCAGCGCCGCTAATGGCACGCGCAATTGAAATAGTTGAAAGAGCCATAAAGACCAATAATGCGACCCCTATGCCCAATGATAGGTATAAACTCTGTTCAGAGCGGTCACCCGCTTCTTTAATAGTAGAGCTAAACTCTGCCACTTTATCGGCCTTATAAGCCGTGATCCCATTCGTTAAGCTTTCGAATATTTTGGCTTTTTTCTGACTAATTTGCCCTACATCAGCCATATCAATAGTACCGTCTAGCATTCCTCTAGCCAGTGACAGTGTCATGGTATTGTATTCGTCTAGGCTGTTAGATAATTGCGATAACAATGCACTTTCGGGCTGATCAATAGTTGATAGATTGGTTAAGTTATCTTTGAGTGAAGAAAAGGTTTTCATGGCGTTCCCGAGCAAATCTTCATCGGCAAAGGATACTGATTGGGTATACAACTCATCTAATCGTTGGACAAATATGACATTTTGATTTGCAAGCTCAACACGCTGTGCAACTTTGGTCTCCATGAAAGATAATGTGTCACGGTTTTTATTAATCGCAACGGTGCTGATGCCAAGGTTAACGGCAAAAATAATCACTGATAAGACAAAAATCAGTCCTACCTTTTTAAAGATCGACATGTTACTAAACCAATTCATATTTCGCCCCTAAGCGATAATCAAATGAAGATAAAGCAAACGTAAAACTTCTTAATGCAGCGACCAAAATATCGTTATTAAGGCTATTGATGCCTGTGCTCGCTCCTTGAGTTTTTATGTGCTGTAAAAATACCGCTTAACGCTATTCTTTAGTCAATTAACTATATGTTTTATTGTTATAAGCATCTTTGATAATAAGAGCATAATTTTATTTAATCTTAACCAAGTATAAATTTTTGTTGCTGTAAATCACGAAGTTTTCAATGTATATCGGTGTAAATCAATATCGGCCTAACATCAATATACTTGAAATTTTTCTAATATATCAATTTGTTTGTGCTTATTTATAGACGGTTAATCCACTCACTTAAAGACTATAAATCAATATAACAACAAAAAACCCGCAAAAGCGGGCTGTTTTTGGTTCATTGAGGCGATTACAGCACCTCATTAAATGGCTATTGCAACATTTTATGCAGCTTGAACATCGGCTTCTTCTGAATGTCTTATTAAATAATCAAATGCTCCCAATGATGCTGTGGCGCCGCTACCCATGGCAATAATGATTTGCTTAAAGGGGATATTAGTGACATCACCCGCAGCAAATACACCAGGAATAGATGTTTGACCACGCTCATCGACAATAATTTCACCGCGAGGAGTCATATCAACCACACCTTTTAACCACTCGGTATTAGGCACTAAACCAATTTGTACAAAGATACCGGCTAAGGTTACGGTATGACTTTCACCACTGGCGCGATCGGTGTAAACCAAACTGGTTACACGAGTACCATCACCTTTAACTTCCGTGGTCATGGCTTGGGTAATTATCGTAATATTGCCCATTGATTTAGCCTTACGCTGTAGCACTTCATCGGCACGTAATTTACTGTCAAACTCAAGTACAGTGACGTGTTCGACAATGTTTGCTAGGTCAATAGCCGCTTCAATACCTGAGTTACCGCCGCCAATAACCGCAACTCGCTTACCTTTAAATAACGGACCGTCACAGTGTGGGCAATACGCTACGCCTTTATTACGATACTCTTGTTCACCAGGGACATTCATTTCTCTCCAACGTGCACCGGTTGCTAAGATAATCGTTTTACTGCTTAAGGTGGCGCCACTTTCAAGCGTCACATTAAGCAGACCGTTTTTAGCTAAACTCAACGCACGTTGGTTTTGCATAATATCGACGTCATAATCTTTAACATGAGCTTCAAGGTTCGCCACCAGTTTTGGACCTTCGGTTTTAGACACTGAAATAAAGTTTTCAATACCGACCGTCTCGGCCACTTGGCCACCAAACTTTTCAGCAACTATGCCGGTATTTAACCCTTTACGAGCTGAATAAATGGCCGCTGCGGCGCCTGCTGGACCACCGCCCACGACTAACATATCAAAAACCGACTTTTTATTAAGCAGCTCGGCTTGTCTGCTTGCGGCATTTTTATCTAACTTATTCAGTACTTCAACAACGCTAATGGCGCCCACAGAGAAGGCTTCGCCGTTCAAAAATACTGATGGCACTGACATGATATTGCGATCGCTCACTTCCTGTTGGAATAACGCACCGTCAATCATCACGTTAGTAATGTTTGGGTTAATTGCTGCCATCATATTAAGTGCTTGGATCACTTCAGGACAAGTTTGGCAACTTAACGAAATATAGGTTTCAAAATGGAATTCACCTGGTAGCTGACGGATTTGCTCAATGATATCCGCATCCAACTTAATCGGATGGCCGCCGCTGTGTAATAGTGCTAGCACCAGTGAGGTAAATTCATGGCCCATTGGCAAACCTGCAAAGGTGATATTAGTTGCAGCTTGCGGGTTAATCACACTCATACTTGGTGTACGTTGACCTTGCTGATAAGTCACTGAGACTAGATCTGATGAGTCAACAATGTCCTGGGCTAGGCTGGTGAGTTCTTTGCCTTTGTTTGAGTCATCTGCAGATACGACAAGTTCAACTGGGCGCTTGAGGTTTTGCAGATAGGTTTTCAGTTGATTTTTTACATTCGCATCTAACATAACAACTCCTAAAAATGGGAAATAATCGATGAATTTACAAGATGCTAGTCAGTGCCGGGGGAACACCGACTAGCTGGAGATGATATTACTAACCTAAGGGTTATCTTAGTGGTTAGATTTTACCGACTAGGTCAATTGAAGGAGCTAATGTTTCTTCACCTGGCTGCCATTTTGCAGGACATACTTCGCCATCGTGAGTTGCAACATATTGTGCCGCTTGAATTTTACGAACTAGTTCAGAAGCGCTACGGCCAATACCTAGGTCATGAATTTCAGCTACTTTAACTTGGCCTTCAGGGTTAATCACAAAAGTACCACGTAGTGCTAAGCCGTCTTCCTCAATCATCACACCAAAGTTGCGAGTGATTGCGCCAGTTGGATCACCTATCATTGGGTAAGTAATTTTACCTATAGTGTCTGAACTTGAATGCCAAGCTTTGTGAGTGAAGTGAGTGTCAGTTGATACTGAGTAAACTTCAACGCCCATTGCCTGTAGCTTCTCATAATGATCAGCCATGTCGCCTAATTCAGTTGGACATACGAAAGTGAAGTCAGCTGGGTAGAAAAACACTACTGCCCATTTACCTAATAAATCTTGTTCAGTAACGTCAACGAAAGCACCATTATGGAATGCAGTTGCTTTGAACGGTTTGATAGTGCTATTGATGATAGATTGTGTCATGTCATGCTCCATTTAGATTTACATTAAACCCGATACCAATATGGTTTCGGTGATGATAAACAAACTGTGCTCGTCATCTGATGTAGCTATAATAGCGATGGAGGCTAACTAAGTATAACGGATAAAAACTATCACCCTAATCGGTTTTTCATATTGAACTATCTTTGAGAGACTATTTGTATGAAGGGTATAAATCATCAACACCGAGTACGCTTGAAAGCTGGTACTCGATTAATGATGTTTATTGGTGGATGTTATTCCCAAGGACCAAATCGTGTCAGCACGCGGCTAACATTAATATCGAGCTTTTGTGAAAGGGCTTGTAAATCTTGCTTATTATTTGCGGCAGAAAAACAATTGGCTTTATTGGTGGCAAATACCACCCAATTCCCACCACCGGTTAAACAAGCAAAGACTTGATTAAAATGCTCATGAAGCGTGTCACGTAACTGTAAGTCTCGACTGTGTTCTTTCCAACAATTTAATACTAAAAAGCCATCCGTTTTAAGCAGCTGTTTTGTTTGCTGAATAAATTGGTTAGACAACTGTTGTTTATCTACGCCTTTGTCGCTGTAGATATCAGCAAAAATAACATCGACTTTTTTATGCTCTGCTTGGGCTAAAAAGACATAGGCATCTTGGTGCACTATGGTCAGTTTTTTACCTAAAGGTAATTGAAAAAAGCGTTTAGCCACTTCAATAACTTGTTGGCGCAATTCAACTGCAGTAATTTTAATCGCTGCATCAAAATGCCTAAGGGAATGCACGAGTGCACCACCACCTAAGCCTAAAATAATCACACTTTTGGGTTGGCTGAATAACAGCACTGCTAACATGGCCTGAACATAAGTATGTTGCGGTACATGAGGTTGACTCTTATCCATCTTACTTTGCTCATCATTATCACCAAATGATAAGACCCGATAGTCGCCATCGTCGAGCACACAAAAATCACCAAACCGATCACCGTCGACGTGCAATACTTTATAATCAGACATACTTCACTCTGTGAGGAGTCTCGCCAATACGTGACAGCAAGATTTTTCTACTTTAAAACCTTATTATACCCCAGAATACAGTATAAAGTTGGCGACAAGTGATACAGATAACTCGCAGAATTAAATTAATACGACCAGATAGGAAATCGACATGTTTAACCATTTATTGATGATAATTTTGTATTTGGCGGTGTTCTTTCTAGCCCAGCGACAGGTCAAAAAATGGATCCGTCAGCAAGCACAAAAGAAACAAGTCAGCGAGGTTCGTAGCCGTTTGATTACTCGTTTAATTTCTTATTTGTTGTTCTTTGTGACGATATCCGTCATGGCGGTGTCATTAGGTTTAGGCTATCAAGAGGTGTCGCTATTTGTGTCTTCAGCCTTTGCGGTATTAGGCGTGGCCCTATTTGCTCAATGGTCGATATTGAGCAACATCACTGCTGGTGTATTGATCTTTTTTGCATTTCCTTATCGAATTGGCGATCGCATAAAAATTGTCGATAAAGAAGAGGATATGAGTGGCATTATTGTCGAAATCAGTTTGTTTCACGTATTGATCAAACGGGATATCGGCGATGTGATGACTTACCCTAACAGCTTGATGCTCCAAAAAGCGGTGATTAAGTTACCCGAACCACGCCACCCTAGTTCACTTGCAACAAGCAACAAAACCAAGGCGAAGATTAATGCAAGTAGAGCAAAATGGCTTAAGTAATCTTTAGCTATACCCAGTGGTGTGATTTATATCTGACTAATAGCAACCAATGCTCTGCTGGCTTAGCCATGTTGACAACAATTTCGGCTTAATAATGCCGTAATAAGTAGAGAATCGATACATAATCTTATTAACATTAACTGGGCTTATGTATCGAATAGAGTAATGCCTGCTTTATTTAAGCCCATATTTATACTCAGACTTAAGCTCTGCGCAGATATATTGCGGTGCTAGTTTAATACTCGATGGAAAAACGCTACGGCTTGCAAGTACATCTGCAACGCTAAAGCGGCATCAAAACGCTCACCTTCATCGCGCATAAAAGCGTGTTGAGCATTGACTTCAAGCCAAGTAAAGTTTGCATTCACTTGTTCAAGCTTTTGATAAATAAGCTTACGACCTTCTTTAGTCACATGTGGATCTTGTTTACCAAAGACCATCACTAACTCGCCTTTTATGCTGCCAGTACGAGCCAATGAATCATTGCCCTCTTTACAAGGTAATGTATTGGAATGAATATCTGTAGGATACAAACAAAAAGCCCCGCTAATATCAGGATTAAGCGCTGCTCGATAGGCTAAATGACCACCAATACATACTCCCATAGCGCCAACTTTATCACTGCAAAATGACTGTGCACGCGCAAAATCGACAAGCGCTTGAGTGTCACTGTCATGTTGCTCTAACGGCTTAGCCCACTTGTCTGCATTACCTTTATCTTTACCTACGTCGTCATACGCCAACACAGTTCCGATAGGGTTGAGCTCATGAAACACTTCGGGTACTAACACCACAAACCCATGCCCAGCCAAAATAGCAGCAGATCGAACTATCGGAGCAGTTTGCTGGAATATTTCTGAGTAGAAAATGATAGTCGCAAATTGGCCTTTAGTATCCGGACGATAAAGCGTGGTACGCATCAAGCCCGTGGCCGTTTTAATATCGTGAATTTCAGTTGTTGTAATCATAATATTCCATTTATTTCACATTATACCCAACACAAGGCTCTACTCAACATAATGGTAATTGCCAGCGTATGTCCTATGCATTAGTAAGCTGATGTTTGTCGTGAGTTGGTATTAATGAGCTGCTATTACTGCTCACTATAACAAATTAAAACAGCTCATTATTACAAACTTGCCCTGTGATCAACTGAGTCACATTGGTTAATGTTGTTGAGGCGATCGAGTTCAGCGCTTCTTCAGTTAAGAAAGCTTGGTGACCGGTAAAAATAACATTGTGGCAAGCCGATAAGCGGCGGAAGATATCATCTTGAATAATTTCATTTGATTTATCTTCAAAAAACAGCCCTTTTTCATTTTCGTATACATCAAGCCCTAATGAACCAATTTTGCCATCTTTTAACGCTTCCATGGCATCCAATGCATCTAATAGTCCACCGCGGCTGGTATTAATCACCATCACGCCTTGCTTCATTTGATTAAAGCTAACGTTGTTGAGTAAATGATGATTATCTTTGGTCAATGGACAATGCAAACTGATGATATCGCATTGAGGATAGAGGGTTTCTAATGAAACATATTCGACACCAAGATCAATAACAGCTTGGTTTGGATAAGGGTCAAATGCCAATACTTTACAGCCAAAACCTAATAAGATTTTAATGGTGGCTAGGCCAATTTTACCCGTACCTATCACGCCAACGGTTTTGCCAAACATATTAAAACCGACAAGCCCCGATAAAGCAAAGTTAGCGTCACGAGTGCGCTGATAAGCTTTGTGGATTTTACGATTTAACGTCAACATGAGTGCCACTGAATGCTCAGCAACCGATTCTGGTGAATACGCGGGCACATTGACCACTTTCATGCCTAAACGCTCAGCAGCCACTAAGTCAACGTTATTAAAGCCAGCACAACGCATAGCAATAATTTTTGTGCCACCTTTGGCCAACTCAACTAATACTTCTTCACATAAGGAGTCATTGACGAAAGCACAAACAACCTCATAGCCTTCCGCTAGTTTGACGTTTTGCATGCAAAGTCGGTAATCAAAAAATTCAATATCGACCTTAAACGTTTGGTTAATACTGGTGAAATGGCGAATGTCGTAAGGCTTGGCGCTAAAAAATCCAATTTTCATAGGTATCCAAATTTACTAATAGCGAATTGATGAGCAAATCATCAATATGATCAGCCCCTAGATATGAATTAATTGTATGTGAATTAACGGTTATTGTCGTCAATATCACACTGAATAACGATGAAGTTGTGATCTAGATTCTCTCTGGTGAAGAGCCTTTAAGGATAGTGACTGGCAATTCAGTCGATTTGGTCATACCGATAATAAATCTGTCCCATTCGCCACACTAATATCCCATGACCATAATCAATATTAGAGTCAAATACTAACCATATTGAAGGAAATGAAACTTGATCCACAAGCAATATAATCACATTGATAATAAAAAGAACTGCTGCGTATATCACTGTTTTTACATATTGAAATTGCTAATATTAGCGCAATGTTATTAAGCCCACGACACTATGAATCATAAAAAAAAATTACCAGTCTCAAACCGTCGTTTTTGGATCGAACGGATCAGTAAAACGTCATTAAGAGCACTGCATATTATCGGTATAGTGGGCAGTGGCGGCGGTATTATCTTTAATCTTGAATTATCTCTATGGCTTAATTATTGGATTATAGCGATTACATCTGGCGTACTGCTAATGAGTTGGGAAATCATTAGAGATTGGCGCTGGTTAATTCAACTCAAAGGAGTATTAACCTTATTTAAAATCATATTGTTAGGATTTTTTATTCAAATAAGTCAATGCCATTCTGAATTAATCATCTTTATTATTTTATTATCTGTTATTGTATCTCATGGACCCGCCGGATTGCGGCATTATTCGATAGTGCACCGGAAGGTGATTCAGAGTAAAAAAGAAATAAAAGGCTAATACCCAACTATAAATGACTTTAAGGACATGGGATGTTCCCTTACCCAGATCAATATCGCATAGCAATGCCGCCAATGACGACCGCTTTTATGGTGGCGTGGGCAATAGTGACTCACGCCATTTTTGCTGATGCTAGTCCATTTTCGCTTTATCCTCTGCTGGTGCTATTTCCCGCAGTGATCGCCACACACCTGTATTTAATTTGGTTAGCAAAAGGCATGAGTCGACTTGATCAATGTTTTTATGCATTAGTGCATATCCCGCTCGCATTTGTCGTGTGGACGTTTACCATAATGCACGTTAACGGCAATGCATTCTCTTAAGTCGCCACTTCTCAGTACCATTCTATACTTGCACATCATAAGCCCTAACGGTATCTTTGCCGCGAATTGACTCACGAGAGCAACTATGGCTGATTTCATATACAACCCACCCACCAGTCCTTGGCTGGATATTTTGTATCAAGATAAAGATATTCTGGTCGCAAACAAACCCTCTGGACTGCTATCGGTACCGGGAAGAGAAGCCATTTATCATGACAGTATTTATGCGCGGGTTTTAGCTGAACACCCTCATGCCCAAATTGTACATCGCCTAGATATGGCAACCTCTGGGGTGATTGTCGTCGCACTTAGACGCAGTGCAGAGCGCGAATTAAAACGTCAATTTCGTGATAGAGAAACGGCCAAAACTTATTATGCTCGGGTTGCCGGCCACATGAAGCCTAGTATCACTCAGGTTGATTTACCACTCATTTGCGATTGGCCTAATAGACCCAAGCAAAAAGTCGACCACGCCATTGGCAAACCTTCGGTAACACTTGTCGAAGTTGTCAGTTACGGTGCTAAATCAACGTTAGTAAAACTCACCCCAATTACGGGACGTTCTCATCAACTGAGAGTTCATATGATGGCGTTAGGGCACCCGATCCTTGGCGATGGATTCTATGCCGATCCTTTAGCAAAAAGCTTATCACCTAGGTTACTGCTGCATGCGGCAGCATTATCGATAACTCATCCGTACTCACGACAAGCAATGCATTTTGAAGCAGCCGTCACTTTCATGACGCCAACCGATGAACAGTAAAAATTAAACATTATTAATAAATATGTGGATTGTAGTAGCTATTACGCAATGAAAGTCGTAGATTTATGACCAATTAATGGTTTGTTAGGCTTAATATCGTGGATAGCTCATTTCATCGTGATGAATTAGACAATCATATTCTTACCGCACTGATGCAAGATGCCAGAACACCTTTTGCGGAACTGGCGAAACGTTTCAATGTCAGTGCAGGGACAATTCATGTTCGCGTTGAAAAAATGAAACAAGCTGGCATTATCACCGGCGCGCAAATTACCGTTAACCCCAAAGCACTGGGTTATGATGTTTGCTGCTTTATTGGCATCAATTTAAAGAGTGCTGGCGATTATCCAGCAGCGATTGCCAAGCTAAATGAATTAGAAGAAGTGGTAGAAGCATATTATACCACTGGTAATTACTCGGTATTTGTAAAGGTAATGTGCCAATCTATCGATGGATTACAGCATGTGCTGATTAACCGTATCCAATCAATTGATGAAATCCAGTCTACTGAAACACTTATTAGCCTTCAAAACCCTATTGTCCGATCGGTAAAGCCCTAAATCATTGAGGGCTTAATCTCTTTCCCCGTCTGTATTACCTTCAGAATTGTCAAACGCTACAAGTGCATTTCATAACCTAAATCACAAACCTACACATACTTATTAACAATTAATTGCCTTTTTTTTAAATTGGAGTGTTACTTTTGTTAATTCTTTGTGCTACAAATGCTGTTGATGCACCACAGAGTGCAACACATAAGCAGAAATTAATATAAACACTATCACTTAATATACATCGTCTTAAAACGATATCCTCCCCCCACATTGAGTGATGTATAAAACAAGGAAGAAGTTGTGAAGACAAAATTAGCTCTAGCCATTTCGGCTGCACTGATATCAAGTGCGACTTATGCAAATACACAATATAGCTCTGACCAAACAGGCATTGAACTGCTGTCCGTTAAAAATAACAACAAACCAACAGTAAGACAAAACAACGTAGTAGCTCCTCAACGTTATATTGTTGAATTAGAGTCGCCTGCCATTGCAAAGTACCAAGGTGGCATTTCTACTTTAGCCTCTACAGCTATTAAAGATAAAAATAGCAAGCTAGACATTCAATCAGCTCCAGTGAAAAGTTACGCATCTCATTTGCAAGCAGAGCAAGCAGCATTTACAAAAGCACTTTCAAAAGTGGCTTCAAATGCTAAAGTTGAACGTCAGTTTAAGACATTATTTAACGGTGTAACCATTGTTAGCCAAGGGTTAACTGTTGAACAGATCATGGCTATTCCAGGGGTTATCTCGGTATACCCTGAAGCAATGTACGAAACAAACATGGATGCTTCACTTGGCATTATTAATAGTCAAGCGATGTGGAATGCTGTTGATGGTATGGAAAATGCCGGTAAAGGTATCCGTGTTGCAATTATTGATGGTGGTATTCGTCCTGAGAACCCAATGTTCTCAGGAGAAGGTTTTACCGCTCCAACTTCTATGATGCCAACCGATGACTATTGTTCAACGGTTGATAGCTCATTCTGTAACGATAAACTGATTGTTGCACGTTGGTCACAACCAACGTTTGCGGTATGTCCAGATGAATACATGAGCCCATTAGGCTACGGTGGTCATGGTACTCACGTTGCTGGTACCGCTGTAGGTAACAAAGTAGATACCACTTTCCAAGGTGTTGACGTTACTTTATCAGGTGTTGCTCCAGCCGCATATTTAATGGCTTATAAAGCACTGTATTCTAAAGAAGATTGTTCTGGTGGCAGCGGTTCTAACATTATGCTGATGGAAGCATTAGAACATGCTGTTAATGATGGTGCAGACGTAATCAATAACTCATGGGGTGGTGGAGCCGGTGCCGATCCAGCAAGCAGCCCATATAAAACAATGTTTGAAGCTGCTGAAGCTGCTGGTGTTGTTGTTGTAAGTGCTGCTGGTAACGATGGTAACGCAGCTAAATCAGTTGGTTGTCCTGGTTGTATTGAATCTGGTATCACTGTAGCTAACAGTACTACTGGCCGTTATTTTGCTAACAGCTTCAATGTTGGTGGTGATGATTTATTAGCGGTTCCAGGATCTGATACCATCATTGAGATGGATATTACTGCTCCAGTTATTTTAGCTCTAAACATCGATGCTGAAAACACTGAAGGCTGTGATGCATTTGCCGCTGATTCGTTTAAAGATGGCATTGCGTTGATTTCACGTGGTACTTGTAACTTTAGTGATAAAGTAACTAATGCTCAAAACGCAGGTGCTAAAGCGGTTGTGGTATACAATAACCGTGCTGGTGCTCCAATCACCATGTCAGTTCCAGGTATTACATTCCCTTCAGCTATGATCTCACAAGATGATGGCATGGCAATTGTTGATTCAATGGGTGACACTACGATTCAAGGTACTATAGGTTCTGAAATTAAACGTATTATCGCAAGCAACCTTGCTGATACGATTAATCAGTCTAGCTCTCGTGGTCCAAATGGTAATGAAAACATTCTCAAGCCTGATCTAGCTGCTCCAGGAACAGATATTTTATCTGCTTTCTCACCAGACGATGGTGGAGAAAACTTTAACATGATTACTGGTACCAGTATGGCCAGCCCACACGTGGCGGGTGCTGCTGCTTTATTAAGCCAGTTACATCCAGATTGGTCATCAATTGATATTAAAACAGCATTAACATCAACATCTAAAATGGATGGTATTTTAGATGATGACGCGTCAACACCTGCAACTCCTTTTGATATGGGTGCTGGTCGTATGGATCTTGATGCTGCAGCAAAAGCAGTATTAACATTTGATAAGCCTTCAATTGCAGCAGACTCTTGTGTCGGTATCTGTACATTTACTCGTACTGTTTACAACAAAGGTGATGAAAAATCATCTTGGGCACTTTCAGCAAATTCTGATACTGCTGGCCTAATGATTTCTCCATCAACACTTGAACTTGAAGCGGGTGCATCTGCAACCTTTACCGTTACTGTTGATTCAACATTCAGTGAATATGGCGATTGGATCTTTGGTAACGTAATGATCACCAGCACTGAAGGTAAGCAAAATGCTCATCTTCCATTAGCTGTATTAGCTAAAGAGTCTAGTGATTCATCATTAATCTCTACTTATACAACTGATACTGATATTACTGTTGCAGATCCTTTCACTGTAAAATCTGTTGTTAATAATACCATGTTCGAAAATACTGTTACTGTGACAGCTTCTGCTCCTAAGGGCACTAAGCTTACATCGAAAGATGATGTATCTGTTGTCCTGAACGGCGCTTCGCAAAATGGTCTATCTGTTGATGAGAATACTGGCGTTATCACTTGGGTTGGTTCAATGGACTTGCCTGAAATGGTTACTTCAAGTGGCTCTGGTTCATACCCAAATATTACAGACCTTGGTTTAAGCCAAACACCAGCTTGCCTAGATGGTTGTGATGAAACGACATTTGTATTTAACGTACCAGCCTACAAATACAATGGCCAAACTTATACTCAAATCACAATTTCTGATAACGGTATAGTTATCCCTGGCAATAGTTCAACTGCTGGTACTTATGCTAATAAAGAACTACCTGACAGCTCAAATCCAAATAATATCCTTGCACCATTCTGGTCAGATTTTGATTTAAGTGATGGTACGGTTGGCGACACTGGTGGTGGAGCTATCTCTATTGGTGTAGTGAGCACTGGAAGCGCTTCATTCTTAGTTGTTGAGTGGAATGATGCACAGCTTTATGGTGATTCATCAGGTGACAAGTACAGCTTCAGCGTTTGGTTAAAAACTGGCGATACTGAAGAAGTGACGTTTAACTACTTCGACATTCCTGGTATGCCAGCTAACGTAACCATAGGTGCAGAAAACATCAGTGGTACTATCGGAACGACTTATTACTACAACGGTGTAGGTTCAGCTGTTACTAACGATGATTATGTTGAAGTTAGAGCATCAAACTCTGGTAGTGTTGAAATCGGCTATAAAGCTATGGTCACTGAGTTTAGCTTCGGCCAAGCTGATGCGCCGTCACTTGATGAAGACACTTCTATGGAAGGTAATGTATTAGATAATGATACTAAACCAGACCAAAAAGTAGCTCGTACTCAAGTAACGGGTGATGGCATGACAGCTAAAGCTCAACGCTTAATTGACGTATCTCCAGCAGGAAAACTAAGTACTGTTGCTCTTGTTGATAACGTGACTAATGGTGAGCTTACTTTGGCCGCTGACGGATCATTTACTTATACACCAAAAGCAGACTTCACAGGTACAGACACATTCACTTATACATCTACTGATGAAGAAGGGAATCTGAGCACTCCTGCACAAGTTGTTATTACTGTGACTAACGTAAATGACGCTCCTACTGTTGCACCTTCAGGAATGAATAGTGCCGGTGGTTTCGTTGTAACAGCGAAGGCTAATGGTAAAGATATCGATGGTGATGCTTTAACGTATAATTGGGTCCAAACTGGTGGTAAGAGTGTTAACTTTACTAACGGTGGTCCAACAATTAACTTTACCGCTCCTATAGGTAATGACACCTTCACGTTCACTGTAACCGCATCTGACGGCGAACTGACAAGTGCGCCTGGTACTGCAACCATTAATGTCACCAAGGAAGAAGAGAAATCTTCTGGTGGTTCTATGGGTTGGTTAACCGCACTATTACTACCATTAGCTGCATTACGTCGTCGTAAGCACTAATTATTAGTCATCATTAATTTGGCATTGCCAAAATGATATAAAAAAACCAGCTGTATTATTCAGCTGGTTTTTTATTAGTTAAAGAAATTAATCAGATAATATTCTTCACCTTAGCTTGGCTAACATGAGCGACAAGTGAGATAACAACATTTACCTTATATCATATCAAACCGATGATTTTTACTTACAAGGTCTCTTATCCATCGATTAGCAACCGATGCAAGTTAATGATAGCGAGCAAGGCTAAAAGTTATTAAATAAACGCTCACTATCCCTAACCCCCGATCAACTATTCCTCTTCATCTGATTCATCAGCATGAGCTGAAGCCTCAAACATCTCAATATTGGCTAATTGTCCAAACCAGAAATCTGAACTGACCATCTTAAACTGACGTGATAAGCCTTCACTTGTAACAGATTCTAACTGCCATAATATGCCAGTTGCTTCTGGAAATTGTGTGCCGGTAATTTGATCTTCAAACAATCGATGTAATAACACATCGGGAGATAACCCTGATGCTAAAAGACGTACCATAGATGCATGCAACGACTGATCAAATATGCTTAAATCGTCTGCATCTGTTGCGGTCACATTAACCGTAAACTCAACGCCGGTAGGCTCAGCAAAGACACCATTAAAAGCTTCTCTCAATAATGCATAAGCACTAAAAAAGCCTTCATGAAGCAAGCAATCAGAATATTCTTCCCACATCCTGTCACCAATCATGTCATTACTTAACTGGTCAATTTTACCTTCTGCTAATTCAGTGAATAAATGAGTTAAGACAATTTTAGCGGCTTCGGTGGCCTCTAAATCATTTAAAGACATCATGCACATTTCTCTAAGTTCAGACTCCTCCATATCATCTAAGCCATCATTTAAGCCCATAATAGCCATCAATTGAAGGTAATCTTTATTTGACCAGGCGTTAGAGATCTTGTTGATTTTACGAAAAGAACCAATTTGAACATTAAATTGTGCTGTCATGGAAACTCCTTCAGGTGAGCATCAAAAATTGACGCACATTAGCCAAACTAAAGCCCTGCATGTAAGAGCGCAACAATAGATCGATTTAAAAACAAAAAATGTGAGATAATAATTTACCGATAAAAACCTAAGATACTGATAGTAAATGCTTTGTTTTATATAAATAACACATTAAGCGTTATATTAAACTTTGTTTATATGGTATTAATTTAGTTAACAATTAAACATCATATTGTGAGTTATTTCTTTGGATTAAATATGAAACAGCCAGAAAGTACGTAATTGTTAGCGATGACAATTAGATGAAAAATGAACATTATCAATGAGCAACTGACCTACCCGAACCAGATTTATCACTGCTACGCTTGCCTTTAATGGATCATCCCAACAGTTAGCGTCGTTATGCTCAGCTCAATTTGAAGTCGCCATCATAATTATCTGAACTCTGAATAGGCAAATGTGAACCTTAGTCGCTATAAAGCAATAATACTCAGGCTTTACAATGATCTCATAAGCCAGCAATAAGCATCAGGAGCGTATTTAAGCTTCAGACAACGTCTTACCTTCAACAGATATTCCACTCGGCAGCAACTCATGTGACTCAAAGTCGAGCACCTCCCAATCTTATATAACATATCGAGCGTGACACTCAGCTTTAGTCTTTCAAAACAACCGATATAGTTACATTCAATCTCAACACACAATACAAATTCACCTTGAGATAGCCCTACCTTTTGATGACATGAGTCAACAGATAACCACCCGAATCACCAGTCTAAGTAGCTTTTTAAATACATGGCATAGAACTCTGTTTATTTAAACATACATCCATAATCAAAAAAGCCATGCCAATGCCTAATGTATAAAGCCTGCATAAAAACATAACAAATTGAATTAACGATATTTATATAACAAAAATGCAGTTACGGGAATAATCAGAGCCTAAGTTACCAAAGTGTAAACCGCAAGTTTACATTTAGAGTAATTTATGTTGCCGACTGTGTAATGGTATGATAGGTTAACTGCATGACACAGAAGCGAGCGTTATCTGTTCAATAATTAAAAACGTTAACGACATCAGAAACAGTTGAACATGAAATTAAAACTATAAAACTCAGAGAGGGAAGTATGAACACCATCCACAGAACATTTAGTCGCACTGCGTTGTCGGTATGTATTGCTGCTTTACTTAGTCCAGCAGTTTTGGCAGTAGAAGGCGTTAAGGAAGTTGAACAAACCCCAAAAAATGTTGAACGTATTGCTGTTACTGGTTCAAACATTTTTAAAGGTAGCGCTAACACTTCATCATCCGCCCCTATTACCGAAGTGGGTAAAGAGATGATTGAAGGTATAGCAGCAATTTCTATTGGGGATGTGCTCAACAATATACCTTCGGTAACTTCCGCGATAAATGGGTCAAGTGATAACGTTTCTCTTGGTGGTGCAGGCAGTAATGTCGGCGTGTCAACAACATCACTTCGTAATTTGGGTTCTGCACGAACTTTAGTCTTAGTTAACGGTCGTCGTTATGTATCTGGTGTTTCTGCAAACACGGGATATGGTGTTGATTTAAATTCAATTCCAACCGCAATTATAGAACGCGTTGATGTATTAACGGGCGGTCAATCCGCAATTTACGGTTCCGATGCGATTGCTGGTGTGATTAACATCATCACAAAAAAGAATTTTGATGGCGCAGAAATAAACGCTTTTGCAGCAGAATCCAGCGAAGGTGGCGCAGAAAGACAAAATTTTGATTTTACCTATGGCAAAAACTTTGACTCTGGTAATGCTTGGATTTCCGCCGGTTATGCTAATCAAGAGGTATTGAATTCTTCTGAAAGAGACTTTTCTCGATATGAAATGAGATTTGTTGATACCAACGGCGATGGCATTAGAGATACGATTGCAAGGCGAGATGGACCTGGTCATGTGGATGGCGCTTTATTGGGTTATGGCGATTTAAAAATCTTTGGTAATGGCGATCAATTTAATGCAAACCAACCCTTACTGGACAGTAATTATCAGCCAACTAGTGACTCAGACTGGGACAATCAACATTCTAATCGTACATTAGTCTTGCCATATCAACGCTTTAATATTGCTTCTGGAGTCACTTTCGACATTTCTGAGAAATCAACATTAGAGGTTGAATTAAACTATGCACAAACACAGGCTCGGGTTGATTTAGAAGAAGCACCAATCGATGTTGTCAATAATGTCTTCAGAAAAGGCAATGGCGGCACAACCGGTATCGACGTCGCCACGAGCCCATACTTTGTCGGTAGTAGCGCAGGACAGCAACTTTTAGCTGTGATGGGAGATAACACCTCTCTTGATGGTGTAACCACCAATAGGCGTACTTTTGAATTTGGCAATCGTCTCACAGAAAACCAACGCGATACTTTCCGCGTGGCAGGTAACTATACCTACTACTTAGACAATGGTATGGATTGGCAAACAGGCGCAACGTACGGCATAACTTCACAAACACAACAGAACAGTGGTGACTTCAGCATACCTAATTTGCAACAAGCACTCACTATCGAAGAAGACGGCAATGGTGGATACCAATGTGCTGATGTTATCGCCAGGACTTATGGCTGTGTACCAGTGAATCCATTTGGAACGACTGATAGTTTGGCTGGTCAAGCTGGTATCACTGGTTTTTCCGATGAAGCAATGAAGTATCTTGCAGTTAACACAGGGCAAACAGGTAAAGTTGAACAGTTTGTGGTGAACAGTGTTATGTCTGGTGAATTAGATTTTGCTATCGGAGATGACAACATAGGCTTTGCTGCTGGTGTTGAATACCGAAAAGAATCCGCCGTTGAAAACCCTGATAGTTTCCGTCAACTAGGCATCACCCGTGAAGGCCCTGTTCAACCAATCGACGGCAGCTTTGACGTTGCGGAAGTTTTTGGTGAGCTTTACGTCCCTGTTACAGATTGGCTTAACCTAAGTCTTGCCGCTCGATTCGGTGATTATTCAACAATAGGTACTACTTCAACTTACCGTTTAGGTATCGATGCACCTATCCATGAGATGTTCCGAATTCGCGCGAGCCAGTCGAGCTCAGTTAGAGCACCGAATATCAATGACATATTCTCTACGGGAACAACCAGTGTTGCAAACCCAACGATAGATGTCTGTAATGGTGCCTCCAAGACAGGCACATCTAATATCGACGTGAATTGCACTTCTATCTCGGCAATTTCAAATCGAATGGATACAGATCCAGACGGCCAATATATATTAGTGGGTTCAGAGACAAATAATACCTTAGTGTCTCAAAGTGGTTCACCTAACTTAAAAGCAGAAACGGCAGACTCATTAACATTAGGTTTTGTAATGACTCCGCTAGACAACCTCTCGATTTCGGTGGATTACTACGGTATCGAAATTGAAGATGGTATTACGACCATCACTCCCGATACTATGGTTAAACGTTGTTATGATGTCGATCCATCACAATTTGATAAGACCTGTGATGGCCGAATCGTGAGAGATGTGCAAGATGGTCCGATTCTAAATATTTATTCGACATCAATAAATGCTAATACTATTTCAACCAGTGGCGTTGATTTGGAAGTAGCATATTCACTGGATAACCTGACAGTAAACTTTATTGCTAACTACCTAGCCGAATATGAAATAGATACTCTTACAGGTAAAATTGACAATTTAGGAACGACATTATTCCCTGAATATCGCTACACTATGAATGCCTCATATAACATCACAGATGATTTTAACCTGTTTGCCCAGATGACATATCGTGCTGAAACTAAAGGTGTTCTAGGAGAAACGACCTTATCGGATGATCTTAACACTATGGATGCTGTTTACTATGTAGATGTTCGAGCAAGCTACCAAATTAATGATGCGGTAAATGTGTATATTGGTTCGAATAACTTACTCGATCAACAACCAGATATCCAAGCAACAAGTTCAGCAGTTGGTACCAATACAACACCTCAAGCTTATGATGTTATTGGTCGCCAACTCTTCGCCGGTGTTAAGTTGACATTCTAATAACTAAAACGGCATGCAGCATATTTTATAAAGCATGCCTTACACGCAATTTGAGAGCCTTAAAACCTAATCAGTGCTGATTAGGTTTTATTTTTAATAACCACTAAGGAGGGGATGTTGAAGCTTATTAACTTACTAAATTTGTTAATAGCATCATTATTGTTAACAGTTGATGCTAATGCTGCAGATAAAATGACCCATTATCCCCAACAAAATGATTCATCATTCGACAACACGCCACAGATTTCATGGATAAAGGCTGGTCAGCTACCCGTACCCGATGGCTTTTCTGAATCGATTGGTATTTCTGGAGCCTATAGCGGTTTTTTAGGTAATTACCTCATTGTCGCAGGCGGCGCCAATTTCCCTAATGGCCACCCATTTTTTGAACAGGGGGAAAAAGAATTCTATTCGGATATTTTTGTCTTCGATACTACAAATAAATTCGCTAACTTGGTTGCACATGGCCACTTACCTATCAAAGCAGGGCATGGAGCAACCTTAGTCGTCGATAACAGCCTTTATCTTGTTGGAGGTAAAAATAATCAACAAGCCTTCGATTCCATTATAAAATTAACTTTAGATTCAGATTATAAACTGACCACTGAATTGATCGATCATTTACCTTTCACATGGCATTCAGGTGGCGCTGCTTGGCAAGATGGCGACTTGTATATCTTTGCTGGAGAGCAAAATGGCAAAGTAAACAATCGTGTCTGTCAGTACTCTCTCGTCAGTAAGTCATGCATTAATAGTGAGAATATTCCTGCTGTTCCTGGTGCTGATCGTTCAGATTTTCCAGCGATCAATCATAAAGGTCAGTTTTACATTTTCGGCGGTTTGAGTTTTTTGACTGATAACGCTGTGCTAACTGATGCCTATGCTTTTGATTTTAAAAAGTCGCATTGGACAACATTAGCGCCTATCACTTTGGACAAACAGCCTTTTTCGGTAACCGGTGGTGGTGTGGCTACCATTAATGATGATCAATTAGTATTACTGGGTGGTGTAAATCGCGCTATTTTTAATGATGCTATCTATCAATTGACCACACAAAAAAATGAAGGTTTGACGGCTTTTAAACAATATTACTTCAGCTTGAGTGAACAAGAGATCAATTTTAGTCGTCGCCAGATTATTTATAATATCGACAAAGATGATTGGTCTGCACTGACTAATAACGTGCCATTTACTGGCGGAGCTGGACCACTCACTATCACTCAGCAAGGAAATAAAATCTATTGGATTTCAGGTGAGATTAAACCCGTAGTACGAAGCCCCAACATCTATCAAGGTACAGTCTTATAACCCAATAACATGGCGATAAGCTAAATGTATAGGGTGAAACTCTGAATGTATTCTGCTCCGACTATCTATACTTTACTCAGCCTAAAATCAGGTTGTCATTACTGTTAGCCCCCAAGCACTGATCAAATGTCGAACACTAGCATTACTGATCAAGGACAGATATTTGGAGTGCCCTATTAGCGCGTTTATGGCGTGAACGACTACACAGATATCGTGTAACTACACAATGATTCAATCGGAATTATCTATGAAGCAACTAGCAGTACTTTATTGAAATGTCGAGCTAGCTAACATTTAGCCGCTATAACAAGGTGTTTAATTCCACAAATAAAGAATGGTTAGCAATAAAACAACCGATAAGTCTTTTACCCATTAGCCGCGCTGGGATGACGAACTAGCCTAAAGCCACAATTTCCTCTGCAATTAATTGCTGTATTTGCTGCCACTGCGTCTCAACCCAATGACCATTATGAGGTAGCATCGAAAAATGATCGGCGGTGGGTAACATAATTTGCCTCACTCTAGCTCGAGTTTGTTCACAAAATTGCGCTACTTGTGAAACGTTTACGCAAGTATCTCGCCCACCATGTACCACAGTTAACACCATTTGCGGGTGGCATAAACGACTCGGATTACAGGCAAGGTATCGATCAGGGTGGCAGTCTGGCGTCCCGCCCATCAGTCGATATATTTGCTCTGGTTGGTCTATATCGTTCACTGACACTAAGTCTAAAATACCCGCAATAGTCACCACTCTTTGTATTTTCAAAGGATCGTTATAATAAAGCTCACTGTCAGCGGCTATACCTTCTCTTGATGCTGCCCAAGTCGCCAAGTGCCCACCAGCAGAGTGGCCAATGATCAAAACTCGTCTTAAATCTAAGCTTTCGCTATGCTGGATATGACGCAGATAATCAATGGCATCAGCAACGTCCTTAAAGGTTGTAGGCCAAGGCGCATTGATATTTTCACCTTCGGTATTCATGCGCCGGTATTCTACATTCCATATCGCAACCTCAAAGGTTTGCAAGTAATCAACGATGGCGCGAGTGGCATAAGTCTCAAGGCTGTGATTATCTTTCCAATAGCCACCATGAACCACAATGACCACTGGCGTATTGTTTGCGTGGGTCGGCGTATAAAGATGTGCAAACTGCTGACCTTCACTCCCATAACTGACCGTCTTTTTCTGATGAGTGTTCATAGGCAGGTACTCTAAAAGATACTAACTATCGCTATGGTACAATAGGTACACCACAAGCTCAACGCTTTTAGATATCAAACTAAACTGCATCTTTATGATTAAAAATTAATCATAAAGATAATTTCATATACATTCCTTAACACATTGGTACAATAGCCAGATAGGTGATACATAATCGCTCGCGTACTAAAGGAATTCCCAATGCCAATTACGATTAAACGTCCTGTTGAACGAAAAAAGCTATCAGAAACAGTTGAAGAAGAATTGGAAATGATGATACGTCAAGGTGAAATAGCCGAAGGAGATGCGCTTCCCTCTGAGAGAGAGCTCATGGCTGCGTTTGGTGTTGGTAGGCCTTCTATTCGTGATGCGCTATCTGCACTAGCCCGCAAAGGCTTGGTTAAAATTAGTAGCGGTGAAAGAACCCGCGTCACTAGACCTTCTCCAGATGCCATTATTTCTGAATTGTCAGGCATGTCGAAAGACTTTTTATCACAGCCAAACGGTTTACAGTACTTTGATCAATTAAGAAGTTTTTTTGAATCAAGCTTAGTACGTCATGCTGCTGAATTTGCAACAAGTGAGCAAATTCAGGAGTTAGAAAAGGCGGTTGAGCTAAACGGCAAAGCGATAAATAATGAAAACCAATTTAAAAAGACCGATATTTACTTTCACCGAGTCATCGCGTCAATTCCCGGTAACCCTATTTTTTTAGCTATACATCAAGCCCTTGTCGATTGGGTAATAGATGCACGTCCTGCAAAAACTAATGTGCAAGAACTCAACGCTAGAAGCCACCAAGATCACGTTGAAATTTTAGCCTGCATTAAAAATCGTGATGTGGAAGGTGCGGATAAAAAGCTGACACAACATATACAATATGTATTCGACAAATATTACGCTGAGTAATAGAGCGTCATAACTAAAACAGCACAACTGAGAAAAGCTATCGATAGATAGCTTTTTTGCTAACTGCAGCGCAATAACATCACTTCAATAGCGGTTCGCTAAAAATTCTCAAATCGAATGGTATATTTTCATAGCATTAGCCTAAAACAGGTGGTATAACAGGTATACAGTAAAACAACACTATTTGAGTACATATGATTAACAAGATATTAAAGTCAGCGTTTACTTTGATGTTGATGATGCCGTTGCTAACCCATGCTCAAACATCAATCCAGTGGCAGGAATTAAACACGACTTCAATAGACAAAGTTAACATTAATCACGGTGCGTTTATCGACCATCAAGGTACTGGTCTAGTGATATCATCAGGTATAGTAGATTTAACTGCTAAACCATATCTCTTTATCGCAGAGCAGGTAACAGACAGCAGCGTTGAATCAGAAGCAATATATCTCGTTGATGGTAGTAATGTTATTGTGACGAACTTGTCGGCAGAACAAGGTAATAGATCTTTTGCCGCGGCAACCAGTTTCCTTGGTGCCACCCTTGTAACCGGGGGTATAGCCAAACAAAAAACGACAAATTTAGTCAATCTCATTATATGGCGCCCTGAATCGAAAACACTTTATAGCTATCCACTGCCAGTATTACCTAGCACAGCAAAATCCCCATCAGCAGTCGTCATTAACAATATCCTCTATGTGTTAACCGGTTCAGATGCGAACAACCAATTCTTTGCTTTGGATCTCAATGGGCTGATAAACGCAGAAGGGAAATTATCTTATAGTAAACGTACTCTTGACCATTTTATCGATAGTAACTCATGGCAGCGCTTACCTTCATTGCCTTTAGCCAATCAAAATATGCCTTACCAAAATGGGATTAAATTGGCAGTTCAAAATGATGGTACTGGAGCCAAAATATTTGCCATAGGTGGTTATCAACTTGCACATGACAAGCTCAATCCAGCTGAATATCTCAACTCACAAGAAAAGGTTTTCGCTTTAACTAGACATTGGAAATTTGATCCCAATACTAAAAACGCTGAAAATCAGTGGCAAAATCTTGGCGATATCTCTGTTGCCAAGCAAAAACTTAATCAACGAATTAATAGCCTAAGTTCTATTGGTCAATCACATATCTTAGCGTTTACCGATCAAGGCAATACCTTATCATTTAATGCCATTACTAATAGTTGGACACATTACTTAACCAACAATATCGATAAAACCCAGGTTATCAATGGCGCTAAAACGACTGAATATATTAGTGAAAATGTCACAACATCTGACGGGGTCATCTACTCATTAAATCGCAGCAATAATAATCCTAGCGCATTACGACTATGGCAAGCATCACTCAAACAGCCGGAAAAGAATTTTGGTTTAGTTAATATGACCGTTTTAGTGGTGTATTTAATTTGTGTGGTATTGCTCGGACTGTTTTTTGTCTTCAAAAACAGAAATACCGATGATTATTTCCGTGGGGGTCAATCTATCCCTTGGTGGGCAGCAGCCTGCTCAATATATGCCACTATGTTAAGCTCATTAACTTACGTCGCACTGCCTGCTGTCGTTTACCAAAGTAACTGGGTATTACTTATTGGCATATGGATGATTGTTGCTGTTGCGCCTCTGGCCATTTATGTTGCTATGCCCTTTTTTCGCCAAATTGACGCCACTAGCGCTTACGAATATCTATCAAAACGTTTCAATATGAGTGTAAGGCTATTTGCTAGTGGCTTATTTACCCTATTTCATGTGGGTCGAATGGGTATAGTTATGGCATTAACAGCATTATCCCTCTCGGCAGTAACGCCACTATCAGCTAGTGACAGTGTGTTGATTATGGGCGTCTTATGTTTGATTTATTGCACCATGGGTGGCATTGAAGCTGTCATTTGGACTGACACCTTACAAACCGTTGTGTTAATTCTTGGTGCGATAGCCTGCTTTATCATCATAGTTACAGGTTTAGATGGCGGCTTAACTGACTTTATAAACATTGGCTTACGTGATGATAAATTTACTATGGTCAATGCTGATTTCAGTTTAGATAGCATAACAACACTGTCTATATGGGTGATTGTTATTGGTGGTATTGGCCAAAATTTATCGAGCTACACTGCCGATCAAGCCGTAGTACAACGCTATATGGTGACAAAAAATCCGAGTGATGCCAGAAAATCAATTTGGGCAAATGCAATAATTGCAGCCCCAGGAGCATTATTATTCTTCTGTATTGGTACCGCGCTATACGCCTTTTATCAAACACATCCAGAAAAATTAGACCCTACCATCCAGATTGATCAAATATTTCCCACCTTTATTGCGACTGAACTGCCAATTGGTGTTGCGGGTCTGATTGTTGCGGGAATTTTTGCGGCCGCCCAATCAACAGTATCGACCAGTATGAACTCTATCGCGACGACGTTAGTAACTGACTTCATAAGGCCTTTTAATTTAGTGAAAACTGAAAAAGGTTATATGAGTGCTGCGCGCTGGCTAACTTTTATCATGGGCATACTCGGCACACTTGCTGGACTGATCTTTATCGATCCAGAAATCCGCTCACTTATGGAAGCTTATTTTAAAGTGATCGGCATGTTTATGGGCGCATTGGGTGGTCTATTTGTATTAGGCGCCTTAACCAAAAAAGCCAACTCGTTTGGCGCGATAACAGGTATTTTAGCCGGTGTATCCACCATGATATCTGCATGGCAGTTTGGCTGGGCCGACGGTTACCTATATGCAACCATAGGCATAATGTCATGTTTAGTCGTTGGCTATATTGCCAGTTTATTAACACAAACGTCCAAGACAACGAACAAAGACTTGACTGGGCTAACCTTATATACCATGCATCCAACCCCTATTAAATCGTGATTAATATTCAAATAGCCTTTAGGAAATAAGTATGACAATAGTAAATAAAATTTTAGAAAAACAACTATTAACTTTATTAAAACAGTCGTTAATTGTCTCTTGCCAACCGGTTGATCACGGCCCTATGGATAAGGTTGAGCATGTTGTTGCTATGGCGTTGGCCGCCGTAGATGGCGGCGCAAAAGGGTTAAGAATCGAAGGCGTCGAAAATGTTAAAGCTGTAGCCAAGGCAACCAGCACACCGATCGTTGGCATTATTAAAAGGGATTTAATAGATAGTCCAGTTCGCATTACCCCGTTTATTGAAGATGTAAAAGCCTTGGCACAAGCCGGAGCCAGTATTATCGCGTTTGACGGTACACAAAGACAAAGACCAGTACCAATGTTAGCGCTACTTGAAGCTATTCATAATGCAGGCTGTATTGCCATGGCAGATTGCGCAGACTATGAAACTGGCCTCATGCTGGCACAACATGGCTGCACTTTTATTGGCAGTACCATGTCTGGTTATACCGATTTGAATCCCCCGCCCCATGATCCCGATTATGCCCTCGTCGCTCATTGGGTTAGCAAAGGGTTAAATGTTATCGCAGAAGGTCGCTATCACTCTCCAGAAAGAGCAGCTAAAGCGATTAAACTAGGCGCCTTTTCTGTCACTGTCGGCTCGGCAATCACCCGCGTAGAACATATTACCAAATGGTTCGCTACTAGCATCACAGAGGCGTTGCCTTCAATGGAAACAGCAATATGATCATCGCAATCGATATTGGTGGTACAAAAATATCTGCCGCACTGATGGATAATAATGAAATCATTGAATCAAAAAAGACTGATTCGATTATTCATCACAATCTCGATAATTTAGCGAGTTATGTGGTTCATTTATGCCAAGACTGGATTGAAAAAGCACATATAGTCGCCGTAGCCTGCACCGGACAAGTTGGTAAACATCAAGTTAACTTTCTGTCAGCCAAACAAGCCCTACCCTTACAGCAGCAGCTCAAGGCAGGATTTGGGCTGCCCGTAGTCATTTTAAATGATGCTGCAGCGGCTGCATGGGCAGAATATTGTTTAGGTCCCAAAAGACAAGACAGCACCTTAGTTTATATTACGGTGTCGACCGGAATTGGCGGCGGCATTATCCAAAATGGTCAGTTGGTCACTGCTAGTGATGGTTTTTGTGCACATATCGGTCATATGTCAGTTAATTGCCCCACGGCTCTTAGTGTTCAATGCCATTGTGGCCGAATCAATTGCGTCGAAGCTATTTCATCGGGCACATCAATCGCCAGGCAAGCATCAACAATTTTAAAGACTGCTGTTAGCTGCAAAAACGTGTTCGAACAGCATCTGTCTCACCCAGAAATAACCACGCTACTGGACCAATGTGCTGATGCGCTCGTTGATTTAATTGCGAATATTAAGGCTCTTACAGGTACGACTGTGGTTGTCTTAGGAGGAAGCGTCGGGGGGGCATCAGCTTTTAAAGAAAGAGTGGCAGCTAAAATAGCCAAGTTACCGATGATATATCAGGTTAGCTTGGTCTCGCCTATAACAGGAGAGCATGCGGATCTTATCGGCGCAGCCATGTATGCTCAAACGATGAATGACTTCAATGATGTTACTCAATAGCCGCGACTGAAATGCTATTTTATTGGAACAAACATGCAAATTATTATTTTAGATAATCCCGACCAAGTTGCAACTCATGCTGAACAATGGGTTACAGAAGTTATTAAACAAAAATCAACTCCAGTTTTAGGCCTAGCCACAGGCACCACCCCTATTCAACTTTATAAACGGCTAGTACAACGCCATCAAACAGCACAGTTAAGCTTTGCTAATGTCACGACATTTAACCTTGATGAGTACCATAATATTGCCGCAGATAATGCACAAAGCTACCGCAAGTTTATGAAAGATAATTTATTTGATCATATAGACATTGACCAAAATAAAACATTTTTACCTATCTGTCAGCAAGATCAAAACCCACGTATTCAAGGCCTTGCTTACGAGAAAAAAATTCGCAATGCGGGTGGAATTGATTTGCAAATATTAGGCATAGGCGCAAACGGACATATCGGCTTTAATGAACCGACTTCGAGCTTAGCATCTCGCACAAGAATTAAAACCTTAACCAAGCAAACGTTACAAGATAACAGCCGCTTATTTGATAAAGATGAATACCAACCTACGATGGCGATGACAATGGGCATTGCCACCATTCTTGACGCTCGTTATGTGTTACTGATGGCGACAGGAACAAATAAAGCAGCAGCAGTAAAGCAAATGATCATGGGACCTGTAACCGCTATGTGTCCCGCATCCGCTTTACAAATGCATGAAAATGCGATCATTCTGCTAGACAAAGAGGCTGCATGTGAATTAAGCGATCAAGAGTATTTTATTTGGGCAAACCAAGAACACCAAAAAATTAATCAAGCCTATGGACTATTCATCTAGATAACTTATTTATAGTTCACCCATAGTTCATTAATATTTAGTCGACTAAATATTAATGAACTTGGCTATACAGGCACATGTTTTCATAGCAAAGCACATCTAATCTCTCATCACATACCAAATAAATACCAAGCTCTCCACTAATTGCCACTCGGAATCTATAGATCGCTCAATTGGACCTGCAAGGTAATATTAAGCAAACCCTGTTCGCCATGATGAACTGTCTACAGAGCACATCACTGAACAGTAATTATTACCGCCCAGATTTACCTACCCGACTATCTTGCATAAAAAAACCACCAATAATATATTGATGGTTAGATATGACGCACTAACAACAACTTCACTTTAAAAACACTACAATATAAAAATCTTCGCGTTCAAACTTTTTTATATATTCCTAAAACCTCATGCTAAATAATTAATATTATCTTCTAATACCAAAAAGATAATTATTATTAGTTATTTTTGTCATGCGGCATGTGTTCCATAAAGCCAGCCGCTGTCATTTTAGCAACAACATCCTCTTTCTCTTGGTTAGAAAGCGCACTAATTGGCAAGCGAGGATCACCAACATCGATACCATGTAACAACATAGCAGCTTTACCGGCAGCAACTCCCCCGTATTGTACCAGTGGACGAATGAGAGCAATAACCTTATCCATGAGGGCAGCGACAGCCAGCTGATCACCCTTGTTAAAAGCAGCAATAATATCCAAATAGAGTGGCGCAGCATAATTATAGGTACTTCCTACTGCACCTATCGCGCCAACAGCAAGGCCACCCGGGAGAAACTCATCAATCCCAAATGGAATATCAAATTTACCATCACACACTCGTACACATCGTTGATACTCATAAAGATCAACATGGTTAAACTTAATACCAGCCAAGTTTGGAATCACCTTATCAGCTTTGATAAGAAACTGTTCCATATCAAACATCACCCCAGACATACCTGAATGGTAATAATAAAATGCTTTTGTCGGTGCTGCTGCTGCAATAGTGGCACAGTAATCAACAAGGCTATCAAGAGAACTCGGTTTGAAAAAACAAGGCGCAATAATCGAAGTGCCAAAAATATCGAGGGTTTCAGCATGTCTTGTTAATTCAAGTGTATCTACAATGGATAAGGCACCAGTATGAACTGTAATACTGAGCTTTCCTTGTGATGCCAAAACCCAACGCTCAACAATCGCTTTACGTTCAGCAACAGAACAGTTAAGGCCTTCACCTGTTGTGCCACAAATATAAACACCTTTCACGCCTTGACGAATAAGAAGTTCAGCAATGCGATCGATGACAGGAAGATTAACTTCACCGTTGCTATCAAATGGCGTATGAGGGGCGGAAATTAATCCAGTCAGTTTTTGCATTATAAATCTCCATAAATTTAAAATATTTTTTTGCCGCCAATCCAGGTGTGGCTAACGTGCAAGGCAGAGTTATTACCGCATTCAAGCACGGTAAAATCTGCATTAGCACCTATGGCAAATTGCTGTATGTTGTCATTTATTCCAAGAAAATTAGCAGGGTATATACTCGCCATTCTTAGCGCCTCCTCAAGAGGTATATCAAGCATCACTTGAGCATTATTGACTGCCGTGATCATATCTAATGCTGAACCCGCTAATTGACCTGTTTGGCTCATCAACTTATCGCCTTCAAGCACAATTTTATGACCATCGAAGTCAAACGCCTTTTGGCTACTGCCAATGGTTGACATGGCATCAGTGACTAACATCATTTTGCCAGAGCATTTAAGCCTATTTGCCAACTTTGCCGTTGCCGGATGAACATGATGACCATCAAGTATCAGCCCACACCAACTGTATTTATCAAGCAATGCTGCACCGACCATATTCGGCTCACGAGATGTCAATGGTGACATCGCATTAAATAAATGAGTAAAACCAACTGCCCCTGCAGCTAGTGCTGCTTGGGTTAATTCAAAACTGGCATTAGAGTGGCCTAAGCACACTTTTACATTGTGCTGAGTTAATCGCTGTATTTGCTCACCTGTCACACGCTCAGGTGCCAAGGTGACCACTTTTATTCCTAAATCATCGCGACAATAAATCGCTAATTCCTGCTCACTTAGGGGCCTAATATGCTGGCTGCTATGTATGCCTTTCTTGGGCTCACTGATATGCGGTCCCTCAAAATGTACACCTATAACACCATGGATCTCTTGCTTGATTGCTAGTGCGATAGTATTAGCGGCAGCACTTATAGTTTCAAGATTACTAGTGATCAGCGTCGGTAATAATCCTGTGGTCCCATACTTGCTATGTGCCTCAACCATTGCTTTAAGCGTTGATAAACTCGTGTCATGGTTAAATAAAAAACCTCCTCCACCGTTGACCTGTACATCAATAAAACCCGGAGTTAGTAAGCCTGAAACCTTAATAACCTTGGCGTTATTAACCACATCAAAAGCGATAACCTTGCCATTTTCAAAACTTATCGGTTGGTTATTAGTGATGTTTTTTCCATCAAATACTTGTTCGGCAATTACAGTTGTTATCATGACTTCTCGACTTTACGTTGCTTCATACAAAGTGTTTTGCGAACTCAACAAGGCTTTTAAAAAGTAGCCCTACTATTGGCAGAATAAATCACAGGTACACCATCAACCTGTTATACCAATATACCTTTTGATTTATTTTTGTCAAAATAAAAAATCTATCAGCAACTAAGCCGCATGATGAAGCTGTTTGAAAAGCAGTAAGTTGAGCAACAGTTAAATGTCTAAAATCCTTCCCTTACCAGTTACTTGATTAGAAAAATATATTTTTTAAAAATCTTACGTAAACATTGCTGTTAGATGTTCATAGAGATACTTCTGCTTTGGCCATGAACGATTTTCATTCGATATTAATGAGATATTTACCATCCAACTCATCAGAAAAATCCAAAAGCTGGATTGCATTACACCACTTCAAGTGGTGTAATAGGTATACCTACAGCGTAATCTGCTTATTAAGGCTAATATTTAATGGAATATATTATTGGTGCGTATGCCGCAGCACCTTCGACCCAGCAATGGGATCAAGAATTAGAAGCGAGTTACTACCAGGGGCTAAAATTACAAAGTAATATCATTGGCTTAGAACACCCCTTTGTGGGAAAGCTGCATCCTTATGATGATGAATGGTTTCTTAAGAATATTGATGAGAATTGGCAATTCATTTTTACATCAATTCCAGGGGTGATGAGGCAGATTGCTAAAAACCCGCATTTTGGCATAGCCTCCACCAATGAAACAGGTAGACAAGCTGCACTGGCTTTTTACCAACAAGCACAGCAAGCTATATTTAAATTAAACAATCACTTAAAAAGAGAGGCTGTAAGCTTTTTAAAAATACATACAGCACCAAAGATAACTGAAAACACACAATCATCTATTCAAGCTTTGCAAACATCACTTGAAGCCATGCAATCATGGAACTGGTACGGCGCAAAACTCGTCATTGAACATTGCGATGCACATATCGCAGGGCAAGAAGCTGAAAAGGGCTTCATGCTATTACAAGATGAAATGACGGCGATTACGCACGTTAACAGTAAACTGAATAGTGATATTGGTGTCAGTATCAATTGGGGGCGTTCAGCTATTGAAACACGTAATACCGATGGCCCCTTGCAACATACTAAACAAGCTTATCTCAGCGGCTTGTTAAAAGGGATCATCTTTTCTGGTACCTCAGATATAGACGGCCCTTATGGGCAATGGAAAGACACTCACATGCCTCCAGCACAAGCCGTATACATTCCCAGCTTTGCAGAAAACTCTTTATTAACGATGGAGCAAATAGAAAAAACCATGCAACAGTGTGATTACAAGCAACTGAAGTTTATTGGTGGAAAAATTTCATTAAGCCCAAATGAGGCAAATGTTGACCAACGAATTTCTTATTTAAAAAGCATAACAACATTGCTCGATCACGTACTCGAAATAAAATCATGAGCAATCTATCAATCATTTTGGCCAGCCAAATATAATCTATATGAGATATGCCACATGTATTTCTGATTAAAAATTTACTTTAATGGTTTGTATAGTGCATTTTACCCATTCTAGCGCTTAGTATTTGAGTGCATTGCGCAACATAGTGACAAGTAAATGTTTAACTCAGTTTATACCGGAAATGGTGTATAAATAGATAACATGTCAATTTACCGACTAAAGAATGCAATGGCTTGCTAACGTATTAAAGTGATGAACTTATCACTGTCACCTTAAATTATAGGCATAAAAAAGCCCCGTTCGATTAAGAACAGGGCTTTAAATAATGGTACCTGAGGTCGGACTCGAACCGACACGCCGCGAAGCAGGGGATTTTGAATCCCCCATGTATACCAATTTCATCACTCAGGCAAAGACTTGTAAGCTGTATTTAGCTTTGCAAAAAAATCTGCTTTACGCAAATATCTTTGCAAAACTAACCACTCAATTAATCAACTTATGTTGTCACAATTGAGTGTTGGCGATTATACCTTTGCATTTAATAATCGCAAGTACTTTACCTATTATTTCTATAAAAAACACTCAATTGCTCAAAAGTCATTCATAGTGCCAAATAACAATGGCTGATGGTTTTTGTGAGCTAATTAGCAGTTTCACACAAATATAACATTATCACTGCTGAAGATTGATCAAGATCAGTATCACGACAGAGTTTTGACTTTATGATGATCATGATTTCACATTCCAGAGGATAAATATCATGGCATTTTGGTTAGATTTAATGTTTGGTAACGCAATAGGATTACTATCGATGACTGTAATCTTTTGTACCTTTGGAATAATGTCTTATCTAATGTGGATGTTTATTGTGAAGTCTGCACCTACTAAGTGAGTCTCTAACTAGGCTAAGTATTTTACTGCTTATTATTTCATGATCAATATGGATTCTTCCTTGCGAATCATACATTGGCGATAAAACACATGGAGTGTTTTTATGTCAAGTTGGGGGCTATATGGCCCCCATTTTTTTATCTATACCAATCAAATACTGCACAAAATATTAAATTAAGCGGCATGCTTGCGTGATTGAACCAAGCCATTAATAAAATGTGGACGTGTTTTGATTAGATAGGTCATTTCCTCAGCACTCGGCTCACCTGCTGGTAAACGTAATACATCGCGATTTAAATAATTTCGCGCCGGCATCGATATCTTGTATTCTGCCGTTGGTCCTTGAATCGCATAGTGGCGCTCATTTCCAAGCATCTCAAGTATACTGCTATGAACTAGATTTTTAACTGCTAACTCATTTTGCGGCAGGGTTAAAATAGTCTGTCCCTGTAAAAAGAATTCGCGTAACAAGGCTCGTTCTGCCGGATCGAGTAGTTTCACTTTTGCTTCGATGGTTTCTACTGTGCGTTTTTGGCGAAAAAACACAATAGACTCATCAACCACAAAGGCAAAAATTTGACTTAAAAAATACGCGACTCCCATTATTAATCCTAAGCCAATAAACTGACCATATTGATTGACTAGGTGATCTAACGATAAAAACGCCAGTAAATCTTTAGGCGCAAACAGTAAACTAGTACATGTTACAATAACCCATGTCATAGCACTTACGAATAAACGTTTGCTATTAAACAACTTTATTGAACCTACTTTTATTTTCATCATAGCTTACCCGCAGTGTCAGATTTTTGATCATACTGACTTAAAGCAAAATATATGCCATAAAAAAACATCACTAACATTATCTTTATTCACACCATTTCAATTCCATATTAGGACATTCAAGCTATGCTTGAATAAAATTCAGAAAGTTGGAATTAACACTAGCGCAACAAGCTGTAAGCTCGTATTTTATATGTCACTCATCATTGGTAATTAATCACATTGAAGAAAATATGCTGATATTCATACGTCAATTGCTCCAGAGCCCTATTGCCCGAAAGTTAACACTGTCTATCGTGGTGTTTAGCTCTTTGATTACGATTGTGACGACAGCTTATCAGCTCATAAGTGATTATCAGGAGGATGTGAATAGAATTGATCGCGTATTTTCAAGTATAGAAGCGGTAAATTTAGAAGTATTAGCATCCAGTGTTTGGGTAATAGACGAAGACTTAATTAACACTCAACTCTATGGTTTAAGCCAATTACCTGACATTAAATATATTTCTATCCGTGATGACAGTAATCAAGAATGGCATTTTGGTGAGTATCAGAAAACGGCCGTTATCGAAAAGCAATTTCCGTTGATTTATACCAACAATGAAAATATTCCTGTTGGGACCCTTACAGTACAAGCCGATCTCAATGCCATTTATGATCGTCTGTATAATAAAACAATACTGATTTTACTGTCCAACGCGATCAAAACCTTCTTCGTTGCAGGTTTTATTTTGTTTTTGGTCTGGTTCAATGTCACCAAACATCTGCGCCAATTAAGCCAATATTGTGATGAAATTAGCTTAGACAATCCCTTTACGCCCTTAAATTTTAACCGTAAGCCACAACGTGATGAGTTCAGTTTAGTCGCCGAAGCCGTCAATACAATGCAGCAACAAATTCGAGGATCTTATCAAGATCTGCAGCAATCAAAAGTCGATTTAATGCATGCCGTTGAAGATCGAGATCGCTTACTATTATTAGAGCGTAGTTATAAAGATGAACTTGCTCGCCAAGTAAAAGAGCAAACCAGAGAACTTGAACAATCACTGCAAATGTTAAAACGAACACAACAAGTGCTGATAGAAAAAGAGAAAATGGCCGCATTAGGAGGATTAGTTTCCGGCGTCGCCCATGAAATTAATACCCCGATAGGTATTTGTTTAACGGCTGCAAGTTCACAATTGGCTTATGTAGAAGATCTGATCAAGCTTATCCATAGTGATCATGCCACATTAGAACAAATCAATGGGATTTTAGAGCAATACCAAAAAAGCAGTCAGTTAATTGTGAGTAATATCACTCGTGCCAGTTATTTAATCCAGCAGTTTAAATCTATTGCGGCAGAACAAAGCCAAGAAAAATACACTCTATTTAATCTTAATCACCAATTACGCGATATTACCGACTCAACCATAATGATATTTTCGCCGCAAAAGGTTGAGATAACCGTCAATATTGATGAGCAATTGCAGGTTTACACTAATGCCAGCCTACTCTCCCAAGCTATTAATAACGTGATATCAAATGCATTTTTACATGCATTTAAAGATACCTCACAAGCGAAGATCTGCATTAATGTTATAACTAAACCTGACACTATTGATATCGAAATTCAAAATAATGGCGCGCTTATTCCAAGTGACATTGCTGAGCATATATTTGAACCCTTCTTTACCACCGCTCGCCACAAAGGTGGCGTCGGCTTAGGGCTCGCAGCTGCATTTAATGCAATTACGCAGATAAAAGGCAGTATTCGCTATGTTGCTATGTCACCCCTTGGAGGACCTATGTTCGTGATAAGCGTGCCGCGATAACATCAGCAAAGCAGCACTTAACGATGCTAAACTGTTCTCGCGGCTAATTTACTCAGTACACGACTCACAGCAACAAAAGCAAATGTTCCCGTCACCATGGTAATGGCGCCAAAACCAGAAGCGCAATCCATCCGCATACTGCCTTGTGCTGTTTCCTTAGTGTTGCATACGCTGCCATCAGCTTGAGGATAGACTAGATGTTGGGTCGAAAACACCGCCTCTACCGCAAAACGGCGCTGAATATTTTTAGTAAAATTATAATCTTTGCGTAATATGTTGCGCACTTTTGCCAACAATGGATCTTGTACCGTTTTAGCCAAGTCAGTCACTTGAATTAAGGTCGGATCGGTTTGGCCGCCAGCACCACCAATAGTCACTAGGGCAATTTTATTGCGCTTACACCAAGCAATTAAACCTGCTTTAGGTTTTACCGCATCAATACAGTCAATCACATAATCAATATCACCACCCTGTGAGGCAGGCTTAAAATACTCCGCCAGATTGTCTAAAGTAATAAAATCTTCTACTTCATTAACCACACACTCGGGATTGATTTCACCAATGCGTTTTGCCATAACCTCGACTTTTGATTGGCCAATAGTAGAGGTTAATGCATGTATTTGGCGATTGGTATTGGTAACACAAATATCGTCTAAATCGATAAGAGTGATCTGTCCTATACCACTTCTCGCTAGAGCTTCAGCGACCCAAGTTCCGACGCCACCGATACCCACAACCACCACATGTGCTTTTGAAAAAGTCGCGAGTGCTGCTTGACCATATAAACGGCCGACACCAGCAAAACGATGAGTATAAGATTCTGACAACATTGGTTACGCCCTAATTAACGACTATTTTTTTCGCGGCTAATTTTAAACGATTTATCGCCAAAGCTAAACGTTTGTCACGATTTGCTCGACATGAATCTGATTAAGGTGGCGGTTCAAGTTATTCATAAGCATCTGATGTAAGCATTTACTGATAATGCTCCACATCAACTTGGATAAGTGTTGCGATAAAGCAATCAAAAATAACCTGTGGTTAAACTATCCAAATAAAACTGACACTTTAGTTACTAAAAAGTGGATTGATACCTCAAGAGCACGTCTATTACGAATTAATACAAGCAATTAATCTTCGCAATAAGCCAGGAACAGCATTTTGTAGTGGTCAATAAAGGCCTCACTCTGGAGGTAATCAAATATAAATGGGTCGCTCAAACTAATCGATTATCACAAAACGCTTAAAAAATGCTTAATTTATGACCTTATTAGACTAAAGAGATCAATTTATCATTCAATATTCGCGATGATTAAATTAACATGGACTAAAATACAATTCTGCAACTTTTGTGGTTGAGCGCTAGCCGATTTTACATAAATAGGTACGCCCCTAAGAGGCAGATTTAAGACATATATTGATTTAATTACACAGATGGTCGCTGATATCACAGATTTATCGACAAAATTTCAAGTTGGGCTTGTTTATTTGATCTAGCCCACACTATGAAGGAACTAAATCTGTGAAAATCTGCACCAGATTGTTACAGAATTAAATCTGCGACAAACTTCACTAACTAAAACCATGAAAAATGGAATATAGAACATAACGTTCTAGGGAGCATGAAAGATGAAAAAAACCTTAATCTCTGCATCGGTAGCATCAGTACTCACATTAGTTTCTTTCGCTACACTTGCTGAAGGCCCAAGTTTCTATGGTCGTTTAGATTTAGCTGTGACTAATTCTGATAAAGGCGCTACAACTCAAAATGGTAAAGAAGGCACAGTATTAGAAAACAACTTTTCTAACTTAGGCGTAAAAGGCAGTGAAAAGTTTGCTAACGGTATTGAACTGTTATACCAAATGGAATTCCAAGTTGAAAATACCACTCAAACTGAAGGCAAAAATGGCAGTGACGAAGTCGTATTTAAAGCGCGTAACACATTCTTAGGTTTAAAAAGTGACGCTGGTACTGTGTTAGTCGGCCGTAACGATACAGTATTCAAACAATCTGAAGGTGGCATAGATTTATTCGGTAACTTTAACGCCGATATCGATCGTATGATTGGTGGCCAATTACGTAGAGCTGACGGTATTTGGTACTACTCACCAGTGATTGCTGGTTTAGTCACATTAAACGCAACTTATTTAATGGATGACAACTACGAAGGTTCAGATGAAGACCAATATGCATTAAGTGCAACCTTTGGTGACAAAGGTCTTAAAGCACAACCTTATTATATTGCTGCAGCTTATAACACTATTGGTGGTATTGATGCTTATCGTGGTGTGGCGCAAGTTAAGCTAGGTGAGTTCAAGCTTGGTGGTTTATACCAAAACACTGAAAGCCAAACCACTGATCAAGAAGGTGATTCTTTCTTCCTTAACGTATCTTACAACCTAAACGGCGTAAACTTAAAAGCTGAATACGGTCAAGATGAAGCTGGTTTTGGTAGTTACTACAAAAATATTAAAGAAGCGACAGGTACAGACGTAAATATCACTCAAATTACTGTGGGTGCTGACTATCGTATCTCTAAGTCAACCTTAGTTTATGGTCACTATGCTATGTATGAAGGCGACCACAAAGTCGGTACTGCTACTGTTGATTTAGAAGATGACAATATCTTCACTGTTGGTGCACGTTACGACTTCTAATCATAGTGCTAGCCGCTTCGGCTTAACAGCATAAATGATTAAAAATGCCAGTCTATGTAGACTGGCATTTTTGTATTTGTAATACCATCATTACGATGTGGTCATCAGATGTTAAAAAGTGATTTAAAATTAGGCTGTTGCACTTTACGATTAACAACCGTCAGCTAAGCAATCACTTGATTGAACACTTCAACATGATGTGACTCAACCAACTCTGGCATCACATGGTGAAAATAATGCTCAATCGCATCTTTAGCGCAATGTTGATCAAACGCAGCTCGGTCGACAAACTTTTCCACAAAGGCGACTTTATTGTCATCATCTATACTGATATTCAGTTCATAACGAATACAGCCTAGCTCACGTAGAGTATCTGGAACTAAACTTGCCAATGCAGCCACTAAGGCATCGCGTTTTCCTGCTTTAGCGGTAAACTGAGCGACACAAACAATTTGTTGGGTATTTATTGCGTAATCTGACATTATTTTTCCTTACATTAATAAATTAACAGCATATCTAAATGCTCAATCCCATCTTCAAGATACACTGCAGAATTAACTACGAAACCATGCTGTTGATAAAACTGACGTAAATAATCTTGCGCACCGATTTGGATATTGTCATTGGGCCAATGTCGTTTGGCAATACTAATAGCTCTTTGCATTAATTGATTAGCAATCCCCTGACCCCGTATTACTTTCGCCACAGCAACACGGCCAATACTGGCCTGAGGATAACTCAGACTAGGTGCTAACACACGACTATAGGCCACAACATGGCCAAGCTCGTCCAGCCCAAGTAAGTGCCTTGTTTGCGGATGTTTGTCTTTACCATCTAACTCAGGGTACGGACAATTTTGTTCCACCACAAACACATCAACTCGAAGTTGTAATAACCCATAAAGTTGTTCCAGCGTCAATTCAGAAAAGCCAACATCTACCCATTGTAATGTCATCACAAACCTTATTTATCCCTGCTCTATGTGCCATATTAGCATGATTAATGTATCTCACTAGGCTCATCTGATGGGCTTTTTTCTGGGGGTTTTCGAATAAATAATACTGCAAAGACTGCGATAAAAAGAAAACATGCCATAATAAAAAACACATCATTATAGGCTTGAATATACGCTTGTTGTGACATGGTTTTAGCAAGTAAAGCATAAGCTTGCGAGTTAGCGCTTACAGCGTCCGAGCCAGCAGTCTGTAATATCGAACTGGTGTGAGCGATATAATTATAGGCTTGCGAACTCACGGCGGGTAAAGTTTCTTTTATGTGTGCCAAATGCCCCCTTGCGAGGTTATCGGTTAATGTTGCCACCAAAGCGATACCAAACGCCCCACCTAAATTACGCATCACATTGAGCACAGTCGATGCCGAAGCATTTTCATGTGGTTTTAAATGCATGGTCGCCAAAATACCAATAGGAACTAAGATAAACGGTTGACCCAAGGCACGTACTATTTGCGAGGTAATCATCTGATCACCCGCATAATCAAGAGTCATATTGCTATTCATGTAATAACTGGTGGCAAATAAAGCGAATCCAAGTGCAGCCAGATAACGCGGATCAAACTTCTGCATTAACTTAGGCACTAAAGGTAGCACCAGTAATTGTGGAAAACCCATCCACATAATGACTTCACCTATTTCTAACGGAGTGTAGTCATGAATTTGTGATAGATATAAGGGGATCATGTAAATGGCCCCAAATAATGCCATACCGAGTAAAAAATATGCCACTGTAGACAAGGCAAAATCACGCTGAGCAAGCAGACGGATATTGACTAAGGGTTGTGCTTTACGTAACTGAATCCAAATAAATAGACTGATATTAATGGCGGCAATTATCGCGAGGTTACGAATAAGCTCTGAACCAAACCAGTCTTTACGATTGCCCTCTTCTAGCACCACTTCTAGGCAGCCCATACCCAGTGCCATCGTCACAATACCGGAATAATCAGCATCTTTTAACTTTTCCCAAATAATGGGTTTGCGCTCTAAACCATAAGCTAACATCGCCATTACAAATAAGCCTGGCGGAACATTAATATAAAATAAATAATGCCAACTAAATTGCTCAGTTAACCAGCCTCCCAGCGTCGGCCCAATAGAAGGGGCAAATGTGGCCGTCACCCCAAACAAAGCCATGCCCATCGCACGTTTATTGTCAGGTAAGCACTCAAGTATGAGTCTAAATGCTAACGGAATTAATGCTCCACCGAAGAACCCCTGCAAGGCACGAAAAGCAATCATCGACTCAAGGTTCCAAGACAAAGAACATAATATCGATGCCAAGATAAAAGCCGCTGTGGTCCAGAGTAAATAACGTCGAGTCGATAATCCGGTACTTAACCAACCCGAAAGGGGAATCGCGATCATCTCTGCCACTAAATAGGCGGTAGCAATCCAGCTACCCTCCTCTAAAGTGGCGCCTAAACTACCTTGGATCTCTTTCATCGACGCATTGGTGATTTGAATATCCAAAATCGCCATAAATGCACCAATTAGGCCGCCCGCAACGGCTATCCAAGATCGGACACTACCACGCTGGTACCCAGTCGGTTTATCATCCTGTTTACTAGCAGAGCTAACTTCAGAAGCATTTACCTCTGCAGTTGATTGACTCATATTAATGCCCTGCTGCCGCTAACGTGGTTTGATCAGCGGACGACTTAGCCAGCGCCTGAGATTGAGCAGCAGATTCAGTATCGACTTCAACCACCGCACTCAGTCCAGGCAAAATACGTCCGATAGCATATGAAGACTGCTTTCGTTCAAGCCGAATGCGCACCGGAATACGTTGAACAATTTTAGTAAAGTTACCGGTCGCATTTTCTGCAGGTAACAAGCTAAATTTAGAGCCCGATGCTGGAGCTAAGCTGTCGATAAATCCACTAAACACCTCATCAGGATAGGCATCTAAACTGACGTTAACGCTTTGTCCTGCTTGCATGTGCTCAATTTGAGTTTCTTTAAAGTTAGCCGTTACCCACACTTGAGTATCTGGTACTAAACTAAACAATGCCTGTCCCGGTTGAACATACTGGCCTACCATGGCACCACGCTTACCTATAATGCCTGAAAATGGCGCTGTAACGCGTGTATCAGCCAATTGAATATTGGCTAATTCGACACTAGCCTCAGCCTGCTTAACATCTGCTTGCACTTGCAATAGCTGAGCATTAAACACTGATAATTCACGCTGTTTAGCCACCAATGCAGCTTGAGCTTCATCGACATGTGCCGAGGCAGAATCGAAACCCGCCTGAAGTTGGTCAACATCATTTTGTGAGCTGTAATTACTGACTTTTAATTTTTGTGAACGTTTTAATTGTTGCTGGGCGATTAACTGTTCAGACTGTGAGGCCACAACAGCAGCCTTAGCCTGATTAATTAACGCTTGCTGCAAATCAACCTTCGCCGCCAAGGTTTGCAAGTTAGCTTGCGAGCTGGCTAATAAGGCTTTACTTTGGGCTAGCTTGGCAACAAATTGGCTATCTTCAAGTTGAGCCAATAGTTCACCTTTGCTGACATGTTGATTATCTACCACGGTAGACTGGACAATATAACCTGGCACTTTGACACTGATATTAGAAATATCGGCCTCGACATAAGCATTATCCGTTGATTCTATAAATCGAACTTGTGACCACCAATAAACACCGGCAACAACTAATACAAGGATAATACTTGGCACTAATACTAAGCGCTTATTGATAGACATGTTTGACTCCTAATTTATTCTCGCCTAGTTTACTACTGTTTCCTTTAGTTTATTAGATAGTAAAAATATAACCCACTGTTCCACAGGTGTAACAATATGGATCTAAATCGTGTACAAATTTTCTCACAGGTGGTTGAACAAGGCAGTTTTACTGGTGCAGCCAAAGCTTTAGGGATCACCAAAGCCACAGTGAGCAGAAAGGTTGCTGAACTCGAAGCCGATGCCGGTGTGCTATTACTATTTAGAACCACTCGATCATTAAAACTGACCGAAGCGGGTTCGAGTTATTACCATCGCATCAGTAAAATTTTGCAAGATTTACAAAATGCCGAAGACTTACTCAGCGCAAGCCAACAAGATATTAAAGGCAATTTAAAAGTAATTTGTCCTATCGAGCTAGGTCAGTTATATCTGGGGAGGATTCTTGCGCGTTTTTTGGCGACTTATCCCAACATTACCATTGATGCAGAACTGACTAACCGCAAAGTAGATGTAATAGAAGAAGGCGTCGATTTCTTATTTCAAATTACCGAACAACACGATCCAAAGCTGCAAAGTTACTCTCTGGTGACCGCAAGCAGACAATTAATGGCAAGTCCAAGTTACCTTAAACGTCATGGAGCTCCCGCAACACCGCAGGACTTAATGAATCATACTGCAATCAAGCTTCAATCGGCCCATATTGATGGTGGCTGGCGTATTTTTGATGGCATCAAATGGCTAGATCTCGATCCACCAGCACAGCTGAAGGTCAATAATGTTACCTTTGCCCGAGAGGCAGCCATTGAAGGCCTAGGTATTACCGCGGTACCGGTTTTTATTGCTCAAGAAGCTATTGATAGTAAGCAACTACTGCCAGTATTAGAAGATTTCCCCATGATGCAAACTAAGGTCACACTCAGCTTTCCCAAGCGAATATATCTCCCACGAAAATACCGAGTATTCATCGAATTTTTATATGATGCCCTGTTTCAGCGTTGGGGAGATGGTGTGCTGGAAATCCCCGACTTTATAGTACAAAACAATCATAATTAAAGATGAGTTTTTAAGCACAAAATAATCTATAGGATATATAGATATTTTTAACTGACTAGGTGCTAGTATCAACTCAATAAAGTGATTAATTGAGATCATAGAGGTCAGCTTTCGCACTATTAATTCGCAATATCAATGATAAGTTTGGTTCAGGAAATTGTTCAAAGGCTAGGTAAGTATTAAGCGACTGATCCATTGTCTGCTGCAATACTAACCACACACATTACATTTATTAGTCACGCATAATGCGCGCTAGGAGCTATACAAATGAGCAAAGAACGTAATAATTCAAAAGAAGCGAAGAAAAAACCGGCATTATCTTTAAAAGAGAAACGTGCAGTTAAGCAGTCAAAAAATTCACCTGAAAATTTTGCCAGCAAGATCAAATAATTTATGCGTCGTTTAACCTATAAATAGCTTGATGCAGGCATGCTGAGCACATAAAAATACCGAGCTAATTGCTCGGTATTTTTTGTTTAGCGCTTATTTATTCGCGCCCTGCTTAACAGCATTCTACTTAACAGATGGCTAGAACTTGTACTTCACGCCCACTTTAAGCTGCCAAGCTGATTTGTTGATGTCATAAGTATCGTAATTGTTAGTCTCAATACCATCTTGGCCAAATGGAACAGAATAAGTATAAACTCCCGTCGTCGCATTGTAGTCATGATCAACTAACTTAGCATTATTAAAACTTTGGTATTCAACCACGCCCCAATCTTCATTAACTAGGTTAAGTACGTTTTTGATATCAAAGTATAAAATACCTTTATGCTCGTCAGTAAATCCTGGCAACTCTTGCGTAAAGCGGAAGTCTAACTGATGTATCCATGGCTGGTTGTCAGTACCTTTTGGTGCTATACCACCGGCATATTGGCCTAAACCAATTTCATCAATAGCCGCTTTAAACTCCTCATAAGTTAATCCACCCGCATATTCAACATTGGCATCATCAGCACCTGTTGGAATGTAAGGTAAGTAATATGATGCGCCAGCAAACTTACTTTGATCACCTAAATTACCATCACGATATGAACCTAGTGTCCAGGTTAATGGGTTACCTTCACGAGCTTCGTAGAATAAGTTAAAGCTAGAGTTATAACCTGCAACAAACTCTACATCATAACCCAAGCTAAAGGTGAAGCGATGCGGTGTTTCATAATAGCCAGTCCCCATAGTGGTGCCATTACGATCATATTGTACTGGAGTATATTGATAATTAGACGTTGCTGTAGATGACGAGCCTTGGTTGCCTTCTTCAACTGAGTTATATGCATAGCCCGCACGCATGCTAAGACCCATATCCCACTCTTTGGCAATCGAGAAACTTAACGTCTTACTTGAGCCATCTTCTTCTGCATTGGTTAACATGAGGTCATAACGCTCGGTATTACCACCAGCACCATTATTGGCTAATGGGTCCCATGTTTCGTATACCACACGGCCAGTGGCATCGGTTTTCACTTGGCGACGGGCTAAATCAACCCAAGCTAAGTCGTTTTCTTTTTGAATGTATAAAAATTCACCACCCACAAACCAATTATCACCTAAAGCACCTAAATCCCATGTACTGTCAAAACCAATACTTGCACGCCAGTCAGAAGGTAACTCAAAGTTAGGATCGATGGCATTAACATTACCGTCGCCCCCGACTAACCCCGCTTGAGCATCAGCAGGGACGTTACCAAAATCTGGGGTGCCCCAAGCTGGGTTCCAACCATCGTTATAGCTTAATAAGCTGTTGCCATCATTTGAAAAACTATTTGAAATCCATACTGATGGCGAGCCACCACTGTAACGACCCACACCACCGTATAGGGTCACATCATCGCTTAACAGGTATTTAAGCCCTACGCGAGGTAACCAAATATCTTGGCCATCTAAGGTTTCGTTGTTAGCAAAACCATATCGATTAACAAAATTTTCATTTATGGCTGGTTTATCTGACATGCTAATGGTTTCATAACGCATGCCGAACGTGAGCTCTAAATCGGCCGTAATATCCCATGTGTCTTCAACAAATAATGCCAAGGTGTCCATGTTAAAATTGGCACTTACATCATTTGGATTACCCGAAGTTGCATTTTGATAACGGAAACCATCGACAGTCCCTGTCGCTAAGTTATCAATGGAATCAAACTCCCAATTTCCCAACACATCTTGAGCAAATAAGTTAAATATTTCGACGCTATTGTATTGAGCACCAAAGCCAATATCATGATCGCCTAAGTAATAGTCGCCCACAAAACGTAGCTCAAGATTTTGGTTATTTAATTCATTTGCTTGGCGAGAACTGTCAGTACCAAAAATAACTTTATCACCTGACTTTTCGAAAGTTTGTACCGACACCATACCAATGCCTAAGTCATCAATGGTTTTCGATTTAGTGGTGGTATCTTTATAAGCAATTTTGATCTCAGTACTAAAATCGTCAGTCCAATCGCTATATAAGTTTGCCGCGTAGGTTTCTAAAGTCTCTTCTTTATCATACCAAGTGCTTGATAATTTTAATGACGAACTATTCGATGACATGTTGTTAGTTAAATTACCTACGGTCGATTGGTAAGTAAAACTAGCACGGTGTTGGTCATTAATATTCCAATCCACTTTAGCTAAGATTTTTTCATCTTTTTCTTGTGGTGAGGTGGTGTAACCGCCAATGCTATCAAGACCATAAACAGACTGGGCAATTTGCTCAATTCGAATAAGCTCTTCTGAAGTCACATCTGACTCATTGGCAAAACCAGCGCCCTTTGGCCCCCACTCAGCTGATTTTGGCGCATCAAAGTTTTCATATGAGCCAAAGAAAAACAGGGTATCTTTAATTAGAGGAAAGCCAACCGTGCCACCAAATGTGGTTTCTTCAAAATCTTGGGTTAAGGTGTCACCAGAGTCTTGGTCTTTACCATCACCAGCCATACTATCGTTGGTGGTTTCCCAAAAAACCGTCCCAGATAAATCATTGGTGCCAGACTTAGTGACCGCGTTAATTTGCGCACCCGTAAAGCCACCACTACGAGCGGAATAAGGCGATACGTTTAGGGCAACACTCTCTACTGCGTCGATAGAAATAGGTGAACGCTGAGTTGGATAGCCATTTGAATTAAGACCAAAATCATCGTTTTGAGAAATACCATCGACGACGAAAGTGTTAAAACGTGGATTCATGCCTGCCACGCTCATTGAAATACCGTCAGTGCCCACAACAGCCATTGGGTTTTGGCGTAATACATCTTTTAAATCACGGCTAATACCGGGTGCATTAGCAATATCTTGCTCACCAAAATCACTGTTACTGCCGGCGCTTCGATAATAACTCGCATTGCCAACGACACCTACACGCTCCATAGCAGAAATGGCCTCTAGCGTGCGGTTAAAACGGAATGTTTCGCCTAATCCTAAGTAGACATTGTCTTCAACTGTGTCAGCAAACACATCAGAATCAACTTTGATAATATAAGGACCACCGACACGCAAACCGCGGGCAGTAAACTGCCCGTTGGCACTCACAGGAACTTCAGTAACAGTTCCGGTTGGCTGGTGGATAATAGTAATTTTTGCATCAGTCACAGCATTACCCGCAGGTCCTATAATCTGACCACGAATATCAGATGCGGTATCGGCCGCCATTGCAGGTAGAGCAATTCCCATAGCAAAACATGTCGCCAGCGCGAGACGACTCATCTTATGATTAAGCAACATTTCAAACCCCTGAATATTTTTATATTTTAATGTTTAGTTACCCGTTTATCGGGCTTGGTAAATCAATAGAGCAAAAACTTCAGGGCGAAGTCTAAGGTCGATATGTTGCATTTTAATGTCATTTTTAAACGAAAAAAGCCACAGAAAAACAACTTTGGAGTAACACATAAATGTCATATTGTTGCTATATAGTCGCGACTCGAGTCTGTGTCACGACATAAAAATCATCTCGTATGCTGGCACATTAAAGACGCGCTTCTTGCTTTAGAAACAATAATGAATGGGAAATTTTTTATGAAATCGTCTGTTTTACTGAATAACATGTTATTGCTGGTGAGCTGTGCTTTGTTCACCTTAACATTCAGCCTCCCAGCCAAAGCATTTGGTCAATTAGGTCACAGAATTATAGGCCAAATCGCTCAAGCCAATTTATCCCCAACAGCTCAACAGCAAATAAACCAACTGACAGATGGCGAAGGCTTAGCACAAATGTCGACTTGGGCAGATGAAATCCGCTCAGATAAGACTTGGGATCGTGCTGCCCCATGGCATTACATTTCAATTGAAGACGATGAAACATGGAAGACCGTTAAGCGTAATCCTGATGGCGATATCATCGAAAGTTTACAACGCTTTGAAAAAATATTAGCAAACCCTAAAGCCAGCCAGCAAGAAAAATGGCAAGCATTGGCATTTTACGTACATTTTGTTGGCGACATTCACCAACCGCTACATGTGGGTCATAGCCATGATAAAGGTGGCAATACCGTTAATTTGAAGTGGTTCGGTGAACAAACAAATTTGCATACAGTGTGGGACAGCAAACTAATAGAACAGCAGCAGTTAAGCTATACAGAGTACAGTGATTTTTTAAAGCGTATTAACGAGCAACAACGCCAAAAGTGGATAGGTCAAAGCTATTACCAATGGGCAGATGAGTCAAAAGCATTAAGGCAAGGTGCTTACCAGCTCGAACAGAATTATCAAGGTGAAGACGATTTACGTTTTAACTATGTATTTACCAGTAAACCAATTATCGAGCAGCGATTGCAGCAAGCAGGCATCAGATTGGCAGAAAAACTCAATGCTATTTTTAACTAGCGCTATTACTAGTTATTATCTTTATTGTAGGACAGCAATGTTTAGCTTAATAAAAAGCCAGTGATATTTATCACTGGCTTTGTTATGTACTTAACTCACTTTAGTTAACCTATTTGGCGTAACAGATTACGAGCAACAGCCCTTCTCTTTATGGCCTTTTGGGATCATGTCCCACAATACTTTGGCCATTAACACCGCAAGCACAATGCCAGAAACAGCCACGATGCCTTGAGGTAATAAAGCATGCTCCTGGCCAATTTGCGGCATCACTTCAAAACCAAAGGTATCGACTAAATAATTGACTAATATGCCGAAGACTAACGCTACACCAATCACGCCACCAAGATAGCCATATAATGCGCGCTTACCTAGCTCTTTAGTCACCACACCTAAAGTGGCAATATTGGTCGCAGGCCCCGCCATCATAAATACCAATACTGCACCTGGTGATACCCCAGCTAATAGCAAACCAGCAGCAATGGGGGTTGAAGCTGTGGCGCAGATGTACATAGGGATCGACACCAGTACCATCACTAACATCGCCAGAATACCGTCGCCCCATTTGACTAAAAAGTCCGCTGGAACATAAGTTTGCACTAAGGCTGCAAAAAATAATCCGACTAATAGCCACAAAGTTGTGTCTTTAACTAAATCTGTTGCGGCGTAATGCAAACCCGATAACACTCGGCTTAATACGCTGTTGTGCTTCAATTCTGTTGCCATATCTTGGGTCGAAGCGCAGCAACTGGCTTGATCACTGCTCTCACTTGGCGCCTGGCTTTGCGCTTTAGAGGCGCAACAACTGCTTGTTGGTGTCACTTCAGCTTGCGGCTCAATTTTGCTACTGCAACAGCTTGATGTAACCGTTTCATCTTTTGTCTCGTGTTTTACTTCATCTTTTACTGTCGCGCTGCAACAGCTTGAGGGTATAGATTCAATGGGTTTATCAGCGGCTTTAGAGGCACAACAGCTCTGCTTTGCTTCTGCAGTATTGGTTGAAAATGAACGCGCTGGCGCCATCGGGCTCAACACAGACTCAGGCTTAACTGATGCTGAGTTAATCGCCGTCATTTTTACGCTAGCAGTTTGCATTGTACTAGCAGGGGTTTTATGTGTTGATGTTGTTTCAGGACTAGGCGTTGATTTAGAGCCACAACACGATGAAACTGCTTTGGCACTTGTTGAGGCATCTGTTGCCGTTTGCCCTTTTGCAGATGCTGATGCTGGAATACCGTCATCGTCATCACGGCCGACTAACAACCCCGCCACTATCGCACTGGTAATCGCCGCAATCGGACGCACAATAGCCATAAAAGGCCCGAGCAAAACATAGGATACGGTAATAGAGTCAACGCCCGTTTCTGGGGTCGATACTAAAAAAGAGGTGGTCGCCGCTTTTGAGGCGCCAGCTCGACGCAAACCGACTGCAGCAGGAATAACACCACAGGAACATAAAGGCAAAGGCGCGCCTAATAATGCCGCCTTCACCACGGTTTTCATTCCATGGCCACCGAGTTGCTTTTGCATCCATACCATAGGCACAAATACTTTTAATAGCCCAGCAAGCACTAGACCCAGTAACAACCACGGAGCAGACTCTAAAAATAAGTGCAGAAAATTGGTCAATAACATGCTTAATCCTTATGACCTGGTTGAGAAAAATGATGATGTTCTTTTTTAGCAATAATGTGTTTGTCTGACGACTCTAACGCTTCAAGTATTGAGCAATGCTCAGCACTATCAGGTCCGCCACAGCAGGTATTCGATAAACTCTTCAGTGAAGTGGCAAAATGTTGTAGCTCAGCTAACTTGGCTTCGACTTGCTCAAGCTTAGTATCGACTAAGCCTTTAACATCGGCACATGCACGGTTTGACTTGTCCACTTCAATAGACAGCAAATCGGCAATTTCATTAAGCGAAAAACCAACCGCTTTAGCACGTAAAATAAATTTAAGTCGCTCGGAATCACTACTGTTATAGAGTCGATAACCGGCATCTGAACGGCTTGATGGTGATAATAAGCCGTGTTTTTCGTAAAACCGTAATGTGTCAGCCTTAATGTCGTACAAGGCAGAAAGTTCGCCTATTCGATACATATCGTCACCGCCGCTTGAGATAATGAAGCCATCAATCTAGTGTAGATTTTACCCGAGTATAAACCTTAGAGTTTAATCCAAGGTCAAGGGTTGTTTAATGATTATGTTTGCGTATCTTTGTTCTTATTTCAATATTGTGAAATCACGTAGAAAAAACACCTTAAAGAAGCGGATTACGATAAAATACGTCCGCCTGATCACAACACAGTCGGCCTAGAAGGTATTAAGCAATCGTAAAAACACTATGAGGGACTTTGGTAAAGCAGACTTAGCCTGATTCTGTTTTACGAAAGATCCTTAAAATCAAACTAGTGGACCCTGTACCTACATGAATAATGTCAGACCAATTCGTCGCGCGCTATTAAGCGTATCAGATAAAACTGGAATCCTTGAGTTTGCACAAGCGCTGCATGCACAAGGTGTCGAACTCCTGTCTACGGGCGGTACTGCAAAACTACTTGCAGACAACAACATCCCGGTAATTGAAGTTTCTGACTACACAGGTCACCCAGAAATTATGGATGGTCGTGTTAAAACCTTACATCCAAAAATTCACGGCGGCATTTTAGCGCGTCGTGGTATCGACGAAATCGTCATGGAACAAAACGCCATTAAGCCTATCGACTTAGTTGCTGTTAACTTGTATCCATTTGCAGAAACCGTTGCAAAACCAGGTTGTACCTTAGCGGACGCTGTTGAGAACATCGACATTGGCGGCCCAACCATGGTGCGTTCAACCGCGAAAAACCACAAAGACACTACGATTGTGGTTAATGCAAAAGATTACCGTCGCGTCATTACAGAAATGCAAGCTAACAACGGCAGCACCACGCTAGCAACGCGTTTTGACCTAGCGATTGCCGCATTTGAACATACCGCCGCCTATGACGGTATGATTGCTAATTACTTTGGCACTATGGTTCCGGCGCACAGTAACGACGAATGCCATGACGACTCAACATTCCCACGGACGTTTAATTCTCAGTTCATTAAAAAGCAAGATTTACGCTACGGTGAAAACAGCCATCAAAAAGCGGCGTTTTATGTTGATACCCAAATTGATGAAGCCTCTGTTGCCAGTGCGATTCAGTTACAAGGTAAGGCACTGTCTTACAATAATATCGCCGACACAGACTCTGCCCTTGAGTGTGTTAAAGAATTTGAAGGCCCTGCCTGCGTTATCGTTAAACATGCTAACCCTTGTGGCGTTGCATTAGGCGCTAACTTGTTAGAAGCTTATGACCGCGCATTTAAAACCGACCCAACCTCAGCGTTTGGTGGCATCATCGCCTTTAACCAAGAGTTAGATGCTGACACTGCGCAAGCGATTGTTGACCGTCAGTTTGTTGAAGTGATTATCGCCCCGAAAGTGAGCCAAGCTGCTCGCGATATTATTGCCGCTAAAGCTAATGTGCGTTTACTCGAATGTGGCCAGTGGAATACCAAAACCACAACGCTCGATTACAAACGCGTTAATGGCGGTTTATTAATACAAGATCGCGACCAAGGCATGGTCGACTTAGCCGACGTTAAAGTGGTATCTAAGCGTCAACCCACTGCTGCAGAATTAAAAGACTTAATGTTCTGCTGGAAAGTGGCTAAGTTTGTTAAATCGAATGCTATTGTTTACGCCAAAGATGGCATGACGATCGGTGTGGGAGCAGGCCAAATGAGCCGCGTTTACTCAGCTAAAATAGCGGGTATTAAAGCTGCCGATGAAGGTCTAGTGGTTGAAAATTCAGTAATGGCATCAGATGCCTTCTTCCCATTCCGCGATGGTATCGACGCCGCTGCCGCGGCTGGTATTAGCTGCATTATCCAACCGGGTGGTTCTATTCGCGATGAAGAAATCATCGCTGCAGCTGACGAGCACGGTATGGCCATGGTATTTACTGGCATGCGCCACTTCCGCCACTAATAAACGCAAATATGGGTATCGCTTATCAATCTTGCTTTGCTAAATGTTTTTGTAAAAGTAGATAACAAGCGATACTTTTTAAATTTTGTTTAAACGAATTAGAGCGTAGCTATTATTTTCTAGTTCAATGAAAGCACGCGCAGCTTATAAGGATAAGTGAGCATGCTTGAAGCAGAAATAGAGAACATAGCGCAGCTATAAAAGGATTAAAGATGCAGGTACTTATAATTGGTGGCGGCGGTCGTGAACATGCTCTAGCTTGGAAAGCCGCTCAGTCTGCTCAAGTTGAAAAAGTTTTTGTTGCACCCGGTAATGCCGGTACTGCCTTAGAACCAAAATTAGAAAACGTTGCCATTGATGTAGAGCAAATTGACGCCTTAGTCGCCTTTGCCCAAGATAACGCTATTGCAATCACAATTGTCGGCCCAGAAGTTCCATTATCGTTAGGTGTCGTTGACGCTTTTAATGCCGCTGGTTTAGCGATTTTTGGCCCAACTAAAGGCGCTGCGCAGCTTGAATCTTCAAAAGCCTTCACGAAAGACTTTTTAGCCCGTCATCATATTCCTACAGCTGAGTATTCAAACTTTACTGACATTCCATTAGCTAAAGCGTACGTGACTGAACTGACGAGCAAAACAGGCTTTCCAGTTGTGATTAAAGCCGACGGTTTGGCTGCGGGTAAAGGGGTGATTATCGCCGCAGATCAAGCCCAAGCTGATGCCGCCATTGATGACATGCTAGCAGGCAATAAGTTTGGTGATGCTGGTTCACGCGTGGTGGTTGAAGAATTTTTAACAGGTGAAGAAGCCAGCTTTATCGTTATGGTAGACGGCAAAAATATTCTTGCTATGGCCACCAGCCAAGACCATAAAGCCCGTGATAATGGCGACTACGGCCCTAACACTGGCGGCATGGGTGCATACTCACCAGCTCCAGTGGTAACACAAGCTGTACACGACTGGACTATCGCTAATGTTATTCGCCCAACGGTTGATGGCATGGCGGCTGAAGGTAATGTCTATACTGGCTTTTTATACGCAGGTCTAATGATTGCACCAGACGGTAGCGCCAAAGTGCTTGAGTATAATTGCCGGTTTGGTGATCCTGAAACCCAACCGATCATGATGCGTTTGCAGTCTGATATTGTGGAGCTTTGCTTAGCCGCGACTCGTGGCGAATTAGACAAAGTCACTGCAGACTTCGACCCACGTGCGGCTGTTGGTGTTGTTATGGCTGCAGGCGGGTATCCTGACGCGTATAACAAAGGCGATGTGATTGACGGCTTAACCCTTGGCGATACTAACGGGAAAGTGTTCCATGCAGGAACCTGCATCAAAGACGGCCATGCAGTGACGAATGGTGGCCGCGTGTTATGTGCTACCGCATTAGGAAATACCGTCACTGAAGCACAAAAAGCGGCTTACGCATTAGTGAACACCATCCACTGGGATGATGTCTATTTCCGTACCGATATTGCTTATCGCGCAATAGCTCGTGAGCAAGCTAAAGGATAAATAGCGAGTATCATTTAGCCCATTATAAAAATCCCTGTGATGGCAACATCTCAGGGATTTTTCATTATTAACAACGTAGTGCGAAAAATTAATTACTGTTTAGATTATCCATCATCAGCCATTTTTTTGATTTAGATCACAAAAACATCTTATCCCATGGCGCAATCTACTAAGTCCAAAGGAGTGTGATGAGCTTTTCAGCTCTTTCAACTTCTGTACTTTAGATAGCCTATTCATAAAGATTTTGGAGGATTAAATGAAATTTTCTAGCGGCGACCTGATTTATCAAGGTGAAAAATCAGGGGTACACAATTGGAATACCGTGTCAGGAACCTCTTTTTATTGGCATCCTGATTGGTTACATATTGCAGAAGACATGACAGGTCACAGCGCGACAGCAAAACTTGATGTAGTCAAAGGAAAGGCGACTAAAGCAGATGCTGAAAAGACCATAATAAGTCATTTAAATAAATAATCTGTATCATAGCAATACTGATGTATTGCGCATATCGCTCTATTAACGCTCTTCGTTTCCATGAGGATACGTCTGGTAACACCAGGTATCCTCAGCGGCTATTTATTCACACTAAACCTTATATATCACATATATAACCACACAAAGTACTTAACCAAGCACACTCATAGTTAACAGTAATAAAACCCCATCATAAAAATACCTGTTAAGCCCAACAATGTTCGACTTAACAGGTATTTTTATGTCAGGATGTGGACCTGTTACGAATAAGTTACCAACCTATTACGATAACACTTAGCCAACTCACACGAATGAGATATTGGTCAAAAATAATAACAACAAGGGAAGTACTATGTCTCAATCGGCGCCACAAAACCCATCTCCATCCGAGCACAAAAAACCTACTTTATTCGATGCTCTTATCCCCGTTTTTGCACTAATTATTATGCTCGCGGCGGCAGTGTATCTTTTTTCATCAGACAGTTCCTCTGGCGCTAACCAAATTGCCCTAGTGCTGGCGGCGTGTATTGCGATGATTATCGGTTATAAAAATGGTTATAGCTGGAATCAAATGGAGCGCGGTATTGTAAAAAGTATTGGCGTAGCCACAGGCGCATTGCTGATTTTATTCAGCGTGGGGTCACTGATTGGTACCTGGATTCTCGCTGGTACAGTACCGACGATGATTTATTACGGTATGCAAATCCTTAACCCTGATTATTTTTACACCGCCTGCTGCTTACTGTGTGCAGTAGTCGCGCTGAGTATTGGTAGCTCTTGGACAGTAGCCGGTACGCTTGGTATTGCCTTGGTGGGAATTTCTTCAGCGATGGGATTAGATGTTAATATCACTGCTGGCGCTATTATCAGTGGCGCTTATTTTGGTGACAAAATGTCGCCAATGTCAGACACCACCAACCTTGCTCCAGCCGTTGCGGGTACAGATATTTTTAGCCACATTCGCCACATGACGTGGACCACTGTACCCAGCATTATCATTGCACTTATTGGTTTTACCTTTTTAGGCCTGACCGCAGATGCCGCACCAATTGAAAATCAACTGACCGATACTCTGGCATTACTGGAGCAAACTTATCATCCGGGAATGCATTTATTAATACCATTATTAGTGGTGTTATATTTAGCGAACCGAAAAATGCCAGCATTCCCAACGGTCATATTAGGCACCTTGGCGGGCGCGGTATGTGCAGCGCTATTTCAGTTTGATAACGTGATAGCCTTTGTACATGATGACACCTTGCTACCCATTGTCGCCCTCGTGAAAGGTATCTGGATAGCCATGTTTGACGGCTATGTTGCTAACACTGGTGATGCTGTATTAGACAGCTTATTAAGTCGCGGCGGCATGAGCAGTATGGTAACGACAGTATGGCTCATACTGTGTGCGATGGCCTTTGGTGGCGTGATGGAAGTGACCGGATTATTAAGCCGCATTTTAGAAAGCATTCTTACTGTAGTAAGCGGTACCACCAGTTTGATCATTACCACTCTGGGAGTGTGTATTGGTGCTAACATCATTACTGCAGACCAATACATTGCCATCGTACTGCCAGGCAGAATGTTAAAAGTAGAGTACACTCGCCGTAAATTAGCCGCAGTTAATTTAAGCCGCACACTAGAAGATGCAGCAACAGTAACCAGCCCACTAGTACCTTGGAATACCTGTGGCGCATTTATGGCAAGTACCCTAGGTGTTGCAACTATCGCTTACCTACCCTATGCCTTTTTTAACCTAGTTTGCCCATTGGTGAGCGCTTCTTATGCTTATTTTAATTTTAAAATTGAGCCATTAGACGAAACTAAAATCAGCACAGGTGAAGTGGTCGGTTAACCAAAGCGATCTTTTAACCAGCCATAATGATAATAACCCCATTGCCCAAGCCGCCTTGCTTGGGTAAAGGGGAATCTCGGCAGTGGTTGCTGATACAAGGGTAGATTGGGCAAAGCTTCACCGGCAATACTTTGCGCTAAGCGATACGCAGCTTGGCTACTAAAAGACACTCCAGCACCGCAATATCCTAGGCTATACCCCACACCACCTTTGCTGTACACATGAGGCATATCATCCATGGCGGCAGCAATCCACCCGGTCCAATTATAGGCAATGGCTTTATTAGTTAAGCTTGGAAAGCACTTATTTAACGCCATTTTTAAACGCTCGCCGTAAACAGGGTTAGCAGCATCTTTACCCCACACCGCGCCTCGGCCACCAAACAATAAACGGTTGTCGGGTAATAATCGGTAATAGTATTTTAAAATACGGGTATCCATGGTCACTTGATGAGTATGTAAACCCGCTTCTGTAAGCTCTTGAGCGGTAAGCGGCTGGGTCACAATAACATTGCTTAGTATTGGTAAAAACTTATCGTCTACGCGGTGATTAAACCGTTTAGGTGTATAAGCATTGCCAGCCATGATCACTTTATTGGCAACCAGTTCCCCACTGTCGGTGATCAGACGATGTTTGCCGCCCTCTTCAATCCAATCTAACACGCACGACTGTTCAGAAATCGTCACCCCTTGAGCTTGCACCATCGCTTTATAACCGAGCAGTAACTTTAACGGATTGACCCCAAAACCGTCTTTTAGGCGAAGCGCACCAAAAGCTTGATGATGATCTAAATACTGCGTCCGAAAGTCTTGGCTTGAAATAAATTCAGCGCCTGAATCTTGGCTACTTGCTAGGTTTTGTTGAATATAATTGGCGGCATTTTGTAGCGACACTAGCGCCTTGGGATTATGCGCTACTTTTAAGTATCCCGCCTCTTGGGGTTCACAAGCAATACTGTGCTGTTTTATCAGACCATCAACTCTAGCCACTGCTTGAGTAAACTCATCATATATCCCCTTAGTCGTCGCTAAGTCCCAACGCTGAGTCATTGCCGCATAACCTAAACGACCCGAGCCTTTTAATACAAAACCGGCATTGCGGGCACTGGCACCAAAACCGACTTGGTTGGCCTCAAGTACATGGCAATCAATATTGAATTCGGTTGCTAAATAATACGCCGTTAATAAGCCGGTATAGCCGCCCCCGACAATAGCGACATCAGTTTTTTGGCGGCCCAATAATGGTGCCGTCGGCTCGGGTAATGCTTGGGTGCTTGCCCAATAACTGGAGGCGAACTTTTGCTTATTGGGGTGTGAATTAATCAGCGGATCGTACATATTAGTCTTCTTTTTTTATTACTGATTTAGACAGTAGACATTAAAATACCAGCAACATTTCGCAGGCAACACAGTGACAATCTTCACCACATAATACGCAAATATAATCTTCGCCCATATAACGTTGATGCCAGCGCTGAGGATGTTGCTTGATCAGCTTACCACCTGCCTTGGTAAAATAACGCACCGCAGCATTATTAGGGCTTTGCTGCCATAAATGACTCACTCCCGCCTTAGCGCCTTGTGCCATGACTGCCGCTTTAGAGGCTGCTAACAACTTACCACCAAGCCCTTGGCCGCGGCCAGATTCAGCAATGGTGTTTGATTTGAAATAACACACATCATTAAAATCAACGCCCCATCGATCAACAGTGCACCATTGATCTTGCGGCCATTGTCCTGCGGCATACGTTAACCGAAAGCCAATAAGTTGTTCATTTTCAAGTGCGACAAAATTGGCATTAATGCCCTTTTTTATCCCTTTATGGTAAATAGCTGTTAGTTCAGCCAAATCCATATAGCCACTTCCGTGGACGATTTCACCTAAGTTGATCACCGCGTCAAAGTCAGTGGCAGTAAGCTCTCTAATCATATTCATTTTATTATTATGAGTGTTAACACACTTTAGCACACGCCTATATTAGCGGCTACGATGTTAAGCCTTTGTAATAAATTGGCAAAAATCAGTTGAAACTCCTTATTCATACGGGTCGCAATTAAATAAAGAATTTTGATTATGATCCTATACTAGATCATCCAAATCCATGACAGCTTGAACATTGGCCAGCAAACATCTACAGACAAAGTTTTAGAGTTTACCTCTCTTGAAAATGGCCAAATAGGCTCACAAATTGGCCGATCATGCCCTGCGTTACACTCCCTCCGGATGCAAAAGTCAAATCATCAATGCACTCCACAATGGTCAAAAACACTTGTTAGTGCGCGACTCTGGCGCAGGTATACCCTTGATGCTCTTAAACAGTTGCCGATAATCACATTGTCGTTTAACGCTAATCAAAGCCTGCCACAGTTCGGCGTAGGGCTGCCATCATCAGACAGTTATTAGGCTTATTGAAATATATCATTGGAATAGACAGTCAACTGAGTGTAGGCAGTGAATTTAAGATAGAGCTTGGAACGCAGAGTTAGAGGTTGAATTTGTTGTAATTGAAAACATGAGGATCTCAATACTTTTAGTTGAATATAAAGGTACTTATAATAAATGAATTTCTCGGGCTCTAATTGGGACCAAATATAAAGTAGCCAGCCATCACTGGTATTAATATAATGACAAATGAGCACATAAAATATATAGCTCTTTTTTTATCACTTTTAGAAGTAAACTTCTGAACAGAATCTTCATCTATAGCTTGTGCAGCCTTTACTTTAACCGGTAAGAGCATTGCTACAGCATAACTCGGAATTCTCATCCCCATATTATCCCATTCCGGTATGCTTCCACCTGAAGCCTTAATTTTCTTCTCTATAGGGTGGACGGTCATTTGCGCAAAAACCAAATAAGCTATAAAGAAATTGACTAACGGAATACAGCAACACAACCAAAATATACTTTCATAATTTTCCATCATCAATTACCAATTACTGCTTGCATCATAAAGTTTACCCGTAATTTTTTTACCTGCTGTATCGAAACCCAACCCAACAAGGAAACCAACAGAAGCGGCTGCACCAACACCAATCACAACAGCCCATCCAACTGGTGTAAATGCTAGCGCAATACCAACTCCAATGCTATAAGCACTACCTGCTGCGACAGTTCCAGCCGCGAAACCTGCAGAAAAACCGACAGTTTCTTGCAAAGCCTGTTTTTCCCAATTACCGCCGCTCTCCAAGGTATCCCTTACTCCTGTCGCTCGAGAGTGAACATCCAGCAGTAATAGAGCATTACCACCAAATTTAGCTGCGCCAGCAAATTTACTTAATGATCTTAGCTCTTTTGCAGACGAAATTTGAATCGGTTTAGTCGTTCTAGCACTTTTGGCCTGGTTAAGGCCACGATGTTAGAAAAACATCAAACAACTTTTAATTTTGGCAACAAAAAAGCGAATCCGAAGATTCGCTTTTTGTTAGTCAGTACCACTAAATTACTTGTGGTATTTACCAGACAACTCATGCACAGAATTGATAAATGCACCTGCATGTTCAGGATCAACATGTTGATGAATGCCATGGCCTAAGTTAAATACATGGCCAGTACCTTCACCGTAACTTGCTAGAATTTGATCAACTTCTTGATGAATACGCTCTGGCGTAGCATACAACATTGATGGGTCCATGTTGCCTTGTAAAGCCACTTTATGACCTACGCGGCGACGAGCATCACCAATATCAACAGTCCAATCTAAACCTAATGCATCACAACCGGTTTCAGCCATAGACTCTAACCATAATCCGCCGCCCTTAGTGAACAAAGTAACAGGCACTTTACGGCCGTCAGCAAAACGGGTTAAACCATCAACAATTTTTTGCATGTAACGTAATGAGAACTCACGGTAAGCGTGATGCGATAATGCACCGCCCCACGAGTCGAATATCATTAACGATTGTGCGCCGTTAGCCACCTGAGCATTAAGATATAACACTACTGAGTCTGCTAACTTGTCTAATAACATGTGCAATGCAGCAGGTTCTGCATAGGCCATACGCTTAATTTTTTCGAAGGTTTTGCTTGATCCGCCTTCAACCATATAAGTGGCTAAAGTCCAAGGTGAACCAGAGAAACCGATTAATGGCACTGAACCATTTAATTCGCGGCGAATGGTGCTCACAGCACGCATTACATAACCTAGCTCGTCTTCTGGATCAGGAATAGATAATTTTTTAATGGCATCGATTGTGTCAGTTGGACGCTCAAAACGAGGGCCTTCACCCGCTTCAAAGTACAACCCTAGGCCCATTGCATCTGGCACAGTCAGGATATCTGAGAATAAAATCGCAGCATCTAAATCATAACGACGTAATGGCTGTAATGTCACTTCACAAGCGAGTTCCGCATTACGACATAACGACATAAAGTCACCAGCCTGGGCACGAACTTCTTTGTACTCAGGTAAATAACGGCCTGCTTGACGCATCATCCAAACTGGAGTGACATCGACTGGCTGCTTTAGCAACGCACGTAAATAACGATCATTTTTTAATTCTGCCATGTGGACTTTGTTCCTAGACTGTTATGATTTCTGCTGGGCGTTAGTTTAGCACTTACGCGATTAATGTAACCACTGATGCCGAATTTATGTGAGCTAATCCTAAATCTATTGGCGATTTTATTAGCACAACCGCCCTTATGCTCACAAAACGCACAACTCTGATGTGTAAATCGCAATTTATCGGATTAAAAGTTGCGTCGAGTTATCGGGTTTGGTATAAAAAGTGTGCGCTAGCAAGAACAATCAAGAAGCCCGACACATCGAGCCTTTGAAAACTTAGTTACCCCGTGATGGCATGCCCATCACGGGTTTTTTTATCAGTGTGGTTTTAATATCTGATGTCTTTTGCACAAAAATGGCTTATTCCTAGGCAAATAAAATAAAACAGTTGATCGTTATATACTTTGTCCAATACATTAGTTGTTATAGAAAAACGGCTAATTAGAGAGAAAACATGCTAACTAAATTAGAAAAAGCAGAGAAACGCTGGGGTGGTTCTCATAATTTGATCGACCAATGGATTAATCATCGCCGTAAATTATTAATCCAATATTTTATCGTTGCAGGTTTAGCACCCTATTCTCGCAGCGAAAAATCACTTCCTAGCATGGATCAAGTAAAACAGTTTTGCGCTCAATTAGTTGATTATGTTTCGGAAGGCCACTTTGAGGTGTACAACAATGTTGTTAAAGCCTGTGAAAAGTTTGGTGAAGCCAGTATAGAAACCGCTAACGGCTTATTGCCAATGATAAGTGAAAGCACTGACATCGCATTAGACTTTAATGATAAATATACCGATGCGGTAGACGAACAAGTATTGTATCAACTCGACAACGATTTATCCCATTTGGCACAAGCAATGGAGTCACGTTTCGAATTAGAAGATGAGCTAATAGAACTACTATACCAACGCCTTCCTTAAGTGGAACGGTTGCTTAAAAGTGCGACGTTTACGCACTTTTAAATGCCGTGGGAATTTTACTATAACAAGTTTATATTACTGCCAATATTATTGACGCTTACGCCAGTTTTCAGGTATCTCAACTTGTGACCATAATTGTTGACATAACTCTTGCGGTTGCTGCCAATCCCCCATTTTTATCCACTTAGCCAATGCATCTCCTATTTGCGGATACGCGATAGGCTTAGGTGATGGACTTTTCAACCAGCGTTTCAGCACCACAGGATCTAACGTTTGCATACTATCTGCGGCGGCGAGTAATTGTAACGCTGCAACATTGGCTGATTGCTCATACTGTCCCTGTAGAGGTTTAACTAATAATTTCTTACCTAATGTCATCGCTTCACTGGCTAACTCAAAACCAGCATTACCCATAACGCCACCGCACTGCGCCATGTGCTGCTTAAAACCATCGCGATCAAAGCCATGCCAATGAATGTGATCCGACAACGGTTTCAAAGGTTGTGTACTGTGATAAACAAAAAAGTGGTATTGATCAAAGGGTGCTAAAAATTCAGCGACGCTATCGGCATCCTCAAACGGTAAATACACCAGAATTTGATGACTATGATCGCCGCCATTGGGTGAGACCTCAACAAAAGGAGGTAAAATAGGAAAGCCAAAGTGATGCCAGTGACAGCCTAAAGCAATATCCACTGGAGCAAAATGTTTCAGTAAATACTCATTAAACCAGCTATTACCCTGTTTAGGCACTGGATATTGTAATGCCGCCTGATGACTAATGGCAATTGATGGAACATTTTGTTGCTTTGCAGCCCAGGCACTCACGGGTTCAAAATCATTCAACACTAAATCATAACCTGATAAATCTAACTGTTTTATCTCAGATAAGATTGAGGTTTTCATATTGGACATGACCGTTTTTGCAGTATTAACACGGCCACTTTCAGTCACGAATGTCATACCACTGCGAGTCTGATAATCGCCAAAGCATTGCATATCGAAATAATGTTGGGGTGCGCGACCAGAGAATAAAAAATCAACATCAATATTCTGTTGCTTAAGCGCTTTAGACATCACACGAGCACGACTAATATGGCCATTCCCAGTGCCTTGAACTCCGTACAAAATTTTCATGTTAGCTCACTTTCCTTGACGGCTTATTAATTAAGATTGCAAGACGCTACACTGGTTACCACATACGCTGTGGCACTATGAAGGATTACCATATATGTCGCTATAATATGAATTGTTCAACAAATAATACGCTTGCGATCCCTAACCCTGCTCCAGCAATAATATCCATAGGGTAGTGCACTCCAAGAGAGATACGTGAAATGCCGACAAAGCACGCCCAGGCAAAGGCTACTGGGGCCAAGGCTGGAAAAACCACATTGATGACACTAGCAAACAAAAATGCACCTGCGGTATGCCCTGAAGGTAAACTAAATTTGTCTGAAGGCTCATAACTTGACGTAAAACCGGCTAATGCATGACATGGACGATGACGTCGAATAGTATTTTTCAACAATAAATACAACGGAAATTCAACCACAAAACTGCCAAGTGCCAAATTAAAAAAATGCTGCCCATTTGGATGAAGAAATAATAATGCAACTGATAGATACGCATAATAATGTCCATCTCCTGTTGCTGACACACGTTTAGCCGCCACATTTAAGCCGTTATCTCGGCTAAATTGTACAATCCAATAAAAACAATATTTATCTAACTGACTGATACTTATCTTCATGCTTGCCTCCATGCCAAACGTCAGCAATATTATTGCGCTAATATTAGTCTGACTAAAGTTATGTATTTGTTAACAGTCTGAATAATAGAGTGAGGGAATGAACGCGAGGTGACAGTTAGCCTAAGGTTTTGTGACAGCTGAAATGAATCAACGGTCTGCTGATATATGTTAGCTCATCGCTAGTCAAGGTGAGCGTCGTCAAAGTGTGTTGGACTATACAGCTAACTAATACAATCAATAGCAGATGATTAATTCCCATAAAAATACCCCCGCATACAAGTATGCGGGGGTATTTTTTAGAAGCTTAGCGTAAGTGGAGTCAACCTACTTTGACAAACGTTATGCCGTTTGCGCCTGCTGACCTTTATTACGATAAATCTTCACTAAGTGATAAATATTAATACATGCAACAAAGGCATTCATGCCAGCCACTGGCCACGCTTCAATTGCATATCCATAAGCAACAAAAAAAGCACAACCGGTAAAATTTAACCATCTTAGTAAAATGATGTCTTTCATCATCAGAGAAATGGCAACCATAACTGATGCAACATACCCTAAGATTTCAATAATATTGATATTTTCCATAAGAACCTCTGTATCAGGCTCTCTGCCTTCCGTAAGCGTAACGAGGATTCCATGCCCCTAAAGCTAGCATTATTTTGTAAACTAACATTAATTAATCTACCAATATGCTAACAAACTGCTGAGTAAAAATGTAATTAAAAAACGTATTAGGATGACCTAAATCAACATATATCAACTAATACATTCAATTTGAAAGAAAATTACTTCCAAATCTGATCCCTGTTCTGTATTTAGGTCAATGGCATATTTAGGCATATGTAACACCATAAGTTGATTTATAACAATCCGGTGATTGATAAGGCTTTTATTTTCATAAAAAGCTCATATAATTCATTTAACTTTGCTTTACCCAGCATTTTTCCTTTGCTGTCCAACAGGAGTTAAATATGGAATACAACACCTCAGAACTTTGCGACATGTATATAGATGTAGTCGATGTCGTTGAACCAATGTTCAGTAACTACGGTGGTTGCAGCTCCTTCGGTGGCTCAATCAGTACAATTAAGTGTTTTGAAGATAATGGTCTGATTGCAGAAGCCTTAGAAGAAGACGGTGAAGGTAAAGTATTACTTGTTGATGGCGGTGGCTCATTAAGACGCGCTCTGCTTGATGCCAGAATAGCTGAACTAGCTGTTGCCAATAACTGGGAAGGTATTCTCATTTACGGTTCAGTGCGCGATGTTGATGCTCTTGAAGAACTTGATATTGGTATTCAGGCACTTGCTTCAATTCCTGTGGGAGCTGAAAGTAACGGAGTAGGCGAAATCGAAATTCCAGTTAATTTTGGTGGTGTAACCTTCTTACCTGGTGACCATATCTATGCCGATAACACCGGTGTTATTTTATCGCCAGAACCATTAGATATTGATTAATGACGTCATAGCCGATTTCGCTTTGTAAAAAGCTGGCAAACGATTACTTTAAAAACCAGCTATGCTGGTTTTTTTATGGCTATACCTAAGCGACCTGAATATGCTTAGTTCAGCAAAAATAGCTTGGTTGTTAGACAAAGTAATCATTTTCATGGGTTAGTTATTCTCCATCTAGAATGGTTAACGCAAGCTGTCGGCCAAAAAACACTGGCCCTTTGGAGTCCATCATCGGCTCTGTTTCGTGGTCTAGAAATGCATACAATGACAGCGTCATTAGATTGTATTTTTAACTCGAATTGAAACCGATGATGAGACTCTGAATCTTGTCTTTCAGGTAATTTGGAGAATCATCATGTTTAGTGCATTTACCCAACAGCACTGCGATAGCTTATTAACCTTGCGGCCTAATGAAAAAAAACTCGGTCAGCAAGTTTATCTGGCATCGACACAATGGTCATTAGCACAAAATGCCCAGCAGGCTAAATCTGCTGGCGCACAGTTTGCCATTATCGCCATTGCAGAAGATGTTGGACCAAGGGCTAATTTAGGCCGGGGTGGAGCGGATGATGCCTTTATCGCCAGCATGCAGCAGTTGTTAAACTTACAGTCCAATCGCTTTCTTAATGGCAATGAATGTGCCATTTTGGGGCAAATTAGTCTTGACCATTCGCTACCCATAACAGCGAGTATTGAACAATTACGTGATGCAACTGCGCAATTAGATGACATCGTTATTACTGCGATAAGTGATGTAATGCAAGCTGGGTTAGAACCTATCGTCATTGGCGGCGGCCACAACAATGCCTATGGATTATTAATGGCGACTAAGGCTATTACAGGCTTACCCGTTGCAGCGGTAAACCTTGATCCTCACAGTGACTTTAGACCGCGTGAAGGCCGCCATAGTGGTAATGGGTTCAGTTACGCGGCAGCTAATGGCGCCCTCGACCATTATCATATCCTCGGATTGCACGAGCTAAAAAACAGCGAAAAAACCCTAGAACAACTGAGTTTGTTTGGCGCTACATGGAACAGTGTTCAACAAATTTGGATCCGGCGTGAACTGTCACTTGAAACAGCATTAAAACAGATCGCTAAATCATTAAATCAAACCCAATTGCCAGTAGCATTAGAGCTTGATGTCGATGCGATTGCCAATATGCCTAGCAGCGCGGCTACCTTTGCCGGTATTCCACTCCTCGATGCCTGTCATTATGTGCACTATATCGCTAAGCATTGTTCATGTCGTTATGCTCATTTTGCCGAAGCCGCTCCAGCATGTCATCACGCAGGGATAGATGCGGGATATCGCGATGCAGGCCAAAGTCTAAGCGAGCTAATCTATGCATATATCCAGGGGCGACTAACTTGTCTCAATTAGAATCAGTAGCAGCTATTCATTAAACACTAATTTTATGCTCTAATGCAGTGCAAATTTTTAGCCCTAATAGTGGATATTTATTGAGGCTAATTGGCGCGAAGATCATTGCTATGTTCAAGTTGATGTGGAATGTATATTAGGTGTAAAGCAAGACAACTAATTGATTGTTGTCACACTCTCACACCGCAACATTTCAGCAATCATTCGCAATGGCATACACTTGCTATTAATAATCGCACATTATAGGAATATACCGATGTCTGAAGGCGAACCAAAAAACACTCATTTTGGATATAAAACTGTCGAAGCCGATAAAAAAGCAGACTTAGTCGCTGATGTGTTTCATTCCGTCGCGGCAAAATACGACATTATGAATGACGTAATGTCTTTTGGTATTCATCGCTTTTGGAAGCGTCACACTATTGAAGTCGCTGCAGCTCGCCCAGGAATGAAAGTGCTGGATTTAGCCGGTGGAACAGGTGACTTAACCGCTAAGTTCTCTCATTTAGTTGGCGAACGTGGCCAAGTGGTACTTGCCGATATTAATGATTCTATGCTCAAAGTGGGTCGCACTAAATTACGCGACAAAGGCATAGTCAATAACGTCAGCTATGTACAAGCTAACGCTGAAGCACTGCCGTTTCCAGATAACCATTTTGATATCATTACTATTGCGTTTGGTTTACGTAATGTAACCGATAAAGATGCCGCGTTACGCTCGATGAAGCGCGTCTTAAAACCGGGTGGGAAACTTTTAGTATTGGAATTTTCTACCCCAAAACATGAGTTAATGCGCAAAGTGTACGACATGTACAGCTTTAAAGTATTGCCAAAAATGGGCGCGATAATCACCAAAGATGCTGACAGCTACGAATACCTAGCTGAATCTATTCGTATGCACCCAGACCAAGAAACCCTTAAGCAGATGATGATAGATGCTGGGTTTGAGCAAGTTGACTACACCAATATGACAGACGGCGTTGTCGCATTGCACAGAGGTTATAAGTTCTAATGATACCTAATAACTTTGCTTTGCTAACTTGTGCCGCGATAGAAACCGCTTTTAACCAACTGCCAGCACAAGCTAAAAGTGACTATGCGCGACAAAAATCATTGCACGGCAAAGTATTTTGTATCCAGTTAAGCCAGTTAAATTGGCCTATTTACTTAGTATTTGCTAAGCAAGTTCAAGTGCTTAGCCATTATGAAGGTGACGTTGCGGTAACTGTGCGCGCTGATATATCGACTTTATATCAGCTTACCGAAGGTGCCAACTTAACTGAGCTCATCAAACAAGATAAGCTCAGCTTGCAAGGTGATATTCAATTATTACAATCATTAAGCCACTATTTACAGCACATTCATGTTGATTTTGCCGAGCCATTATCACGCTATATCGGTGATGCTCCGACACATAAAATTGTCTCTAGCGCCAAACAATTTAGCCATGATATTAAACAAGTCATCTATAAAACACGCTCGCACATCAGCCAGTTAACCACTGAAGAATATCGTCTGGCACCGCATAAAATTGAATGGCTACATTTTCGTGATAATCTGGATGAGCTCGTTAGCCAAACCGATAGTATTGAAGCCAAAATAGCCCAATTAAGAGAAAACATAACTCAATGACAACTGCAAGTATCAGGCGTGGTTACCATGTCATTAAAACCATTTTACATTTTGGCTTAGATGACCTAATTCCTCGACACAAAAAGCCCTGGTATTTCTCAATCCTGCGCAATAGTCTGTTTTGGATCCGCAATAAACACAAAGATAAATCACCTGCCGAACGCTTAAAACTGGCGATGCAAGATTTAGGACCGGTGTACATCAAGCTAGGGCAGATGCTGTCGACTCGTCGAGATTTACTTGACGACGAATGGGCTTATCAATTGGCTATGCTGCAAGACAGAGTACCGCCGTTTGATTCCGCTTTAGCACGCCAAGCAATCGAAGCTGAACTGGGTGCACCCATCACGACCTACTTTGATGATTTTAACGATACCCCATTAGCATCAGCCTCAATTTCACAAGTGCATACCGCAACCTTAAAATCTAACGGTAAAGCTGTGGTGCTTAAAGTATTACGCCCAAATGTTGAGCAGCAAATTTTAGCTGATCTCCAGTTAATGACGCAAACAGCCAATATCCTGGAAGCAATATTAGGTGAAGGTAATCGTTTACGCCCTGCTGAAGTGATTGAAGATTATCAAACCACTATTTTGGGCGAGCTAAACCTTAAACTCGAAGCACTTAACGCCATCAAGCTGCGCAATAATTTTATTGATTCCAATTCGCTGTACGTGCCATTTGTTTACGAAGAACACAGCTACCAACGGTTAATGGTCATGGAACGTATTTATGGCATTCCAGTTTCTGATACCGAAGCGCTACGTGCACAAGGAACCAACTTTAAACTGCTTGCCGAACGCGGCGTAGAACTCTTTTTTACTCAAGTATTTCGCGATAATTTTTTCCATGCCGATATGCACCCGGGTAACATCTTTATTAGTCGTGAACATCCAGACGACCCATTCTATATAGGCCTAGACTGCGGCATTATGGGCACCTTAACCGAGGTGGATAAGCGCTATCTTGCAGAAAACTTTTTAGCCTTTTTTAATCGCGACTATCACCGGATTGCTCAGCTGTATATTGAGTCTGGCTGGGTGTCAGAACACACAGATATCATTGCTTTTGAACAAGCTGTAAAAGTAGTATGCGAACCCATGTTTAACAAACCACTTGATGAAATTTCATTTGGCCATGTATTGCTGGAGCTGTTTAGAACAGCTCGCCACTTTGATATTGTGGTGCAACCACAGCTGGTATTATTGGAAAAAACCTTACTGTATATTGAAGGTTTAGGCCGCCAGTTATATCCACAATTAGATTTATGGCAAACGGCAAAACCCTTCCTAGAAAACTGGATGTCTGAGCAAGTCGGCCCTAAAGCCATGTTCAAAAAAGTCAAATCCAATGCACCGTTTTGGGCAGATAAACTCCCCGAATTTCCTGAACTGATTTATGATAACTTAAAATTAGGCCGTAAATTACTCGGCACCCAACAGCAGATGCTAGATAAGTACTTAAAATATCAGCAAAAATCTCACAAAAGTAATTATCTACTTATCACTTCTGCTGTATTATTGATCTGTGGCACAATTTTATTTACTCAGATAGCTACACTATGGCCAGCGTATACCTGTATTAGTGTTGGTATATTAATTTGGGCGGTAGGATGGCGATCTAGACCAAAGAATCGTAAATTTTAGCTAGCACTAATTTATGAGACGTTCATAATACTTAAAGAATTGGGTGGTATTGTGGATTTTGAAATAATTTTTTTACAAAAACCATTTTTTATTTAAAGAGGATAATCTTCATGGGCGGCATCAGTATTTGGCAGCTTCTAATCGTAGCGTTAATTGTCATTCTATTATTTGGAACTAAAAAATTACGTTCTTTGGGCGGTGATTTAGGCGGGGCAGTAAAAGGCTTTAAAAACGCCATGACACCAGAAGATGAAAGTAAATCATTAGAAGATAAAGACAAGACAGCAGCGACCTCGCAACAGGCTGACGAAAAGCAACCTGAATCTAAAGATAAACAGGCGTAATTTATTATGTTTGACGGTATCGGCTTTATGGAGCTGCTGCTGATCGGTATTTTGGGGCTAGTGGTTCTCGGCCCCGAAAGACTTCCGATTGCAGTGCGTTCAGTAACGGGTTGGATCCGCGCACTCAAGCGCATGGCTAACTCTGTCAAAGATGAACTTGAACAAGAGCTTAAAATTGATCAGTTGCATGCTGATTTAAAAAAAGCGGAAAGCAAAGGCTTATCTGGTTTATCGCCAGAGCTACAAGAATCAATTGATCAGTTAAAAAAAGCGGCTGCATCTGTGAATCGACCTTACAAAGTTGAAGACACATCACCTGTTACTCCAGCAAAACCAACTGAACCTTCGGCCCCTGTCGCAGAAGCTAAGTCATCAGAAGTGACTAGCGAAAGCAGCTCAACCCCTAAATAAAACGGATAATTCATGTCGCAACAGCAACCGCTTATTAGCCATTTGCTTGAATTACGTAATAAATTGCTTAAAGCCATTGGCAGCGTATTACTGGTATTTATTGCTATTGTGTATTGGGCCAACGATATTTATCACTACATCGCCCTACCATTAATGCGATCGCTGCCAGCAACAGGTAGCATGATTGCAACCGACGTGGCTGCACCCTTTTTTGCACCATTTAAACTAACATTGGTGTTAGCATTTTTCATTGCCATTCCCTATGTACTTTATCAAGTATGGTCGTTTGTTGCCCCTGGGTTATACAAACATGAAAAGCGCTTAGTCGTACCCTTATTGGCTAGTAGCACCTTGCTGTTTTACCTTGGAATAGCCTTTGCTTACTACATCGTTTTTCCGGTTGTTTTCGGCTTTTTTACCAGCGTAGTTCCTGAAGGCGTTCAAGTCGCTACTGATATCAGCAGTTATTTGAGTTTTATTTTAAAGCTGTTTTTTGCTTTTGGTTTAGCCTTTGAAATTCCAGTAGCAGTGGTTTTACTTTGTTGGGCGGGTGTCACTACACCTGACGAGTTACGTCAAAAACGTCCTTATATCGTTGTCGGCGCCTTTGTTATTGGTATGATACTGACACCGCCAGATATTATCTCGCAGACTATGCTAGCAATCCCAATGCTGTTATTGTTTGAAGGTGGGCTAATCGCTGCACGTTTTTACAGTAAAAATGAAGATGATGAGCCAGAGAACGAACAAGCTGATAGTTAGGCAATAGCACAAGTCTCTAAGGCTCAGAAGCAAATAATAATAAGGAACAATCAATGCGTTTAAGTTTAATTGCTGCTGGGATCATATTGATGTCAGCTAATGCATATGCCAATACCAATCTTGGTCAGCAGCTGTCTATATGCGCCGCTAAAACCGACAAAACGGCGCGATTGACCTGTTATGACACATTAGCGGCGAATGCTAAACCCAGTGCCCATATTATGGCTACAGCAAGCCCTGTCAATTCTATAGCACCTGAAGTCGCGACAGTTCCAGCAGCATCTGTTGTTGCCAGCCCAAAAGCATTAAGCGTTGATGATTTTGGATTGCAAAAGAAAGTAATAGAAGATGAAGTCAGTAAGATTTACTCCGAGGTTGTTAGCGTTAAAAAAGATGCTTTAGGCGCATTTATAATCACATTGAACAATGGCCAAGTGTGGAAACAAAATAGCTCCAAGTATTATAAAATCAAAAAGGGTCAACACATATTCATTGAAACGGGTGCATTAAACTCGTTTTTATTAGGCAGTGATGATCGTAATGCGACGACTCGAGTTAAACGATTAAAGTAACCTGATTACTTTGATTATGATGACATGACTCAATACATCGACATTGCTGTCAATCTGCTTAGCGAAAGGCTCAAGCACGATATTGACACTGTTATTAATGATGCGGCGAAACACCATGTTTCGCCGTTAATTGTTATTGGCAGCGATCTCGATGAAAGCACTGAAGCCATATCAACCTGCCAACAATATCCGCAACAGCTCTACTGTACTACCGGTGTTCATCCCCATCATGCATCCTCTTGGGATCAACACAGCAAAACACGTTTAACACAACTTGCGCAGCAAGATACTGTGGTGGCGATTGGTGAGTGTGGCCTTGATTACAATCGTGACTTCTCCCCGCGTACAGCCCAAAGAAAAGCATTTTCCGCCCAATTAGAACTGGCTTGTGAACTCAATATGCCGGTTTTAATGCATTGCCGTGAAGCCCACAGCGACTTTATTGCCATAGTAAATGAATATCGAACTCAACTTCCAAATGCTTTACTTCACTGCTTTACGGGTAACAGAGATGAGTTGATTGAATGCCTAGACACAGATTTATATATTGGTATTACGGGGTGGATTTGTGATGAACGTCGAGGCCAAGATTTAGCAAAACTAGTACCTTTGATCCCCAATAATCGCATAATGGCAGAAACAGATAGCCCCTATTTATTACCGCGCAGCATGCGACCTAAACCAAAATCGAGTAAGAACCTACCCCAATACTTACCTTATATTGTTGAGTATATGGCTAATTTACGTCAACAGTCGCCGATATTATTAGCGCAACAATGTTACCAAAACAGTTGTGATTTTTTCCAACTACCTATGGTTCTACACACGAGTAACGACGCATTATGAGCATAAAATATCGTTGTTTGACGCTGTACAATCAATATCATGTTAGGATTATTGTTGGACTTTTTTTACTGCTCATTAGCCAAAGTAGTTGGTCTAATACCCTTTACCCTACTCCGCTGCGGCTAACCGCTAATTCCATCACCAAAATTGAATTGCAAGACTGGGTATATGCCAATCAAAGTAACGACATTGAAACCCTAAGCCAATTATTACAACAGCCAGAAAATAGCTGGAAAAAGCTCAACACAGATCAACCCTATAAAATAGGCGTTAAAAACTATTGGGTGAGTTTTAGTATATTTACGCCCAATGATCATCTTGCACGCATTATTGCCTTAGACAATCCTTTGCTCGACAGCGTTAAAATATACCACCTGATTAATGGGGAACTGGTCAGCACTGAAGTCATGGGAGATACATTACCGTTTAAGCAACGGCCATTACAAAGTAATATTTTTTTATATCCCGTTAACTTTGAACCTGGTGATACCCATACTTTTTATCTCAAAATCGATAATAAAGGTACCATCAGCTTACCATTGATATTGTGGTCATCGAATGATCTTACCCAACTGACCGAAACCAAGAACTTGTTCAGTGGCATGCAAATAGGTGTACTACTTGCGATTTGCTTGTTCAGTTTATTCATTGCACTTGCTTCTGCATCTTTTAGTTACAGTTATTACAGCGGCTATGTATTAGGGCTCACGATACTCTCGGCGTCAATACACGGAGTATCATTTCGCTATTTGTGGCCTCAATGGCCCATTATGCAGCAGTATATTTTCATTATTGTTATCCCCTTAACCCTGGGATTTTCATTGATGTTTACTGAAAAAGTTTTACAACTTAAATATCATAATCTGAAAATGTTACGTATATGCCGCATCATGGCAGTACTGAGTTTTGGGTTAACGATTGTCATGCCATTTATTAATTACAGCTCTGCCCTGTATGTATTGGTATTTGTGGTATTAACAATCAGTACTATCTTGATGGCATTCTCATTGATCCAAGCCTTCGGCGGCCAACGGAATGCCCCTTTATACGCCATTGGCCGTATGGGATTTATGTTGGGTTGTATTGTTACAGGACTCATTTATCTTGGCCTGATCTCTACCAATATATCGCCGCAAATACCCATAATGCTAGGGCTGACCTTTGAAGTTATTACTATGGCTGCAGTGCTTGCGTTACGCTATAACGATGAACGAAAAGCCAAATTTGAGATCCAGCAACACACGTTAGAACAAGCCCAAAAATTGCGAGAAACCCGCGAAGAAGCACTTCGAAGTGAAGCAGAGAACAGTGAAAAATTGGAAAAAATGGTACAAGAGCGTACCCTTGAGTTAGAAATTACCTTGCGCGAACTAAGTGAGGTTAATCAAAAGCTCACTGAGCAAAATACTATCGATAGCCTGACAGGGGTAAAAAACCGCAGCGCTTTTGATCGCCGTCTCATTGCTGAAGGTCGTATTAGCCGTCGTCAACAAACGCCAATGTCTTTGCTAATGATTGATATCGATAAATTTAAAAATATTAATGACAAATATGGACACCTTGGTGGCGACCACACCATAAGGGCAATAGCCAACACACTGTCTGAATACGTAAAACGTCCAACGGATCTCGTATCACGTTTTGGTGGTGAAGAATTTGCTATTATTTTGCCTTGCACAGATATTGAAGGTGCTCTGCTCGTTGCAGAGCAAATTCGCCAAGCCGTTAGTGAACTCAACATAGTACACAATGAAGACATAATACCCGTTACTGTTAGCATTGGTATTAGCGAGACCATTATCGACAGTGATGAGCATCCAATGTTATTACTAGAACAAGCAGATAAAGCCCTGTATCAAGCTAAACGCAGTGGTCGAAACCAAGTCTGCTATTACCAGCGTGAAACAGACACGATCTAAACCAGGAGTCGAAATTGAATATTATTACCAGTGCTTTTCCACAGCGCAGAATGCGCCGCATGCGTAAACATGAATTTAGCCGTCGTTTAATGTCTGAGAATACTTTAACCGTTAACGATCTGATTTATCCAATGTTCGTGTTGGAAGGTTTTCAACGTTCAGAGAAAATTGCTTCAATGCCGGGTATCGAGCGTTTTTCAGTTGATCTATTATTAAAAGAGGCCGCTGAACTGGTTGAACTTGGTATTCCACTTATCGCGTTATTCCCGGTAACACCGGCAGATAAAAAGAGCTTACTTGCAGAAGAGTCTTATAATCCTGATGGTTTAGTACAACGTGCAGTACGTGAATTAAAGCAAGCATTCCCACAGCTTGGCATCATGACTGACGTCGCCTTAGATCCTTACACGACTCATGGGCAAGACGGTATCATTGATGATACGGGTTATATCCTCAATGACATCACTACAGACATTTTAGTCAAACAAGCGCTATCACATGCTGCTGCAGGTGCTGATATTGTCGCGCCATCAGACATGATGGACGGTCGTATTGGCGCAATTCGCCAAGCTCTAGAAGCTAATGGCTTTGTGAATACCCAAATTATGGCTTATTCCGCTAAATATTCATCCAGCTATTATGGACCATTTCGTGATGCTGTCGGATCGGCTAGCAACCTAAAAGGTGGCAATAAACACAGTTATCAAATGGATCCTGCCAATAGCGACGAAGCATTACATGAAGTGGCATTAGATATCCAAGAAGGTGCCGACATGGTAATGGTTAAGCCCGGTATGCCATATCTAGACATAGTACACCGCGTTAAAACAGAATTAGCGGTACCGACTTTTGCTTATCAAGTCAGCGGTGAATACGCCATGCACATGGCCGCTATCCAAAACGGTTGGCTTGCAGAAAAATCCATTGTCATGGAGTCGTTACTTTGCTTTAAACGCGCTGGTGCCGATGGTATTTTAACCTACTTTGCTAAACGCGCGGCCCAGTGGCTTAAAGAGCAAAACCAATAAAACTCGCTTATTGAGGTATTAAGCCAATCCATTCAGGGTTGGCTTTTTATTTTATACTCCAGACTCTGCACTAGCATTAACCCTATTGAGTAAGTGAATCCTCCTATTATCGTGATCAGCATTGCATCATAAGCTATCGCCTCTTAACAGACTTGATTAAGCATGCTTGAATACACTCAAGTACAGTATTTTCTTCTTAAGCGAGACATTATCATGCACAATAACGTTCGAACATTATTGGCCACAACCGCACTCTTTTTCAGTACCCAAATGTTGCCTATGGCCGCATCAGCAAATCCTGGATGCGCATTTGAAAAAGATCAACAAGGCTTTATTGCAACATGCAGCGAGGAGAAACAAGAAGTGATTTTAACTGGCATAATCCAACCACAAACTCTAACAACTCAATTACCAGGCTATGCTGAAGGGTTCACTAATTATCAAGTTGATGCGCAAGCCATCGATGTACTCAAAGCCATTAAACAACCGATACAAATAGTGGTGATTATTGGCACTTGGTGTCCAGACTGCCATCGCGAAACACCCCACTTTATGCGAATTATTGAAGCGGCAGCCAATCCCAACATTGAGGTTGAATACATTGGTGTCGACCGAAACAAGCAGGATCCCGAAGGTTTAGCGGCAAAATACGCATTCAGCCGAATTCCAACGTTTATCGTTAAACAACAAGGCAATGAGCTAGGTCGTATCGTTGAACGCCCGCAAGCCACATTAGAAGCCGATTTAGTTGAGATTTTAAAGTAGTGATGTAAATGACTTATTTAACTCAAATATCGTCATCACTTAAATAATCAAAAAAGGTCGCCATGGGCGACCTATTTTTTATTGCGCTTATGTCAGCCACTACATCGATGCTTTAGCGGCGATACGATCGGCTAACAGTTGTAATACACCTTCACGAAGTGCACCACCAGCAAGATGTAAACGACTAATAGAAAGACTTTCAAATAGCGCGATTAATATTGCCACTCCCGCCGCAAATGTAGGAGCTTGTTCGGCATTTAAGCCCTTAATGCCACTAAGCCTGGCATCTGCTTGCGATAATATTTCATCACGAAAAGCATACAAAATCTTAAGGGTAATCACTTCTGGGCGTTGTCTGTGCTGTAATACAGATACGACTGATTGCACAGCTCCAGAAGCGCCGACAACACTTTGCCAACCAAAGTCGAGCAACTGAGGCCGACATTCAGCCAAAATATGATTAACATAATCTATTGCCTGTTCAACATCGATGATTTGTAGTGGTGTTTGACTAAAAAATCGTTGATTAAACAGCACACATCCGATTGGCAGGCTGGTTTTAAACAGCACGTTACTACCGTCACCAATAATAAACTCGGTACTGGCGCCGCCAATATCTATCACTAACCGGCGCCCCTCACCTTTAGTGGTGGCCACCATGCCTTGATAAATGAGTTCAGCTTCACGTAGCCCCGAAATAACCTCAATGGGATGCTGTAAAATAGGCATCGCACGTTGATGAAATTCATCGGCATTACCAATAACACGCAATGTCGCGGTAGCAAATACGGCAACGTTAGCACTATTAATATGGTGTTGCTTTAACATCTGGGCAAACATGGCCAAGCATTCTAAACCACGCTGCATAACATGTTCAGACAACATGCCATCGTCACCTATACCTTCGGCAAGGCGAACTTTACGTTTATATTTAGCGATAACAATCGGTTTATTCCCCACCGAATTAGCCACCAACATATTAAAACTGTTAGAACCTAATGTTATCGCCGCATAGGGTTGAGATACTGTTAGCATTGACTATGGTCTACGGGTCCTATGACGTGGAGGACGCGAAGTATTGCCGCCACTACGATGCGCACCTTTACTCGCACCATCGCGTGAACGAGATGGTGCAGGCTTGCGGTGAATACGAACTGGCGCAGGAATATCATCCAAAAGTGCATCTCGATCGTAATTAGATACGGGAATTGAATGATTGATATAGGTTTCAATTTCGGGAAGATTTAATGCATATTCTTCACATGCAAAACTTACCGAAATGCCTTTTTGTCCTGCGCGGCCTGTACGGCCAATACGGTGCACATAATCTTCACAATCATCTGGTAAATCATAGTTATACACGTGTGACACATCAGAAATATGCAAGCCACGAGCGGCAACATCTGTTGCAACTAATAAATCTAAATCACCAGAGGTAAATTGCTCAAGAATACGAATACGCTTCTTTTGTGGAACATCACCAGTTAACAAACCCACTCGATGACCATCACCTTCTAAATAAGACCACAGTTTTTCACAGCTGTGTTTTGTGTTCGAAAACACAATCGCTTTATCTGGCCAATCTTCTTCGATTAAGCTCAGTAATAAACGCATCTTGTCTTCCATTGACGGATAGAAAATTTCCTCTTTGATATTTTTAGAGGTTTTTTCTAATGGTTCAATTTCAACTTTTTCAGGGTCGTTCATATGATCATAAGCTAGTTCCTGCACTTTCATTGAAAGCGTGGCAGAAAACAACATATTTAAGCGTGACTTAGCATCAGGCATTCTGCGGAATAAAAAGCGAATGTCTTTAATAAAACCAAGGTCAAACATACGGTCAGCTTCATCAAGCACTACTGCTTGAATGTGGCTTAAACTGATGACACCTTGACGGACATAATCAATAATACGCCCTGTGGTACCAATCAGAATATCAACGCCTTTGTCTAATACTGCACGTTGAGTCTCATAGCTTTCGCCACCGTAAACAATACCGACTTTGAGTCCGGTATGTGCCGCTAATAAATTAGCGTCTTTGGCTATTTGTATTGCTAACTCACGGGTTGGCGCCATTATAATAGCGCGAGGTTCTGTTACTTTGCGACCCTCTGGTGCAGCAACGGTTAATAAATGGTTAAACGTGGCCACTAAAAAGGCCATGGTTTTACCTGTACCGGTTTGGGCTTGTCCGGCAATGTCTTTTGCATTAAGTAATATTGGTAAAGATAACGCCTGAATGGGCGTGCAAAACTCAAAGCCGTTCTCGTTTAACGCCGCTAGTACTTCGGGCTTTAAAGGGAAGTCGGCGAATTTCTTGGTCGATAAATGTGTTTGGCTCATAGCACAAGCATACCTGTAGGGGTTGCAAAAAAAGATTCGATCGTTTGAAATAGCTACATTACTAAAACGGTCTCTTGAAAAGCTATTTAACTGACCCAATATACATGGTAAGCCATTAATAAACTAGCAATGGAACCAAATCTGGAGAACAACATGAGCGATAAAATTGTATACCTAAGCGATGACAGCTTTGAAAACGATGTAATAAAGTCTGAAACACCAGTATTAGTAGACTTCTGGGCTGAGTGGTGTGGTCCTTGTAAAATGATTGCTCCAATTCTCAACGACGTTGCTGAAGAATATGCAGGCAAACTGACCGTAGCAAAACTTAACGTTGACCAAAACAGCGTTTCACCAGCTAAATACGGCGTGCGCGGCATTCCAACATTGTTAATATTCAAAGCTGGCGAGTTGGTAGCAACCAAAGTGGGTGCATTATCAAAGACGCAACTAAAAGAATTCATTGACGCTAAAATCTAATCAGAAGTAGCTAAAAATGTTAAATGGCACAAGTTTTAAACAATTTGTGCCATTTTTAGTTTTTATTTAGTCTAAATTTCTGGACGGCCAACACATAAAGTGCTAATTTAATCATCAGATTTTTTCAATTAACCTCTTCTCGCTTATCAATCAAAAAATATCTTTTCAACCTTACTGATTGATTGCGGTAAGCTTCGTCGCGCAATACAAGACTCCCATACATGAATTTAACAGAATTAAAAGACACGCCAATTTCAGATCTAGTTTCGCTTGCTGAAAGTATGAATCTGGAAAACATGGCTCGTACCCGTAAACAAGATATCATCTTCTCTATTTTGAAAGCTCACGCTAAAAGCGGAGAAGACATTTTCGGTGGCGGTGTATTAGAAATCCTCCAAGATGGATTTGGATTTTTAAGAAGTTCAGATGGCTCATACCTTGCGGGTCCTGACGATATTTATGTTTCTCCAAGCCAGATCCGTCGCTTTAATATGCGAACCGGTGACAGCATTTTTGGTAAAATCAGACCGCCAAAAGAAGGCGAAAGATACTTCGCACTATTGAAAGTCAGTGAAGTGAACTTCGATAAACCAGAAAGCTCTCGTAATAAAATCCTATTTGAAAACTTAACCCCACTTCATGCTGAAGAACGTCTTCGTATGGAACGCGGTAATGGTTCTACTGAAGACATTACCTCGCGAATCCTTGATCTATGTTCACCGATCGGTAAAGGTCAGCGTGGTTTGATTGTTGCGCCGCCTAAAGCGGGTAAAACATTATTACTTCAAAGCATTGCTCAAAGTATTACCTACAACAACCCAGATGTGGTGTTAATGGTATTACTGATTGACGAACGTCCTGAAGAAGTGACCGAAATGCAACGCATGGTTAAAGGTGAAGTGATTGCTTCTACCTTTGATGAACCAGCCAGCCGTCACGTTCAAGTAGCCGAAATGGTTATCGAGAAAGCAAAACGTCTTGTTGAGCATAAAAAAGACGTGGTGATTTTGTTAGACTCTATCACTCGTTTAGCTCGTGCATATAACACGGTTATCCCATCATCAGGTAAAGTGCTTACCGGTGGTGTCGATGCTAATGCCCTGCATCGTCCAAAGCGTTTCTTTGGTGCAGCACGTAACATCGAACACGGTGGCAGCTTGACCATTATCGCTACCGCGCTTGTTGATACCGGCTCAAAAATGGATGAAGTGATTTACGAAGAGTTTAAAGGTACTGGTAACCAAGAGTTACACCTTTCTCGCAAAGCCGCTGAAAAACGCGTATTCCCAGCGATTGACTTCAACCGCTCAGGTACTCGTCGTGAAGAAAAACTAACGACACCGGAAGAGCTTCAGAAGATGTGGATTTTACGTAAAATCTTACACCCAATGGATGAAGTTTCAGCAATGGAATTCTTAATCGATAAATTGGCTATGACCAAAACTAACGAAGAATTCTTCACTGCAATGAAGCGCGCTAAGTAATTTATTACCAACACGCACTATAATCGCAAAAATGCCGCTAATTTAGCGGCATTTTTTATGTCTCAATAACCTATGACTAAAGATCTTGATAAGACTCAGTCCTACTCGCCCGAGCCACAGCGATAAAAGTATTAGTCTCTAGGCTTTCGGGTTGCTATCGCCGGTTATCATTCTAGCGTTTATTAACGCTCTTCCCGCCTTAAACAGATGCCATTTTTCGACGTAAATAGGCAATTTGTTGCATATGCGGCAAATCTTTCGGGCAAGTATCTTGGCAACCTAATAATGTCATGCAGCCAAAAACACCGTCTTGATTACCAATCACATGATAAAAATCATCTGCACTGCGAGTATCACGACTGTCTAATTCAAAACGGGCAATTTTCATCATCCCCACAGCGCCAACAAAGGTTTCACGCATTTGTTTAGTGGCACAAGCTGAGACACACACACCGCACTCTATACATCGCTCTAACTCATAAAGTTTGGTAGCTTCTTCTGGCGACATCGGTGTTTCAATTCGATGAATATCATTATCAGCTGTATTGGGATGCAACCACAGCGCTAAGCGCTCAGATAATTGGCGCATAAATTTGCCAGTATTCACCGATAAATCGCCAATCAGCTCAAAGCCTGGTAATGGCATGAGCTTAATATGCCCATCAGGATAATTAGCGGTTAAGGTTCGACAAGCTAAAGTCGGTTTACCATTGATCACCATGGCACAACTGCCACAAATACCTGCACGGCAAACAAAGTCAAATTGCAGCGATGGGTCTTGAGTTTCACGTAATTGATTTAAGGCGATAAACACCGTCATTCCCGGTGTTTCAGTGAGGCTGTATCTGACCATTTTCGCTTTATCACCAGGCTCTTGTGGGTCATATCGAAAAATAGAGAAGGTTAACGTACGAGCTTGACTCATGTTACTTTACTCCCGTCGAAGCATTCGCTATGACATCAGTTAATCGCTGATTTTCAGGTTGATATTCTTCGGGTAACTCAAAAGGCATTAATGCCGCTTGCTTGACATGCCTATCGGTGTTTTCATCTAGATCAGCCAAAATAGCTTCAACCTGTTGCTGACGTTTTTGCGTATCAGGATGAGCAATAACATTATCAATACCATAACCGCGATACCCGGGCGGTAACTCCATTTGCATGACATCTATCGCTTCATAGCGCAGTTGGGGCCGAAAACTATCGGTATCTGGCCAACTGGTTAATGTCCGGTTTAACCAGTCTTTATCGTTACGTTGTGGAAAATCTTCACGAGAATGGGCGCCACGACTTTCAGTGCGAGCATGGGCTCCACATGCAACGGTAAGCGCGACTTTTAGCATCCGTTTAATCCTTAACGCCTCAACTAATTCTGGGTTGGCATGACGTTTTTTGCACTTTAAGCCCAAATTTTTCGAACGTTCAAGTAGTTCAGACAATTGATTAACAGCCAGCTCAAGATCCGGCCCATTTCGAAAAATACCCACATAATCCATCATAATTTTTTGCATCACAGCTTTAAGCTTAAAGGGGTCTTCAGTACCTTCGCCGTCAATTAACTGATCTATTTCAGTTTGTAACTGCTGCGCAAACTGCGCAATTAATTCAGTATCAATCACCAAACTGTTTTGCTCACCAAAATCAGCAACATATTTACCAATAATCATCCCGCCAACCACAGTTTCAGCCAAAGAATTACCGCCGAGCCGATTAAAGCCATGCATATCCCAGCAAGCGGCTTCTCCAACACTAAACAATCCTGATAATTGCGGGCTTTCTCCGTTCGCCTTAGTCCGAATGCCACCCATAGAATAATGCTGAGTCGGCCTAACCGGGATCCACTCTTTTACCGGATCGATGCCCAGAAAGTTCTCACAAATTTCTTTCACTTCACGCAGATTCGTCTCGATGTGCTTTTGACCTAATAAGGTTATATCTAGCCATAAATGCGGCCCATAAGGACTATTGACCCCCTTACCTTTGCGGATATGCTCGGTCATTCTGCGAGAGACCACATCGCGAGAAGCTAGCTCTTTTTTATCGGGCTCATAATCAGGAATAAAGCGGTAACCGTCTTTATCGCGCAGTACACCACCGTCACCTCGACAGCCTTCTGTGGTTAAAATCCCCACTGGTACGATAGCCGTAGGATGAAACTGTACCGCTTCCATATTGCCCAGCGTCGCGACGCCAGTCTCTAACGCCAACGCTTGGCCGATACCTTCACAAATCATGGCATTGGTCGACACAGCATAAATCCGTCCGTAGCCGCCAGTGGCAATGGTAGTCGATTTAGCGATATAAGCACGCAGTTCACCGCTAATTAAGCAGCGAGCAATCACCCCATGACAGCGCTTGCCGTCGTGGATAAGGGTTAATGCTTCCATGCGTTCGTGAACAGGAATACCTAACGAAATAGCCTTATTATCGACAGCGTATAACAAAGAATGACCGGTACCATCTGCGGTGTAACAAGTGCGCCATTTTTGGGTGCCACCAAAGTCACGCGCGTTAATTAATCCGTGAGCAGCCTCAGCCTCAGTAATAGTGACCTTTTTTGCGTTAACAATCACTTGTCTGTCGCCTTTAGTCACTCGAGTCCAGGGGACGCCCCACTGAGCCAACTCTCTTACCGCTTTAGGCGCACAATGAGCAAACATTCGTGCCACGGTTTGATCGCAGCCCCAGTCAGAACCTTTTACCGTATCTTGAAAATGTATATCTTCATCGTCACCAGCACCTTTAATGGTATTGGCTAAACTGGCTTGCATACCACCTTGGGCAGCGACAGAGTGAGAACGTTTTGCAGGAATAAGCGATAAAACTAAGGTATCAAGTCCGCGCTCTTTTGATGCTATCGCGACTCTTAATCCTGCCAGCCCTGCGCCAACCACTAAGGTGTCGGTATAGATAATTTTCATGCGAATTCCTTATAAAGTCGACATATATGGCACTACGGGTAACGCTAACGAGTGGCCAATCAAAAGATAAGTCAGCAAACTCGCCACTCCTAACACCATTAAATACGCTAACAACACCTTAGCAAATTTGAGCATGGCAAAACGTTGCTCAACCAAGCCCCATTTCACCACCACGCGATATAAACCAAATACGCCATGCACTGCAACGACCGGTAACAGCAGGATATATAACGCCCAAGCATTGAAGTGATACACCCGCTCAGCCGAAAGATGTGGGCCTATTTCAGGATGGGTTATCATGGTGAATAAATGCGTTGGTACGAGGAAAAACAATAAAAAACCCGTGATCATTTGCCAAAACCAAATTTTGGTATCTTCATGGGGTAAAAAACGCATTTGATTTCGTAAGGCGCGCCATTGACCTAATTGAGTCGGAAAACGACGTAAGGCAAATACCGCATGGATCAGCACAACCAATAACATAAAGCAGGAAAAAATTTGGGTCACCAAAGGGTAGCCATGGCCAGTTTCACTAAATACTCCGCCCTCAAGAAACTGTGCCACTTGGTAGAAAGCTTCTTTGCCAAACAAGATACTCGACTCAAAATGCAAATGCAGCACCAGAAAGATCCCCAGCAACACTCCAGATAGACTTTGTAGTTTATCCGCACGAGCAGCCCAAAGAGGGTGAGTAAAACCTTTATCGGTATTTACCGCACTGTCGGCTTTCCCTTGCAAAAAATTCGCAGCCATAAAGCATCATATCCTGTCAGGCACAATAACAAGTATTGACCATAGCAAGAGTTTTTCAATAGCGGCAATGGACAATCATCAAACCGTGATAATGTTCACCTACTAATCAGCGGGAGTTAGAAGCTGATCACACAAACTAGAAAGTAAAATCTAAACAATACTGATAGTTAACTAAATATCGGCACGAGTGTTCGGTAGTTCAAACCTATCGAATGCTTTACCTAAAAAAGTAGCATTACGGTAATAATTGCTGGCAATGTTGGCGTAACTTATCGCGTAATAGCAACATGAGCGGAGTGACATGCTCGCGACCTGGACAGATCAAGTTTAGCGCAACTGACTCACCAATATATTCGGTAAGTATCGGTACTAACTTGCCTGTTCTCAAATCATCAGCAACATCAAGAGCCACTTTAAATACAATTCCTTGGCCCGCAACAGCCCAGCGCCGGGTAATTTCTGCATCGTTACTGCTACGATTGCCACTAACACGAACTTTATATTGTTGCTGATCTCGATTAAACGACCATAAATCATGATCACGTTGGTCTAATTTAAAAATTAAACAGTTATGTTGGCTTAACTGTGCCAAGGTTTCTGGCATGCCATGTTGAGCAATATAACCAGGCGAAGCACATAAGATACGTCGAGTATTACAAATCGTAAATGCCACTTGGTTAGAATCAGGCGGCTGACCATAACGCAAAGCAATATCAATTTTATCATGTAAGAAATGACTCAAATTGTCGCCAATATCTAACTTAATCGACAAATTAGGATAATCATTTAAAAAGCCATCTAACCATGGCAGTAACACATTACGGCCAAAATCCGATGATACAGAAACGGTTAACTCGCCCGAAATAGTCCCTTTTTCACTCGCCAATGCTTGCTCACCTAACAGCAAGCTAGCTAATGCTTCACGACAATGAATAAGGTAACGCTCACCCTGCGCAGTTAACCGTAAGCTTCTAGTTGTACGAATAAACAGTACTGCATCTAATTGTTTCTCCAAGCGCTTTAATCCGGCACTCGCGGCGGCAGCTGAAATATCTAACTCAACTGCAGCGCCTGCAATGCTGCCACAATCAGCCACCCTAACAAACAAGCTTAAATCGTTAATTAACATCTGTCATCCCAGCGTAAATACTCGGTTATTTTGCTTGTGTCAGCCTCATCTTTATCAAAAAAAATTTGGTAAAGATACAAATATTACCCTGTTAATTTTAACAATAAATTAGGCCATAATAATTAAAACCTAGCATTCGGCACGTATAAACTCAGCATCACTGACACTCTTCACCACTCAAGGAGTCACCATGAAAGCGATTGGATACTATCAAGCAGGCAATATTGATGCGATAAATGCACTTCAAGACATTGAAATTGCTACGCCAGTGGCCACTGGGCATGACTTATTAATTGCAGTACAAGCCATAGCCGTTAACCCTGTAGATGCAAAAGTTCGTCAAGCAAGACAGCCTGCAGAAGGCCAGCCTAACATCATTGGTTATGATGCAGTGGGTACCGTCAAAGCCATTGGTGATCAGGTCAGTTTATTCAACGTTGGCGATAAAGTATGGTATGCAGGTGACATTACTCGCCAAGGAAGCAACGCCGAATATCAGTTGGTTGACGAACGGATAGTGGGTCATAAACCGCAATCATTAACAGATGCACAAGCGGCAGCATTACCGTTAACCACCATTACCGCATGGGAAATTTTATTTGATCGCTTGGGCTTACCTAAAGATGGCAGCGCAACAGATGCGCGGATTATGATTATAGGTGCAGCCGGTGGTGTCGGGTCTATTTTAGTGCAATTGGCAGCTAAACTTACTGGCGCTAAAGTGATTGCTACAGCCTCTCGTCAGCAAAGCCGCGATTGGGTTCTGAGCTTAGGAGCCGATGTTGTGATCGACCACAGTAAACCCTTATCAACTGAGTTAAATAATGCCGGTTTTGATAACGTGACCCATGTTATCAGTTTAAATCACACCGACAGTCACTTTGACGAAATCGTCACATCGCTTCAGCCACAGGGCAAAATAGCCTTAATTGACGATCCCCTACAACCAATCGACATTATGAAGCTAAAACTAAAAAGCATTTCACTGCACTGGGAATTAATGTTTACCCGTAGCATGTTCGCTACCGACGATATGATTGCCCAACACCACTTACTCAATGAAGTGAGCCAACTCATTGATGCAGGCACGATAAAAAGTACTCTGGGTGAACATTATGGTCACATCAATGCCGCTAACTTGACCCGTGCCCACCAGCAAATAGAAACTAACACGAGTGTCGGGAAAATAGTCCTGGAAGGATTTGTAGCTTAACGCTCTGCTTCGTTAATCCGCTGTACCTCATCACTTAATCGCGCTGCATGTTTTGCATCCAGCGCGTTTTTTAATCTAAACACGGCCGTGAAGTATCCCTCTTCACCGAGCTAATAACCAATAAACTCTCACCTAAACGAGCATCTTAAAATAACTTGGGTATAATAAGCGCCAATTTGATACTACTTTTACCACAGTTAGGAAAACCCCATGGCTTGGATCCAATTACGTATTCACACTCATCGCGATAATGCCGACATGCTTGGCGACTTATTAATGGATCAAGGCTCGCTTTCCATCACTTACGAAGATGGCCAAGATGAACCTATTTTTGAACCCAAGCTTGGTGAAACACCGCTGTGGCAAGACACTGTTATGATTGCATTATTTGATGCAGGCACAGACTTAGCGCCAACCATAGAGTTTTTAGAATCTATGCCATTTCTGGGTAAAGGTTTTACTCATAAAATTGAACAAGTCGAAGACAAAGACTGGATCCGCGAGTGGATGGACAGCTTTCACCCAATCCAATTTGGTCAACGCTTATGGATATGCCCAAGCTGGCGTGAAATTCCTGACCCGACCGCGGTTAACGTTATTCTCGATCCTGGTTTAGCCTTTGGTACTGGCACCCACCCTACTACGGCCTTGTGTTTAGAATGGTTAGACAGCCTAGATTTATCAAACCAAGAAGTTATCGACTTTGGTTGTGGTTCAGGCATTTTGGCCATTGCAGCAATTAAACTCGGAGCCAAGAAAGTCACGGGTGTTGATATTGACTATCAAGCTATTGACGCCTCAAAAGCCAATGCAGAACGGAACGATGTCGTCGATCAACTGGCGTTATACTTACCAGAAGATCAACCTGCCAACTTACAAGCAGACGTATTAGTCGCCAATATTCTTGCTGGCCCGTTAAAAGAACTCGCGCCATTGATAGCAGAAAAAGTACGTGTGGGCGGTAAACTGGCACTATCGGGTTTATTACAAGAACAAGCACAAGAAGTATCCGACTTTTACAGCCAATGGTTCGTCATGGATCCGGTTAGCAACAAAGAAGACTGGAGCCGCTTAACAGGGGTGCGTAAGTAGTCCACTCGCAAGCCTAAAATGCACTCAATTACGGGCTATATTTTGAGCTAATTGAGTGCATCCATCCTCGTTTACAGGTTATTAACATTGTTTATTGACACTTGTATACAGGAAAAAGTCTCTCTGCAACTCGCACCAGTGCTCAAAAATAACCGAAATTTGCCATTTATTAGTCAAAGATGTGACGGCTAATAAAAGTCAAGCAAAAAAGTTGCATTTAGGTCATTTATTGACCTTTTCACAAGCGTAAAAAAGGGCTACTATAGCGCCCCTTTGGAGAGCAAGGTGAAGTTCGCAATGCAAATTGGCCCGTATCAACTGTCAAATCAGCTGATTGTGGCACCAATGGCAGGTGTCACCGATCAGGCCTTCCGAAATCTCTGCTTACGCTATGGCGCAGCTTTAGCCGTATCAGAAATGCTTTCATCTAATCCTGAGGTTTGGGACAGCGATAAAAGCCGCCAGCGCATGATGCATTCTGGTGAAGAAGGTATACGCTCCGTACAAATAGCAGGTGCAGACCCTGATTTAATGGCTAACGCTGCCAAGTTCAACGTTGAACAAGGTGCGCATATCATTGATATCAATATGGGTTGCCCAGCAAAGAAAGTGAATAAAAAGTTTGCGGGTTCAGCGCTAATGCAAAGCCCAAGCTTAGTAAAAGAGATTTTACAAGCCGTGGTTGCGGCAGTAGATGTGCCAGTAACGTTAAAGATCCGCACAGGTTGGGAGCCTGAACATCGTAATGGTGTTGAAATAGCCCAAATTGCTGAAGATTGTGGCATTGTCTCGCTCGCCGTTCACGGCCGAACTAGACAATGCATGTACAAAGGCTTTGCTGAGTACGACACCATTAAAGCAATTAAACAGACTGTCTCAATTCCTGTTGTCGCCAACGGGGACATCGACACACCAGAGAAGGCCAAGTTTGTGCTTGACTACACTGGCGTTGACGCCCTGATGATTGGAAGAGGTGCACAAGGAAGGCCATGGATTTTTAAAGAAATCCTATATTACTTGGAAACAGGTAAAAAGTTAGCGCCAATTAAGGCAGAAGAGCAACGCACTGTGATGCTTGAACACCTTAATAAACTTTATGACTTATATGGCGAATACAAAGGTGTCCGATTTGCTAGAAAGCATGTCGGGTGGTACCTAAACCATGAGGAACAGCGCCAATTTCGTGCTGACTTCAATCGGCTTGAAACCGCTGCCCAGCAACATTCCCTCGTAGAATGTTATTTTGATGAATTAGTTTAGAATTTAATAAAGAGCAGAATAGAATGTTTGATCAGACAACTAACACAGAAGTTCACCAGCTTACCGTAGGCAAAATCGAAACAGCAAACGGCACTATCAAGCCGCAGTTATTACGTGACGCAGTAAAACGTGCCGTGACTAACTTCTTCTCTCAGTTAGACGGTCAGGAAGCTTCTGAAGTATATGAAATGGTATTGTGCGAAGTTGAAGCACCTTTACTAGACATCATCATGCAACACACTCGTGGCAACCAAACGCGCGCTGCTAATATGTTAGGTATCAACCGTGGTACTTTACGTAAGAAATTAAAGAAATACGGCATGAACTAAGACCTAGCGTCTAAGTGATTGTATTAAAAAGAAAAGGCTTGATTAACATCAGGCCTTTTTGCTATTAGCTACACACCCAGTTACACACCATATAATTCATGCATAAACCCCTATCTAAGCATGTAACACGATTTCCTAAAATTATGCTGCATTTAATCAATGGATGATGTTAATGGGAAATTTGGTACAAGTTCGGCATGCCTTGTCTTTAAATATTGGCTCGTACTCTTCTAGCACGTCTTCACATACAACACATTTCACCACTTTGTGCTTTTCTATATAAAGGTCTTTTGCGGCAGTTTTGACTTGTCTTGGTGTTGCGTTTAGCGGTAATGACTTCTCAACTACCCATGCAAATGCAGGATCATGTGGATTGGGCCAAACCATCGAGGCAAACGAGATAGTTATTTTGTCTTCAAATCGATCAATACGAACTTCTTCATTAAACATGTGGCTAGACACTATTGCTAATGACACATCGAAGTGTTGCTCTACCGTATTGGCGCAATCATTGTTATCACAAGCAACGAACTTGCATTTAGACATAAAAGTTGCATCGACCAACTTATTGCACTTACTGCATATAAAAAATGACTTGGATTGATCAAGCTTTCTCGCTATAGCCTTTAAGCTATGAATCGCACGTTTAGGGTTTACATCAAGTTTGCTGTGAATCACTTTATTTACATAATGACCACCAGCCATAAAAATATGTGCTGTAATCGTAAAGTTTTCTTCAAGATTCACTGTATACAATGGCGGTAGTTTTGAATGGCTATTTTTCACTGCTGGTGGCTCAGTATATTTTACAAATCGGTCAGCCTCATCTGTTTCAAAATCAATAATCGGGTAACTCACCCATGATTCACATGGCTTCATAATATTAAAGTCTTGCTCAACCCATGTGCTAAACCTCATAGGGGCATCATAAAGTTCAAAACCATTTCTAGGCGCTATGAGGTCATTGAACATCTCAATAAAATCTGGGTTACCCGTTATACGAATAGCATTTTGTTCTAGCAGAGATTCAATTGTTGGAATGCAATCAAGATTCATTTAACATCCTTGTCGATAGTGTTTAAATAAGCTGGAAATCAGAGCGCTTTGTATTCATTTATGGAACCACATTCATTACAAAGTACGGATATGTCAGCCTCATTCATACATACCCCTATATCTGTAGATGAGCAGTCAACACAAATAAACCCATTTTTAGGTTCAGAATTCACTGAATCAGATTCACTTTGATTTAATTTACTGTGTAATTCATTTTTCAAATAAAGCCCTGGAGATTTTGTAAAACCAGCATCATCATCCCTAAGTACAACATCAAATAATGTCTTGCTTAATGCGCAACGAGGGCAAGAAGATATTCTACTACTGCAGTACATGGTCCATTTATCTCGAACGGCTCTTTCGCCTAGCATCATCATCTTGTTAGGAATGGTATTTCCTGCGTGTTTTTTACCATTTGAATATCCTTTAGAATAATACAGATGGGCACTATCGACAGCTTTTCGAACAAAATAGTAGATTTGAGATACAGAGAAGCTTTCTAAAAGAATCCTGATTACTTCTCTCGATTTTTTTTGTGCGCTAAAATCAACCTTTAACTCATCTGCTTTAAGGTTAAGGTATTGAATGACTTCTTCTATAGCTAACGAGTAAATTAACTCAGAAACGTCTTGTTCCCATTCACTTTTAAGCTCAACGATTAGCTCGTTATAAATTTTTAGATGAATATCTTCAAGAGCTGCACGCTCCTCACTATCAATTTTTACATTTGGTATCCATTGAACCAAATTATAATAAAATGATTTAAAATTATTCTCTTCATCAAATGCATTTATTTTCGATTTTGGATCGACAACAATGACTTTTTGCTTACTCAATATTTCGATAAATGCGTGTGTTAAAGTGCTTGTAGGGCATAAAGGCTCCAATCTAGCGGAGTCACTAAGGGGAAGAATATGATCAAATTGACTATCTGTATGCACTCTGAAAAGCGTTAGTAGTAATATTTTGAATGTAAAAGATAGATCAGAATAAGGTACTGGCGAAATAGCGTTTAATGAAAATATCTCTTCAACTATAGCTCTGTCACTTACAGCTTTAATCCTGGCATTTTCGATCCGCTCTTGGGCACAATGTGAACAGCGGCAATAGTCATAAACAAAATCATCCGTAAATATTTTATGACTGCATACAGGACATTCAGCAGGATTATTACTAGTATGACTTTTGCTGTTACGCTTTCGAAGCATCGAAACTTCACAGCGAGGACACAGACAATCATCAAGTATAAATGGAGGAATCAAGTTTATTAGCTTATTTGGATTTGTCTTGATATTAAATTCAACCAACAAATCAGAATTTTTAACACCAGATATATATTTAGCATAAAGCTCCTCAATTTGTTCCGAAGAGAGATGACTAACTTCGGGCTGTAGCTTAATTTGATTATTGTCCACTTTTAACCTCTTACTATAGAAACTGACACTATCGATTTCATTTACCAAACGGCAAAGCTAACCCTATGCGTGAGTCGCGATTACCAAATAACTTGCGCATAATAGCCCCTTGCTCTATCAACCTTTGAGCGATTTGCATGATTCCTGTAACATTGCTGACATCACCATCAGTAATGCAGTCATAGTTATTTACTCGATGCAGAATCAATTCACCTTTTAAACCATTTTTATTAAGTATTTTTAGTAGGTTATTGATGTAACCCACTACGTAATTCACAAACCAAGGGCGATTATACAAAAATGTATCACCATAGTTGTGACCTGGCGGATACAAATAACTATCAAACTCTCTGATGATGTAGATCAAGTGACCATCCATTTCTCTTTGATTACAATACATTTTCAATCCATATTTATAATCATAAAAATGCTGTCCTATAAACTTGGGACTAGAATTATTAAATAGATTTAAAAAGTTGTTATCAAAACTAGATATTAAATTGAATAGATTAGACCCAAGTTTGTCGTCATCTTCATACAGCCTTTCATACAATTGACGAACCTCTTCATCTATCAACCAATCTAATCGATTGTTATAAATTGAGTGAGATATGGTTTGTTTAACAAGATTGCTGTGATATAAGGCTTCGATACCACTATCCCAATCGGAATCGAGTAAAGTGGCAAGTTTATGCCTCATTTTCGATGCTTCGAAATGACACATCCCTGCCCCCCTTCCTTCATTCGAAGTGCTAAGACTAAGGCCATGTTCGACTGAATATTTTAATTCACTCCAACTATTACAATGTTGATAATAAGCTATCATTTCTTGAGCTTGGCATAATGTCACAGGTAAGTTTTTCGACAAAAAATTAGCATGTTGTTTAATTTTATATAGAGGAGGATAGTGATGTGATTCAGGTGTTATGTTTGAAGTATTCATAAACTTGCCTTAAAAATAAAAGCTATAAGGCCCACAAACACATAGCTAACATTAAGGTTTGTTGATAAATAGTATTAATAATACGCGGTAACATACTTTGCCTGTGGGCTGGCTAGTCTGCGTCTACCAAATGCAACTTTACATCTAGAAACAACACAGGTCAAGGTAGAATGGGCGATGATAAAAGAACTAAATTTCAGACTAAAATCCAATTCGGCATTGGATCTTTATATTTATAAAATTCTTTATTAGCATGTCATTAATTAGCTAGGTAATGATGCTCCGCTAACCAATTTTCGATATTACTCACAATTGACGCAACTGGCTTATCGTCTATTAAGCTCACATCTTTTACGCTCATCGCATCATCAAGTTGTTTTTCAAATGTATCATTTGGGTTTGCGACAAGGATCCCAAGCGGTCTGCCATTAACTGCTTTTTCATTTCTATTTTTAAGCCAAGCGCTAGCTTCATCAGTACTTTTGAATCTTGATTTCTGATAAACATACAGTTCACTAGGCACGATTAACTGCTTACCATTTGTGTAATATGCAACTATTTGCGCAGTGTGCTCCATGCCTGAACTATCGCTACGAAGTGCTTCTAGCGCACTTGGTAATGTATAGAATGGTTGTGGAAATATATCGAAAACTCTAAATGCAAATATTGTCATATTGAGTAAGCCGCTGGGTTATAAGTCAGAGTAGCTATAATTACATAGTAATTAATTGGTGTCTTTTTGTTTTTAAACTGCATTAATTTTGCTAAATACTTCAGAGTAAAGCCAAGTGATTAAGTAACAAAATTGATTGATTACAAACTAAAATCGTGATTCTCAGCTTGGCAAAAGGTATGATTAGATTCGATAAAAATTTAACGCTACGAAGGAATGATGGCATTGGATATAAAGTGTAAAAAATCGGAAAACTTCAGTTTTCTCGAATCCTACGATCCTATTTTTATCGATTTAGCCATCAGTGCTGAACGTGCTTTTACCAGCGATCCCAACACCACTTTAATTAAGCTACGTCAGTTAGGTGAGGCGATGGCACAAGATATTGCTGCCAGATGTGGTATAGAATTCGACGATAAAACTACTCAAGCAGACCTGCTGTATAAAATCCATCGAGAACTGAATTTAGAGCCTGTTGTACGCCAGTTATTTCACTCATTACGTATTGAAGGTAATAAAGCGACTCATCAATTCAAAACCCAGCATAAAGAGGCTTTAGAAGGTTTAAAGTTAGCTCGTAGCCTAGCGATTTGGTTTCATCATACATTTGGCGATCAAAAGACCGTATTTAAAGCTGGTCCATTTGTGGCGCCTCAAGATCCAAGTCAACACCTACAAGATTTACAAACCCAGATAGATCAGCTGCGCAGTGAACTTAATGAAAACCACCAGCAATTAGCAGATAACCACCAGCTAACTGATTTACTAACGCGTGAAAAAGAAGAGTACGCAGTATTAGCTGAACAAATGGATGCCGAAGCGCGTGAGTTTTCTCAACAAGCATCAATGCATGAAAAGGCACTAGCAGAGCAAAAATGTCAATTTGAAGCTCGCATCAAAGCACTTCAAATTGAACTTGTCGAGCAAGCTAAGACTGATACTAAAGCAGCAAGTAAACATAAATCTGATTTAAGTAAACGGGCTAGTAACGCCGGTATTCAAGTTGAATTAAATGAAGAGTTAACCCGTGTGCTTATTGACCAGCAACTCCAGGCTTTTGGCTGGCTTGCAGATACCCAAAGGCTAACGTTTAATAAGGGTACTCGACCAGAAAAAGGCAAAAATCTAGCCATTGCGGAATGGCCAACACTACATAAAGGTCAAAGAGGTCGCGCCGACTATGTATTATTTTGTGGCTTAACGCCTATTGCCGTTGTTGAAGCGAAAAAAGAAAACGCCAATGTTGCTGGTAAAATTACTCAAGCCGAGCGTTATTCAAAAGGATACAAAGTAACTCCCTTCCAACAAAGCGCTTGGGAGTTAGAAGGTCGCACCGTTGCTTGGGCGGATGAAGACGATGGCCACTATCACATTCCCTTTGTCTATTCCTGCAATGGCCGCGAATTTAATAAGCAACTGGCCGAGTTATCGGGCACTTGGTTTCGGGATACGCGCAAACCCAGCAATGCAAAGAAAGCATTGCAACAGTTTCACTCCCCAGATGGCCTGCTCGACAAGTTAAAACGTAGCCGTGAAGATGCAGAGAAATCTCTTCAACAGGAAGGATTTGATTACCTCGGCTTGCGTGATTACCAGCAAAAAGCCATCGCTGCGGTTGAATCGGCTTTAGAGCAAGATAAAACTGAATGTCTGCTGGCAATGGCAACAGGTACAGGCAAAACCCGCACTATTATTGGTTTGATGTATCGATTTTTAAAGGCCGAGCGTTTTAGGCGTATTTTGTTCCTCGTCGATAGAACCGCCCTGGGTGAGCAAGCGTGTGACTCCTTTGATGAAGCTAAGCTTGAGCAAAACAAAGTGCTGTCGTCTATCTACAATATTGCCGAGCTTGGCGATATGAGCAGTGAAGCCGAAACTCGTATTCAAGTGGCAACAGTGCAAGCGATGGTAAAGCGTATCTTTATGTCCGACACACCGCCGCCACTGGATGAATTCGACTGCATCATTGTCGATGAAGCCCATCGGGGTTATGCCCTAGATCAACAAATGACAGAAGGTGAGCTTGTTACTCGCGATGCCAGTCAATATTTGTCTAGCTACCGGCGGGTATTGGATTACTTTGATGCGGTACGCATCGGCTTAACGGCAACCCCAGCCAAGCATACCAGCGAAAATTTTGGTAAACCGGTTTACACCTATAGTTACCGTGAGGCAGTTGCTGATGATTGGCTTATCGACCACGAGCCACCTATCCGTTATGAAACCCTATTAAATAAGCACGGTATCAAGTTTGAAAAAGGCGAAACCGTCACGTCTATTAATACCCAAACCGGTGAAGTTGAAACAGCTGATTTAGAAGATGAATTACAGTTCGATGTTGAATCCTTTAATAGAAGAGTGATTACCGAGTCGTTTAATGAGGTCATCTGCCAAGAGTTAACCAAAGAGTTAGACCCTTTTGGCGATGAGAAAACCCTAATTTTTTGTGCCACAGACGTGCATGCAGACATGGTCAAACGCTTATTAGATAAAGCCTTCATTGACATGTACGGCGATGATTATAACCAAGCCGCAGTGTCTAAAATTACCGGTCAAAGCGACAAGGTCAGTCAGCTTATCCGCAAATACAAAAATGAGCGTTATCCTAATATAGCCATTACAGTGGATCTGTTATCTACGGGTATAGACGTACCTAAGATTTGTCATATCGTGTTCTTGCGCCGAGTTAAGTCGCGTATTTTGTATGAGCAGATGATGGGCCGTGCTACCCGTCGCTGTGACGATATAGGTAAAACCGTATTCAAAATTTATGATCCGGTTGATATCTATAGTGCCCTTGAAGCCGTCAATACCATGAAGCCGATAGTCAAAGACCCTAACATCACACTTGAGCAGCTGGTGGACGAGTTAAGTGACGATACCTTTTTAGAGCGTGCGCTTAATACCCCAGGTGAGCAGGTTGGCACTAGTCATGCCCATGATGTGCTAAATCAACTTGGGCAGAAAGTGATGCGGGTGATGCGTAAAGCGGCCAAAAAAGCCGAAGATAAGCCTGAGCTTAAAGCTAAGCTAGACCAACTTCAGGAGCTATGGGGCGTAGCGCCCGATAAGCTCCACCAGCATTTACATCAAATTGGCCCTAAAGAGGCGGCACAATTTTTTAAGCAGCATCAAAGTTTGATTAATCAGCTAGCCGAAGTTCGTTATCTTGTTGGCAGTGAAAGTATGCCAATCATCTATGAAGGGCGAGATGAGTTCATAGAGCGCCATCAAAACTATGGTATACACGAAAAGCCCGCTGACTATCTTGAAAGCTTTAACCATTTTATTAAGCAGAATATCAACCAATCAGCGGCCTTGTCTGTGGTGGTGAATCGTCCTAAAGATCTCACCCGTGCAGAACTTAAAGAGGTCAAACTCTTGCTAGATGAGGCGGGCTTTAGTGAAGCGCATTTGCAAAGTGCATGGCGTAAAAATACCAACCAAGATATTGCGGCCAGCATTATCGGTTATATCCGCCAAGCGGCGCTCGATGAAGCATTAATCCCTTTTTCACAGCGGGTTGATCACGCCATGCAACGCATTTTCAGTCAACACGATTGGAATCCTAACCAACGTAAGTGGCTGGAACGCTTAGCTAAGCAGTTAGTTCATGAGGCGGTGATTGATAAAGAATTTGTTAATCAACGTTTTGCCGATCAAGGAGGGGCAAAGCGTTTTGACAGCGTGCTTGATGATCAGCTCGACACTATCCTCGATGAGCTAAATGAATACCTGTGGCAGATTGGTTAGTCACTGATGGAAGTTGTTGCATTAATGGCTTCAATGCCTCGGTTTGATTCGCTTATGAATGTATCGTTACCTTCAATAGCGAATCAAACTCGCCCTCCTGAACGAATAGTATTGGTCACCGATAGAGTTGCTTTAACTGAGTCAGAGCAATCTGGTATCACGACGGCAGTCTCCCCCATACCTGTTACATTCTTAATTAATGAACGTTGCCAAGGTGCGGCGGGCTCCTGGAATACAGGCCTAGCCTATATTAATGAGTGTCACTCTAAGTGCTACGTGGCCATTCTTGATGATGATGATTATTGGCTTACAAATCATTTAGAACTGTGTTTAACACATTCGCAGCGAGGGGCTGCAAGCTTGGTGTTATCGGGGATATCTGTCATAAAAGAAGGGCACGCAGTAGCTAGTAATATTCCTAACAACCTCAAGCAAAGTGATTTTTTAGTCGGCAATCCTGGCTGGCAGGGCTCAAACACATTTGCACAGTGTCAGTTGTTAATAGATGCTGGCGGCTTTAGTGATGGCCTTGTGAGTAGTAACGATAAAGATTTGGCCATAAGAGTGTTAGCTATTACTAATATCAAGATTGAGTACACACTAGCAGTAACGGTTTGTTGGAATTTAGGAATGCACTCAACAGCCTTATCCGCTAGAGGTTCCAGACAAAAATTATTGGGTTGTGCTCAGTTTATCTTATTGCATGGCCACCGAATGACTCGACCTCAGAAAGAACAATACTTTGAACGAATTTCTTCATTATTTGCTATTTCAGAGCAAGCAATAGTTAATGAGATGAACACTAATAAGGACATTAGAATTGCAGCAGGATCACTCTCATAAAGATAAGCGGCCCTTAACAGTAGGGTTAGCGTTACGTAAACTGACAATGATAAAAGAATGTGGGTTACATTATAAAAATGCCCCAGTCATCATCGGTATTAATCTATGTAACCAAGCAGAATTTATTGCTCAAGCCTTACATAGCGCATTATCTCAATCATTAGTCGACAACAACACTGCACAAATTGTCATTCTCGATGACCAATCGACTGATAATTGGCAAGCACACTGTAAAACTCTGTTAGAACATCCTAGCGTGACAATTTTAACTGCATTCTGCGGCTCTCCAGCCCGAGCCCGTAACCAACTGCTAGATTATGCATCTACAACTACTGCTCACTGGGTAGCACGACTGGATGCTGATGATGTTCTGGATAATGCTAGAAGTGTTGAGTCTTTATGGTTAAGAGGTGAAGCGTCAAATGCTGACTTTGTTATTGGAAGTAATAGATTAAAACAAGATAACCAGCTTTTAAGCGTTACCAATATTGCGAAACCAGAAGTATTACTTAATCCAATCAAGCTTACCGGATTTATTGATGCATTTTGCCATGGGCAGTCTGATAACGAACTACCATCATGTAACTTGTTACTTAACACTAGGGTTATTGAACGATACCCAAATATTCGAAGTGCAGAAGACCATTGGTTAATTGCACGTTTATTATTGTTACCAGAATATAAAGGTGAAATTGTAAGTTTGCCTTACTACTCTGTTTACACGTTGGATGGCGTCGATACGAGAAACAATAAGCAAAAATCGATTTGGACAGAACAGAGGCATCGTTTAGCCGTTGCTGCAAAACAATGGATGCAGGTACAAGAATTACCATTTCAATATCTAGGCTCAGGGCAAGAAGGGGTGGTTATTCAAAAAGGAAACAACATTGAGAAGTCTTTTTATCCTTGGGCAATCGATGATGAACAAGTCAGCTGGTTAAAACAAGCTTTACCTAGTAACAACATCGTCCCCCAAGTGAGCTGGCACAAGCAAAACGGACAATGGAGTTACAGCACCCCTAATTTATATACCTCTGAGATGCAGTTACCTGCGTCAGCCATTGTTGTTGGCCAATTTTTACAAGGAATGTATGCTGCAGGAATTTGTGGCTTAAATATAAAAAGGGACAATATTCGTCAAATCAAAGATGGCAGCCTTCATTACATTGACGTTGGAAGTGATATCCAACCTCTTACGGCGAGCAAGTTCTTAGATATGTCTGCAAGATTATATGCCATTGCCATATTACAGCTACCCGATGAAGAATTAGTCAGGCGAACATCTTCGACCTCTCAAGATAAAGCGTTACAGCAATTAAGAGGCTTCTCAGACTTCTATTTAGCCTTAATCGAAGCGTTACATCCTAATGTGGCATTAAATAAACCTGATATGCCAATTTGCACCAGTGTAGGAGTAGATCAGGATACAACATTACTAATTAAAGCCTGTGCCCAGGATGCCGATGTGCTGTTCGTTCAAGTGAGCCATATCGTTACACAGTTAAATTATCCTAAAAAATTTAAACAGGTATTACTATTACTCGACAGCTACCAAGGACCATTTTTACGTCAATATCAGCAAGGTGATTTTAACCAGTTGCTCACATCAGCCAACGAGCTAGTAAACAATGGCATAGTCGATGAACTTCTTATCGCTCCTACTTCAAGTGATGCAATATCTACTACTTACAGCCAATGGTTTGGTGCATCAAAGGTTACACAATCACATACCACTTCACAGGCTCCGCTTTTTTCACAGATATGGGCATTTAATCAAGTCACTACTCGTTATGTATTACAGTGTGACTGTGATGTGCTGGTGGGGCGTAAAAACTGGCAACATGATTATATTGCAGACATGAAAGCAGAATTAATCGACCCTAAAGTGATTAGCGTAGGATTTAATATACCTAAGTCTACAGATGCATTCTTACCCTACTTTGGACAAGATGGAGAATTCGCTCCCGAAGTCAGAATGGGCTTGTTAGATCTCGTTAAAATTAAGCAAATACTGCCAATCAATAACCCCATAATTAATGATAAATACACATTAACTTGGCACCGTGCTTTACAGACACATCAAAAGACAACAGGGTTTAGTTCATTACGAGGGGGAAATCCTGCCACTTTCTACATTCATCCTTGCAATGAAGATAAACAAGCAACAACACTCGATCAGATAAGGGACTTGGTTGCCCAAGGTTGTTGCCCTGTTGAGCAAGAAGAACAATTTGATTTAATTACGCATGCTAATTGGCAATATCCAAGGCGCAAAGAAGCTTTGATTTTCCTATTAAAAGGACGCTTCACCACGATACATAAGCTTGAAAGATGCTTAGATAGTCTTCGTATGCAATCCAATCAATCATTTGGGATTATCTTAATAGATGACGCCAGTGGTGCGAGTCATAATTGGGGCTATCCAATATTGCTCGATAAGCTACTTGATCGAACAACCTTGATACGTCACCAACACAACCAAGGGCGAGTATGTAATTTTATCCAAGCTATTTCAGATGTTTGTGTTAATGATGACAGTATCATTGTGATACTAGATCAAGATGACTGTTTAATGCGAGATGACGTTGTTAAGCATATTGTGGATGCGGCTAATCAAGGTGCTGACTTAATCCACATGCCTATGTTCCGCCCTAATAAACCATTAAAATTGTATCAACCCAGCTACAGTAATATTAGGCAAAAAGGGGGCGGGAATGTATGGGCTCATCAGCGTGCATTTAAAAAGTCTTTATTTGATAGCGTTCCACACGCTTATTTTAAAAAAGATCATGATTGGATACCATCGGTGACTGATTATGCCACTATGTTACCAATGGCTGAGGCCGCTAAAGCCCCTGTGTTTATTGATATTGGCTATTCATACTTCCACCAGCGAGCGGAATACTCTCTAGATATAAAAGCAGAACAAAGCCAATTATTAAAAGCTATCTTTGCAAAAGAGCCTTTAAGTACAGAGCTGCAATGATTGCTGGCACCATGCCAATTTTATGTGGGTATCTGCCAGAAATTGAGACGCTTCATTATGATACAGCCACCAATTACTGGTTCGCTGTTGGCCGCGTTGTAGGTAAAAATAGCTCTCTGCCTGCTTCAAGCTTTCGATGGAACTGTTATTGAGCCAACAGTCTGCCGAAATATTGCCAATGAGCTTAGCCAAGGCAATATCATTCGGTGTGACAGCGAGTGTTTTTAATAACGAAAAAGGATCTGATATATTGAGTTTACCTGATCTAGGTTTGTGTAAACCCAGTGATTTCCAATCGAAGTGCTGGTCGAATTTCTGCATTAACGCATAGCGTCTCTCTCCTAGCCAGTTATGGAAGTGGCATGGATTAGGGATGTTGGCCGATAATGTCGCTGAGCGGGCTATAGAAGGAAGTAAGTTCATACCAACGACTCTAGCTTGTATATTGCTAGCAGATAATGTTGTCAGTAAAACCGTGCCACTTGATGGAACATTATTAAGCTCAGTCTGCAGCAAACTATGCAGTCTATTTAGCTGTGTTTCAAACCCATCAAAAGGCAGTGGCCCTTGAATAGTATATGGTGAACTGAGCCCTGATATTTTTTTGTTCTGAATTCGGCAAACGCCAACAAGCTCATTAAAGCCATGATTAAATACAATGATATTGGTGTCGTTAGATAATAAACATACATCAATATCTTTAGCACCATTGCCGAGTACTAACCAGTTCATCGTTTTTGTATTATCACAATTAAGCGTTCTTCGGTTTTCTTTATTTGATGTATCAATGCTTTATGACGCAGGGTGTTATTGACATTGATTTGTTCACCAAAACGATTGCTAATGATAAAGTCCTCATTAACAACATCAAAATTCCATTGATGTAACCCATAGTATTTAGCCGCTTTACCTTCATTACGATAATGGTTCAAATAAAAATAACACTTAGGCTTCAATACCGTAATAGCTTCTTCAATAACGGTAATGGGATTAAGGCAGTGATCTATGCTGTTACGTGCATGAATTAAATCAAATGAGTTTTCCTCAAACTGCTGACTAAGTCGTTCTCCCTCACCGTAACGAGTCCAATATTTAGGCTGTAAATTAAGTGCTGTCAGTATTTTACGGTATTTATCTGCCATAGGGTCTATAGGTACTAACTCGACTTCATGTCCATTATGTATTTTGCCGACTTTACTCACTGGCCCAGCACCAATGTCTAACACTTTTACATCAGTTTTTGTACCGCACGTAAGTAACTCGGCTAGATCTGCTTGCAAAGGAGTATCGTGAGCAAAATGGGGGGCTAATTTATCGCGATTATTTAATAAGTTTTGTTGATGAAATTCATCGCCAACTAAAAGCAATGCTAACTTCCATTTTACAAATTGGCCAAAGCCTGTATTAGGCAAATAAGGCAATATAGCCACAAAGAAACATCGATATAGTGTTTTACGCAAAGTCCAGTTACCTATAAAATCAATTGCATCAGTATGATACACCAATATATCTCGGTTTTTGTAATTAATGTTTAGACTCATTTTTCAGTCAATAATGGTAAACGAATACCTTTGGCAAACGGGTTAGCGTAAACTTGCTTTATGCGGATGGATAAGCCTATTTTCTATACATCAGTTGAGCATATATAGTTTTTAGCTATTGCTATTGCTATTGCTATAGATATAACCCAGTGCTGAGCTAAATAGGTGGCTGTAATGTTGATACAATCGACATAACACCTCGAAACACTCACAATATGTCGATAAAGTAAGATTTTATAAACATGTTATCTTTACATGTCGATTGAATCGACATAAGCTCAGCACAATCTCTTTATATGTCGAAAAAGGAAGGTTTTTTAAACATGAAATGGCACGCTGAACAAGCATACAACCATTTGCCACCCTTACCCCTAGATAGCAAGCTAGGGGAGTTGGCCGAAACCTTACCCATACTCAAGGCTTGTATTCCAGCTCGCGCCGCGCTTGCCGAGTTAAAACAAGCCGGTGAGCTATTACCTAACCAAGGCTTGCTCATCAATTTGCTGCCGCTGCTAGAAGCCCAAGGCAGTAGCGAGATTGAAAACATAGTCACTACCACAGACAAACTGTTTCAATATGCCCAAGAAGACAGTCAAGCCGACCCTATGACCAAAGAGGCGCTTCGCTATCGCACCGCGCTTTACCAAGGCTTTACTCAGCTAAGCAACCGGCCGCTGTGTGTCACTACCGCATTAGAAATTTGCAGCACCATAAAATCGGTGCAGATGGATGTGCGTAAAGTACCTGGCACCAGCTTAACCAATCAGGCCACGGGGGAGGTTATCTACACTCCACCAGCAGGCGAGAGTATTATTCGTGACTTGCTAAGCAACTGGGAAGCCTTTTTACACAATCAAGATGATGTGGACCCGCTCATCAAGATGGCCATGGCTCACTACCAGTTTGAAGCCATCCACCCTTTTATCGACGGTAATGGCCGTACTGGCCGGGTGCTGAATATTCTCTATCTTATCGATCAGCAATTGCTAAGTGCGCCTATCTTGTACCTAAGCCGTTATATCGTCGCCAACAAGCAAGACTATTATCGTCTCTTGCTTAACGTGACCACCAAGCAAGAATGGCAACCTTGGATAATCTTCATGCTTAATGCCGTCGAGCAAACGGCTAGGTGGACCACCCACAAAATCGCCGCCGCCCGAGAGCTCATTGAACACACCACGGAATACGTTCGCCTGCAGTTACCCAAAATCTACAGCTATGAGCTGGTACAAGTGATTTTTGAGCAGCCCTATTGCCGCATTCACAACTTAGTCGAGAGTGGCTTAGCAAAGCGTCAAACCGCCTCTGTGTATTTAAAGCAGCTATGTGACATTGGGGTACTCGAAGAGGTGCAATCGGGCAAAGAGAAGCTATTTGTTCACCCTAAATTTGTCACCCTGATGACCAAAGACAGCAATCAGTTCAGCCGTTATTCATCAGACAATCAGCAATCCCCTATTCAGTCAGCGCCGCAGCAGGCCTAAACGTAAAGAGTAAAATCCAATGAGCAACAACGACATTGTACAAAAACTGTGGAACCTGTGTGACGTACTCCGTGATGACGGCATTAACTATTCCGACTACGTGACTGAGCTAGTCTTGCTGCTGTTTATCAAAATGGTGCACGAGAACACCGAGGCGGGCTTACTTAATAAACATACCCTGCCAACAGGTTGCCGCTGGACCGACTTAAGCGACAAAGACGGCTTAAACCTGCTCGATGACTATAAGCGCATGTTGCTCACCTTATCCACAGGCAAAGACAGCGAGGGTAACACCCTACATGCAGACCCATTAATTTTAGCGATTTATGCCGATGCACAAACTCGCCTGCGTGAGCCGCGCCATTTAAAGCAGTTAATTAAATCACTGGACTCTATCGACTGGTTCAGCGCCCAGAAAGACGGCTTAGGCGACTTGTATGAAGGCTTATTAGAGAAAAACGCGAACGAGACTAAGTCCGGTGCGGGCCAATACTTTACTCCCCGCGCCTTGATTGATTCCATGGTGCGAGTCATCAACCCACAAGCAGGCGAAGTCATTCAAGATCCCGCAGCAGGTACCGCAGGCTTCCTGATCGCCGCCGACAGCTTTATTAAAGCCAAGACTGATGACCATTTTGATTTAGATGCTAAGCAGGTCGAGTTTCAAAAGAATAAGGCCTTTATCGGTGTCGAGCTGGTGCCATCGACTCGCCGCCTAGCACTAATGAACTGCCTACTCCATGGCATGGAAGGTGACGATGAAGGCGTAGTGCATTTAGGAAACTCATTAGGTCAAGTCGGCATGAGTTTACCCAAAGCCGATATCATACTCGCTAACCCGCCTTTTGGTACCAGCAAGGGTGGCGATGCCTCTATCACCCGTGATGACTTAACCTATCCCACCAGCAACAAACAGCTGGCATTTTTGCAGCACATTTACCGCAACTTAAAGCCTGGTGGCCGCGCCGCCGTGGTATTGCCAGATAATGTGTTGTTTGAAGCGGGCGTCGGTACCGATGTGCGCCGCGACTTGATGAACAAGTGCAACCTGCACACTGTATTGCGTCTGCCCACCGGCATCTTCTACGCCGCTGGTGTGAAGACTAACGTGCTGTTCTTTACTAAAGGGTCAGAGGCCGACAAGCTACAAGAAGAAAACTGCACCACTAATACTTGGGTCTATGACCTACGTACCAACATGCCAAACTTTGGCAAACGCACCCCATTCGGCCAGCAGCACCTCACACCTTTTGAAGAATGTTATTACGGCAAGAATAAGAACGCGACCGCCATGGATGGCGGAAGTGTCGAAAATGCAGGAGCAATTTTCGACCGAAAAGAAGGTGAATGGTCGTTTAACGCCGAAGACGCGGAAGTCGATGATTCAGTTGTTAATCAAGGCTTAGATGGAAGCGAGAAAGCGCAACAAGGAGCCGAGAAAGCGCAGCGAATAGCCGACAGCCTTGAGCGGCCCTTAGAAAAGAGCCGCTGGCGTGTGTTTAGCCGTGAATTTATCCGTGATACCAAATCAGACTCGCTAGATATTTCATGGCTAAAAGATGCCAACAGCGTCGATGCCGCCGACTTAGGCACACCGGAAGAATTGGCAGGCGAAGCCATGACCGAGCTGAAAGGCGCATTAGCCGATCTTGAGGCTTTGATGAAATCCCTAGGTGCAGAGTTAGCTGGTGGGGTGAAAGGATGAGCCAAGTGATTCCTGAAGGTTGGGCTGAACAAACATTGGGTAATACTGTAATAGTTGAAAGAGGGAGCTCACCTAGACCAATTAAAAATTTTCAAACTGATAACTCTGATGGGGTTAACTGGATCAAAATTGGTGATACTAAAGAAGGTCAAAAGTATGTAACTTCCACTAAAGAGAAAATTACTCCTGAAGGTGCATTAAAGTCTAGGTTTGTGGATGTTGGTGACTTTATTCTTTCCAACTCTATGTCATTTGGACGACCTTATATCATGAAAATATCTGGATACATTCATGACGGATGGTTTGCGCTTCGCTTACCTTCGTTGATGAATACAGATTATTTTTATTATTTACTTTCATCTTCATATGTTAAGAACCAATTCGATCTATTGGCCGTTGGTGGAGTGGTTAAAAATATTAGTGGTGATTTAGTCAAAAAGGCTATTCTCCCTCTCCCCTCACTAGCCGAACAAAAAGTCATTGCCGGCAAGCTGGATGAACTGCTGGCGCAGGTGGAAAGCACCAAAGCCCGCCTCGATGCCATCCCCGCCATCTTAAAATCATTCCGCCAATCCGTCCTTGCTGCCGCAGTGAGTGGAAGGCTGACGGATAGTAAGTACCTTGAACTTTCTGGTTTGAAAAACTACGTATCCTTTAAGCAAGGAACTCAAGTATCTTCACCTGAACAGGTTGATGAACAGCGAGAAGGGTATGAAAAATTTTTAAGGATTATTAATTTCACACAAAAGTCTAATGACTTTAAATATGTACCTAAAAGCAATTCAAATAGATATATAAACGAAGATGATATCGTTATGGTTAGGTATGGCGCTACATCAGGCTTTGTTGGAAAAGGACTATCTGGAGTATTGGCAAATAATCTTTTTATGATTTCGCCCGATGGCTTGAACTTGACTAAAGATTACCTTTATATTTTTTTGACTTCGCCTATATTTCAAAACTATTTAAAGCAAATGGTAAAAGGAGGAGCAATGCCAGCGATTTCATTTAAACTTTTTGATGATGCTGAAATAGAACTTCCCCCATTTAAAGAGCAAGCCGAAATCGTCCGTCGTGTCGAAGACTTATTCACCTTAGCCGATAAAATAGAAGCCCAGGTCAATGCCGCGCAGCTACGGGTCAATAACCTCACCCAGTCGATGCTCGCTAAAGCCTTCAGAGGCGAACTCACCGCCGACTGGCGCACCGCGAACCCTGAGTTAATCTCTGGCGAAAATAGCGCCGAAGCCCTGCTTGAACGCATTAAAGCCGAACGTGAAGCTCTTGCTACAAAGAAAAAGCCCACAAAGAAAGCCAGTATAAGGAAAAAGGCCTGATGCGCTTATTATCTCTAAGTCTGCAAGGTCAATACAAAGGGCTAAAGGAGCAGGCATTTGATTTTTCAGACTCTCAAGGACAAGTTATAGCTCTCGTAGGTCTTAATGGCTCTGGTAAGTCACAGCTTCTAGAGCTTATTGGCGAGTGTTTTGCCTTTATTGAGCGAGCACAAAGACGTGACTTTAAGGTCAAAAATAGCCTTAATTTCGGTTTTGTACTGGAATATCAAACCCACGAACCCAGTAACCATTCAGTAGGTAATTCAGGTATGGTTTGCGGTGGGCCTTTGGCTCAATGTGGTGGAGTCATAAACCCTAAGTACAAGGTCGCCCTACCCATTTCGAGTAAAAAGCTGCGGGTTTTTGTAAACAAGCAATCTGAGTGGGAAGAAATTCCCCTTGAATCACTACAGTTGCCGAGAGTCATTGGCTACTCATCAGGACTTAACGAAAACTTGCAACGCAGCTTTCTTAAAAATGCCAATCAGATTTATAAGGCTCTCAATGCAAGATCGCGGCGAAATAAGCAATTAATGCGGTTGCAGGCAGAATATAGAAATCGTCATGATGAAGAAAGTCGTGAGCGCCTACCGATGCTAATCCAAGATGTTAACGAACGTTTTCTAGCACGATATCCACACCTTTTTGAAGAGGAGTTAACCCAAGTTGGCACTGAAGCTGAGATGCTGGAGTATGCCAATCCATTGGGTCTTAGGGAGACTTATGTTAGCCCGAGTACTCATGTGTACTTGGATTATGATAGTGCTCAGCTAGCCATTGCTGCATTAGCTATTCTTGATGATGAGAACCTAGCACGAGCTCTTGCTGGAACCACTTATAATCGTCCAGTCAAACTTGTGCTTGAGTATGACTTGAAAAATTGGACTATTGAGGAAGAGCTAACTAAGGACATCAAGAAGTTCATTGGAGATGCATTTCCCTACAACGTTAAAGGCTTGGGCCGAAGAACTACCGATGATGAGTATGAACTTTACGAGTTAGACTTTCTTCGTGGCACTATCGAACTCGATTTGTATGATCCTGATGTAAAGCGCAACCTCAAACAGTCGAACATTGATAGTGGATTGAGAATGTTTGAACGGTTATATCGAATACAGCAGCTTGGATTAAAAAACCTAAATGCCAAAATGAGACGTGAGCTGAACAAAGATAACTATGAAGGTTCAGTAAAAAAACCTCTTAAAGCTAAACTGCCGCTATCAGTGAAAGAACTCGTCCTTGCCGATGAAGGCGGTCGCACAGTTTGTTTTGATGACTTATCAGATGGTGAGGCACAGCTGTTACAAATTTTAGCAATAACAACACTATACAGAGATGAACAAACGCTATTTCTATACGACGAACCTGAGACACATTTAAATCCAGCATGGCGAACTCATTTTCATGGTTTTTTACAGCAGGCTTTAGGAGCTGACAACAAACATGCCCAAGTGTTTGTGGCTACTCATTCTCCTTTCATGATTTCCTCACTGCATAAAGAAAGCGTGTTTATGTTTAATCGCAATGACGACGATTCCATCGGTTACCGTAAACCTCCAGAAGAGACCTATGGCGCTTCGTTTGATGTGCTAATTAAGCAATTTTTTGGATTGGAGTCGCTTATTTCTCACTCTGTGGTTGAGGAAATCCGCCGGAAGATAAATCAAGAGGGCCAAGACGTGATTCAATGGCTTGAGACTTTGGGTAAGTCGCCTGAAAAATCATACCTCATAAAAAGGTTGAGTCGCTGATGCTGTTTCCTTTAGAACAAAATACCCCAGAATTTTGTGTTTTTGAAGCGCTCAATCGTGAATTGTTGTATTTCTTAGAACATGCTGTTCTTGTTGGTCTCTTTACTCGCCAGAGTTTATCTGACACAGCGCTAGGCTTGGCCTGCTGGAATAATGTAAAAACGCCGAATATTAGAGGCTTGCTTACTCGAGACAAGTTTGAGGCACTGCATATAGCGCTTCAACAAGAGCCAGAAGCCATTCGGAGGCAACTATTTGTGAGCATGCGCGATAATCAGGATTTTACAGATCTATTTCAACAACGGAAGCATGATCTGCTAGCTTTTATTCCACAAGATTTGATGAAAAAATTACAGGCCTTATGCTACCACCTGTATACGCAAACCAAAACACTGGATGATATTATTGCGTCCGCTGGTGGAGTGAGAATTGATGAGCACTTTACCGAATTCAAAAGAATTAACGGCACAGTATGCAGGGCTTGTGGACTTGAACCTATAGCCCCTTTCCGGGCGAATGTAGCTGATGATAACCAGTGGCGTGCTGATTACGACCATCTGCTATGTAAGTCTAAATACCCCATTTTTGCAGTGCATCCAAGAAACCTGTTTCCAATATGTCGAACCTGTAATCAGGATGCAAAAAAGACCAAAGACATGTTCTTTTGCAATATCGCTCGACAGCAAAGACACAGTTTTGATCCCTATATAGAGGGGGCAAGTCAGCTGGTTGAATTGGATATTGAGTTGGATGATATTTCGCCGAAAGTAATGTTAAAGCTTGATTCGCAGGATCCGATTCTAAAAAGTAAGCTTGATACTTGGAATGACGTCTTTGAAATCAAAAATCTAGTTGAAGGCCGTTATATGTCGTTGGAACATTATGTATCTGACAGAATCCGTCCTCGTGACTTACAAGATTTGCAACATCAAGTAGCGAGGGGGTTGGCACCTCCAACTGCAAATTCATTAAAACGCAGCGCAGGGGTGTTCTGGGACCACAAACTCTATTTGGCAATGTCTCGTTCAAATCTAGAGCTTATTTTTTCTATAGCTAATTTCTTAGATCAAGAACACGGTATTCCAGGTGGTGAGTTTATTTTGGCTGGTTAAACACCTTTGAGGTTGAAGGGCTTATAGGTAAATGCAGGGGGTAAATATGGCAGCAATTACACCAGAACAATACGAGCCAGCATTCGAGTTTGCTTTGAAAGTTGAGTCGGGGCAGACAAATCGAAGTGCCGCGACAGCAATGTTATCTAGTCATACAGGTTTAAAATCAAGTTCATCGGCATTCTACTTGAATGCATTGCTAGCAATGTTTGAGGGGACTGTTTACAAAAAGACAATAAGCTTGGCGGCAACTCGTTATTATCTTGAGCGCTTCAAAAATGATATGTTGCCTGAAGCCCTTGAACGAGCATTGATTGCCGTTGAATTGCATTTAGATTATTACGCTGTACAAGGGAAAGGTGAACAAGTTTCCATAAGAACGCTGGTGGACTCATATAGGGCCAAGCTGGCGCTAACTGTGACAGAGGTTATCTATCCTGATGAAGTCCCAGAGCTATTAACAGGCTTCATTGAAGGCGCTTTAAAGCAAGTTACCATCAATGCTTATGAGCGAGACTCCAAAGCAAGAACGACTTGTATCGCCAAGTTCGGTGCTATCTGCCAAGTGTGTGACTTTGATTTTGAAAAGACCTATGGCCAAATAGGTAAAGGCTTTATTCATGTGCACCATAAGGTTGATATCGCGACTATCGGTGAAAGCTACCAAGTCGACCCCATTAACGACCTCATTCCTGTTTGCCCTAACTGCCATGCAATGCTTCATACGGAAAAGCCTGCTATGAGTATTGAGAAGTTACAGCGGATAATTGATAACTCTAATGCCTAATAATTAAAACATGGAAGTTGAAATGAATAATTCAAGTGATACAGAACACCTAAACCAAGAAAAAAGTAGACTCAGAGATTACCAACAAGCAGCCGTAGACGCGCTCTCTAAAGCTTTGTACTCTGGGCCAAATATTGGGTTATTGATTATGGCTATTGGTACAGGGAAAAGCCTAGTAATCGCTCAGGCAATCGCATCTAATACCATTTTTCGTAGAAGTATCGTCATAGTAAAGCTTCGGGAACATAAGAAACAGCTTAGTATGCTGCTCAATGATTTAGGAGAGTTGAGTACTTCTTTTGATGTTATCACTTATAAAACCTTCTCAGATAATCAAGGAAAATATTCAAATGCAGATGTCTACTACTTAGTAGACCTTGATGGCAAAGCCGCCATTAATGCAAGTGAACTCATTAGAAAAAGTAATAAAGAATCTAAAGTACTTATTGCAACACCTACTCCTTCATTGGATTTGGTTGAATATGCTAATAGAAATATTATATTTGAATACTCAATTTCTCAAGCAATAGTTGATGGGTATTGCGTACCCGTTAAAGTAATTCAAATTTTGTTGGATCTGAGACCTAATACCAATAGCTTGGATGTTGATATTTCATCATCGAGCGTACATCTAGCCCAAGTCGAGACGCAGCTAAGCCATTGGCTTAGCCAAGTAAAAATAAATCATGGGGACAAGATAGTTGTACTCTGCCGAAATATTATGGAGGCAGGCTATTATTTTCAAACATTAAGTCATTTACTGTCCGGAGTAACTGGCATTGCTATCAATACCTCATTGATTACTTCTGATAGCCCTGACCCTGGGCAACTTATTCGTACTTTTCAAAATGACGAATCTGCTCACATAGCTTTAAGTGTCAGCTTACTGTTAGAAGGGGGGTACGACCTAGGAAACGTCGTTCACTTAGTGAACTTTAAGCCTCTATCACAAGCACATCGATTAGTAGGCCTAGTAGCAAGACCATCAGAAGGAAAATCCTTTGGAACAATTTGGGATTATGCAGGGCTCAACTGGAATGAGCCTAGTTTAGGGGTCGATCTTGAGAACTCTCAGCTATCCGTTACCAACAGAGTTTATCGAATAGAACCCAAAGGGGATCAAGAGAATAAAACGGATTTACTAGGTAGAGGTACACTGGTCCATGTATTGAAAGGAATAATCGAATCGGACTCTAAGTTCAAGCCGTTCACAGTAGGACTATTCGGCAAATGGGGGACTGGAAAAAGTACAATTATCAATTTATTAAAGCGGGATTTCGAAGCAAATTCTAACTATCGTTTCAGCATTTTTAATGCCTGGGAAAATGAGCATTGTGATTTTATGGCAGGCGCGTTAGCTCATCACTTAGCTACGGACCTTTACTCTCAAAAAAGCCTTCTAAAACGTATTTACATGCTTGGTAAATATAGAATTTTCTTACAGAGGGACACTCTAAGAAACGCCTTAATTTGGTGGGTGCTCATTGGGATTGCTGCCCTTGCGGTAATCAGTACAGGGCTGATCGACAGCTTTTTGGCTGAAAGTGATAAATCACCAATCATAGTTTCTGGAGTAGTATCAGGTTTCGCTCTGACCATCTTTGGAATAGCAAAAAATCTCTGGGCTAGTCCTTTTTTGAAAAAAATAAACTCTATAAGTAACTCCCCAGACTATTCAAAGCACTTAGGTGTAGCTCAGTATCTCAAAGAAGATATACGGGCTTTAATCGATTCGTACAGCTTTTCAGCTCAACGCTACTTTAAAACAAAGTTTAACTATTTATTTGGCTTGAAAAAAAATAATCTTCCTGAGAATACTCAAAATGTTGAAAGAAAAATCATACTCGTAATCGAGGATTTAGACCGTTGCTCTCCTGATCGAATTGTTAATACTTTAGAGGCGATAAGGCTCCTGGCAAGCCTAGATAATGTCATTGTGGTATTTGCAGTTGATGGTGAACAATTATTGAATGCCGTCGCTCTAAAGAGTTTGAATAGCTTTATCGACCAGAAGCAGGCTCAGCAGATAGCCCGTGATTTTTTAGGCAAGTTATTTCAATTAGTCATTGAACTGGACGAGCCAAGCTCTTCTCAGCTATCTGTGTTTATTCAGAAGCGACTTTACGATTCGATGGAAATTGATACTGAAATAACAGACTCTTTTAAGCGAAGTAAGCGCTTAAAGCAACAAGCAAAAGAAGCCGCTCGTAATGAATTTAAAGTCGATTGGGAAGAAGTTGAAAATGAGGAGGAGCACGTAACCGAAACGTCTGATTCCTACCTAAGAAGCACCATCGCTGAGCTTGAATACTTCACTCTTCTCACAGACCTTTTCAATATTGGTAACCCAAGAGCTTTAATTAGACTGCATAATTCAGTAACGCTATTAAAAGGCCTTTTCCCAGAATTGATAAGTGATAATGAAAAGCTAAAAGAGCATATGTTCTTCCTTTTCTTAAATGAAATTTACACTATAGACATACCAATGCAAGCTTTTGATATACCGAAATTTTTTAAAAGTTTAAACGATGCTAGCTCTAGCAGAGATAATATTATCCAATATTATTACTCACAAGAGATTGAGAACAGTGATCCTAGCACTTTACAGAAAACGCTTAATAGGGTCCGGAAGGTTTCCATGCCTTATGTAAAGTGTTAAGTATGATATTTGGAAGCGTTTAAGGTAAAAGTAGATTTTATTTTAAGGATTAAGTTCTTAATTGGTTGGCAACACCACTGTACCGTGCTGTTATTTTTCTTAAATGATTTCATTATTCCATTGTCTTGTTTGACACACGAGTAGCAAGGCTGAAATATTTAGTTTTGGCAACCTATCTTCACAAATAACTTTATCTCCCCCTTGTAGGACACTGCTAGAAGGGGGAAACTTAATAGTAAATCAGGTCTTCACCAAAATTTACCTTTTATAAGTTTACGAGCATCCCAATGTAAATATGCATAACTTTCAGCTTGGCTGATGAATCGATGAAAATAAGGCATCGCCCATATAGTAGTATGGACATGAAAGTGAAGGTGTTTGGCATCAGTATCTCTGTAGTAGCGATCTAATGCTGATTGGACCAACATGAACGCTGTATCACCACGCTTACTCGCGAGATAATATTTTGCATACTCTAATTCGATTCGATTATCGCTAACGAGTTGAACAACCCTATCAAGGGTATTTGAGTCATTTACAACACTCAGGTCTAGTAATTGGTTATATGCCGTTATAGCAGTATTCAAATACTCAATATTAATGTTTAATTTACTGAACCAGTTGAACGAATTGGCAATCGCATTTGTTTTTAATGCAAGTTTCCCTTCTTTAGTGGTTGCACCTGTAGAGCGGCCACCATGCAATTTGCAGCGCCCATTAGTTTTGTTGCCATAACGCTGACATTGGTTGCCACTTCGGGTCTTTGCTCCGCAGCGGGGAAGCGTTTCTAAATTAAATTTACTCATTAATATTTTCTCTTTGGATCAACAAAAGTGGATCTACAACTGTTGGATCTGCTTCGGTTCATGGGCTTTGTTTTGCATTTCAAACAAATACGCGCTGGGATAACATCGTCAAATACCTCTGACAGCAGTGAGTTGTTGGTTTTTGTGCGTTTTAGTTTGTTTTAAGCAAATCTGCTGGTGGATCATCTTCCGTAAATGGATCATGAACTTTTATCGGTTCATAGGGTGCTGAAGCTGTGATCCACTCAAAAGCGGATCCACGATGTGATGTAAACTTGATGTTCTCGAGCTAATGGATTCTTTGAGTTGCTGGGCATGGCTTAGCTCGTTAAACCAAGCAAATGTTGTCCACCATCTGTTATTGATAGCCTTTACTGTGCTATTGGTGTTTTCTCGTTTTTTCTTTCGCTGATTCATTTCAAAGGTGATCAAAGGATTAACCAAGAGAATGTCTTTGGTGTCATCAAATGCTGCTGATGGCTGGAGCTTATTGCTGAGAAACGTGCGCGCTTTGATATTGAGCTCCTTTGTAAATGCTTTCGCAAAGTAGCTGAGGCGGTAAATGGCATTCTTAAGTGATGGCTTATTTCCACGGAGCATAATGTTGAAAGGGCTATCAACTAGTGAAGCCGTTCCACCAGCATGCTCCCATTGTGATTTAAGCTGATTTAACAGCTTGTGTGGATAATGGATCTTGTGTCCGCTAAGCATGAGTGCAACATGATAGTGTTGTATTTCTGAATGATGTCGCTCTCTGGCACAAAGGTATTGCACTTTGCATTTGTATTGCTTTGATAGCTTTTCGACCTGCTGATCAAGGAACTGAGAAATTTGATTATTATCAGCAGAAAACTGGTATGGATGTAGATCAATTCTGACAACCATCACTTTGCTGTAGTGACTTAGCATCGTTTCACAACTTGAGATGATTTTGTTCACCAGCTGTGGCTTAAGCCCTTGAGATTTAGGCTTATAGACATGGTACGCATGATTTTTATACACCTTTAATGTTGAATTATGCTTACTGATACAGAACATAGCTTTGCCTTCTATTTTTGACATCCCAATAATAGGCGGCCATATATTATTTAATATCCGCCGTTGTATCGGGTTTGATCTATGGTGTTTCTTGTAGCCCTAAGGGGTTTTAAGGCTTTTTAGTCGGTTTTGATTAGCGCGAATAGTGGGTCAAACTGTGTCATCTCGTTTGGTAAAAAAAGCAGGCTAAGCCTGCTTTAATCCCGTAGGTAGACAACATGCTTACTTCAACAGCCATTCGCGCACATTTTTGAACAGCCAGTATGAGCGACCATTCTCGATCACTGACGGTTTGGGAAACCTCCCTGATTTAATTCTTCGTCCTAAAGTTGACCGACTGATGCCGAGTAGTCGCTGGATTTCAGGTTTTTTGACTATTCGATACTCATCAATGAATAGCGCTAAGTGATCGTCGTTTGGGTTCTGCATTAGCACTTTCCACCGCCATTAACTGTTTGACGAGAAGCGACCCACTCAGTTAGCTCTGATAAAAGCCAGCCAACAGAAGTACTCTGTGGATAGAGCTGCCTGCGTTTAGGGAAAAGGCCTCTACGCTCAAGCGACCATGCGGTTGTTCGTGAAATTGAGGTGATTGCTTTACGTTCCACTTCTCGCACTATGCGGTCTATTGATGGTTGATTTAATGTTGTCATGCTCACTCCAGTTCAAATTAGTTCGGGAGTGATTTTGATGTATTTACCAGATAAAAAAAGTGGGTCTACTGAGTAGACCCACTTTTTGATTTATTCAAATATTTGTTTTTAAATACTATTTAGTAATTTTTCAATTTTTTTAGTAGTGTAAGCTGATTTTAGAGCAGTCTTTACTTCGGCAAGAGTAGATTTAGGTGATTTAGCCAGATTGTTAGGTTTCTTAATATCTTTAATCCAAGCCTTTATAGTGTCTGGCTCGGGAGCTCTACTAGCAAATTTGATTAGTGACGGGATCTGATTATTGTCTCCTTTTTGAGAGAAATCCGCTAATAAATAGTTGATTGCTTCGACCAGTATTAATTTGGTCGTGTTTGATAGCCGTTGATTCTCATATATGCTACTTGCCATATCGCGAACTAATTTTTTCAACGGGTCAGTGGCTTTTGCTTTTGACTGCCCTCCTTTCTGCGGTTGAGTGACCTTAGTTATATAACCTGTATTGGTATACCGATCAGTTAAAGCCAACGAATCATTGCTTCCGGCATAATAACCAAGGTAAAAAGCTGTCTCGATGACTCTATCGATTAGTAATAGCAACTGAGGATCATGCTCTTTTGAAGTAGCATTTACTCTATGGAGTAAAGCCTTAGATTGCTTCATAAAAATAACGGTATTGTCGACGACTAGTCCGAGCTGGGATGGTTGGTGTTCGGAAGCTCTTTCTGCATAAAGCTCATCACCACTTGCTCTTACTTTGTGGGCCCTTGAACCTATAAGCTTAACGATTTCTATCCCTGGAAAATCACTATTCTTCACTCGATCCAATTGGTTTGGTATCTCTTCGGAAAAAGTCTCATCTACCAATTTCAACTGTTCAATGACCATCTCTGGTAATAATATTTTCTTTATGTCGTTTAATCGGGTCAATTTAACATTTTTAGGGATATTCATTAAAAACCTTATGCTCTTGCTTTTTCTAACAAAACAACATTAGTTGTGTCTGATTGTAAAAGTTCTAAACGATCTAACCAGAGTTCGAGTGCTTGAAGCTTCTCTGGTATTCTTTGACTACGATTGTAAATACCTGCAACCCCCTGAATGGTATGTCCTAATATCAACTCAACAATATGAGGTGCTATTCCTAAATCATTCATGCCTGTTGCAACAGTCCTCCTCAAGTCATGCAGGGTCCATTTTTTTTCATGTCCCAACTTTTCACAGATATCGGATCCCCATCCACTGACTGCTGTATCAGCTTTGACATCGCCCAAGATATACTCATTCGCACTTTTTGATGCTAAGCCTAATAGCCACGGCTTAAGTCGCTCAGGTATAGGGCGAAGAATCTCACCACTTAAACCATTTTTTTTATCTTTGAGTACATTTTTATTATTCTCTGAGGGTACAGTCCAGATCATACGCTCAAAGTCCCATTCATCTATTTTAGATAATCTAATCTCTTGCGTTCTACAGCCAAAAATAATCAAAAATTGTACTAGGTCGTTATAATATGGTGGCATTTCACCTTGTTTTAGCCACTTCAATAAATCAACGAGCTCCTGAAAACTGGAATCGGATAATAATCTTCTTGAACGCTTTGCTTGTGCCCTAGCTCCGATACTTTCAAAGTCTAATTCAAAAATATCGCCACTGACCTCATAGCCTCTTTTCTTCACATACTTTAATGCTTGCTGAGCATTCCTTAATACATAACCTGCTGCCACAGGATATTTCGCAGCTCTAGCTTCAAAGCATTCGATCCAATGATGTTTAGCAATTTGTGAAATTGGAAGATGGCCTATTTTGATAAAAATCCATCGATTGAATTGTTGGAGATGTTTTGCTGAATTCTTACGATTTTTACTGGCGTAATTTTCAATCCAAAGTAACAGTGCACTTTTGACCGTAAGTGGTTTCAAACTTTCCACACGGCCTAAATTACGTTCATTTTTAGGATCCCTACCTTCAGCTAACCATTGCCGACATTGTTCACGTTCCTTTCTTGCTGTGGCTAACGTTAATTCAGGGTACTTACCTAAGACGAGAGTCAACTGTTGAGCTTCTCGCCCGCCAAGCCTATAACGAAATTGCCATTGCAAATGGTTATCATCATCAGAATTAGATTTGGAGGCTGTAACGCGAACACTTAATCCCCCCCCATCACTGTATGATTTAGATTTATCGAGCGAAGTTGAGAGCAATACCCTTAGACCTCTATCACTGAGCTTATTTGTCGCCATTAATGCCTCTGAGTTACACACCGAGTTACTCACGTATCTTAGTATAAGGGCAAACAAAACAGAACAACAACGAACAAATAATAGTATTTAATTAAAATATATCAAAAGCTTATAAAACAAACACAAACTCAACCAAACCGAGAAAAACACCTAAATAGTTAGTACGGCATGAACTAAGACATAGCGTCTAAGTGATTGTAATGAAACGGGCTTATCAGTAATGATAAGCCCGTTTTGCTTATATGTACCTTCATATGTACCCTGAGTAAATTCCTTACAAAGTAACGTAAATAAAAACTCATACTCCTGATCCACCCAAAATCAAAAACTCGCAACATCCTCAATAGCCTAATGAGTTCTCAATCATGATGAATACATCGCTGATCTCAACCTTGATGAATTTCTTAATGAATTTGAACTAAGGCTAACGCTCTTCAATAGCCCAACCTTTTCAAATAAAATAAAACTCGCAGATGATAAAAAGTGGCAACAGTTGCTAGATGGTAACCCTAACACTTAATGTTTAACGCTTAAGTATTTTTCTTATTTTTTGACACCTTGATTTTCAACCAAAAAATACTTCATGAATTACAAAACCTTAACTAAAAATAAACAGAAGAATTTAATTTTAGTCATTGTCAAAAAAACATCACATATAAAAATATTTATCCTAATCGGATTATTTCATTGCATTTTTATAAAAGTTAAGACTATGCTAATGAAACAAATGACAACGCTGTCACTTGTTTGAGAAAGGCAAACCAATTGAAAGATTGGGACGCAAAGCCTCCGGTCTAAGGGGAATTTAGTACCTATGATAGCGGGGACACCACAGGGATCCTTCTTCATGCATTTTTGACGCATGAGTTTTAGAAAGAACAGCTGTCCTGTTCGCGTTTTTTGCCTTATTGGTTTAAATAATTCAATAGGGAAGTCTCATGTTTAATACACGTATTTCAACATTAGCGTTGATTATTTCATCTTCGTTATCTGCACATGTTATCGCTGCCACTCCGGGTAAACCCACTATTGGTTGGGGTGAAACAAAATTTGCCATCATCGAGGTTGATCAAGCCGCAACAGCCTACAACCAATTAGTGAAAGTCAAAGATGCAGCGGATGTATCAGTTAACTGGAATCTTTGGAGTGGTGATGTTGGCACTGTGGCGAAAGTACTGCTTGATGGTAATGCTGTATGGGAAGGCCCTTCGAGTGCGTCTGGCTCTGCAAGTTTCAAGGTACAGCAAGGTGGCCGCTATCAAATGCAAGTTCAGCTGTGTAACAGCGATGGTTGTACGGCGAGCGATGCCAAAGAAATCCTCGTGGCCGATACCGATGGCAGCCACTTAGTGCCACTCAATGCTCCGCTTAAAGAAAACAACCGTCCCTATGCCAATAAATCAGGCAAAGTGGTCGGCAGTTACTTTGTTGAATGGGGGGTATACGGCCGCAAATTCGCGGTCGATAAGATCCCTGCACAAAATTTAACTCATATTTTATATGGTTTTACCCCAATATGCGGCGGGGATGGTATCAACGACAGCTTGAAAGAAATCGACGGCAGTTTCCAAGCGCTGCAACGTGCCTGTAGTGGCCGTGCTGACTTTAAAGTCGCTATCCACGATCCTTGGGCGGCGGTCCAAATGCCTCAGGCTGGTGTGAGTGATTTTTCTGATCCTTATAAAGGCAATTTCGGCCAATTGATGGCACTTAAGCAAGCTTATCCTGATTTGAAAATTTTGCCTTCTGTTGGTGGCTGGACATTATCCGATCCATTCTATTTTCTAGGAGATAAAACCAAGCGTGATGTTTTTGTGGCATCAGTTAAAGAATTCTTACAAACGTGGAAATTTTTCGATGGTGTAGACATTGATTGGGAGTTCCCCGGGGGGAGCGGTGCAAACCCAAGTTTAGGTAATGCTAATGATGGCGAAACCTATGTCATTTTGATGCGAGAACTGCGGGCCATGTTAGATGAGTTAAGCGCTGAAACGGGACGAAGTTATGAACTGACCTCAGCCATTAGCGCTGGTGACGATAAAATTGCCAAAGTTGATTATCAAGCTGCCCAGCAATACATGGATTACATCTTTTTAATGAGCTACGACTTCAACGGCGGCTGGACCAATACCGAACTTGGCCATCAAACCAATTTGTATGAAGCCAGTTGGGATCCTGATACCCGCTACACCACAGACAAAGGGGTGAAAAACCTTTTAGCGCAAGGTGTTACGCCTGGTAAAATTGTGGTCGGTGCGGCTATGTATGGCCGTGGTTGGACTGGCGTTAATGGCTACACTGGCAATAATCCATTTACGGGTACGGCCACCGGTAAAGTAAAAGGCACATGGGAAGATGGCGTGGTGGATTATCGCCAGATCGTGAATGAGTACATGGGGAGCGGTTGGACTTATAACTACGATGAAACCGCCGAAGCAGCGTCAGTGTTTAACCCAACGACAGGCGATTTGATTACCTTTGACGATCCTCGTTCGGTAAAAGCCAAAGGCCAATATGTGTTATCAAATCAACTTGGAGGACTATTCGCTTGGGAAATTGATGCTGATAATGGCGATATTCTTAATGCGATGCACGAAGGTCTTGGCCACGGTGAAGGCACTACGCCACCGGTGAATAAAGCCCCTATTGCCAATGCTGGAGCAGACATATCAGTAACTGGCCCTGCCGATGTAACACTTAATGGAAATGGTTCACGTGATCCTGAAAATGGCGCCCTAACGTATCTTTGGACACAAGTATCCGGCCCAACGATAACTCTCGCTAACGCGGATATGGCCAATGTCATTATCCCATTAGAAGCTACTCTGACCGATGTCGTCTATGGTTTTAGCCTTCAAGTAACGGATCCTCAAGGTGCATCGGCAACAGATTCAGTCCTTTTAACGAATAAGGCGGATGCGCCTAACCAAGCCCCAGTCGTGAGTGTGGCTGCGACAGCCATTGTCGAAGCCGGTAAGTCTGTCAGTATTGTAGCCAATGCCTCTGATGCCGATGGTGATGCACTCACTTACAACTGGACTGTGCCAGCAGATGTTTCTGCAACAGGACAAAATAGTGCCACGCTAGTCGTCACCGGTGCCAATGTCACAGAGTCGACTAGCTACTTATTAAGCGTGTTAGTTTCTGATGGTGCTTTAGATGCCAATGGCTCAACCACATTGACAGTCACACCTAAGGTAATCGGTGTGGGCTGTGATGCAACCGACCCTAATGCGGATCAATATCCTACTTGGCAAGCCAACATGGTTTACAACACGGGTGATACCGTTAGCTACAGTAGTTTAGTTTGGAAAGCTAAGTACTGGACTCAAGGCAATAAGCCTTCCCGCACTGCGGATCAATGGCAGCTAATAAGTGAAGTTGAGTTAGGTTGGGATGCTACCATTGCCTATAGCGGTGGCGCTACGACCAGTTATAACGGCCGTCAATGGCAAGCCAGTTACTGGACCAAAGGTGATATTCCTGGTATGGCTGCTGTGTGGGTCGATATTGGTATAGCTAGTTGCCCATAAAAAGCTTACTTATTAACTGCATGTAATCGAAATAAAGCTCTGCATTTTTGCAGAGCTTTTACAGTTTACGGCAGAAATTCGTGCTGGTAGACATAGTAGCTAATGACACATCAAAGTGTCGCTCTACCGTATTGCTACAATCATTGTTATCACAAGTAGCCAACTTGCCCTTAGACATAAAAGTCGCATCGACCAATTTATCGCACTTATTGCATATAAAAAATGACTTTAATTGATCAAGATTTATCGCTATAGCCAGCCTGTAAGCTATGAATCACGCGTTTAGGGTTTACATCAAGTTTGTTGTGAATCACTTTATTTACATAATGACCACCAGCCACAAAAATATGTGCTGTAATCGTAAAGTTTTCTTCAAGATTCACTGTATAAATGGCGGTAGTTTTGAATGGCTATTTCTCACTGCTGGTGGCTCAGTGTATTTTACAACTCGGTCAGCCTCATCTGTTTCAAGATCAATAATCGGGTAACTCACCCATAATTCACATGGCTTCATGATATTAAAGTCTTGCTCAACCCATATGCTAAATCTCATAGGGGAATCATAAAATTCAAAACCATTTCTAGGCGCTATGAGGTCATAGAACATCTCAATAAAATCTAGATTACCCTTTTTATACGAATAGTATTTTGTTCTAGCAGAGATTCAATTGTTGGAATGCAATCTAGACCATAAGCTCTTCCTTTTACGAGTAAGTATTTTGATTTTTAAGTAATGGTTATATTTTTAGATGATCAACAGCTTTCCTTCTTTATGGTCACTACTGAAAACTAATTATCTACCTTCTAAAATATTTAATGCTTTTGATCGTGGCAGTAAAACCTAAAAATACGTCAACGAATCTTTGGATAAAAAATACTTTAGGGAGACAGTTCGAAACTGAAGATTAGTATTATGATAAATATTTATAAAATAGGAGGAGGTAGCATTTAACCTTTAATTAAGTGGTCAATAATTGTTAATTAAGTGGCCAGTAATTGTTGAAAACTTGATTAATGTTATTATAAAGATTCGAATATCAGGGATATTTAATAGAAAATCTTTTCAATACTTTACGATAATATATACTTGTCAGTAACTTTGCTAATGATAGCGTCACATTGGTAAACATACTCTCACAGAATGTGTCTGCGCTAATTAATACCAATCTTTATGGTGCCATAGCTATTACAACCTGCTAACAATCTTCTGGATAAATATATTTTTATTCAAAAGAGTGCAACAAGTTTACCTACCCATTGATATTTATGAATTACTCATACCACTGGTGAATTCTTATATATCTTAATATCAACATTAATATTTTAAGATAAAGTATGCGTCCAAATCTTCCTATCACTGATAAAGAGAAAACATTTAACGTCGCGACCAAACTGATTTCAGTAACAGATACGCAAAGCAATATCCTTGAATGTAACGATGCTTTTGTTGAAGTCAGTGGTTTTGAAAAATCAGAATTAATTGGTCAACCACATAATGTGGTTAGGCACCCTGATATGCCACCAGAAGCATTTAAAGTGATGTGGTCATATCTCAAATCTGGCAAGCCATGGATGGGGCTAGTTAAAAACAGATGTAAAAATGGCGACTATTACTGGGTAGATGCTTATGTCACCCCGATAACACAAAACGGCAAAGTGGTTGGTTACGAATCCGTTCGCTCATGTCCATCTCGCCAGGATGTCGAAAGGGCAACGAAACTATACCGAGATATTAATGCAGGTAAAAGCCAAACAGTATCCTTCCCTGTTTCGTTAGAAAACTTATTTCTCATTTGCACAATTATCATTTGTGCTACTTTGTTTTTAATTGGTTATGCAGACTTATCTGAAGGCGTCTTGGTAGCATCCGTTGTGATATTTGCTATTTGGGTATCCCTTATTAGAAAGAATACCCTAGCAGCACTAAATGACATGCTTAGTCATTCATTTTCAGATGATCTAGCAGCAAAAAGTTATACTGACGAAGCAAATGATGCAGGTAAACTTAAAGTAGCAATTCTAAGTCAGTTTGCGCATTTGGGAGCTGTTATAGCTCGAATTGAAAGTGCAGCTCTTACAGTTGCAAAGGCCTCGGAGGACGGCACTGTTCTCACTTGTAAAACGAAAAAAGACATTGAAAGTCAGCAAGCTGAAACCATGCAAGTTGCCACTGCAATGAATGAAATGTCGACTACAATTACTGAAGTATCAAAGCATGTTAATGATACTGCAGATCAAGCCGATAATGCGAATGAACTCACGTTAAAGGGCGCTAAAGTTGCCAATGTCACACATGACTCTATTCAGAAGTTAAAATTAACGGTAGAGCAAATAGGGAGTTCTGTGCGTGGAGTTTCGGAACAAACCTCACTCATAGCAGGTGCAGCTCAAATAATTGAGCAAATTGCCGACCAAACCAACTTACTCGCTTTGAATGCGGCAATTGAAGCTGCTAGAGCAGGTGAGCAAGGACGCGGTTTTGCTGTGGTAGCAGATGAAGTCAGAAATCTGGCAAAGCGCACTCAAGAATCGACTAAAGACATTTATGGCATTATTACTGAGCTAACACAACGTGCTGACGATGCCGTAAAAGTTGCCGATGCAGGTGCTATTGATGCCGAAAATGGTCTTTCTAACGTCATCGAAAGCGGCAAAATGCTCGCTGGAATTTCTGAATCTGTAAGTGAAATTACTTCTATGTCAACTCAAATGGCCGCGGCGGTTGAACAGCAAGCACAAGTTGCTGAAGATATTAATAAGCAAATTGTTAATATATCCACACTTGCAGATATGAGCACTGAAAGCTCAATAAAATTATCAGAAACCATTACTTATCTAAATAATATTGCCGATGAACTGCATGAGCTGGTAGTTCGCTTTAAACGATAATATAGAAAACAGGCACCGCTAAAGTCATTTGCAAATGATACTTTGATGAATAAAGTGTTTGTATATTAACAAACGAGCCAGACTCGATAGGAAGATATTTTGAGCGCACCTGATTACCCTGTTGATGAAGCTGAGCGTTTACTTGCGCTAAAGCGGACTGCTTTATTGGATTCACCAGCCGAGGAACGGTTTGACCGTATCACCCGCCTTGTTGCTCGTTTTTTTAATGTTAAAATATGCTTAATTTGTTTGGTTGATAGTGACAGACAGTGGTTTAAATCCAAGGTGGGTCTGGACACTTGTGAAACGGGACGTGATATTTCTTTTTGCGGGTATACAATATTGCATCCAGATATTCTTGTCGTCACTGATGCAACAAAGGACGAACGTTTTTCTGCTAATCCACTAGTAACAGATGAACCACACATTCGTTTTTATGCCGGCGCACCAGTTCGGGAACCCAGCGGGCAACCGATAGGTACGCTATGCCTGATAGAACCCGTAGCACGTGAATTTTCAAATGATGAAAAACAAGAGTTACGCGAATTCGCTGACATGGTTGAGCATGAAATTGCCAAACTAGACCAGCAGAAGCTTCAACAACAGTTGTCGTCTAGCCAGAGGAGAACGACATCAATATTAGCGACGTTACCTGATATGGTATTTCTAATTGACCGTAACTTCCGCTTTTTAGTGTGTAACGAACATCCTGATTTATTAAAACCCCAATATGAAATTCTTGGGCAAACTATTGGTGATGTATTACCCAATGAGTTTGGTAACCAGCTTATGAATAATGTTGAACAGGCTTTTAGTACTGACAACATTATTTATCAAAACCATACTTTTATGGCAGCAAACAAATCATTTGAGGCGCGTTACAAAAAAACTGATGAGAACGAGGTCTTAATCGTTATTCGCAATATAACCGAACAAGTACTTGCTAACGCTGAGATGCGGCGGCTTTCCGAAGTTGCACGACAAACAACAAATGGTGTCGTGATAACCGATAGAAATGGCTTAGTTGTTTGGATAAATGAAGCCTTCAGTGCTATCAGCGGCTTCAGTATTGACGACATGGTGGGCAAGAAACCTGGCGAATTATTGCAGGGGGCAGATACAGCTACTGCAACCGTAATGCAAATGAGGCAAGCACTTGCTGAAGCCAAGGGTTTTGATGTCGACGTGCTGAATTATTCAAAAGCCAAAAAACCCTATTGGATCAGAATTGCGTGTAATCCACTTTTAGATGAAGAGGGAGAGCTTAGCGGCTTTATTGCCATTGAAACCGATGTCACAAAAGAAAAGCGAGATGAAGAGCTCATTCTCAATAGTGAAAATTTGCTTAAGGCGGTTATTGACACCAATACAATTGGAACCTGGCACCTTAATATTCAAACTGGCGAGTTGCTTATCAATGACAAGTGGGCTGCCCTATTGGGCTTCGATCTGGCTGAGCTTCAGCCAGCTCGAAGCACTTGGGAGCAATTGACTCACCCTGATGATCTTGCCTATTGCGCTAAACAACTTGAACAGCATGCAATAGGTCTACTTCCTATCTATGAAGCAAACATGCGCATGAAGCACAAAAATGGCGAGTGGGTATGGATGAATACCCGAGGAAGAGTGTCTTCAAGCACGCATGACGGCAAAGCTGAATGGTTGCTTGGAACACATATTAATATCAATGATCAGATTAAAGCAGAAAGCTCGCTTAACGATACCTCAAAAAAGATGCGGGCTATCGTTGAGAGTATGCTCGATGGTGTTATCAGCATTGATGTAAAAGGTATCGTGTTAACCTTTAACCTGGCAGCAGAAACCATTTTTGGTTACCGTAATGATGAAATTATAGGTAAAAATATTAGTGTGCTAATGGACTCGCCGCATCGTGAGCATCATGACAGCTATTTATCAAATTATATTAACCGAGGTATCAGCGACATTACCGGCCGTATTCGCGAACTTGATGCATTACACAAAAATGGCACCATAGTTCCTATTGAGCTTGGACTTGTCGAGGTCCAGGTGTCAGGCAATACCAATTTTATTGGTATTGTGCGCGATATTAGTCAGCGGAAAAAGCGCGAACAAGAAATACATCAGTTGGCATATTATGATCCTTTAACGCTGTTACCAAACCGACGTTTGTTTTTAGATAGACTACAAGGTGTTATTGCGCAATGTTCACGCGACAACAAGTTCGGGGCCTTGTTATTTCTTGATTTAGACAACTTTAAAAATTTAAATGATATTGCTGGCCATAATAAAGGTGATTTGCTGTTATGTCAGGTAGCTGAACGGCTGGTTCAGACGGTTCGGCTGGTTGATACCGTGTCGCGGTTTGGTGGTGATGAATTTGTCGTTGTAGTTGCAGATCTCAGTACTGATGAACACACTGCGGCAAACCAGGCGGAATCACTTGCTCAAAAAATTATTACTAACTTAGCGCAAGAGTATGATCTTGGTGGACTCACTCACAATAGCTCTGCAAGCATTGGTGTGACAATGTTCAATAGCGCTGATACATCAAAAGATGAGTTATTGAAGCAAGCTGATATGGCGATGTATAAGGCTAAAGATGCAGGCCGCAACGGAATCCAGTTTTTTGACACGCAGATGCAGGTTGCGGTGAATTCAAGAGCAACGCTCATTCATGACTTATATCAAGCTCTTCACCAACAGCAATTTACCTTGTTTTACCAAAAGCAAGTTAACCAACATGGGTGCACTATCGGTGTCGAAGTGCTGGTGCGATGGCTGCACCCTGAAAAAGGTATGATTTCACCCGCTCAGTTTATTCCGCTGGCAGAGGATACTGGCCTTATTGTGCCAATTGGTGAGTGGATATTACAACAGTCATGTGAGACGTTAGCTCAGTGGGCTAATCAGCCTGACAGAGCTAATCTGACAGTTGCCGTTAATATCAGTGTGGTGCAATTTAGTAAAAAGGACTTTGTGCAGCTAGTACTCAATGTACTGCACCAATCGGGGGCTAATCCAAAACGGCTGAAGTTAGAATTAACTGAAAGCCTTCTGGCAAGTAATATACTGGATGTTAAAGCCAAGATGCTTGAATTGCAGCGACACGGCGTCACGTTTTCAATTGATGATTTTGGTACAGGTTATTCTTCCTTATCATATCTCAAACAACTTCCTATCAATCAGCTGAAAATCGATCAGGGGTTTGTTCGGGATATTATTAATAATAGCAACGACAAAGCCATCGCACAGGCCGTAATTACACTCGCAAGCTCGATGAATTTGCACGTTATAGCCGAAGGAGTTGAGACTGAGGCACAACGGACACTGTTGCAAAGTATGGGGTGCTATTCATACCAGGGGTATCTTTTTGGCAGGCCAGAGATGCTAGAGGATTTAGAGGCTACAGTATAAAAATATGTAGTATTTCGAAAAGTGTTTTGCGACTAATTGATATTAGCCGCATATGCAGCAGAATAGGTATAAAAAATCCAATGTGATATACCTTTGCCGCAATGGAGACTTAACGGCGCTTTACCAGATCATTTACCCACAGTAATAGTTGTACTTACACCTTTTGCCGCGGCTTAGGCAGTGTTGTATCACGTGGTTGCTTGAGTTTTTGATGTGGTTTGCTTTTAAAGGATATTGTCGCTGTATCAATGGTATTGCTACAACTAGGCACGCTGTTACCGCGATAATTTTTACACCCCCAAAAAGTTCCTCGAGTACTTTCTCTTAAGCTCATGTCTGCGCCACAGAGGTTACACAGCGGTGCGATGTGACCACAATGTTCATCTAAGCAAACCGCAAAACCATTAGTGCGCTTGCGCGTCATCGGGCTACCACAGAGGTCACACCCCGCTTCTTGGTGATCGCACAAAGGAAAATGCGAGCATGAGAAAAATGATGAAAACTTGCCAGTTCGCGCTGTTAATGTGCCAGTCGTACACCGAGCGCATTTAATTTGCTCAAATATCGTTTGTACCAATGAAGTACTGAATTCATTCAGTTCAACGTTATAGGGTTGCTGAATAAGCTCAACCACAAAGAGGCTGACATTGGTCATATCCGCTAATACATAAACACGATGCTTAGCTCGAGTCAGTGCGACATAAAACAAGCGTCGCTCTTCGGCAAATTGAAAAGCTTCAGCTTGGGGCAAGAAAGCGTCGAGTAAAGGTGGGGTTATTTTCTGTGATGGAAATCCGTGTATACCTTGAGTCAGTCCCATAATTACCACATAGTCGGCCTCTTTGCCCTTTGAGGCATGAAAAGATAAACACTCAATCGATAACATGTGGTACTGAGCATTTAACTGACGCAATAGATCTTTATCGGGTAATTGAAACCAAAAACGTGCCAGTAAATAGACTGTCGGTTTCGTTATGGATTTAGTCGAGGGCTCAGTAGTAGATACCGCACTGGCTTTAGCCACATGAACAGACAAGGCGTTCAAAGCTTGCACTAATGCATTAGCACTCGGTTCATCTTGGCGTGCGCGCTCATTTACTCCGCGGCGTAATATCGAGATAGCAGGATCAACCACCTGTATTAACGAATGAACCTCTTTATTAAGTTGATGCGGGTTTTTAATCACAAAAGCGCTGGCAACTTCGCCGATACGGTTATTAAATCTAAACGTTAGGTCCAAATGAGTTTCGCTAGTCTTACCAAAATACTGGGCGAATTGCGTCGTTAAGCTGACATCTGCCCCACTGAAGCGATAAATAGCCTGCCAGTCATCACCCACACAAAAGAGTGAAGTCTCACTACTGGAGGTTTTCGATCTTGAATCTCGCAGCGCACGCACTAAACGCGCTCTAGGTTCTGAAATATCCTGAAACTCATCGACCATAATATATCGCCACGGGCTAACGTATTGGCCGCTTTGCAAATAGGCTAGCGCTTTAGCAATCATATCTTCAAAGTCGATATCACCCGTTGCAGATAAATACTCCTGATACTGCTGTAAAATAGGTTGCAGCAATTGAAATGCTTTACGAGCTTGTTGAGGATCCGCTGCTTGGCTAAATATGCGTTGTAAACCTGTTTTATCCACACAAGCCGCTTTGTACAAACCGATTAACTGACTGAACAATTTAGCCAGCTCAGTTACCCGCCCCAGCTCATAAAGGGTGGCCAATATCGCGTCATCAGGCAAAGACGAGTAGTTAACCTTAAATACCGTTAAAGCCTGTTCAAGCTTGTTGATTAACTGATTTTTCTTGTGCTGATAATAAAATAATTCAATACAATTAGTTTGCTGTTTTTGATGTAACTGGCGTTTCCACGCCATTGATGCCAAATACGCTGCGTTATCGATATAAGGAGCGGTATTATTGGCGGAATCGATGCCGTAATATTCAATGTAAACGTTATATTGTGGTAGGTAAAAATCAGGCTGATACTGACGAAATTCAAACGTGCTGACATCATATTCATATTTAGCTTCATACTGATATTCAATGCCATTGCTAAATAGCCAGTTGGCAATATACAGCTCACCAAAACTTTTTACTCTTTCGCCTTTTAATGAACGAATATCGTTGTCATGTAAATATTCAAAATACTCACCTTCAGTTGAAAATTCGAATGGGCTTTTTTCAACGTAATAGTAACGGCTAAAATAGTCGAAAAGATGTTTACGGTAAGACTCATTTTCAATCAACGTTTCTAATCTATCATGCACCCATTTGTCTTTGGCGGGTTCATCATTTACCCACGCTGATAAGCTTGGTTTTACACCTTCAACCTCGGTAATAATTTTTAAGCCTAAACTATGAAACGTGCTGGCTTTAATGTCAGCAGTACCAAGTTTGTGTTTAATCCGTAGATCCATTTCCTTGGCGGCTTTTGTACCATAAGCCAACAATAGAATATCATCCGCTTTCGCTTGACCGCTGGCGACTAAATACCCTGCACGGCCAACCATAACACTGGTTTTACCGGTTCCGGCACCCGCTAACAGTAGATTGTTATCATCATCAATAATGCAGGCGCGGCGCTGTTTATTGGTTAATGGATTTGATTCAACACTATCGAAAAAGTCAGCAAATGCCACTAACTGCGATTGAATATAATCTTCACGCAAATGCTCTACATGCGCATTATTCCAATGGTAAAAATGGTGTAATTGAGTTAATGCCGCGCGTGTTTTAGGTGATAATTCAACGCTTGCACTCCACGGAAACCAACGGCGATATTCGCGCGCGATTCTTGAACTCATTTTCGCTAGCAATGACTGACGTAAATAGCGCTTCGATACGGCTTTTTCAATCCGTGCTATCAAATCATACAATGCTTGTTCATGGGATAACGCCCACAGTAATTCGACTTGGTGTTTAAAATGAGAGCGAGCAAAATAACTCAGAAATGGAATTTGATAGCTCACGCCAGAGGCGGTAAAACTTAATAAGCTACCCAGTAAGCTGGCACTAAACAGTGGTGGATGATCTAACTGCTGCCAAGATACATGCTCAAGATTCGTCGGTGGCAAGCGCGATAAAAATAGACTCTGGGTTGGAACAAAGCTTATGCCCTCTGCCGTTATCTCAAGCGCATTGGCATTGCGATGATATAAATGTCCGAACCAACTGTGAGGAATAGGGTTAACTGAATATTGTGCTGACAATGTAAAACCTACGACTAAATGGTTTCTGGAATTAACCAACTAATATATAAGATAACTTTACAGTAAATAATTCACAATTGCGGATTTAATTTAAGTACTAAAACAGCTGATTGGTTAATTAACATCCAGCACAGCCGAACTGATGATCTTCCTTTTGTGGACAAAACTTCATACAGTGATCATATCTATTTTTATCTACTGATTGCATAAGACGATTTGGAGCCTAAATGTCACCTCATCATTACCCAACGTTTGCCTTAGACGACATTGCTAACTTACATGAATCAGCTCAAGTTGAATTTAAATTAGCAGGTGGACGAGACGGCAAGGGTACATTGCCCGAAGGCATGTGGGAAAGCTATAGCGCTTTTGCCAACACCTTAGGTGGTGAAATTATTTTAGGCGTAAAGGAGCAACAAGGTGAGTTTACTATTGAGGGGATTGTTAATCCTATGCCGATGCTGAGTGAAATTTGGCAAATATTACACGATCCGAAAAAGATCAGTCACAATATTTTAGCTCCAACTGATGTACAAATTATTGAAATAATGGCGAAAAAGCTTATTCGCATCCATGTGCCCTGTGTCGATGTAAAACTTAGGCCTATTTATGTTGGTACTGATCCGTATAGCGGCACCTACTTTCGTGTAGGTGATGCCGATATGCATGCTAGCCGCGAGCAAGTAGAACAAATGAGCCTTAAAGCAGGCATAGACCTAAAACGCTAACGTCACCCTAAAGTAAGCCTAACAGAAGATCTAAATGATTAATTTCAATGTGTGGCAAAACCGGTTGAGCTTTTTTATGCCGTTGCTGCATACAGGGATTTAACCACACAGTTTGGCACCCTGCCATTTTTGCCCCAGCAATATCAGACAATGGATGATCACCCACATGCAATAATGATGCAGGCTTAATATCCAGTTGACGGCAAGCGAGGCTAAACATGTCGGCAGCAGGCTTCATTTTAACTCCGTGGCCTGGATGAAGCACAAATTTCATGACCTTATCTAAGCCAATACGTTGGCTGTCGACATTGCCATTAGTAATACCAATAAGCTGATAGCGTTGACTTAAACGCTCTAGTACCTGCAATACATTATTATCAACGGTAAAGTTACTACGATGATGGGTAAAACACGCCATGCCATCTTGGGCCCCTTTGCTGGCTTCAACTTCACTATAACCAAAGTGCAAAAGGCCTTGACGCAACATGGCATAACGGGCTGCGGTGGTATCGTGTACTAACTCTGGATGATGAATAAATAACTGATGTTTAAGTTGCTGCCATTGATCTGCCCCCCATGCTGTAGTGGCGGGATAGGTTTGATTAATTAACGAAAATAGTTCATCGCTGGCATGTAATACGTAAGGAAGATTATTATAGAGTGTGTCGTCTAAATCAAAACTGATCGCGCTAAACGGTTGTAGACGTTGATACTGGATCATTGATGCTTTAAGTAATGGCGTTGTCATTATTTCCCCCTGTCTTTTTTCGCTCTTGGATGCGCGTTATCGTACACTTTGGCAAGGTGTTGAAAGTCTAAACTAGTGTAAATCTGCGTGGTCGATAAGTTAGCATGACCAAGCAGTTCTTGTACGGCACGTAAATCTTGACTTGATTCAAGCATATGGGTTGCAAACGAATGACGCAATTTATGTGGGTGAACTTTTACCGCCATAGCTTGTTCCTGACCCCACTTAGCCATCCGCGCTTGAATACTGCGATGAGATAATCGTTTACCTTGGCTACTGACAAATAATGCATCACCCGCTTGACTACAAGGTAACTGGCTACGGCAGTTTAGCCATGCCGTTAATGCATTTAAGGCTAGTTTGCCAATGGGCACAACCCGCTGTTTACTGCCCTTACCCAGCACTTTAACTTCGCTTTGATCAAACTTAATGTCAGCGCAATCTAGGCTGGCGAGCTCAGCTAAACGTAAGCCACTGGAATAAAATAATTCCATAATAGCTTTATCACGTAAGCACAACGGATCGTCACCCTCGATAGACAACAAATGACTGACGGCATCGACATCCATATTTTTTGGCAAAGGTTTATTTTGTTTTGGAGCACTTAAGCTGTGTGCTGGGTTGACCGTTATGGCACCTTCTCGCAATAGGAAATCAAAGAACTGTTTTACGGCAGACAAACACAAAGATAACGAACGTGGACTCAAGCCTTTACGGTGTAATGTTGCCAGCATAGATTGTAACTCGTCACGGGTAACATCAATAAGCTGAGTTGATTCGGTTAAGATGCCTTCAACCCTTCGTAATTCAAACATATAATTACGCACGGTATAGCTTGATAGTTGCCTTTCTGAGGTTAAATGTTGGCTAAATATCGTTTGCCAGTCTGTTGGCTGCATCACAATGCTCCCAGTACATGAACGATTGGAGTACGCTGTGTATCCTAAACAATACACTGAGCATTAACTATTACAGTTGCGGTAGCTTATGGTCTAACAAACGACGCAATTGGCTAAATAGCAATGAGTCCATATCAGGATGAAAATGAGTGGGATCTTTACTGGCAATGGCAAATATCACCTGGCCATTGTCATCTGATAATTTAGTTAATGCCACAGACCCCACATCACTGCCAAATAAACGTTTAGATTCTGATTGCGTGAGCCGCCCAAAGTAATAACCGCTTTGGACGCGATGGCGCCAAATTTTTGCTAATTCGCTGTCAATATCGTGCACCGTAATCAACCTAACGTGACTAAAGCCAAACTCAGTTTTTAATCCTTCAGACAATACTTGACGCAGCTCGCCTAAGTCTTGACTTGCAAGCATTTTAAACGATAACTCAGTATTAAATTTAAAGATTCTCTCATTATGAGTCGCTATGTTCATCAGCGAAGTAATTTCTTCTTCAAGCTGATTCACGCGCTGGCGAAGCAGCTCTTGTCGACGTTCAACTAATGAAACCGCACCACGTTCTGCATGCGGAACACGCATGGCCACTAACAACTCTGGATAACGATTAAAAAAGTCAGGATTATCTAACAAGTATTCGCGGATCAACATTTCATCAAAAGGGGCTTGTTGCAAACTGGCCATCATGTCGACAGCAAGATCTTGACCAATTGAATTGATATCTTTGGCTTGTGCACTGCTAACCGTATTGCCTGCCACTTCGTTAGCTAAACTGACTTCGGAGGTAATCTCACTCATAGTTGTATTTGTCCATCATATACATGTTCTGCCGGGCCCGTCATCCACAGAGGTTTACCCTCGCCGTCCCAATTAATGACTAAGCTACCACCAGGTAAATCGACTCTCACCTGCTTATCAAGCTTACCCTGTAATTGACCAACGGCTGCTGCAGCGCATGCGCCCGTGCCACAGGCTAGCGTTTCTGCTGCGCCACGTTCATACACGCGTAACTTAATATGCCCAGGGTTAATGACTTGCATAAAGCCAACATTGACGCCCTTAGGGAAGCGTTCGTGGCGAGTTAACATACTGCCAATTTCATCAACCTTGACGGTTTGCACATCTTCAACCTCGATAACGCAATGGGGGTTACCCATAGAAATAGCGCCACACAGGTAAGTTTGCATTGCGGTTTGCAGTAAGTAGGTCTTTTCGCTTTTTTTAGCTTTAAACGGAATTTGGCTTGGTTCAATAACGGGAACACCCATATTAACTGTGATGTTACCATCACGCTCTATCCGCAAAGTAATTTTACCTGAGTTAGTACTCACCCGAATTTTATTTTTTTGGGTGAGGCCTTTATTGCGAACAAAACGAGCAAAACAGCGTGCACCATTGCCACACTGCTCAACTTCACTGCCATCGGCATTAAAGATGCGATAATGAAAATCTAAATCAGGATCATAGGGCGGCTCGACCAACAATAATTGATCAAAACCAATCCCAAAATTTCGATCGGCAAGACGGCGAATTTGTTCAGGCGAAAAAAACACATTTTGTGTTACGCCATCAACGACCATAAAGTCATTACCCAGTCCGTGCATCTTAGTGAAATGGATCACAAAAGTTTCCTTATAAAACGTTATGCCGTTTGCTTATTGCCTATGGCAATAAATATTCGCCTTGCCAAAGTTGTTGTAGCGTTTCGCGCTGACGAACAACAAAATCATCACTACCATCAACCATAATCTCCGCGACTCTTGGACGAGAGTTATAATTTGAGGCCATCACAAAACCATAAGCACCACTTGAACGAACGGCTAATAAGTCACCCGCTTTTACCGCTAACTGCCTGTCTTTACCGAGAAAGTCACCAGTCTCACATACAGGACCTACAATATCATAAGCGAAAGTTGGCGCATCATTTTGTTGTACCGGAATAATATTTTGCCACGCACTATAAAGCGCAGGGCGAATAAGATCGTTCATGGCACCATCGACAATCGCAAAACGCTTATCGCTATTTTCTTTTAGGTAAAGCACTTGAGTGACGAAAATACCTGCGTTAGCCGCAATAGCACGACCCGGTTCAAAAATTAATGTTAACTTACGACCATTTAAACGATCGAGTAATGCTGCGGCGTATTTATCTGGATGCGGCGGAGTTTCACTATTATAGGTAACCCCTAAGCCGCCACCCACGTCAAAATGTTCAATCTTAATACCTTTCTCACCTAAACGGTCGATCAACGCCAGCATGCGATCCATGGCATCTAAAAAGGGTTTAATCTCGGTAAGCTGTGAACCAATATGGCAGTCGACACCTTTTACATGTAAATGAGCTAATTCAGCAGCACGAGCAAAAACCGTATCAGCCTCATCCATGGCTATGCCAAATTTATTTTCTTTAAGACCTGTGGAAATATAAGGATGAGTACCAGCATCAACATCGGGATTAATCCGCAAAGAAACAGGGGCTACTTTACCTAAGCGCCCAGCGACGTCATTAAGCTGTTCAAGTTCAGCACTGGATTCAACATTAAAACAGTAAATACCAATGTTTAGGGCTTGCTCCATTTCGGCAACCGTTTTGCCCACACCAGAAAAAACCACTTTTTTAGGGTCGCCGCCCGCTTGTAATACACGCGAGAGCTCACCACCAGAAACAATATCAAAACCACTGCCTAAACGGGCCAATACATTTAACACTGCAAGGTTTGAATTCGCCTTCACCGCATAACAAATAAGATGAGGATGATCAGCAACGGCATTATTAAAGGCATGCCAATGGCGCTCTAATGTGGCACGAGAATAAATATACAACGGCGTACCGTGCGTTTTAGCCAGTTTTGCTACATCGCAGTCTTCTGCGAATAGTGAATCATTTTGATATGAAAAGTAATCCAAAATGCGGTCCCTTATAAATGCTATTCTTGTTGTGAGGTTGAAGGTTGAGAGTCGAGCACCTCAGTTTGCCTGGGCACATCTGTGCTGGCAGATTTTGGGGCGACTTTATTGGCCACTGGCTCAGGAGTTTTGTATAAAACGCCTTTTTGACCACATGCGGTTACAAATAGGCTAGCAAGCATAATAGATAAAAGCAGTCTCATTTTTTTCAACATCTGTGCATCTAGTGAATAATGGTCTTATAATCGCATTCATAACGCAGAAAGCAAAGGATAGAAATACATGGCTATTACAGATACTGAGTTTCATCGATTAGCCGATGAAATATTTGGCGAAATAGAGAACGCGGTAGAAAAAGCAATTGACGAGCAAGATGCCGATGTCGATATTAATGCCAGCGGCAATGTTTTACAGTTGGCTTTTGAAGATAATTCGCAAATCGTCATCAATAAACAAGAGCCTCTTCATGAAATTTGGCTGGCGACAAAATCAGGTGGTTATCACTTTAATTACAATGATGGCAAATGGTTAGATACCCGTAATGGATTAGAATTTATGTCTTTTGTGATTGATGCCATCAATAAACAAAGCGGTATTTTGCTCGAGATAAACGCATAAACCTCACAATAACTTAGTGTGTAATAGCACTAAGTGAGTGATTAAATGGTCATTGAATTTGGGCTTGTGCTTAAAATGCTGAGCCCATTTCATCTACTGACAAGCCAAATGGCATTACGGTTAATTTACCTTCAATATGCACAAGTTGAAAAAACTGCGGCATATTAAAAACAGGCCGGTGCTGTTTTTGTTCGTCAAAGACATACAAATGGCTTTCTTTAGCCACAAAATCATTGATACTGGTATGTTGATATTGTAAATGTTCAAGCTGATTCTTCTCGTCTGCAATAAACACATCAAGCACTTGCTTACGTTGACGGACAAAATATTGCTTAGCATCCATGACAATAAATTTGCGAATCACCGATGGTACATTCACGTTAGTATCATCCACGGTATAAGGTAGTGGTAACTCATGAGTGTGATCATTTCTGACCTGTGCCACAACGTCAGTCTTGCGATACATCATACCTAACGCATTAAAGTACATACTGTATTGTTGATCGCCCATAATTATTGGATGCATTAGTGTATTGCTCTGATTGACCTTTTTCATTAAACCATAACATCGTAATAATAAGGTTTTAAGCTGATTAAAAATCGGTTGCTTTAGCTTAGCTGAGCAACTAATAATCGATAAATCAACTTGGTCATTTGAACGTTTTAACCCCAGAATAATAAATGAAATAGCTTCAAGTAATGCGGTATTGCCATTGAAGCGATGGCTTTGCCATTCTCCCCAGCTGTTTAAACACACAACCGCCACCGACGACAACATACTGATTTTTTTCTGTCCAAAGGAAAGAATATTGGCATTAATATGTTCCAACATCAGTTCTTGCTCATTCAATTGAGTGGTCGGATCTTTATCCATATTGGTAATCAACACAATTTTTTGATAACACCAAGGTTCGCATAAATCACGTTTATAGACAGTGGGTACATTGTGCATAATAGGGATAAGTTTACGGGTTAGGTAACTCAATTTATCTGTCCGTCTTTTACCTCGTCCAACTTGAAACCACTTAGTATCGGTAGTTGCGAGCCCATTTAACACTGACCACGCAACTAAACTGCATATATTATCCGCTTCATGGATGGGATGATTATCGAACTCATGTCCTTGATTATCTGTAACAGCTTGAGACGGATCCTGTTCGACATAAGTTTGGCGATAGAGATAAAAACGTGATGCTTGCTTGCAATGAAAGATAGTCAACGATTTTTCAGCTGTCGATAAACTCCAAAGTCGGTTTAGAGGCTGTATTAAATGGTCATCATCACTAAAATAAGTATGTAATTTACGAGCCAATAAGCCGAGTTCTTCAACTCGCATACGTTCACTTAAGGTTTGTTTTGAAGCAAATTTCAATAGATTTTTGTAACTGACTAATAACAGTTCACTGAGCTGCTGGTTGAACCATTTCAACTGGCCAGCATGCCAATAAGGACTATTATCCAATGTGGTGATTAGCTCATGGCTCCAGCCCCATTGTTTAACCAGGCTGGTCATTTTTTCAACCCGCCAGTCTGTTGCACTATTGGTAGGTGACAAACTCGATAAAGTGATACCAGACTTTAAATAAAAACAACGCCTAACGATCTCTAAACGGTTACTGTCTTCTTGGGCAATTAAATAGGTTTCAATTCTTTGATACAGCAATAAATAAGCGTCATTAGCAACACTAAAATCTTGATCTAGGCAATATTGCCAAAGTTGTTGAGTTATTAGCCTTGTATGGGGATATTCTGAGGCATAAGTTTCCAATAACAACACTTTTAACAAGGCTTTATGAGGTTTATTGAGCCCTTTATAGAGCTGCCATAATGAGGCACCGAAATACTCTGCCGCAGGTAATGAATTCACATTGCCAAGATAAAGTAAGTTGGCATTAGACTGAGTATCTTGGCTTTGTGCATCGGGCCACCAAGCCACAGTTTTACCGGCGAGCCTAATATGAGAACGGTAAAACTCTTCTAATAATAACCAGTGTTGGCTACTGCCACTGTGCTCTAATCCTACTGGTTGGCAATTATCAAATGCGCTGCATTCTCTAAATTGCATCGGATGCACTAGATAAAAATTCACTTCAAACTCAAAACCGGCAAACCAGTCACTGATGAGTTTGTTTTTATATTCAATGAGTTTAAGTTGTGCTTGAGTCAGTTTACTATTGTAAACCAACCAGATATCGAAATCGCTTTGCGGATTTTGCCCAAAACTAGCAGTACTGCCCATGGCATAGATACCTTCAAAAGCATCAACACTTGAATCAATGGCGGAGGGTACAGACAAACATAAGGCATCACATGCTGCAATCATTGCGTCTGACAAATCAAACCCATGAACACCACACGGCGTGTTGGGGTCGATAATACCGGACACATCTATTTGATTATGATGTATTAAAAAAGGAATTATATGAAATAAATGCTGCTGCAAATCAGGCAGTACATTAGTCACTCTAGTTAATCTAATGTTATTTAGTTTCTCAGCTAAATCCTTTTGATAATATGCCGTTTTATCGGTCAAGACTCACTCCATTTATGCTTTTTGCTACACAAACTATTTGGTGACAAATTTTTCTAACACACTCGAACCTAAGCTCAAATTTTCGACCAAGGTCACGCTTTCGTCAAAACAGTGATCATCGTAGCATTTATTTTATATTTCACCAGTAGTTGTTCAACGAGATGAATCACAAATAAGCCCTACAGACTTCAAACAATTACCATCGATTTGTTACATCCAAGCGAGAGCGGTGATAGCATTACTCCATTGAGGCTATCTAATGGATCTACTACCATGTCTGAAAATATAATTCGTATCGCAACACGTAAAAGCCCACTGGCAATGTGGCAAGCTGAATTTGTTAAAGCTGAACTTGAACGCATTCACCCCGATCTCACGGTTGAATTATTACCAATGAGCACCAAAGGTGATGTCATTTTAGATACTCCTTTAGCTAAAATTGGTGGCAAAGGGCTATTTGTTAAAGAGTTAGAAGTCGCGATGCTTGAAAATCGTGCCGATATTGCAGTGCACTCAATGAAGGATTTACCAGTAGATTTTCCTGAAGGTTTGGGCCTACAGGTAATTTGCGAACGTGAAGATCCACGCGATGCTTTTGTATCAAATAGCTATAAATCTATTAGTGAATTACCTCAAGGCGCGGTTGTGGGTACCTCAAGTCTGCGCCGTCAGTGTCAAATTAGAGCCGCTCGTCCAGATCTTGTTATTAAAGACTTACGCGGTAATGTTGGTACCCGTTTAGCCAAACTCGATAGTGGTGATTATGATGCTATTATCCTAGCGGCTGCCGGATTAATCCGCTTAAAACTCAATCAACGAATTGCAGGATTTATCTCTGCAGAAGAGTCACTTCCAGCCAATGGACAAGGTGCTGTCGGCATTGAATGTCGTCTAAATGACGAGCGGGTTAAAGCATTACTCGCACCACTTGAACATTTAGAAACCCGTTACAGAGTGCTGGCTGAACGAGCAATGAACACGCGCCTAGAAGGCGGATGCCAAGTGCCTATCGGTGCTTTTGCTGAAATTCAAGGTGATAATTTAACCCTACGTGGTTTAGTCGGCAATCCTGATGGAAGTGAAATAATAACGGGTATGGTATCGGGTTCTAAAACTGATGCCGTTGCACTTGGAGAGTCTCTTGCAGAAGATTTACTCAGTCGCGGGGCTAAAACTATTTTAGATGCTGTTTATGCTAGTTAAGAGATAACTGGCCATGAAAGTCTTGCTAACGCGCCCACAAGGGCGCAATCAAGCAATGGAAGAGCAACTCTCACAACGAGACGTTGCTTATCTTGTTACCCCACTTTTAGCGGTAATTGAAACAAACGAATCAATGAGCCATGCTACTTTAGCCCACACTGATAATTTGCTCTTTATTAGCACTAATGCCGTCGATTTTGCCGCCACTAAACTCAACAATTCATTCCCACAGCACTGTCGCTATTTCGCTGTTGGTCAAGCAACCGCCGATAGCCTAGCTCACTATAATATCCAAGCGATTAGCTCGCCCAAAGAGAGCCAAGATAGTGAAGGTTTATTATCACAACCACAATTACGAGATGTCGATAAGCAGTCATTTATTATTGTACGTGGATTAGGTGGACGTGAAATGCTCGCTGAACAATTAGCGCTTCGAGGTGCCAAGGTGAACTATTGGCAGGTCTATCAGCGCGTGAGACCTAAGCTCAACGCAAAACAGACCATTCAACAATGGCAATCCTTCGGTATTGATACCATTGTGGTCACCAGCGGCGAAATATTATCCAATTTAGTTGACCTTGTCCCAAAAGAATTATTTGCATGGTTACGTGCATGTCATATCATAGTGCCTAGTCATCGCGTCGAATTACAAGCAAAAGCAATGGGATTAAGCCATATTACCAATGCAAATGGAGCAAATACTCAAGCTATACTCACGAGTCTTGCGTTATAATTTGTTATTGTATTGTTACCTTGCATCGACACACATTTTCTAATATTGCTTATATTGGTTGTATTTTTGCTTTCAAGGACTGTTCATGGAAAACAATAAAAAAGATCCAAACTCGCCAGCACACAAGGATGAGAAAGTGATTTCTTCTGCGCAAAATCCAATAGAAAAGCCGCTACAGGCAAAAAAAGTCAATGCAACGAGCCAACAATCTGCTGACAACAAAAATAATAATCAGACAAATTCTCCGGTAAATAACAGCCGACGCAAAGCTAAACCTAGCTCTTGGTGGATCCGTATTGGAGTATTATTCAGTTTACTGGTTGCCATTGTTGCTGTGGCGTCTTGTTACTGGCTTTATTTGCAGCTTAGCCAACAAAGTCAAGGCCAAACTCAATTAGAACAAAGTATCACTGAACAAGTTACACAAAATAAATCGTTGAAATATGAATTACAACAAACCGTCATGGCTTCCAATAAACGCTTTGGTACGTTAGAGCAACAACAGCTGAACGATACTAAAGCTTATGCAAAATTAGCTGAACTACAGCAATCAAATAAACAACTGCAAGAACGTGTAGCTGTTATTGCCCAGCGCAGTCCTAACCATTGGATGGCATCAGAAGCCAAATATTTAGTTCGCATGGCTGGCAGAAAACTATGGTTAGAAAACGATCCGCAAACAGCAATTGGTTTATTACAGTCTGCAGATGAACGTATCAGTGCGATGAAAGATCCTGCATTAACTCTTTTACGTAAAGCCTTAGCTGAAGACATCATTAAAGTTAACGCATTAAAAACCACTGACATAACCAATACCATCTTTGACTTAGATAATATTATCAATGATGTGGAAGGGTTACCGTTAAATCGTGTGGATGAGAATTTTACAGAAAATAAAAACACCCAGGCAGTCACCGACTCAATTGATGATTGGCAACAAAATCTCGCCACAACCTGGCATGACTTAACTGATGGTTTTATTACTATCCGCAAACGGACCACTGATTTGGAGCCGCTGTTATCACCGGAACAGCAATGGTATTTAGTTGAAAATATTCGCAACAAATTATTGCAAGCACAATTAGCACTGTACCGATTTGACCAAGTGAATTATCAGCAATCTATTGCTTTAGCAGACAAGTGGTTACAACAATACTTTGACTTAACAGATCCAAAGACTAAAGCAATAATTGCGTCTTTGGATAAACTGGCCAAGGTTAAAGTTGAAAAAGTGACTCTTAATAAATTTCAAGCCTCGCCACTACTCCAGCAGCTGGTTACCTATGGTGAAATAATGCCTACACAGGAGCCAGCACAATGATTAAGACGCTGGTTTATGTTGTTCTCATTTTAATTGGACTGTGTCTCAGCCCACTTATTGTTGGACAAAGCGGTTACGTTTATATCGCAATTGGTGACTATCAAATTGAAACTAGCTTGGTCATAGGTGTTGTGGGGTTAATTGTATTTTATTTTGCGCTGCAATTACTCGAGTGGTTAATTTTATTATTATTAAATATGCTACTTAGCAGTCGCTACCTGCCAGAGCAATGGCGTAGAAAAGCGGCTAAAAAGCATACTTTAACCGGCGCTTTAGCACTGGCTGAAGAAGATTGGCCTGCGGCAGAAAAAGCCATGGCTAAAGGTGCTGAAAAAGGTGAAATTCCAGTATTAAATCTTTTTGCGGCAGCAAGAGCAGCTCACTATCAAGGTGATATTACTGCGCGAGATCATTATTTAACTCAAGCAGAAAATAACCCTATTGCCAAAACAGCGGTTTATACATCGCGTACCCGCTACTTAATGAAGCAGGGGGAGCTCAATCAAGCTCGAGTAGTACTTGATAAACTAAATCCAACAAGTAAAAGTAGTGCACCAGTACTGAAACTAGCACAAGAGTTATATTTGCAGCAAAATGATTGGCAGGCATTAAAATTGTTGTTACCAATCCTGAAAAAACGCCAATTACTTTCTGAAACTGAGTTCAACCAATTAAACACTAAAACCAACAGTATTTTAATGGTAAATGCAGCTAAGACTTCTGAAGCAGAATTGAATAAATGTTGGCATTGGTTAAGTAAGTCGGAGCGTAAACAAGATGAATTAGTTGTCGCTTATGCTCATGGATTGACTCAGTATGGGCATAAAGATAAAGCAATAAAGTTAATTATTAAACAACTTAGCGCTGCACCATCGGCGGCTTTATTTGCCGCAATACCTGATTTAATCGATGCACAAGATCAAGAGGTGCGTAAATTACTCAGCCGACTAGAAACCACTCATGAAAATGATGCTGACTATCAAATGTGTCTGGCAAAGCTTGCCATTCAAAGTCGTGACACTAAACAAGCTAAAACTCATTGGCAAAATGTCTGTCGTATAGCACCAACGCATCAATCATGGTTAGCATTAGCACAAGCCCAAGAACAGTTAGGTGAAAACTCTTCTGCGGCAAACAGTTATCGTAATGCTGCAAACATAATCTAAGCAATAAAGTTATTTTTAAGCTCATCTCAAAGCCTACAATCTCGTAGGCTTTTTTAGTTATTCTGCTTTATTTGTTGTTATCTATGCCGACATAAGGAAATAAATAACAATATTAAACTACATTTAATTACGACTTTTTTATGACGTAAAAATATATAGAACTAATAGGTTAACAAATTAATACTTTGTTTTATATGCTTATTATAACTAGCTTGTTTAGAAACGCCTTAACGTCAAAAAATTGACTACCATTGTGGTAAGTGATATTATTTGACCTAATGTTTATAAAATAATTTTAATGTTAATACTATTATTATATTAAGCAAATATGATGCAAATTAACTCATTGTTATCTTAAGTATATAAAGCTGTTGGGAGCTTCAAATGGAATCAATTACTACGTCAAAAAATGGAATACTTTCTGCTTCAGAAGGTACAGTAACAATAACAATTAACAATGAAACCAAGGAACTACAACTTGGCCAGACAATTCCTGCTGGAGCATTAGTTTCAGGCAGCAATGAGTTTGCTTTTGTTATTACATTCGATGACGGCACTATTTTTAATAGTGCAGATACTCCTGATGATGCCATTATCGAGCAAGTAGCAGATCAACAAGCTATAGATGAAATCGCAGCCTTGCAGGCATTAATTGCATCTGGCGAAGATCCGACAGCAAACCTACCAGAAACCGCCGCTGGCACCCCAACAGCCAACCAAGGTGATTTTGGTTATGTCTCAGTATCAAGAGATGGTGCAGAGACCATTGCGAATACAGGCTACGACACGACAGGACAAACTGCTACCCCAACAGCAGTGACTCAAGAAGAAGTGCTTATTGAAAATGATTCCCCATCGGTTGTATTAAATGACGTCATTACAGTTAGCGAAGATCAAGTTGCTGCTGGAAATGTTTTAGATAACGACAGCGATACTGACTCAGGTTTGAGTGTAGTGAGTTTTGAAGTAGATGGACAAACCTATCCTGCGGGTACAGAAATCGAGCTTGAAGATGGAGTGCTCGTTATCAATCCTGATGGTTCTTTTACTTTTTCTCCTAATGAAGATTGGAATGGCCAAGTGCCGGTCATTACCTATACGACTAACACTGGTGAAACCGCGACGCTGACCATCGAAGTCACACCTGTCGATGACGCATCTGTGTTGGCTAACGACACCAATACTGTTGCTGAAGATACTGTTGCTACAGGTAATGTACTTGATAACGATAGCGACGTAGATTCAGACCTAAGCGTGAGTAGCTTTGAAGTGGATGGCCAAACTTATACGGCCGGCACAGAAGTTGCTCTTGAAGGTGGTGTCCTGATCATCAATGAAGATGGGTCTTACACCTTCACACCCAATGAAAACTGGAACGGTACCGTTCCTGTCATTACTTACACCACTAATACGGGTGTTACCGCGACGCTTACCATCGAAGTCACACCTGTCGATGACGCATCCGTGTTGGCTAACGACACCAATACTGTTGCTGAAGATACTGTTGCTACAGGTAATGTACTCGATAACGATAGCGATGTAGATTCAGACCTAAGCGTGAGTAGCTTTGAAGTGGATGGCCAAACTTATACGGCCGGCACAGAAGTTGCCCTTGATGACGGTGTGCTCGTGCTCAATGCCGACGGATCTTATACCTTCACGCCAAATGAAAACTGGAACGGTACTGTTCCTGTTATTACTTACACCACTAATACCGGTGTTACCGCGACGCTAACCATTGAAGTCACCCCGGTTGATGATGCATCGGTATTGGTTAACGACACCAATACTGTGGCTGAAGATACTGCTGCCACCGGCAATGTCCTCGATAACGATGGCGATGTAGATTCTGACCTAAGCGTGAGTGGCTTTGAAGTGGACGGCCAAACTTATACGGCCGGCACAGACGTTGCTATTGAAGGCGGTGTCCTGATCATCAATGAAGATGGTTCTTACACCTTCACACCCAATGAAAATTGGAACGGTACCGTTCCTGTTATTACTTACACCACTAATACGGGTGAAACCGCGACGCTAACCATCGAAGTCACGCCGGTTGATGATGCATCGGTGTTGGCTAACGACACTAATACTGTTGCTGAAGATACTGTTGCTACAGGCAATGTACTTGATAACGATGGCGATGTAGATTCTGACCTAAGCGTGAATAGCTTTAAAGTGGACGGCCAATCTTATACTCCAGGCACTGACGTTGCTCTTGAAAGCGGTGTCCTGATCATCAATGAAGATGGTTCTTACACCTTCACACCCAATGAAAATTGGAACGGTACCGTTCCTGTCATTACTTACACCACTAACACTGGTGAAACCGCGACCTTGACCATCACCGTCACCCCAGAAAACGACAATTTCACGGACGCCAACGAAGTCATTTCGGTGGCCGAAGACAGCAGCGCCACCACCGGCAGCGTCTTAACCGGCACCAGCTCGGTCGAT